>CALXFH010000056.1 GCA_944387555.1 uncultured Clostridia bacterium | reverse complement strand
ACTTGGTAACAATAACAGTACCAAATGAGAAAACAGAAGGAAGTTATAATTTACAAGTAGTAAAGGTAGATAAAGATGACGAAGCTACAAAATTATCAGGAGCAGAGTTTAAAATAACATTGCCAGATGGAAGTGATAGGACAGAAACAACAGGTTCAGATGGAACAATAACAATAGATGGAATAAATATAACAGAGGAAGGAACAGACACAATAAAAGTAGAAGAATTATCTGCACCAACTGGATATAATAAGTTATTTAATAGTTTTGAATTAGATGTAACAAAAGGAATACAAAGTGGAGCATATGTAGTAACAAATATTGATTTAAAAAATAGCCAAGGAAGTGGATTAGGAGCAGGAGAGATAAAAGCAAATTATTCAAATAACTTGGTAACAATAACAGTACCAAATGAGAAAACAGAAGGAAGTTATAATTTACAAGTAGTGAAGGTAGATAAAGATAATGAGAACACAAAATTATCAGGAGCAGAATTTAAAATAACACTACCAGATGGAAGTGATAGGACAGAAACAACAGATTCAGATGGAACAATAACAATAGATGGAATAGATATAACAGAAGAAGGAACAGACACAATAAAAGTAGAAGAATTATCTGCACCAACTGGATATAATAAGTTATTTAATAGTTTTGAATTAGATGTAACAAAAGGAATACAAAGTGGAGCATATGTAGTAACAAATATTGATTTAAAGAATAGCCAGGGAAGTGGCTTAGGAGAAGGAAAAGTTAAAGCAAGTTATTCAAATAACTTGGTAACAATAACAGTACCAAATGAGAAGAAGGAAGGAACTTATAGTTTACAACTAGAAAAGGTAGATAGTGAAGACAATTCTAAAAAATTACAAGGAGCGGAATTTAATGTAATACTTCCAGGAGCAGAAAGTACAGAGTTAAAAACAACGGGAGAAGACGGAATAGTAAATTTAGGAGTAGTTGAGATAACAGATGTAGGAACGAAAGATATAATAACAATTAAAGAGGTTACTCCACCAACAGGATATGAATTAACATCAAGTGAAATAACAATAGAAGTAGAAAAACAAGATGTTAATGGGAACTATTCTATAAAAAATGCATCAGTAACATCAGGAGAAAATACAGACGTGACATTTGATGGAAGTAATATAAAAATAATTATAAAAAATAAGAGAATAAAAGAATTTGACTTATCTTTAAGAAAATTCATAATAGCAGTAAGTAACGATGAAAATATAGAAGATGGAGAGTATTTAAAAAATTCAGATGGTTCATATACAAGAGAGCCAGTGGTAGATACGTCATTACTTAATACAGCAGATGCAAATGGTAATATGATAACAACAGCTACTTATAATCACACAAAAGAACCTGTTACAGTAAAAAGAAATGATTATGTAGTATATATGTTAAGAGTATATAATGAAGGAGAAGTAGCAGGTTATGCAGCAGAAATAAAAGACCATTTACCAGAATATTTAGAATTTGTAGATAACGACTTTAATAGAAATTATGGATGGTCAGTATCAGAAGATGGAAGAACAGTAACAACAAACCACTTAGAAAATAGTTTAATAAATGCAGCAGAAAAAGTAGAAAATGGATATACATTATCATATGTAGAAGTTCCAATAATGTGTAAAGTAAAAGATAGTGCAGTATCAGGAGAGAATATAACAAATATAGTAGATATAACAGAATATCAAGATGAAAATAGAAATCCTGCAAAAGATAGAGACTCAAGTGAAGATAATGTAGAACTTCCAGAAGATTCTGAATTGCCAAATTACAAAGATGAAGAAACAGGAGATTATATACCAGGACAAGAAGACGATGATGATTTTGAAAAAATAGTAGTAGAAGAAGATAAAAGTTTTGACATATCTTTAAGAAAATTCATAATAGCAGTAAGTAGTGATGAAAATATAGAAGATGGAGAGTATTTAAGAAATTCAAATGGTTCATATACAAGAGAACCAGTGGTAGATACATCATTACTTAATACAGCAGATGCAAATGGTAATATGATAACAACAGCTACTTATAATCACACAAAAGAACCTGTTACAGTAAAAAGAAATGATTATGTAGTATATATGTTAAGAGCATATAACGAAGGAGAAATAGCAGGTTATGCAGCAGAAATAAAAGATAATTTACCAGAATATTTAGAATTTGTAGATAACGACTTTAATAGAAATTATGGATGGTCAGTATCAGAGGATGGAAGGACAGTTACAACAAGATATCTAGAAAATAGTTTAATAAATGCTGCAGAAAAAACAGATAATGGATATACATTATCATATGTAGAAGTTCCAATAATGTGTAAAGTAAAAAATAGTGCAGTATCAGGAGAAAATATAACAAATATAGCAGATATAACAGAATATCAAGATGAAAATAGAAATCCTGCAAAAGATAGAGACTCAAGCGAAGATAATGTAGAACTTCCAGAAGATTCTGAATTACCAAACTACAAAGATGAAGAAACAGGAGATTATATACCAGGACAAGAAGATGATGATGACTTTGAAAAAGTTATAGTACAAGAATTTGATTTGGCTTTAAGAAAATTTATAACAAAAGTAGATAATAAAGATATTACAAATAGGATACCAAAAGTAAGTTATGATGAAGAAACAGGTAAAATAACTTATAATCATACAAAAAAACCATTAGAAGTAGTAACAAATAATGTTGTAACATATACAATAAGAGTTTATAACGAAGGAGAAATATCAGGTTATGCAAGTGAAATAACAGATGATATTCCAGAAGGATTAGAGTTCTTACCAGATAATGAAACTAATATTAATTATAGATGGGTAATGTATGATGAAGAAGGAAATGTAACAGAAAATGTTGATGAAGCTAAGACAATTAAAACAGATTACTTATCTAAAGAACAAGAAGAAAGTCAAGGAGATAACTTACTTAAAGCATTTAATCCAGATGAAGAAATTAGTGATACAAATCCAGCTTATAAAGATGTACAAGTAGCATTTAAGGTAATAGAACCAAATGAATCAGACAGAATATTAGTAAACTCAGCACAAATATCAGATGATAGTGATGAAAATGGAAATGAAATTGATGATAAAGATTCTATACCAGATGAATGGAATGATGGAGAAGATGACCAAGATAAAGAATATGTAAAACTTGTTTATTTTGATTTATCACTAAGAAAATGGGTAACACAAGCAATAGTAACTGATAAAAATGGAAATACGCAGATTACAGAAACAGGACATCAACCATATGATGATCCAGAACAAATTGTTAAAGTAGATTTATATAGAAAGAGTATAAATGATGTAACAGTTAAATTTAGATACAAAATCCGTGTAACAAATGAAGGTGAAATTGCAGGATATGCAAAAGAAATAACAGACTATGTACCAGAAGGATTAAGATTCTTAAGCGAAGACAATCCAGGATGGAAAGATGAAGGAAATAATGTAATATCAACAAGGTTATTAGAAAATACATTATTACAACCAGGAGAATATGCAGAAGTAGAAGTTGTGCTTACATGGATAAATAGTGAAGATAACATGGGATTAAAAGTAAATACAGCAGAAATATCAGAAGACTATAATGATTATGGAGTACCAGATAGAGATTCAACACCAGACAACCAAGTAAAAGGCGAAGATGATATAGATGATGCACCAGTCTTGTTATCAGTATCAACAGGACAAGTAAGAGTTTACTTTACATTAGGATTTGTAATATTAATTACAATTGCAGGTGGAGTAGTGTTAATTAAAAAATTTGCATTATGATAAGTAAAAGAGGTAACTTTTAGTGAAGTGAACCCAAATTATTAGACAAAATTAGTTTAATAAGGAGGGTTCATTTTATGTCTAAATATTCAAATGAATT
>CALXFH010000055.1 GCA_944387555.1 uncultured Clostridia bacterium | reverse complement strand
AGGAAGTACCTCCTGATATTTAGATTTTTTGGTCAAAATCATTTTATCATATTTTTGGTACTTCCTATTTATTTTTTATATCTTTGTGTGACATATCTATTGTAAACCTATAATTTTTTATTTTTATTATCTAATTACTTGTTCTGATAATAATTCTCTTGTATTATAATCATAATAATCTATGGTTAATTTCCAATCCGGATTTCCACTTAATGCTTGTTTTGTTATAGAATATAACATTACTTTTAATGGAAGTGCTTTTATACCAACTTTATTTTTATCAGTTTCACTATAATATACTGAAACTTTTTTATATTCATTATCAAATTCCATTGTATAATTATCATTTATATTTTTTAAAGTCTTTATTTCATCATTCATTCCAAGTTCTATTTCTCTTTCTATATCCTCTTTTGCTTCTTTAATAATCTCCAATGAAATTCCACCATTTTCATCTTGCTTAAATACATATATTTTTAATTTTGTATCAGGACTATCTTCTGATGTATTATATTTAAGTTCAGTTCCATCAGCTAAATCCGTATCAATTGGATAGCTTTCTTTTTCTTTGATACATTCCTCTGTTTCCTCTGTTACAAAATAGCTATACGTTCCGTTTTTTACATATTTCAATTCTCTAGTTATATTTTCTCCATTTAATGCTGTAAAACCAAATACTATATTTCCTTCATTTATATTAAAGAAATTTACATTTACATCATATATAACTCCGCCATTATCCAAAAGTGTAGCTCTATAAAGTTCTGTATTTAATAGAAAATTAGTTATTTCTTGGTCTGATAATTCATTTCCTTCTACACTTCTTAAATTATTTCTAATTTTTTCATAATCTTCATTGGTTATACCTGTTAATAAATTTTGTGCCATTTCTGTTATTCTTTCTTCTACTCTTCTCATACTATCAACCTTATATATAACAAATATAACTATTAACACAACTATTATACCTAATATTATTTTAGAACTTTTCTTCATAAACATTTCCCCTTTCTATTTTTATATAATATATCATACTTTTAGATATTTTCATACACTTTTTTATTATCTTTTACATTTGACATATTTTTACTATTTTTATATAATTACTCCCTGAAAGGAATGATTTTTTATGGATTACGTATATGAAAGAAAAATTAATTATTATGAAACTGATAGAATGGGAATTGTTCATCATTCTAATTATATTCGTTATATGGAAGAAGCAAGATGCTACCTTCTTGATGAACTTGGTATGCCTTATTCTGCTTTTGAAGATAACAATGTTATGATACCAGTTCTTGGTGTTAATTGTGCTTTTAAACATCATGTAACTTTTAATGATACTATTTTTATAAAAGTTTATATAAAAGAATTTAACGGTGTAAGATTTACTATTAGCTATTCTGCAACTGAAAAGAATACAGGAGAAGTTGTTTTTACAGGCGAAACTAAACATTGTTTTACTGATAAAAACTTAAGACCTATTCGTCTTCAAAAATCTATTCCTGAATTCTATAAAAAATTTAATGATTTAAAGGAAAAAAGTCTTTAATTTTCCTTTGATTTATGTTACAATGTAGTAGATTTTAGAAGAATTTGTCAAAAGATAAAACAAGGAGGATTTAAAATGGAATTTAATAGATGTAGTAGATGTGGAAGTTTTTATGTTTCAGAGGGTAATGTTTGCCCTAGATGTAGTAAAAAAGATGGTGCTGAATTTATGCAATTTACATCTTATTTAGATGAAAACGGATTTAATAATTCTCTAGATACTATTTCTAACCAAACAGGTATATCTGTTAGAAACTTAAATCGTTTTGTTGGATATCCTGAATTTAAAAACTATAAAAAAGATTTTAAAAATGGTATTAACCAAAACCAAGAAAGTGGTTTTAATGGAGTTACACTTAACTAAGAAAGGATTTTGATTTATGGAAAATGTTATTGATTTGCTTAACGAAAGAGGTTATATCGAACAAATTACTCATCCAGAAGAGTTAAAAGAACTTTTAGGGAAAGAAAAGATTTCTTTTTATATTGGTATAGACCCTACTGCTGATAGTTTACATGTTGGTCATTTTGTTTCACTAATGGTTGCATCTCATATGCAAAAATGTGGACATAGACCAATTATATTAGTTGGTGGTGGTACTGCTACAATTGGTGACCCTTCTGGTAAAACAGATATGAGAAAAATGCTTTCTCGTGAAGAGATTGACCATAATGTAGCTTGCATTAAAAAACAAGTTGAAAAATTTGTTAGTTTTGAAGGTGAAAATGCAGCAATAATAGTAAATAATGCAGACTGGCTTTTAGATTTAAAATTTGTTGACTTTGTACGTGAAATTGGAAGTCTATTCTCTGTTAATAAAATGCTTGCTGCTGAATGTTATAAACAAAGACTAGAAACTGGTCTTACATTCTTTGAAATGAGCTATATGCTTATGCAATCTTATGACTTTTTACATTTATATAATGAATATGGGTGTAAGTTAGAAATGGGTGGAAATGACCAATGGTCTAATATTATAGGTGGAGTTGATTTAATTAGAAAAATTGGTAAAGACGATTCTTACGGTTTAACTTTTAAACTTCTTACAACTAAAGAAGGTAAGAAAATGGGTAAAACTGAAAAAGGAGCTCTATGGCTTGACCCTAACAAGACTTCTCCTTATGAATTTTACCAATACTGGAGAAATGTTGAAGATGATAGTGTAGAAAATGTTTTAAAAATGCTTACATTCTTACCTATTGAAAAAATAAATGAACTTGCAAGCCTTAAAGATGAAAAAATAAATGATGCTAAAAAAATTCTAGCATATGAAATAACAAAATTAGTTCATGGTGAAGAAGAAGCTAAAAAAGCTGAAGAAGCTTCAAATGCATTATTTAGTGGACAAGGTAGTTTAGATAATATGCCTACTACTGAACTAGAAGATAGAAACATTTCAATCTTAGATGCAATTATAAAGTGCAACATGGCTCCTTCTAAAGGACAAGCAAGAACACTTATCACCCAAGGTGGTATAACTCTAAATGATGAAAAAGTTACAGATACAAACTACCAATTATCAGATGAAGACTTCAAAGATGGATATGCAATTCTAAAAAAAGGTAAAAAAGTATTTAATAAATTAGTATAAAAGGTTCACTTTAATGTGAACCTTTTTTACACTCTTCTTTTTAGTAACATTAAATTTACTTGTTTTAATTCTTGCCTAAACTTTAAGCAATTATATAATTGTTTTTATAAAATATTAAACTTATCAATCTATATTTAACGCATATGGTACTTCTTCTGTTCCTTCTCCAGAAGCTATTGATACATTTTCATTTAAAGTTACTACAGGTCTAAAAGCAATTGGCGTTCCATCAGCTATATTATTACTATAGTAAAAAGCATGAGAATCAACATTTCCTTTAGAAATTTTATATATATTAAAAGATACTTGATTTTCACCAGCATATAAACAACGAGATGATAATAAATATGTATTATACACATTTTCATCTTTTTTTATAAACAGTTCATAATATATTATATTTTCAAAATCATCTTCATTCATTTGTTTATACCAATGTGCATGTCGTATAGATATATTGTCTTTTGCTTCATTTACTACATCATCTAACAAACTATCTTGTTCGCTAGCATTTAAAGTTTCTTTTGTATTTTCATTATCTATTTTTGCATCTTTTTCATATTGAAATATATTAGGATAATATTTGTTTTCTGTATAAGTTTTTATTGTTCCATATTTTACAGAAGTTCCACTTTGAATAGTTTCGTTTTGAGTGTAATCATATACTAAATGATTTTCTATATCTTCTATTTTTAAGTTTTGAGCCTTATTAGCATAGACGCTATTATTATATAAAGTTCTACAAGCTTCATCTAATAAATATACAGCATTATTATATCCTTGTTGACCATATAATGATATTTTAGATGATGTAGGTGTATCGCTTATTAATCTAACTTTACCATCTTTTACATCTAGTATTCTCCATTTTAGAGATAATTCTTGTTTTAATGTATCTAATGTATTATCTGGGGCACCAGAATATGTTTGTAAATTAGATACTAAATTAGTAAATTCTGATGAAGTTGAACTTACAACATCAGGAGTATAATCTATATAACTACCTTTTTCTATTTTACCGCTTTTTACTTTCCCTGCCAATGTAAATGCTGCCCCCTCACTGATTTCGCCAGATTGATTTATATCATACATCCTATCAGTACCATTAAATAATACTGTAAAACTTCCGTCTTTATTATCTATAACAGTTGCTACTGATTTTCCAAAATGTTTATCTATTGCATTTTGTAAATTAGTTTGATTTAGTTCTTCATATCCCCTATCCCCAATCTTTGCATCTGTTACGGCTAAACCAACTCCTTCTTTTTCTATAGCTTCTTCTGTTTTGATTTTTGAATTTTGTGCCTGTGTTAATATTCCATTATTTCCTGTTAGCATTGCAATTGAAACACTAGCTAAAATTAATAAAACTATTATGTTTAGTATGTTATCGATGGTTAGGCTGTAAAAAATCAGACTAGAATAACTCATTAGACCAGCCT
>CALXFH010000054.1 GCA_944387555.1 uncultured Clostridia bacterium | reverse complement strand
TGTTTCATTATTATTACAGACCTTGTAATATTCTGTGGATAACTATTTTTACTTTTCATCTAGTCTGAACAGTAACAATTTTTTTCTAATTTCACTTTTTTATTTATATATTTCTACTATAAGTTGCCAAACTAATAGTGTTATTTTTGTAATCTATTCATATTATCAGTTCGTTCTCATTTAACTATGGAATTGATATACTTTTTTCAATAGAAGTATGAGGAGGTAGCCTATGAATAGTAAAGAAAGAGAATTAAGAAAAAGTATTGGTAAAAAAATTAAACTAGCAAGATCTAAAGCAGAATACACACAAGAAGAACTAGCAGAAAAATTATCACTATCCCCAAGATACATAAGTCAACTTGAACGTGGCATAGCATTTGGAAGTGCTTCAACAATAACAAGTGTATGTAATGCACTAAATATTAGTTCAGATTTTTTATTTGAAGATTTGATTAAAAATACAGACTCTAAAAAAGTAAGTGATGTAATGAGTCAAAGTTTTTTAGAAAATTATATGAAACTAAATAATTATAATAGAATAATAGTAGAAGCTCTAACCCAAGAGCTTGTAAAAATTCAAAAAGCTACTGAAAATCGTAAGAAGGAGGCTTAAAAACCTCCTTCTTTTATTGTGCACCTCCACTTATTGATTGTTTCAATGTAACACTTATAATTGTTCCTTCTTGCACTTGTTCACCGGCTAAATAATCTTGTGTTGTTACAACTCCTGATCCTTCTATACTAATATTTAAATTCTTTTCTCTTAACGCCGTAGTTGCTTGTGATGCATTCATTCCTTTTAAATCTGGTACTGCTACTGAAGTTGCAACCTCGCTTCCTTCCCCATAAAGAATTATAATTGAATTTTTAGATAAACTTGCTCCTGGCTTTGGAGTTTGGTCTGAAACTAATGTAGTATTTGCATCTCCATTAACATATGTTTTAACTTTAAATCCGCTACTCTCTAATGTTTTTTGTGCTTCTGCAACTGTTTTATTTCTAACATCAGGAACTGTTATTAGATTACTTGTGTCTTCACTTTGAGTATCTGTTGATGGTATTCCTAAATATGGTAATATTTCTGATAACATTTGAGATACTACTGGTGCTACTAATGTTCCACCTTGATGGTTACTTGCTGGTGGGTCATATAATGTAACTAATACAACAACTTGTGTATCTTCTATTGGTGATATTGCAACAAATGAAGCGACATATCCTGCATCTGTATTTGTATAAATTGGCTCTGATGTTCCTGATTTTCCTCCTACTGAATATCCAGCTACTGCTGCATGTTTACCTGTTCCTTCTGTTACAACTGATTCCATCATAGATTTAACTTGGTCTGCTGTTTGTTTTGAAATTACTTGTCTTACTTCTGTTACAGGTGTTTCAGTTACAGCTCCTGTTTCCGTATTTGTTATTTGTTTTACTATTCTTGGTTGTAATAACACTCCATCGTTTGCTATTGCACATACTGCTGTTGCCATTTGAAGTGGTGTAATATTAAATCTCTGTCCAAAAGACATTGTTGCAAGCTCTACTGGTCCTACATCATCTAAGTCATAAAATATACTATTTTGTTCTCCATATAAACCTGAATTTGTTTTATCAAATAATCCAAAAGCTTCATAATATTTATATAATGTTGTAGCTCCTATTCTTGCTCCTAATTGCATAAATGATGGATTGCAAGACTTCTCTAATGCTTGTCTCAAACTTAATGGTCCATGAGCACTTGTCCAACATGTTATTCTAAGTGGTTCGTTCCTTGAAGCATCTTCAAATTCTTCATATCCTTTACATACAAAATCCCCTGGTTTATCTGTTGTTGTTATATTTTCTTCTAAGGCTACTGATGCTGTAATTAATTTAAATACTGAACCTGGTTCATAAGTTTCTGATACTGATCTATTTGCCCACATTTTATATAAAGCCTCACTCTTTTCTTCTGTAGATAAAGAGTCATAAGTTTTTGCTAACACTTCATTTGGAGTATATGGTTCATTTAAGTTATAATCAGGATAGCAAGCCATTGCCAATATATCCCCATTTTGAGGGTTCATTACTATTGCATTTCCACCTTTTTTACAATCATTTTCTTCTACTGCCTGTTTTAGATATTTTTCAACTATTGTTTGAATTTGAAAATCTATTGTTAGAGTTATATCACTACCATTTTCTGCTGATATATATGTTTCTTCTGAGTCTGGAATTTCCTGTTGGTCGCTACCTTTTGAACTTACTATTTTTCCAGGTGTTCCTGTTAAAACAGAGTCCCATTGGTATTCTATTCCACTTAATCCTTGATTATCGCTTCCACAAAATCCTATTACATTTGATGCTACATTATCACATGGATAATATCTTTTTGTATCTTCATCAATATTTATTCCAACAGATACTTTATTTTCATCCATCCATTTTTTTAATTCATCTACTTTATCTTGTTCAACTTTTTTTGCAATTGTTTCTACTTGTGATGTACTGTTTACTTTTTCTAGTGTTTCATTATAATCCAATCCAAAAATATCAGATAATCCTTTTGCAACTTTTTCTTTTAACTCTTTTGTTCCTTCTTCATCATCTTCTTTTGCTATTTTTGAAGGATTTATTGTTATAGTATCTACTTGTGCACTTATTGCTAGTGCTTTCCCTGTTGAGTCATAGATATTTCCACGCTTTGGACTTATTATTTGGTTTATTGCTTGTTGATTATATGCTGACTCTTTTAATGTGCTTCCCTCTACAAATTGTAAAAATCCAATTCTCCCTATTAAAAGCATAAATATTAATACTATTATAATTAAAGATGCTCTTAATTTTTTTGTTTGTATCATGTTTTTAGAATCAAATGATGTTTTCATTTTTATTACATTATCATTTGATTTGTTGTTTTTCTTATTTTTCACTCGACTTTTCATATTTTTTCTATTTTTATCTTTTTTATTTTCCATTGACATGCCTCTTTTGTTAATTTTTTATACAATCATTTTAAGTAAAATTCTATAAAAAGTCAAGAAAATTCACACAAATATCACCTTTATTTTATTATCTTAAACTCAAAAAAGTTTTATGTTAAATACTTTTTGTAAAATCATTGAAAAATTCTTATATTTGTTATAAAATATAATAGATTTTTAATTTTAAGAGGTAAAAAATGGATAATAATATTTTAGAAGATACTAGATTTATCATGAAAAAATATCATATTAAAGCAAATAAATCTTTAGGTCAAAACTTTTTAATTGATGATAAAGTTGTTGAAAGAATAATTGAAGGAAGCAATGTAAATAAAGATGATTTAGTAATAGAAATCGGACCAGGTCTTGGTACTCTTACTAAGTTTTTACTAGAAAAAGCAAATAAAGTTATTTGTGTTGAGTTAGATAAAAAAATGATTAAAATATTAGAAGATAGATTTAGTTTATACGATAATTTTGAACTTTTACATGCAGATATTTTAAAGGTGGATTTAAATTCTATTATAAAAAAAGAGAAAGAAAATTCTAATATCAAGCAAGTAAAAGTAGTTGCAAATCTTCCTTACTACATAACTACTCCTATTATTATGAAATTACTAGAAGAACAACTTGACCTTGACTCTATAACTGTTATGGTTCAAAAAGAAGTTGCTGATAGATTAATTGCAACACCCGGAGATAAAGACACTGGTGCAATTACATATTCTGTTTATTATTACGCAACATCTAAAGCTATTTTAGAAGTTCCAAAAGACTCTTTTATTCCAGAGCCTGAGGTTACTTCTGAAGTTATAAAGTTAGATATTAGAAAAACTCCTCCTGTGGAAGTTAAAAGCAAAAAAGTTATGTTTAGAATTGTAAAATCAGCTTTTATGCAAAGAAGAAAAACTTTGCTTAACAGTCTAACTAATACTAAAGTTTTCTTAAATAAAGAAGAAGGTTTAGAAATATTAAAGAAATTAAACCTTCCAGAAGACATTAGAGCAGAAAAACTAACTCTTCAAGATTTTGCAAACATTACAAATACATTTTTAAAGGAATGATTTCTCATTCCTTTTTATTTTATTCCCATGTTAATAAAGGATAACCATCATTTATATTTTCAGTATCATCTTTAAAAGCATCTCCTAAATCTGCAGCTGTAAAAGTATCAATTAACTTATAACAATTTTTTACAGCATCAAATGTAGTATATCCTATAATCTCATTTTTAATATTTTCTCCTGTATTATAACAATTTACTGTTTTAGTTCTGACACTCGAAGTAATTCCCAATATTCCTCCAATATTTTCTTGTCCCATTACATTCTTTATATTATAGCAATTCTCTATTGTTCCTTCCACATTTCCGAGCTATACCTCCAACATTTATATTACCATTTATTTCGCATTTATTACAACAGTTTATTATATTTCCTTTTAAATATCCAACTATTCCACCACAATTAGTTCCGTTTTCTTTTATAATATTTCCATAATTTCCACAATTTACTATTTTATGAGAATAATTAGCAAACTCTTCAGGCCAGTCAGTACCATTACTACTTCCTACTATTCCTCCTGAACCAGTTATAGTTCCATAATTTTTACAATTATATATCATATGTTGTCCTGATATATTACCGACTATTCCTGCATTACCTGTAATGTTAGAATAATTAATACAATTACTAATATTCCCTTGAAAACCATATAAATATCCCACTACTCCAGCAGTTCTTTGTTTTCCCGAAATGTTATTATTTTCTCCAATTACTACATTTCTTATTGTTCCATCTATTACTAATCCAAATAATCCATGACAAATTTCATCAGTTGAAGTAATTGTTATTCCATTTATTGTATAATTACCGCCATCAAATATTCCTCTAAATGGTTTATTTGTATCTGTATCAGGATATTTTATATTTTCTGTTGCTTGGTCATAATAGCCAATCGCTTCCCATTCTTGGCTTAAATCTAATGTTATATCATCTGTAAGTAACACTACTTTTCCTTCATAGCTATTTCCACTATTTACATCATCTCTAAAACTTACTAGTTCTTCTGGGGTATTTATTTCTACTATATTATCACCATTTATTATGGTTTCATCATCATTAATATAGTATTTTCTTTGTGTGTCATTTATAGTTATTAAAAAACTTCCATCTCCATTTGAGTGTACATCTATCGATTGACTTCCAAATTGTTTTTGTAATTCTTCTGTAAAACTTTCTTCGTCTAAAATATCACTATAGCCATTATCGGTAACACTACTTCCTATTACTGCCAGTTGAATTTTTTCTTCTTCTGTTGCATTTTCTGTTTCTTCTTTAGCTTTTTGTGCTTGTGTTAATATTCCCTTATTTCCAGTTAACATTGCAATTGAAACACCTGCAAGTATAATCAAGACAATAATGTTTAGTATGTTATCGATGGTTAGGCTGTAAAAAATCAGACTAGAATAACTCATTAGACCAGCCTGACCATCTAT
>CALXFH010000053.1 GCA_944387555.1 uncultured Clostridia bacterium | reverse complement strand
TTAACGCCTGTGGAGATAGTAGGTTACGAGGTCTAAGAAGCAGGAAGCCCATTGGCTTTAGACAATGGGTAGTTCACGATTTCTTCAATGGATTCTAAAATTGATGAAGCAATGAAACAATATGCAATTGATAAACTTATTGAGTGTTGGAAATATGGTAAAGAGCTTAAGGTATGGAATGATGATAGGACCAAGTCTGACTTGGAAAATATGATTAACGAAATTTAATGGCCACCAAATGAAAGCTAAATAGCTTCTAATAAAAAGAAAAATATTTTCTTTGCCTCCTTTTTAGGAGGTTTCTTTTAATTTACATAAGACTTTTAATTTAAATTAAATTATGATATAATAAGTGCATATTAAAGTTTTAGTTAGTTAAGTAAAGGAGAAACTTATGACTACTTTTGTACATGGTGATGAAGAGTTTGTAAAAATGTATAAGTTTCGGACACAAGAAAACCAAGTTTTAATTGTAAAACAGTTTGAAGGAGGTATTGCAACAGTAAAGCCAACAGGAGATTATAGAAATCTTTGGGAATTTGCTGAAGTTATTTCAGGGTGCTTGGATAGAAATTCTAATTTCAAAGAGGAGCTTTTAAGAGTATACGGTTATGATGAGGATTCTGAATTTTTAGGAATTAACATTATAATTATTGGAGTTGAAGTTTTTATTCCTGCAAAAGAGATAAGTGCAGATGATGTATCAGACTTAGTAAAATCAAAAATATCTTATTGGTGTGGTAAAGTTGGAGAAAAACTTATTGAAACGGATTTTGAGATAAGACACGAATCATATATAGAAAATATCTTAAAAAATTATGAAGTAGACTTTTACGATAGAAAATCAGAAATCGGATGGGAAAAACTGATAGATATAAGTCAGTATGATGAGACATATCAAAGGATAATTGATTATGCAGGCTCACTTGCAATATATGTTCAATATCTTATTAAAGATAAGAAAATAGATTTCTTGTCTGCCATGGATATAGCTATAGATGATATAGATGCATTAACAGATGTAGGACTAGACGAAAAGGAAGAAGCAATTTTCCTTCTTACACAGTATTGGAAGTATCGAGATGAGCTTATTATGTGGAATAGACAAATAATTAGTTTCCAATTACAAGACTTCTTGGACTAGCTAACAAACTAAATATGGTTAAATAACCATCTATAAAAAGAATAATTCTTTCCCCCTAGACTTTAGGGGGTTCTTTTATATAAAAAGTTGACTTTTATGTAAATAGCATATATAATAACATTACACATTTGTTAAGGCATTTCTTAGAGAAAGGAACATCATGGCTACTATTGTAAAAAACATAAGTAAAGTTTTCTTTGTAGAAGATGAAAATGGTTATGAGGCTATAATATATGACTTTGAAGAAGGTTTTGTTTCCGTGCAAATTCCAATTAATGTCTATAAATATAAAGACAAGTTGATTTTTAATGTAGTTAGAGGCGATGAATTTGTTGAATTTCTTTCAGGAGCATTTAAAGAAGGCTCTAACTTCAAAGAAAAAATTTGTGAAGCATATGGATATAAACCAGATACTGAATTTCTTGGATTTAAGATGAAATTAGCTGGAATTACATGTACTATTACTAAGGGAAATTCATCATTTTATTCGATAAAATCAGTTGTAGAAGGAGTTCTTGACATATATTCTAAAGCTTTAAAAGAAGAGGCAGACAAAAAGGCGTATGATTTTAATAAAGAACAAAGTGAATTTGATGAGCTTATTAACAGTCTAGATGTAATTTTCAAGAGTGATAGAGCAGAAGCGGAATATGAAGAAAACTTTGGCGGAAGAGATTTGGAAGTATTGGCATATGGACAGGATTTTGTTGCATATGTTCAGTATCTCATAAGACAAGGAATTGACAATGTCTCTAAAGCTGTAAAAATGGCTTATAAAAAGTTTGATTCTTTGGATAACAATATTACAGAAGGGTTAAGTGCAATAAAATTTGTTTGCCAGTATTGTCTATATGGTGATGAGATTTTTAAAAGCTACTTCAATATATTAATGCAGAAGGCCAATGACGAGATTGATAAGCTTTAAGAAATGATAAAGTAAAGAGTTAAATAACTCTAAAAAAAGATTTATTCTTTCCCTCTAGAAATAGAGGGTTTCTTTTTGTTTTAAATCTTGTAATAATTGAAATTTAAGGCGAATAAAATAAAATGTGAACATTTTGTGAAAAATTTTAATTTGCTATTGACAATTAGCAAAATAGGGTATAAAGTATTAGCAGTCAAATAGATAGAGTGCTAAAATTTAAAGGAGGTAATATATATGATTAAACCATTAGGAAGTAGAGTATTAATTAAAATGAAAGAAGGCGAAGAAACAACTAAAAGTGGAATTATACTTGCAGGAGCAGCACAAGAAAAACCACAAATAGCAGAAGTAATTGAAGTTGGTCCTGGAGAAATAGTAGATGGAAAACCAGAAGAAATGAAAGTTAAAAAAGGTGACAATATAATAGTTTCAGAATATTCAGGAACAAAAATAAAATATGAGGGTGAAGATTATATAATAGTTAGACAAGATGATATATTAGCAAAAGTTGAATAATAGATAATTATAAAAATGAAAAGTGAAATTTTTGAGAAAGGAATGATAGAAAATGGCAAAGATGATTAAATTTGGAGAAGATGCAAGAAAATCTTTATTAGAAGGTGTAAATAAATTAGCAGACACAGTAAAAGTTACATTAGGACCAAAAGGAAGAAATGTAGTTCTAGATAAAAGCTTTGGAGCACCATTAATTACAAATGATGGTGTAACAATAGCAAAAGAAATAGAATTAGAAGATAAATTTGAAAACATGGGAGCTCGTTTAGTAAAAGAAGTTTCAACAAAAACTAACGATGTAGCAGGAGATGGAACAACAACAGCTACAGTTTTAGCACAAAGTATGATTAAAGAAGGTGTTAAAAACGTAGCAGCAGGAGCTGACCCAATGGCTATAAAAAGAGGTATTGATAAAGCCGTAAATACAGCAGTAGAAGGACTAAGAGAGATTAGCTCAAGTGTAAATGGAAAAGAAGATATTGCAAGAGTTGCAAGTATATCAGCAAACAATGAAGAAGTAGGAAACTTAATTGCAGATGCAATGGAAAAAGTTTCAAAAGATGGAGTTATAACAATAGAAGAATCAAAAACTTCAAATACAGAATTAAATGTTGTTGAAGGTATGCAATTTGATAAAGGATATTTATCACCATATATGGCAACAGATACAGAAAAAATGGAAGCTGTTTTAGATAATCCATATATTTTAATTACAGATAAGAAAATTAGTAATATCCAAGAAATATTACCATTATTAGAAAGCTTAATGCAAGAATCAGGAAAATTATTAATTATCTGTGATGATATGGAAGGTGAAGCTTTATCTACATTAATCTTAAATAAATTAAGAGGTGTTCTAAATGTTGTAGTTGTTAAAGCTCCAGGATTTGGAGATAAGAGAAAAGCAATGCTTCAAGATATCGCAGTATTAACAGGTGGAGAAGTTATAACATCTGAATTAGGATTAGAATTAAAAGATACAACAATTGCACAATTAGGTAGAGCAAAACAAGTTAAAGTTCAAAAAGAAAATACAATTATAGTAGATGGTGCAGGAGACAAACAACAAATAGCTGACAGAGTTGCACAAATAAGAGCTCAAATAAATGAAACAAAGAGTGATTATGATAAAGAACAATTACAAGAAAGACTTGCTAAAATTGCAGGTGGAGTTGCAGTAATTGGAGTAGGTGCAGCAACAGAAGTTGAAATGAAAGATAAAAAATTAAGAATAGAAGATGCTTTATCTGCAACAAAAGCAGCAGTTGAAGAAGGAATTGTAGCAGGTGGAGGAACAGCTCTTTTAAATGTAACACCTAAAGTTAAAGAATTAGTAGATACATTAAAAGACGGAGAAAAATTAGGCGCTGAAATTGTATTAAAAGCACTAGAAGAACCAGCAAAACAAATTGCTAGAAATAGTGGATTAGAGCCAGCTGTTATTGTAGAAAAAGTTAAATCTGAAAAAGAAGGAATTGGATTTGATGCGGCTACTGAAACATATGTAGATATGAAGAAAGCAGGAATTGTTGACCCAACTAAAGTTACAAGAAGTGCACTTCAAAATGCAGCATCAATTGCATCAATGGTACTTACAACAGAAAGTCTAGTTACAGATGCGCCAGAAGAAAAATGTGATTGCAAACATAATGATGCAGGAGCAGGAATGGAAGGAATGTATTAATAAAAAATAAGAGAAGTTACACAAGCTGTAGCTTCTCTATTGATTTTTTCTAAAGGTTAATGTATAATAAGTCTTGTATTCTTATGCCCGAATAGCTCAGTTGGTAGAGCAACGGATTCGTAACCCGGAGGTCAGCAGTTCGATTCTGCTTTTGGGCGCCAGAAGATAAAACTTACAAGCAAAAATGTTTGTAAGTTTTTTATATATTAGGAAAGTAAAGCATTTTGTTTTAAATTTAAGTAAAAAATAAAATTTTATTAAAAAGTACTTGCGAAAATTTGTTTTATATGATATAAATAATAAAACGATTGGAGGTGAAAAAGTGAGACTAACATTTGCATGTGATTTTAAACTAAAAGAAGCACAAGAAAAAATAATAAGAGAAATAAAATGGCATTGTAGTAAAGTATATAATACATTTAATTATGCAATAAGAGAAGGAAAAGTAGATGTAAGTAAAATGAAAAGAGTAAACGAAGATAGTAGTAAAATATATAAAAGTTATAGAAAAGAAAGTTGGCATTCAAAATACTTACATTCACACACATTACAACAAATAATATTAAATTGTATAAGAGACCATAAATCATATTTAGCGTTAAAAGAAATGTATGAAGCAGGAAATGAAGATATAAAAGAAGAACCACAAATGCCAAGATATAAAAACAAAGGAAGAATACAAATAACATTTACAAACTATGCAATAAGGAAAGAAGGAAGAACAATAAAACTATCAATATCAAAAGAAATGCAGAAAAAATTTAAAGTAAAGAGTTTAAATTTTCTAATGCCAAAGAAATTAGAAAAGCTAGTAAATTTAGAAAGCATAAAAATGATAAAGATAGGAAATATAGTAGATGAAAAATGTAAAATGTATATAATATACGAAAAAGAAGAAAAAGAAATAGAAATTGGTTCAAATATAATGGCAATAGATTTAGGAATGGATAATCTAGCAGCGTGTACAAATATGAATAATAGTAATAGTTTAATAATAGCAGGAGAAAGAATAAAATCAAAAATAGGTTATATAAATAAAGAAATATCAAGATTACAGGGAATACAAATGAAGATGACAGGAAGTAAAGATTTTAAAAATACTAAAAAGATAAATAAATTATATGAGCAAATGAGAAATTATAGTAATACATATATGCATAAAGCAAGTAGAATGATAGTAAATTATGCAAAAGAAAATGCTTGTGGTACAATAGTCATAGGAGATATTAAAAATATAAAGCAGAATATGAAAAATAATAAAAGATTTGTAGAAATGCCTATACAAAATTTAGTAAAGAAAATAGAATATAAAGCAAAACTAGAAGGAATAGAAGTAGAAAAAATAGGAGAAGAATATACATCAGGAGTAAGTAGTATAGATAAAGAAGAAATAAATAGAAAATACTACAATAAGGCAAGAAGAATAACAAGAGGTTTATTTAAAACAAATAGTGGAAAGATAATAAATGCAGATATAAATGGAAGCTTAAATATATTAAGAAAATACATAAAAGAAATCTTTAGTCCAGACCTAGAGATAGCGATGGGTATTGGTCGAGAACAACGACCATTAAAGAAAAGGGTTGCCTAAAAATTAGGTGGAAACTTAAAAACAACATCTTTATAAAAAACCAGGCACTAATTTTAATTAATGCCTAGAACGGAAATCTTTGATTTTCGTTTTGTTCTTCTAAAAGGAAGTTACATATGCTAGAATGAAATTAAAATTACAGAGGTAAAAGGGGAATTATTATGAAGAAATTATCAAATTTTTTTAAGACTAAAAGAGCTATAAAAATAATAGGGATAATAATATTTGTAATTGTAATAATATTGGCAATTTGGTTATGGTCTATTTTTGGACCTGGTTTTAAAGCAGCAAGTATCTTAGGTAAAATTAACGGAACATCATATAATTTAGAAAAAAGTAAAAGCTGTGTAGCTTATAATGGAAGATGCAAAGTAAATGTTTATCCATCAGCGAATTTATATGAACCAAGTTTAGTACAGGATGACAAAAATCAACATATGGTGTATTTATACGTTGGAACAAGCACAAATGCTGACAAAGGAGCAGTTTCGATATCTGTTCTTCCAATAGATAATGCAGATAGTAGTATTGTAAGTAACATGAATACAATAACAAATATAAAAGAGCCAACCATTAGTAATGAATATAATACTTTAAATTATTTTGTCTATAATGGAAGAAAATATTTTTATAATTTAAATCCATATGGAATAATGTTTACAACACCAATAAATGATAATTATTTATATTGGGTAATGATACTGAATTATAATAATTTAACAAAAGAAGATATTGAGTCAATACTTTATTTTGAGGTTATTTAAAAAGAAAGTTAAAATGTCAATAATTTTCGAAAATTTCACTAAAAAATAGCTTTATTTTATTAGCAAATATTTCACCATAGTGTATGTATA
>CALXFH010000052.1 GCA_944387555.1 uncultured Clostridia bacterium | reverse complement strand
AAATAGCATTCATATAAAAAGGTACTTCAAACAGTATAAATATCAATTGAGTGTGACATATGTTTGACAAACCTACAAAAATTAAGAATAGTTTTTTAAAAAAGACTATTCTTTTTTGCTTTTTTATGATATAACAAATAAGTACATGGAAAATTTTAATGTTTTTTAGGAGGAGCAATGAAAGAAGAAAAATACAAAGGGTTAACTTCTAAAGAAGTAGAAGAATTAACAAATCAAGGAAAAGTAAATGTAAGCGACAATAATAATTTAAAATCAAACTGGCAGATTATAAAAGATAATGTATTTACATTGTTTAATTTATACAATTTAATAATTGCAATAGCACTATTGTTAGTTGGTGCATATACAAATACATTTTTCTTTTTAATTATTACAATAAATGTATTAATTGGAATTATTCAAGAAATTCATGGAAAAAATTTAGTAAAAAAACTATCAATATTAACTGCATCTAAAACAACAGTAATAAGAGATGGAAAAGCACAAGAAATTGAAATAGAAAAAGTTGTATTAGGAGATACAATTGTATTAAAACAAGGAGACCAAATACCATCAGATAGCTATGTAATAGATGGTGAAATAGAAGTAAATGAAGCTTTACTTACAGGAGAATCAGATTTAATTGTTAAGAATGTAGAGGATAAATTACTTTCAGGAAGTTATGTTGTTTCTGGTAAATGTTATGCAGTTGTTGAAAAAGTTGGTGAAGATAACTTTGCTAACCAAATAATAAGTGCAACTAAAAAACATAAAGATAATAACTCAGAATTAATAAATTCTATGAAGAAAGTTACAAAATTCACAAGTTTTGTAATAATACCAGTTGGAGTAATTTTATTTATACAAGCTTATTTTATAAGAGAAACATTACTTCCAGAGTCTGTTATTGCAACAGCAGCAGCACTTCTTGGAATGCTACCTAAAGGACTTGTGTTATTAATTACAATAGCATTAGAATCTGGTGTTATCAAACTTGCTAAAAAAGAAGTATTAGTACAAGAACTATATAGTATAGAATCTTTAGCACATATTGATACAATATGCTTAGATAAAACTGGAACAATAACACAAGGGAAGATGAAAGTTTCAGAAGTTAAACTATATGATGAAAATGTTATGCCAAAGACTTTTAATGATATGATGGTAGCTTTTGTAAACGGAATGGATGATACAAACTCAACATTTAAAGCATTAAGAAACCATTTTAAAGGTGATATAAATTACGAGAAAATAGATAATGTGCCATTTTCATCTGAAAGAAAATGGAGTAGCATCTCATTTAAAGAAGAAGGTTCTGTAATAGTAGGAGCACCAGAGAGACTATTTGAAAAAAGCGAGAAAGAAATGCCTGAAAGAATAGTTGAATTACAAAAAGCAGGAAAAAGAGTTTTAGCAATAGGATATTCTAAAGAAGTAGTTAAAGATGATGAATTACCAAAATTAGATGTAGTTGCATCTGTAATATTAGAAGATCCATTAAGAAGAAATGCAAAAGAAATGCTAGGATATTTCAAAGAACAAGGTGTAGATGTTAAAATTATTTCTGGAGACAATGCACTTACAGTATCAAATATAGCAAAAAGAGCTGGCTTAGAAGATTATGAGTCATATATAGATTTATCAACAATAAGCACAGATGCTGAAATAGTAAACTTGGTTGATAGATATAGTATTTTTGCAAGAGTGTTACCACATCAAAAAAGTATTATTGTAAAAGCACTTCAAGCTAAAAACCACAAAGTTGCAATGACAGGTGATGGGGTAAATGATGTTATAGCACTTCGTGAGTCTGATTGTAGTATAACACTTCCAGATGCTTCAGATGCTGCAAAACAAGTATCTCAAATAGTACTTCTAAACTCAGACTTTAGTGTATTAAAAGATGTATTAATGGAAGGTAGACGTGTTGTAAATAATATAACAAATGTTGCTAGAATATTCTTTATTAAAACGATATATTCAGTACTATTATCATTATTCTGTATAATAACAAATACAGCATTTCCATTTATACCAATTCAAATAACATTAATAGACTTAGTAATAGAAGGTTATACATCATTCTTTATTACATTTGAGAAAAATCAAAAACCAATTACGGGAGCATTTTTGCCGACAGCGCTCACGAACGCGGCACCTTTTGCAATTGTAATTATGTTTAATATAATTGTTTTAACTATTATAGGAAATGTAATAGGAATAGAAGCTGGAACTTTAACAACTATGATGTATTTGCTTATAGGTTTTGTAAGTATTTTAGCTGTACAAGAAGTTTGTACACCATTTACTAAAGCACATGCATTTTTATTTACGACAACAGCTATAGGATTCTATTTAGCAGCTTTCTTATTCCACAGATTACTTGAATTATCAGCAGTACCTAGACAAGAGATAATTATTACTTTAGTTTTAGCAGTGATTAGTTATTTACTTATACATATTAAAAGGAAAGTTTATAAGAAAAAACAGATTGCTTAGAATATAGCTATACATATGAGCAATCTACATAAAGACATTGACAACTGAATAAATAAATGTTACAATTCAAAAAATAATCAATAAAATAAAAGTGAGTAAGACTTTCGTCTTACTCTGAAATGTCATTGAGCTTGGAAGTCTGTGTTGCTTGGTTTTTTGCACAGGCTTCTATTTTTTTTGTTGTCACTGTATTTAATGTATGTATTATATCCTAGACTAGCTAGAAAACATACAACAATACCAGTTATAAGTAATATTAGTGCAGTGCCTAAAAACTTTATGGTTAATGATGTTTCATCCTTTTTTTCACTTACCTCCTCGTTGTTTGCAACATAAAGTTGCATATAATAACAACAAGTTATTAGTAATTAAACAGCTTGTTGATATTTTATACAGCCAAGCTGTCATGGTGAGCGACTCAATGACAAATATTGAAAATTGTTTGTTTTTTTGTTATCATTTATTTGAAAATAAAGGTAAAGAAGGAATAAAGATGAAAATAGATTTACATATACATACAAATATTTCAGATGGAAGTTTAAGCCCTAAAGAGGTAATAGATGAGGCTTGGAAAAATGGCGTATCAGTAATATCAATAACAGACCATGATATAATTGATAGTTATACTCCTGAATTATTTTCTTATGCTAAGAGTAAAAATGTAAAGCTTATATCTGGTGTAGAAATATCAACTAAGAATGAAAAAGCAGGAATACATGTACTTGGATATAATTTTGATTTAAATAATAAAGAATTTAGTGAAGCATTATATAAGGTTAGAAATGCAAGACATGAATATTTGCACAATGTAGCAAAGAAGTTAAATGAATTAGGATATTTTGTAAATGTAGAAAAATTAGATAAAATAGATGCAGTAACAAAAGCACATATTACATTAGACATTGTGGAAAGTCAACTACCCATCACCTAAAGGTAATGGGCTTGTAACTGCCCAGTAGTGCAAGCGATTAAGATTTTAATCTCCTACCTTTTTTCAATAGATTTTTCTAAAGTGACGTTACATCGTAGGACGGTTGACTTACGCCCTTTGTAACATAGATATGCTATGCTACAACTGTATTAGGTACTACTGCTTCTTTTAGATAGCTTATTCCCATATTATACAGATTCATTGCTCCTATTCTATCATCATTTGATTTATATCCACATTCGTTACAAGTAAATAAGTGTAGTTTTTTATCTCTATTGGCTTTTTCTGTATGTCCACATTTGGGACAACACTGACTTGTATATCTTGGGTCTACTTTTATTACTGTGCATTGACTTTTCTTTGCTTTATAAATAAGCTTCTGTTCTAAATCATAAAAAGACCAAGATACAGAAACATAGCGATGTCTTAATCTTACTCGTTCCGTGGCTTTTCTTATACCTGTTAAATCTTCTAATACGAATAATGTATGTTTGGGGCTATTTTCCACAAGTGCCTTTGATACACAATGATTTACATCCTGCATCCAACGGTTTTCTTTATTTCCAATAGCTTTTAATCTTCTTCTTGCTGATGCTGTACCTCTTTTTTGTAATTCCTTTCTCGTTTTAGAATATTTTGCCCTCTTTTGTTTTATTTCCTTTCCACTTACAAAACCAGATTTATTATTGCTATCATAAGTTGCTACAACAAAGTTTATTCCTCTATCTATTCCTACTACATTACGTATATCAGATAATTTACTTTCTTCTACTAAAAAATTTACTGATATGTGTAAAAAATATTTTCCTCGCTTATTAACAAGTTTAGCTGTTCCAAACTTGTATTCTTCTTTATTAAAATATTTTGTCATACCTTTAGATACATAAGGCAATTTTACACGTCTTTCTAATGTATTTACAGAAAAATAATCTTCTCTTAAATCATAATCTCTATTCCATACTAAATCATATTGTGGTTTTCTAAATTCTGGTTTTATCCATTCTCCTTGTGTTTCTAATATACTTTTGTATCTTGCTATTACTGTTTTTATTACTGATTGTGCCATTTGCGATTTTAAGTTATATTTGCTTCTTAAAGTTAAATATAATATCTTATTTAGGGAATTTATTTCTAAGTTATGTGTTCTAAATATATATTTTGCAACCCAATTGCAAGCTATACGATAAGCATACATTGTCTTATCTAGTAATGCTTTATCTTTATCTGAAACACATACTTTAACTTTAGCTGTAACTGACATTTTTTGCATTATAATTCCCTCCATTCTTGAAACAAATGTTTTGTACATTATATATTAATTATTAGTAAATGTCAACTATAAGGAGTGATTTTTTTTGAATAATAGATATAACCATCATAACAGGCGAAAATATAGCCTAAAAGTACATATAGTTTTAGTTACAAAATACCGCAAACAAATTCTTAAAGGAAATATAGCTAATGATGTAAAGAAGCAAATTAATATTATTTCTAAAAGTTATGGATATAAGATTATAACTATGGAAACCGATAAAGACCATATACATATTTTGCTAGAATATAATACTACTGATAGAATTTGTGATATTATTAAGATAATTAAACAGCAAACTACATATTTCTTGTGGCAAAAATATCATAATTTTTTATCTAAATGTTATTGGAAAAAGAAAATTTTTTGGTCTGATGGATATTTTGCTTGTAGTATAGGTGAGGTATCAGAGGCAACAATACAAAAATATATTGAAAATCAAGGGTAGAAAATGACGCTCCTCCCATCTCCTAAAGGAAATGGGTTCCCACGCCTGGTAAATTTTATGAAGAAAATAAAGAAAAATTAATGGTAGATTTTGGACATATTCCAAATAAAGGTGAATTTATAGAAACAATTATGAATGAAAATTGTCCAGCATATGTAAGAAAGAGAACACTTACTCCAAAAAAAGCTGCCAAGGTAATTAGAAAAGCGGGAGGAAAAGTTGTTTTAGCACATCCTGTTGCATATGTACATGAAGATAATTTTACAGATGAAGATATCTTAAAATTAGTAAAAGAGATGCAACCAGATGGAATAGAAGCAAATTACTTATATATAGATAGAAATGGTAAAATAATTGATGAAACAAATAAGTGGAACAAATTTGCTAAAGAAAATAACTTATTTGTAACAGTAGGTACAGACTTCCATAAAAAAGAAGGAGTATACAAAGAAATAGGTTTTGTAAATACAGATTTTAAACTGGAAGATGAAGTTATAGATAAGATTATTGAAAATATGGAAAAATAAAAATCTATTCAATTAAAATTATTAAATTATTTATAAATATAATAAAATTTATAAATAAAATTTTACATGTTCGCTTGTTTTTTATAAAAGAATATTGTATAGTGTAAAATGTAGGAAATAAGAATAAGCAGAGTGTGTTGCCACCTTAGACTATACATATTATTCCACAACTTTTGTTGTGAGATTGACAGCGGAGGTGGTGCTATGGTAGAAGCAATATTATTAATGACTACAAAGCTACTATTCTTAGGATTAGTAGGATTAACTATCATAAATTTTGCATTAGTTATCATCATCGTGTATTTACTACATAGGCAATAAAAAATAACCATTCTGCTTTGCCCAGGCGAATGGTTATTACATTCCATCGGCAACCCTTTGTGGATTCTTCATTTCCTATAATTATTATACATAAATTTTAAAGAAAAGTCAATTGATTTTGATTAAAATTATATATGTAAATTGGGGAAAATAGATAAATTTTAAGAAGATTTTAAAAAGTCAAAATTTAATATTACAATATCTTGATTTTTTGCTTGTTTTAGAGTATATTTTATAAAAGTTATCATAAAGGAGAGATTTAGATGTCATTTGAAAGAGCAAAGGAATATTTAAAAGAATATGGATTAGAAAATAAAGTAATGGAATTTCCAGTATCATCAGCAACTGTAGAAGAAGCAGCAAAAGCAGTTGGATGTGAAGAAAAGGAGATAGCAAAAACGTTATCATTTATTGTAGATGATAAACCAATATTAATAGTAGTTGCAGGAGATTGTAAAATAGATAATAGTAAATATAAAGCAGAATTTCACAAAAAAGCAAAAATGATACCTTTTGCAGATGTTGAAGAATTAATAGGGCATAGTGTAGGTGGAGTTTGTCCATTTGGAATAAAAGAAGGGGTAACAGTTTATCTAGATGACTCATTAAAAAGGTTTGATACTATTTATCCTGCTTGTGGAAGCTCAAACAGTGCAGTTAAGTTAACAATAGAAGAATTAGAAAAAGCATCTAACTTTGAAAAATGGGTAGATGTTTGTAAAAATGTATAAATGAAGGCAAGTAATTAATTGTAAATTACTTGCTTTTATGTTATTATGTAGGCAAAA
>CALXFH010000051.1 GCA_944387555.1 uncultured Clostridia bacterium | reverse complement strand
ATGAGGTTTTATATTTTTTCAATTTTATTCATTCGGTCCATAGCGAGGTACGAGCTATTTAGTACTATTGTAATTACAAGTGCAATAAGTGTAATTCCCTTACTTCTCTTTTGTTTTTCCATATTTAGTTCATCCTTTCTTTTTTTATTTGTCTTATAACAAATTGTTTTAAAAGTCAATATAACATTTTGTTTTATTTTATAATTTTCTTAAAATTAGGAAAGGATAAATATATGAAAACTCGTATTAGAAATTTAAGAGAAGATAATGATTTAACACAAAGTGAAATAAGTAAATATTTAAACATCTCGCAAGTTGCTTATTCTTACTATGAATTAGGAAGAAGAACAATTCCTTTAGAATTGCTAAGCAAACTTGCAGATTATTACAATACAAGTATAGATTATTTATTATATAGAACTGACATTGTGAAACCATATCCAAAGAGTAAACAAAAATGAGGCAATGCCCCATTTTTTTATTTTCTTATTTCATTAATTGCTTCTGGTATTTTAGATATTGTATCAGATGCTTTCATAGAAATGTCATTTAATTCTTTCTCAGCTATCTCTCCTGCTAGGCCTGCTAAATATGCTCCTGCAGATATTGTTAAAACTGTTGGCTCATTATATCCTAAAAGCCCTACCAATATACCTGATAAAACATCTCCGCTTCCTGCCGTTGCCATACCAGCGCATCCTCTTTTTACTAAATATGTTGTTTTTCCATCTGTAACAGTAGTAGTATGTCCTTTAAGTAATAAAATAACATTATCATATTGTTTAGCAAATTCAACAGCTAATTCTTGTGGATTAGTTTTTATATCTTCAAAATCATAACCACTTATTCTTTCAAATTCTTTTGGATGTGGTGTTAATATAACTTTGCATTTAGTTCTATTTAAAATACTTTTATCTATTTTAGCAAGTGTATTTAAACCATCTGCATCTATTACAACTGGTATATCTTTTGTTTCTAATATGTACCTAAGTATTTTTTCATTTTCATTGCTTTCTCCCCATCCCATACCTATTGCTAACGCTTTTAACTTTTCTAAAGATTTATCTATTTCTTCTTCATTAAATATCATATGTCCATCTTTACTTTCAATTGTAAATAATGTTTGTTCTAAAAGATATGGCATAACTCCATTTGCTATTTCTTTTGGTACTATAAGTCTTACAACTCCAGCACCTGATGTTAAAGCTGAGCTACTTAAGTTTGCAAGTTTAATAGCTCCAGAATATTCTATACATCCTCCCATTATTCCTACATAACCAAAATTTCCTTTATTTGAATTCTCATCTCTTTTATGAAATATATTTCTTATATCTTCTTTTTTTAATTCTTCCATATTCATACCTTCTTTAAAAATTTATTTTTTTATATATTTATTTTCCAATAACCATTTTTTCTAGCTCCTATACGTTCTAAAATTCCTAAATCTATTAAAGCCTTTACATTTCTATAAATTGAACTTCTATTTTTATTTAATTTATTTGCAAGTTCTTGTTGTGAAATATATTTATTTTCAAAAATTATTTTTATAATGTCTATATAAATTTTTCTTAATTTTGGATATTTTTCTTTTATTTTTAATTCTATATCTAATAGTGCATTTTTCTCATTTGATGTTGCACTTTTTTTATTTAATGTTGCATTTTCGCCATTTAACGTTGCACTTTTTTTATTTAATGTTGCATTTTTTAAATCATTTTGTGTTAAACCATACAATTCTTCATCAGTTTTTCTGTAAAAAATAACAGTAAAACCACTTTTTTTAATTTTAAATTCAACTCTTACATTTGCTGCTTTACATTCATCAGTTATTCTTTTAAAACCCGAACCCCACTTTTCAATATCTTTTGATAAATATAATGTATTTGCAATTAAAGGATTTCTTGGCATTGAGCCTTCCTTTCCTTCAATAAAATCTTCTGGTTTATATCCTTCTGGGAACTCTCCAGGATTAAATATTTCTATTCTATCTTTATATATTGCAACTTCATTGCTTTTAGGATTATTAAAATCCCTGTGTATTAAAGAATTTATTAAAGCTTCCCTTACAGCAGTTAATGGTATTTCTGGGATTTCTTCTCTTTCCATACTTCCTGTTTTAAAATTAACCGGCCATTTTATATTTTTTCTTATATAACCTTCACCTGCTTCAATTAGTTCAAAAACATTTCCAAAAACTTGGTCTATATCTAGAAAAGTTAACTTTGTATCTGTTGCAAATATAGCCATTTGCATTTCAAGTTTAGCATCTTTTGCAAATAAAATATATCCTGCATTTAATAATTCATTACTTTTATTTACTAAAGATAACTTCTTTAATATTTCTTTTTTATTTGTATATGGGAAATTAATTCTTTTAGCCTTTCTTCCTTTTTCAATAAATTCTTTTAATAGTTTTTCATCTATGTCTTTAATTTTATAATCTGAAACTTTATTTTCCCACTTTCCTATTTCATTTTCACCTTTTAAAATAATTTTTCTTATTTCTTTCATTGAAAGTTGTCTATCTTCATCTCCTACTCTCATATAAGCTCTTCCAAAAGCTAAATATGGAATATCATCGCCCTCAAATTCTACTAATATGCATTCTTTATCTTCTAATTTAACTTTATTTACTTTTGGATATATTCTAGGCTCTATGTTTTCCGATATTGATTTAGAAACATCTCTTAAAGTTTTATTTGATATATGTTGTCCTATTATTTCTCCATTATCCTTTATTCCAAAATATAATTTTCCACTTTTGTGTTTATTTAAAATAGATACAATTGAAATTATTCCTTCTTTTAATTCACTAGTTGTCTTTTTAAATTATACTACTTCATTTTCTAAAAAATTTATATTAGCCATAAGCTTCACTCTCCTGTAAAGTTTATTTTTACTAAATTATATCACAACTAATATCAAAATTACAACACTTTTCCAATTTTGAAACAAAAAAGGCCCGTCCCCTTTTGTCTCACCTGCTTTTTTGGACTATCTCTACAATGTCTGATATATATTCTCCAATTATTGGTATATTTAATGTTACTATCTTTCGAAGAATTATTACAAGAATTGCAGTGATTATTGTTACTCCTATTCCTATTCCAATTCCTCTTGATATCCCTGCTAAAAAGTTTCTTATAAACATTTCTTTTTTATTTCCTAATAAATAAGCAAGTTCTACAAAATTTCCTTCTTGTAAAGTTTTATTCAAATGCTCTACTGACTTACTTAAAATATTTATTTTTTCAGTTTTTTCTTTTTCTTCTTTCTTTTTTCTTTTATTACCAAACATAAAAATCCACCTAACTATATGGTGGATTTTTTATGTTCGTTTTATACTTTTTGTTTTATTCTTTTTTTATTTTTCTACTTTTATTTTTTACTATTTATTCTTATTCATTAGTTGTATTTGAATTATTAACTGTTACATTATTTTGCTCATTTGTTGTATTTTCTCCTGTAGTATTTGTATCAGTATTAGTAGAATTAATTGTATTCTCATCTACTTGATTAGTAGTTCCTGTTTGCTCTGCTTGGTTTTCTTCTTCTTCCTCTTTTGCTTGTTGTAATTGATTAATTAGTTCTTGAAGTCTAGCTATGTCGCTACCCATCATTTCCCAGTCATTACTTTCATTTGACTCTGTTAAGTTTTGGTTAGCCCTTATAATAGCATCAATAAGACTATTTATATCCTCAGTATCTTCAACTTCAATATTTGTAGCATATCTAGAAAGTAGATTTTGTAATGCTTCTGTTAAAGTATCACCAATTGCAACTTTATTTCCAGATGCAACTATTACTTTCTTTAGAAGTGGAACATCAGATTCATTAAGCATTGTTTGATAAATTGGCTCTACATATAATAATGTATTATTAATTGGAACTACTATCATTTGTTTTGTTAATCTTGTTCCTGTTACATTTAGAGTTTCTAATTCAGAGCTAATATTGCTATCTTCTTGTATTTGTTTATCAAGCTGCATTGGTCCTACAATGTTACTATCTGCTGAGAATTTATATAACCTTAATACATTTTCTCCATTTTCATTACTTCCTACCAAATATGAAATTATATTTTGTCTTGAGTCTGGAGTATAAATTTGTACTAATCCTAATTGTTCTCCATTTTTTGTTTTTACCATTGTATAATATGGCTCCATATATGTTCCTGTTGTATTTGTATTACTTGTTGTACTATATTTTGCAATATCCCATAAGTCATCTCCTCTGTATATTACATCAGGTCTAGTATTATGGTATACCTTTAATACTTCTGCTTGAACATTATATAAATATTCTGGATATACAAAATGACTAGATATATCTTCTGGTATTTCGCTATCTAAACCTACAACTTTAAATAAATCTTTATAAATATTTCTATAAGCCATTGCAATTGGGTCTGTTCTATCTGTTATATAAAAATCCATTGTTCCATTATAGCTATCTATTATTACTTTTACAGAATTTCTTATATAATTTATGTCTTCTGTATATCCGTCATGTTCTATTGTTGTATATTGTGAGAATGGATAACTAGATGATACAGTATAAGCATCTAATACCCATACAATTCTTCCATCATCTGTTACAACAGTATAAGGATTTTCATCATAAATTAGATATGGCATTGCTTTTTTGGCTCTTGTTATTATGTCTCTATTTATTAAAATCTTACTATCAGCTGTCATTTCACTAGAAAATGCTAAATTTAAATCTCCTTTAGAAATTCCAAGTACTAATCTATCTAAAAATCCTAAGTTTAATCCAGCCTCTCCTGAATATGTTGATACTTGGTCATTTCCATTTTCATCTGTATAATCATATTCTTGTTTATTTTTAGCATTTGTAGCAATTGTTTCATCCGTTTCTAATCCAAAGTAAATTCTTGGCTCTGTTATATTAATTACTTCATCTGAACCTGCTACATCACTTTGTACATATTTAATATTTCCACTATCAGTACTTTCTGTGGCAAGAGTTATTATCTCTCCCATTCCATGAGTATATTCATATGTTTTATTACTATAAGTTCTACCTGAATTAGTAATTTCTCTTGGTGCTAGATATACAAGTTTATCTTGTCCGTTTATATTGTATTTTGCAAGTGTTGTATTTGGATATACATAGTAACCAGCACTTGATTGGTTATTTTCTAATGTTTCTAGCACTGCATCTTTACTAATTATTGGTATATTATTAATTACATTTGATGCTCCATTTACCTCTTCTTGTGTAATAGTTCCAGAATCTTCTAAATTTGATTCTTCGATATTTATGTTATATGCACTTTTTGTATTTTTTATATTTTCTGAGATATAATCTCTTTCTTTATCAAGTTCATTTGAATTGACATATATTAAGTCGAATCCTAACATTACAACAAATAGTATAACTAAATATCCAGGTATTACTGCTAAATTTTTTAATACCTTATTTGTCTTTCCTGCCTTAAATGCTCTTAATGCTCTGTATGCAAATATTACTATTACAAATGCAAATATTACATATCCCCAAACCTGAACTGTTGCTTCTGTCATTCCTGCACCATTTATTTCTATGTCATCGCCAACTGTAAGTATCTTTCCAAACATTACATTTTGAGTACTTAAAATAGTTAAAATAGCAATACCAATTACTATTAACATTACATTTCTAAGTAATTTTTTCATAAATAAACTTTCTTTTAACATTTTACCATCTATTCCATCAAAATAGCGGTTAAATACTATAACATAATATATTGCCATATATAATGATAAACATACAAATACTATCACAAAATAAAAGACTAATGTTTCTATCAAAGGTTTTAAAAACATATAATATGAAATATCTAGCCCAAATATTGGATCTTGTATTCCAAATGATGCTCCACTAGTTGCAAGCATTATCTTTTGCATAAAGACTGATGATACTACAAAACTTGTAATTGCTGATATTACTAATGCTAATGATTTATTTGGAAGCTTTGGCATCTTCTTGTTTTCATTATCAAAAAATACTTTTAGACCTTTTTTTATTCCCCTATTTGTTAAATAAATAACAATATAAAGAAGAACAAAATTAACAGCCATAATTGTATAACGATAAAATGAATTTGTTTTAAATATATTAGTATAGCTTTCTCCTAATTCTAGATACTCTAAATAACTTCCTCTCAATTGTACATAACTTATCACTGCAAATATTAGTAAAAATAAAATAACAAGTAGCATTCTAGTTTTACTATTTTTCTTCTTTTTAATTTCTTTTTCATTTGTTTCTACTGTCTTTGTTTCATTTGCTTGTGTTTTTACATTTTCTTCTTTTTGGGTATTATTATCCACTTTTTTACCTCCTTTTGTTAATAATTTCCCTTTATATTATAGCTTTTACAAAATCTTCTGAATTAAACACTTCCATATCATCTATTCCTTCTCCTACTCCAATAAATTTTATCGGAATTTTATTTTCAGAAACTATTCCTATTGCAACTCCTCCTTTTGCTGTTCCATCTAATTTTGTAATTACTAATCCTGTTATATCCGCTTCTTCTTTAAAAGCTTTTACTTGTGAAATAGCATTTTGTCCTGTTGTTCCATCTAATACTAATAATATTTCTTTATCAGCTTCTGGCATTTCTTTATTTATTACCTTTTGTATTTTATTTAACTCGTCCATTAAATATTTTTTATTGTGTAATCTTCCTGCAGTATCAACTATTAACACGTCTGCATTTTTTTCTCTTGTTATTCTTATTGCATCATATACAACAGATGCTGGGTCTACTCCTTCTTCTCTTTTTACTATATCAGCTCCTGCTCTGTTAGCCCAAATTTCTAGTTGTTCTACTGCTGCTGCTCTAAATGTATCTGCTGCTGCAACTACAACTTTTTTACCATCTTTAGCAAGCCTATTTGCAATTTTTCCAATTGAAGTAGTTTTTCCCACTCCATTTACTCCTACAACTAAGATTACAGATGGTTTTGTATTTAGATGCAAACTTATATCTGTTACATCTAAAATCTTTTGCATTTCTTCTCTTAGAGCTTTTTTTACATCTTCCTCATCCTGAATTTTTTCTTTCTTTATTCTATTTCTTAAACTGTCTATAATTTTTACTGAAGTATCAACTCCAATATCTGACATAATTAAAATTTCTTCTAATTCATCTAAAAAGTCTTCATCTACTCTTCTAAAACTTTTAAATACATTACTTATTTTTTCATCAAATGAACTTTTTGTTTTGTTCATTCCTCTTTTTAATTTTTCAAAAAATCCCACTGTCTTGTTCTCCTTCCAAGCTTAGTTATTTTATTCTATATAATAGATGTGTCCCAAATTGCGCAAAAATGAGCAAAAGGAAACGTCCCTATTTTATTGCATCTGCCAATTTTTCCATTTGTTTTCTATTTTCTTCATTCATTCTTGACTTAATAGTTACCATTGGTTCTACTATATTTACATCTTTCATCTCTGATATTATTGCTTTCATTCCTCTTCCTGCTGATGGTGCCCAAGAACCATTTTCTATTATTCCAATAGTTCTTTTTTGGTAATTTCTATCTTTTAAATGTCTTAAGAAATGTTCCATTGGTGGGAATATTCCCATATTATAACTAGATGATGCAACTATTAATTTAGAATACCTAAAAGCATCTTCTACACATTCTGCCCAATCTTCTCTTGCTAAGTCTGCAACAACTACTCTCTTTGCTCCTTTTTCTTCTAATATTTTTGCCATTTCTTTTGCTGCTATTAATGTATTTCCATATATACTTGCTGCTGCAATAAATACACCATCATCTTCTGGCTCGTATTTACTCCATACATCGTATTTATTTATATAATATTCTAAATTTTCTTTTAATATTGGACCATGTAATGGGCATATCATTTTTATGTCTAATGTAGCTGCTTTTTTTAGTAAGCTTTGTACTTGTGCACCATATTTTCCTACTATTCCAAAATAATATCTTCTTGCTTCGCAGTCCCATTCTTCGTCATAATCTAATGAACCAAATTTTCCAAATCCATCTGCTGAAAATAATATTTTTTCTGTTTGCTCATATGTTACCATTACTTCTGGCCAATGAACCATTGGTGCCATAAAGAATTGTAATTTATGTTTTCCTATATCTAATACGTCACCTTCTGTTACAATTACTTTTCTACTACTTAAATCTATATCACTAAAGAAGTTTGCTAACATATTAAATGTCATTTGATTTCCTACTAATTTCATATCTGGATATTTTTTAGCAAGCTCTCCTATATTATAAGCATGGTCTGGCTCCATATGTGAAATTACTAAGTAGTCTGGTTTTTCTCCTCCTAATGCTTTTTCTAATTTCTCTTTCCAAATATTAGTTACATGTTCATCTATTGTATCTAATACTACATTTTTCTCATCTTTTATTAAATATGAATTATAGCTCATTCCATGTTCTAACACATATTGGCTTTCAAATAATTTTAAGTTATTATCACTTGCACCTATCCAAGTTATATCTTCTGATATTTTCATATCTGTCATAACTTTTTCCTCCTTTTTACATTCTTTCTCTCATTGTATAATAGTATAACATATTTTTACAAAACTGTGTACTGTTTTTACGTATTTTATTAGAAAAAAGAGCAAGCTTAAAGAATCATTTCCCTAAGTCTGTTCTTTGTCTTATGCTTATCTAAAATAGAAACATTTTTATTATATATTTATCTTGCTAATTTTTATAAGGAAAAAGCCAGTCCTAATAGAACTGACTTTTTCCCTTTTTGACTACCTTGAAAGCACAAAAGCTTCTGTACCTTCTTCTTCCCTGATGATTCTAAGTGCTGGGAAGCCATACCTTTCCCCTTTGGGGAGTTTAGGTAAAACTTTAATTACCTGCTGAACATTGTCTTCGATATAAACCATTCCTTTCCGAGGTCGATTTCTTTGGAAAATCGGTTTATACCATCCCTGAAACATAAATATTGCAAGCGGGTCTCTACTTTCGTGAAGCCTTCTTTCAACATATCTCTCATACGTTTTTCTAAACAGCTCTTTTACGTTCTTGTCTGCTGGCTTTCTATCCCCATCAGCAGTTACAATAAAAAGACCTTCAGCTACTTCACGATAATAAGGACTTCCTTCCCATTTTACCTTTTCTTTAGGTTGATACTTTCTCATCATTTCTACAGTGTAGTCATACATTCTTCCTCCTAAAAAATTATTTTTACCAGTTGCCAAAACTAAGCTGCAAAATGGAGTAAAAACATTTTGCATATTATTATTATAACATGTTTTAGTAATTTTGTAAATTTTAACTTTCTTTTTATGTATTTAATTTATGATAAAATCACCTTAAAAGTTTATAAACGAATATTTCACCCTAAATGTATAAAAATAGAAGT
>CALXFH010000050.1 GCA_944387555.1 uncultured Clostridia bacterium | reverse complement strand
AGGCTGGTCTAATGAGTTATTCTAGTCTGATTTTTTACAGCCTAACCATCGATAACATACTAAACATAATTGTCCTTTTAATACTAGCAGGAGTATCAATTACTATGCTAACAGGAAATAATGGAATACTAACTCAAGCACAGAATGCTAAAACAAAAACAGAAGAAGCAGCTGATAAAGAAAAAATACAATTAGCAGTAAATGCAGCAAGAATAGGAGATAATGGATATCAAGATTTAAACCAAAATAATTTACAAGAAGAAACTGATAGAGAATTTGGAGAAGGAAAAACTGTAGTAAGAGATAATGGTGACGGAAGTTTTACAATAAGTTTAGTAGACAGTAAAAGAGAATATACAGTAGCATCAAATGGAGAAGTTAGAGATGGAATAGACTGGAATGAGGCAATGGCAAATGCAAAAGCTCCAGAAGGACAAGAAATAACAAGTAAAAATGTAATAGGACTAGGAACAAATGGACAAGCAGTAAATATGGATTTATGGTTGTATTCTTTTGATACAGTAACAAATGGATATGGCTTAAATAGTAAGGAAGTATTCCAAAATACAGAATATAATTCTAATGGAACAAATACAGAAACAATAAGAACAGCAGGATATAAAGGAACAGAAACTAATGGAAAAGATATTATAATACCACAATATATAAGTGTAGACGGCGGAAAAACATATAATCCAGTTACAAGTTTATATAGAACTTTTAATAATAATACAAACATTACGACAATGCCATTAATACCAACAACTGTTACAAATATGCAAAGTACATTTGAAAGTTGTACAAATTTAAAAGAATGTATTATTCCAAATTCAGTAGAAAATATAAATTGGTGCTGGAATGGTTCAGGTATAGAAAAGATAAAAGAAATCCCTAGCAGTATTATTTATATGACAGGAAGCTTTGCTTTTTGTAATTCATTAGAATATGCTAATTTGAAAATTCCAGATAATGTAGAGTCACTAAATAGTAGCTTTAGAAATTGTGAAAATTTAAAGGAAGCAAATTTGATTCTTCCGGAAGGTTTGAAAATTATGTACTTGACATTTTATCAGTGCTATAAATTGACTAGAGGTCCGGAGGTTATACCTGCAAGCGTAACGAATATGGTACAAACCTTTCAGGAAGATGCAAAACTTACAGGAGAGATGACAATAAAAGCAACACCTATTGAATATGATAATGTTTTTCGAAAAGCAGCAACAGACAAGGACGCTAAATTAATAATAAAACAGTGGAATAATAATATTGAATTTTTAAATCAAATGATAGTATCATCTGGAAGATATAATGGAGAAAATATAGTCGGAGAATGGGAACTATAAAATGAATTAATAGTGGCAAAAATATTGCTAAAACTTAAAAAAAGTTATAAAATACAATAGTACAGTAAATAATAAGAGTACTATTGTATTTTTTAGGGGCTGTTTTTTGCCCCGTCCTAAAAAACAGCATAAGGAGATTTTTTTATGAATGTTATTTCAAGTAAAGATAATGAGATTATTAAAAGTGTTAAAAAGTTAAAAGAGAAGAAATATAGAGATTTAGAAAATGCTTATATTGTAGAAGGAATAAAGATGGTAAAAGAGGCTATTTTAGAGAAAGCTTCTATTAGGCAGATAATCATATGTGATGATTGTGAAAAGTCTGATAGTATACCTAAAGAATTAATGTATGAGATAGCAAAATATGATTGTACGTATGTTACAAGTAAAATATTTAAGTATATATCAGAAGTACAAACACCTCAAGGAGTCTTAGCTGTAATTGAGAAAAATAATGGAAGTTCTGATATTAATTATAATGAAGATATAATAGTAGCATTAGACGACATTCAAGACCCAGGAAATTTAGGAACTATACTTAGAACAGTAGATAGTGTAGGTTTAACACAAATATTAGTATCTAAAGGAACAGCAGATTGTTATAATCCTAAAGTGGTACGTTCTAGTATGGGAGCAATTTATAGAGTAAAAGTTATAGAGTGTGATGATTTATTAGAAACATTAAAAGAAGTTAAAAGAAATAAATTTAAAATACTAGTAACTTCTTTAGGTGATAATAGTAAGAATATTTATGATATGAAATATAATAAAAAAGTGCTAGTAATAGGAAATGAAGCAAATGGTGTAGAAGAAAGAATAATGAACTTAGCAGATGAGAAAATAAAAATACCTATGCTTGGAAGAACAGAAAGTTTAAATGCAGCAGTAGCAACTGGAATAGTTTTATATGAATATGTAAGACAAAAGTTAGAAAAATAGTTAAAACAGTTAAAATAAATAAGAAAAGAGGAAAAGAAAGTGAAAATAAATATAGTAATGGTAGAACCAGAAATACCACAAAACACAGGAAACATTGCAAGAACATGTGCAGCAATAGGAGCAAAATTACATTTAGTACATCCATTAGGATTTAGTATATCAGACAAAGCTGTAAAAAGAGCAGGACTAGATTATTGGGATAAATTAGAAATAGAAGAACACATTTCTTTTAAAGCTTTTTTAGAAAAATATAAACCAGAAGAAAATAATATGTTTTTTGCAACTACAAAGGGAAAGCATGTATATTCAGAGCCTGATTATAGTAAAATGGATGAAGTATTTTTATTATTTGGAAAAGAAACTAAAGGGCTTCCTGAAGATATTTTACAAAAATATATTGATAAAACAATAAGAATACCTATGAGAAAAACACTTCGTTCTTTAAATTTATCAAATTCTGTTTCAATAGTTGTATATGAAGTGTTAAGACAGAAAAACTTTGAAAATTTAGAAGAAATTAGCAGTTACTTTGATAAAAACTAATAGTTATGTCATATAATGTCGAAAATTGCGATGAAAAGTTTGACAAATTTTAGGGAAAAGCTTGGCTTTTCTCTATTTTTGTGAGATAATATACAAGGATTATTTATTCAAAAATTTTTTGGTCAAGATTTTAAAAGTCTAGAAAATGGATTTCAAAGAAAATTTAAGCAAAAAGAAAAAAGAAATAGAGGTGAAAAATTAGTATATAATTTACTTTTAAATAAAAATTGATTGATAAATTTGAATATCTAAAGAAGGAGGAAGACTGTGGAAGTATTTACATATAAAGATTATATAAAGTGCATACACACTTTGCGTCTTAATGCGGTCTTTGGACTAGCAGAGGAAAGTGCAGAATATAATCTAGGAACAGGCAAGCAAAGGAGAAAAGTAGATAATATACACAATAAGATAATAGAGAAAATATTAAAAAACAAAAGTGAAGTAGCAGGGATAATAAATGATTTTATAGAAGCTAAAGAAAAAATAGAAGGTGAAGATTTAATAAAATATACAAATAATTATATAACTAAAAAATATAAATCTAGGGAAGCTGATATAGTCTATAAATTAAAAGATAAAGATATATATTTTTTAATTGCTCATCAATCAGTAATAGATAATAAACTTACATTTAGGATGTTAAACTTTTGTGTTGATATTATTTATGATTGGAATAGTTCTGTAAAAATAAAAAAAAGAATAAAATATCCGATTGTAGTGCCAATAGTTATTTATACAGGCACAGATAAATGGAATATTTCTAATAATTTTAGCGAAATGCAAGTTAGTGATTATGTATTTAAAAATTATAAAATAGATTTTAAATATAATGTAATAGAAATTAATAAATTATCATCTAAATCATTAATTCAAAAAAATACTTTATTTTCTTATGCAATGGCATTAGCCAAAACTATTAATTATGAAGAATTCAAAGAAATTTTAAATCGAATATTAATTGTAAGCAAAGATGAAATGAAAAAAGATATATATAATATTTCAGCATTTCTATTTGAAAATTTAATAAAAGATGCTTACAATCAAGAATTCCAAGAAGAAATTGATTTCAAAATAAAAGAAGGAGGAACAAATAAGATGCCTAGTTTATATGATAGACAACTTCAAGGTTTTAGAAAAGATGTAAAAAAATTAGTAAATAGCTCTAAGAATGAAGCTATAAAGGAAGTGGTAAAAAATCTAATTTCTAATAATAGCTCAGATGAATTTATAATAGAAATGACAAATATAACAAAAAGTGAACTAGAAAAATTAAAAAAAGAGTTTTTAGTAAATGGATAAACATACTGATATACTAAGGAAAAAGCCTTTTAGATTTTTAATTCTAAGAGGCTTTTAATGAACTAATTAGTAAATATTATATTAGGCAATTTAAAAAACGAAGAAAAACGTTAAAAAAGCGAGAAAATAAGAGTATTAATAAATAAAACTTTACAAATAAAGAAATTAAGAAGGTTGACGTGGAAAAATTTACAATGTTAAATTTAACGATAGGAAGTGATAAAAATGGAGAAAATAGATACAAATGTAGACTTAAAACTAATAGGACAAAGGATAAAAGAAGCAAGAGTAAAAAAAGGTTGGTCACAAGAAGAATTGGCTGAAATTATAAATGTTGCAACTCCATTTATAAGTAGAGTAGAACGTGGAGGAACATCCATAAATTTGAGAAGATTAGCACAAATATCAGTAGCATTAGATGTACCGATAGAAGAATTAATAACAGGAGTTATTAAAGAAGATTATAGGTATTTGGATAAGGACTTTTATGATGTGTTACAAAAATGTTCGAAAGATAAACAAAGACTAATTTATAATATAGCAAAAATAGTAGCAGGAGCAAATTTTGTGCCATAATTCCTTTACAAAATAGGAAAAATAGTATAAACTACTTTTAGGTGATAAGAAATGTATTTAAAAAGACTAGAATTACAAGGATTCAAATCTTTTGCGGATAAAACAGTATTAGAATTTATGCCAGGAATAACAGCAGTAATAGGACCAAATGGTTCTGGAAAAAGTAATATATCAGATGCAATTCGTTGGATTTTAGGCGAGCAAAGTATGAAATCTTTAAGAGGAAGTAAGTCATTAGATATTATTTTTTCAGGAACACAAAATAGAAAATCTTTAGGTTTTGCAGAAGGATCATTAGTATTTGACAATACAGATGGAAGCTTACCTATTGAATATACAGAAGTTACTATTACAAGAAAGTTATATAGAAGTGGTGAAACTGGATATTATATAAATAAAGTACCATGTAGACTAAAAGATGTATTAGAATTATTTATGGATACAGGTATAGGAAAAGATGGTTATTCTATAATAGGACAAGGTAAAATAGATGAAATTTTAAGTAATAAATCAGAAGATAGAAGAAATATTTTTGAAGAAGCAGCAGGAATTGTAAAATACAGGACAAGAAAACAAGAGTCTGAAAAGAAATTAGAGCGTACTAAACTTAATTTACTTAGAATAAATGATATTTTATCAGAAATAGAAGGAAATATTGAACCTTTAAAAGTAAGCGCTGAAAAAGCTAAAAAATATTTGAACTTAAGAGAAGAATTAAAAAATATAGAAATTGGTTTATTTATATATAATATAGAAAAATACAAAAAAGATTTAGAAGAAATTGTAAAAGATGAAGAAATTTATAAAGCACAATGCGATGAAGAAGAAACAAAAATGGAAAGAGTAAAAGCACTTAAAGAAGAATTAAAATCTCAAATAGACGAAATAACAACTAGAATAGAAGAAATGTCAAATATAGGATTTGAAAGTCAGAAAGAAATAGAGATGTTAAATTCTGATATTAGTGTTGCAAAAACTAGAATAGAAAATCATAATGAAAATACTGTAAGATTTGAAAAAGAAATAGAAGAAGCAAAAGAAAAATTAAATGACTTAAATGAAGAATTAGAACAAAAGAAACAAAAGAAAGAAGGCTTAAAAGAAAACAAAGAAAAATTCCAAAAAGAATTAGAAGAAAAAGAAGAAGAATTAAGAAAAATAACAGAAAAACTATCTAGTAAAGAACTTGAAATAGAAGGTTATAAAACAAAAGTATCTGAAAATACAGATAAGAAGTATGAATTACAAGGAGATGTACATACAGAAGAAATTAACTTTGAGAACTTTGAAAAAAGAGAAAGACAAATTGAGGGAGAAATTGCTTCAAATATATCTGAATTAGATGGTACAAGAATGCAAAAAGAAGATATATCAAAAGAATTTTATGAAATTGAAAGTAAGCGTAATAAAATAGTAAAAAGCCTAGAAGAAGTAAATTCTAAGAAAGAAGAAGCAGATAAAAAAATTAAATTATATGAAAGTAATATAAATGCATATCAAAGTGAAAAGAGAATAAAAGAATCAAGATTAAAATTCTTAGAGGAAACAGAAAGAGAAAAAGAAGGATATATTAAAAGTGTAAAATCACTTTTAAAAGACTGTGAAAATATTAAAGAATTAGGAAAAGGTATGCATGGAGTTTTAGCAAATATAATTGAAGTTCCAGAAGAATATCAAACAGCAATAGAAATGTGCTTAGGAGCAAGTTTGCAAAATATAGTAACAGATACAGAAGAAGATGCTAAAAAATTAGTAGAGCACTTAAGGAAAAATAATTTAGGTAGAGCTTCATTTTTACCTATATCATCAGTAAGAGGGAAGAAGCTAGATAGAATAAGAGGAAAAGAACCAGGCGTAATTGGAATTGCATCAGACTTAATAAAATATGATAAAAAATATGAGCAAATAGTAACTAATTTGCTTGGAAGAACAGTAATAGTTGATAATATGGATACAGCAATTAAGGTTGCTAAACAAAATGGTTATTCATTTAGAATAATTACTGTAGAAGGTGATGTAATAAATCCATCAGGAGCAATTACAGGTGGTTCAGTTACTAAAAAGACAGTAAATATTTTAGGTAGAGGAAGAGAAATAGAAAAACTTCAAAAAGAAATAAAAGCCTTAGAAGAAAAAATAAAGAAACAAGAACAAGAAAAGAAAGAATATGAAGACTCAATCGAAGATATTTTTGAAGAAGCAAGTGGCTGGGAAAAGGAGTTACAAGAAATAGATATAACTTATGCAACAGAAAAACAAAAGCTAGTTTCAGTTGAAGAAAATATCAGTAAAATAGAAAAAAGAGTAAATAAGCTAAAAGATGAAAAAAAACATTTAAAAGAAGAAAAAGAAAAAGCAGTAAAAAATAAGCAAGCTATTCAAGAAGAAATTGACAAATTAACAGAAGAAACAGAAAAATTAACTAGCGTTATTCAAGAATATGCAAATTTAAATAAAGATAACCAAAAATATGTAGATGACTTAAATTTTGATATAACAAACTTAAAAATATCAGTATCATCATTTGATGAAAGCGAAAGCTCAATTGAAGAATTACAAGAAAGAATAAATTCGGAAGTAGAAAATACAAAACAAAGTATAGAAAATAAAACAAGACAAATAGAAGGAATAAAACAAGATAATATAACTTTAAATGAGTCAATAAAAGATACAGAAGAAAAAATAGAAAAAATAAAAGAAGAAGTAAAAACAAGTGGAAGTAAAATAGAAGAATTAAAACAAGATAGAATAGACAAAAATGAAAAACTAAAACAAAGAGAAGAAGAAATTAATGATAAATTTAAAGTTATAGAAGACTTAAAAGCACAAGTAGTTAAAATAGATGTTAGAAAATCAAAAATAGAAGATGATATGAATGGTATTATTAATAAAATGTGGGAAGAATATGAGTTAACACCAAATAATGTAAAAGACTGTAGAAAACCTGAAAATGTAGCAGAAACCCAAAGACAAGTAAACAGTTTAAGAAAAGAATTAAAAGAACTTGGAAGTGTCAATGTAGATGCAATAGAAGAATATAAAAACATGAAAGAAAGATATGATTTTATGTGTGAGCAAAGAGTAGACTTAGAAGATACAATGGCAAAATTAAGAAAAATAATTGCAGATATGACACAGACAATGAAGGAGCAATTTAAAACACAATTTGAGTTAATTAATAAGAATTTCCAAGAAGTATTTAGAGAATTATTTGGAGGTGGAAATGCTTCACTTAAATTAGAAGATGAAGATAATATCTTAGAGTGTGGCATTGAAATTAATGTTCAACCACCAGGAAAGAAATTACAAAATATGATGTTATTATCAGGAGGAGAAAAAGCATTTACAGCAATAGCATTATTATTTGCAATATTAAAAATAAATCCAGCACCATTCTGTGTACTAGATGAAATTGAAGCAGCATTGGATGATGTTAATGTGTATAGATTTGCAGATTATTTAAAGAAATTCTCTGAAAACACACAATTCTTAGTAATAACACATAGAAAAGGAACAATGGAAGCAGCAGACACAGTATATGGTGTAACAATGGAAGAAAACGGAATATCAAAATTATTATCAATGAAATTAGCAGAAGTGAGACAGTAGGGGACGGGCCTTAACTGTCTCACTTTTTATATTATGAATTTAACAATTCCAAGAGTTATAAGTAAGATACCAGAAACTATAGACCATATATTTGATGGTAGTTTGGAAAAATTATATAGTTTTTTACCTAAAAAATTTCCAATTCCTAAAAAGAATAATTGAAAAAAACCTATTAAAAAAGGAAAAATATAAGTATTAATTCCTATGACGCTTCCTCCAATTCCAATGCATATTGAGTCCATAGAAAGTGCAATACCAAGAAAAAGAGCTTCTTTACCATCTATTTTATTAGATTTATCTAAATCTGACGATACAGGGTCTTTTATTATTTTAATTGTAATTCCTAAAAATTTTATAAAAAATGAATATGTTTTTTGAGAATAATCATTTTCTGTTTTTGTGTTTTTTACTTTTTCTTCTTTTTTGTCTTTCTTTAATGCCTGAAAGCAAATAAAAATTCCCATAATAATAAAAAGAAAACTACCTAAATAATCTACTATAAAATTTGGAAATATAAATTTTAAAACATTTCCTAAGTACAAAGATACAATTGTAACTATAAAAGATACAAAGAAAATGACTAATTTTCCTTTACTTGAAATATATGTGTTTTTTATTCCATAAGTAATTCCAATGCCAAGAGAGTCTATACTACTAGAGACAGCTAAAAGTATTGTAGTAAATAACATAATAATACCCCCTATAACATATTATGACAAAATTCTTAATATGTTAGGGGGTAATTTTAGTTATCTAATTTTCTACTTGAAAAATCAGAAGTATCAAATAATTTTTCTACAGGTACTTCAAGTATTTTGCTTATTTTCCATAAGGTATATACACTTATTCCTTGTTCTATATGTTCACTTTCTAAGTTTCCGATTAATGCAGTTGATACATTTGCTTTTTCAGCAAGTTCTGCTTGTGTTAATTTTCCTTTTTTTAAGTTATATAATTTTCTATAATATTTTATATTTCCACCGATTATTTTAAATAATTCTTTTGCTTCAAAATCTGCCATTATAGACCTCCAAAATTATTTTATATAATATATTTTCCAATTTTAAACAAGAAAATACAATAAATACAAAATGATAAATTATCATTGACAATGATAAAATAAAATGCTATAAATTAAATAGAGAATATTATGGAGGTAAAAGAAATGAACAAAAGAGTAAAAGAAAATGGAATAACATTAATAGCGTTAGTAATTACTATAGTACTAAATAGCTCGTACCTCGCTATGGACCGAATGAATAAAATTGAAAAAATATAAAACCTCATGTATAATAT
>CALXFH010000049.1 GCA_944387555.1 uncultured Clostridia bacterium | reverse complement strand
ATGGTTAATTGTGCAATTTAATTATATAGATTAAATTTTTATATAGTTTTGTTTCACATCATTGACACAACAACAAAATTATGTAAAAGAAACAAAAATAAATACTTGACAATAAATACAAAATAAGATAATATATTTTTGTAGGAATGAAAACAAAAAACAAAAGAGAAGGGGCAGAAAATGAAAAAAATAGAGCTTGTAAGCCTTGAGGCTGTACACACACACACACACACACAAGTAGGTTATTAGTAAATAAAAAAATAGAAAATACAGAAAAAAAGATAGTGATGAAACCTAAGAATTAGGTTTTGTTGCTGTCTTTTTTGCGTCTTAAAATAGTTATTAAATTTTTTAATTTTAAATAAATAATAAAAAGAACAAGGGGGAATTAAAAGATGAAAAAGAAATTAAAACAAACAAAAGGAATTACATTAATTGCTTTAGTAATAACCATTATAGTTCTATTAATACTTGCGGGAGTATCAATAGCAATGCTTACAGGACAAAATGGAATATTGACTCAAGCAAATAATGCAAAAGTAGAACAATCACATGGAGCAGTAAGAGAAGGAATAGCACTTGCTTATAATGAATATCAAATAGAAATCAATACAGCAAGTAATACGAAATTAGCAAGTACAGAAACAGTTCAAATACAAGGAAAAGAAGAAAAATCATTAGCAAATACATATTCATCATTTTTAGATTTTTTGCTACAGAAAGGATATGCTACTTTAAATGAAGATGATGAAACAATAGGAATAATTAACGTAGTAGCTTTAACAGGAAGTAGTCAAAGTTTAGGAAAAGGAATGGATACAGATGTATATAAAGTAGAAGAAGAAAATGGCATGTATGTAGTAAATTATTACGATAAAGATAATCAAAAGGAAGAAATCTGGAGTATAGTAAATAATGATAACGAAGAAGAAAGTAGTAGATATAGTGTTGAAAGTATTGAGACAGGTGTTTTTGGATTAAAAGATTTAGAGAATGATACTTTTACTACATTTACGAATGCTTATGTAAATTATAATGGAGAGTTAGTAGATATAAGTGAGTATATAGTAAATTATGAAGGAATTTATGGAATAACTTCATGGGATATTAGGGAGTTAATTGGAAAGGAAAATAATACAATGAAAGAAGTGGTATTAATAAAAGACGGAAAAGAGTATAGAGGAGAAGTATTAATGTGGTGGCTTGCATAGAGTTATGAAAAACTTACTATGAATTAAAAATCAAGGAAGATAAAATATTAAATTTTCCTTGATTTTTTGCTTGTTTTAGAGTATAATCTTAATGTTAGAGTTTAAATTTTAAGGAGATAGAGATGAAAGCAATAGAAATAAGAAGAAAATATTTAGATTATTTTAAAAGACATGGACACGCAGTAATACCATCTGCACCATTAATACCAGAAAATGACCCTTCTGTATTATTTACAACAGCAGGAATGCAACCATTAGTACCATATTTTTTAGGAGAAAAACATCCAGAAGGAAAAAGACTTACAGATTATCAAAAATGTGTAAGAACAAATGATATAGATGAAGTAGGAGACAATCGTCATTTAACATTCTTTGAAATGCTTGGGAACTGGTCACTTGGAGATTATTTTAAAGATGAGTCAATTGCAATGAGTTTTGAATTCTTAACAAAAGAATTAGGAATTCCAGTAGAAAAATTATCAGTAACATGTTTTGCAGGAGACAAAGACTGTCCAAGAGACGAAGTTGCAGCAAATGCTTGGAAAAAAGCGGGAATACCAGAAGACCATATATATTATTATGGAAAAGATGATAACTGGTGGATAGCAGGAGAAGAAGGACCTTGTGGACCAGATACAGAAATGTTCTATGACACAGGAAAACCAGCATGTGGACCTGATTGTCAGCCAAGTTGTGATTGCGGTAAATACGTAGAAATTTGGAATAATGTATTTATGGAATATTTCAAAGATAAAAATGGATATAGAAAATTAGAGCAAAAAAATGTTGATACAGGACTTGGACTAGAAAGAATGACAATGTTATTACAAGGAAAAGAAACACCATTTGATACTGAATTATTTAGCCCAGTTATGGATAAACTAAAAGAGTTACAAAAAGTAGATATTATAGAAAGTAGAAGAATAATTGCAGAACATTTACGTTCAAGTATGATGATAATAGCAGATGGAGGAAGGCCAAGTAATCTAGATAGAGGATATGTATTAAGAAGGCTAATTAGAAGAATGATAAGACATATGAATAAATTACAAATAGATTTAGACTCATTAAAAGAATTAATAGATATCTATGTAGAAAACTTAGGTGAGATGTATCCAGAACTTGTAAAAAATAGAGAAACAATAGAACAAGTAATAGTAGAAGAAAAAGATAAATTTGTAAAAACACTTGCTAAAGGTGAAAGAGAATTTGAAAAAGCAATAGGAAGATTAGAAGGAACAAAATTAATTCCAGGAGAAGTAGTATTCAGATTATATGATACTTATGGTTTCCCACCAGAAGTAACAAAAGAACTTGCAGAAGAAAATGGTTATAAAATAGATATGGATGAATTTAATGAACTATTTAAAAAACATCAAGAAAAATCAAGAGCAGGCTCAGAACAAAAATTTAAAGGTGGTTTAGCAGAAACAACAGAAGAAACAATAAAATATCATACAGCAACACATTTACTAAATGCAGCAATAAAAAGAGTAATTGGAAAAGATGCACATCAAAGAGGTTCAAATATAACAGTAGATAGAATGAGATTTGACTTTAACTGTGATCATAAACTTTCGCCAGAAGAAAAACAAGAAATAGAAGATTTAGTAAATAAATGGATAAAAGAAGGATTACCGGTAACAAAACAGGAAATGAAAAAGGAAGATGCAATAAAATCAGGTGCAGAATGTATGTTTATTGAAAAATATCCAGATATAGTAACAGTATATACAATAGGGGATGTATCAAAAGAACTATGTGGAGGACCTCATGTTAAAAATACAAGTGAACTTGGAAGATTTAAAATTAAAAAAGAAGAATCTAGTTCATCAGGAGTAAGAAGAATAAAAGCAGTATTAATAGATGAATAGATTTATTATAGGAGGTTTTATTATGGAAGATTGTTTATTTTGTAAAATAATAAAAGGAGAAGTACCTTCAAATAAAGTATATGAAGATGACTATGTATATGCATTTAAAGATATAGAGCCAGCAGCTCCAGTACATGTTTTAGTAGTACCTAAAAAACATATTTCATGTTTAAATGAAATGACAGAAGATGATGAATTATTAATTGGTAAAATCCATACAGCAATTACAAAAATTGCTAAACAATTAGGTGTAGATGAAAAAGGATATAGAGTAATCAATAACTGTGGAAAAGATGCAGGTCAAACAGTAATGCATTTACATTTCCACTTACTTGCAGGTATGGAAATGGGAGAAAAAATAGTGTAAGAGTAGAAAAATAGAACTTAAATATATTTTTAGGTTCTATTTTTTAAAAAAATCCAACATTTACATAAAATTGAAAATGTGGTATAATATATATGTAGTGTAAAACTATATTTTAGGAGGAAAGATGGAAGCTTTGCCTGATATTTCGGGTATTATTAAAACTGGAGATGCATTGGAACAGCGAGCTTGTTCATATTTGAATGTGGCACAGCGCAAGGCTAAGTCTGGGGCAGATTATAGTTGGGAAATTGCAGAGTGTTTAAGTGCTCTTAAAGATTTTACTGACTATAGCAAAAGAGCCTTGGACGAAGTAGAAAATGAGGCACTTATTGATGATGATTTGCAGTTCGTTGTTCAGATAGTCAATCCAATAAGGGATGACAGACAAAAGAAAGCAGAACGTATTCAAGATGCAATAAAAAAGCTTCAGGAGTGAAGGTAACATTATTTCCTTCGAAATGCTAGCGGAAATTTTCGCTAGCATTTTTAAAAAGTATTTTTACAAAAAACTATTTCTATCTTTATTTTTTTATTAATATATGTTATAATATAAGAAGTAGAAAAGTGTACGGAGGTAAAAAATATGTTTGAGAGTAAATATAGTAAAGTATTAACAGTAATATTAGTAATAGTAATAGTAGCAATTGTAGGATTGCTAGGATTTTTAGCTTTTGATTTTATTCAAAATTATATATTATCAAACGATGCAGCAGATTTTGTCGAAGACTTTAATGGAGAAGTAAATTCAGATGGAAATACAGCTGTTGCAGATGGAAATACAACAGATGATGGAACAAACCCACTTGACCAAATAGAAAGTGAAAATACAGGAAGTGGTTCAACAAAAAGAACATATAAAGGATTTGGAGTTGTGGGAACGATGAGAATTCCAGCAACAAACTTTAGTTATCCAATACTAGAAAAAGTAACTAGAAAATCAATAGAAACAGCGGTAGCATTTCAATGGGGTGCAGGAATAAATCAAGTAGGAAATAGTGTAATAATAGGACATAACTATAGAAATGGATTATTCTTCTCAAATAATAAAAAATTACAAATAGGAGATAAAATATACATAAAAGATAATTCAGGAACAGAGTTAACATATACAATATATGATAAATTTGAAACATCAGACTCAGATACATTATTCTATCAAAGAGATACTGGAGGAAAACCAGAAGTAACATTATCAACATGTACAGATGATAGTAGTGCTAGATTAATAATCTTAGCAAGAGCTGAAGATTATAATGCTTAAATAAATATAAAATAAGTAAAGGAATTTATAAAAATTCCTTTATTTTTTTTTCTATTTTGTATATAATAGGAAAGAAATAAAAAAAGCAAATAGAGGTGCTATGATGAATAAGAAAGAAGCTAAAGAAAGAATAGAAGAATTAAGAAAGAAAACTGAGTATTATGCAAATAAATATTATGATGAAGATAAACCAGAAATATCAGACTTTGAATATGATATGTTAATGGTAGAATTACGTAATTTAGAAAAAGAATATCCAGAATTTAAATCAAAAGACTCATTAACAGAAAAAGTTGGTGGACATGTAAAAGAAGGATTTGAAAAAGTAACACATGAAGTACCATTACAAAGTTTGCAAGATGTATTTAGTATAGCAGAAGTAAATGATTATATAGAAAAAACGAATGAAAAAGCTAAAGAAAATAATATAGAAAATAAAACATATGTAGTAGAAACAAAAATAGATGGATTATCATCAGCATTAGAATATAGAGAAGGAAAATTCGTAAGAGGAGCAACAAGAGGAAACGGACTAGTTGGAGAAGATGTAACGCAAAATCTAAAAACAATAAAAACAATACCAATGGAATTAAACGAAAAAATAAATATAACAGTACGTGGAGAAGTATTTATATCAAAAAAGAATTTTGAAAAAATGAACAAAGAAAGAGAAGAAAAAGATGAAGAACTATTTGCAAACGCAAGAAATGCAGCAGCAGGTTCTTTAAGACAATTAGATAGTAGAGTAACAGCAAAAAGACCACTAGATATCTATATATTTAACGTACAAAAAATAGAAGGAAAAGAATTTAATTCACATTTTGAAGAACTAGAATATCTAGCAAAATTAGGGTTTAATGTAAACCCAGTACGTATTCCTTGCAAAGACGAGAAAGAAGTAGAAGAAGCTATAAAAAAGATTGGAAGAGAAAGAGAAAAATTAACATTTGATATAGATGGTGCTGTTGTAAAAGTAGATGACTTAAAATTTAGAGAAATATTAGGAACAACAGCCAAAACTCCAAGGTGGGCAATAGCATATAAATATCCACCAGAAAGAAAAGAAACCAAATTAAAAGACATAGTTTGCCAAGTGGGAAGAACAGGAGTAATAACACCAATGGCAATATTAGAGCCTGTAAAAGTAGCAGGTTCAACAATATCAAAAACAACACTTCATAATGAAGATTTCATAAAAGAAAAAGATTTAAAAATAGGAGATACTGTAGTAATACAAAAAGCAGGGGATGTAATACCAGAAATAGTAGAAGTAAAGAAAAATAAAAGAACAGGAGAAGAAAAAGACTTTGAGATGCCAAAATATTGTCCTGTATGTGGAGCAGAAACAGTAAGAGAAGAAGGAGAAGCGGCAGTAAGGTGTACAGGAATAGAATGTCCAGCAAAACTATATAGAAACTTAGTACATTTTGCATCAAGAGAAGCAATGAATATAGATGGACTAGGAGAAGCAATAATAAAACAATTACTAGATAGAGGCTTAATTAGTAATATGGCAGATATATATTCATTAACATTAGAAGATATAGCATCACTTAAGAAAAATGGAACAAAATTTGCACAAAATTTAATTGATAGCATAAATAGAAGTAAACAAAATGATTTATCAAGATTAATAACAGCATTTGGAATAAGACATGTAGGAACAAAAGCATCAAAAGTATTAGCTAAAAGATATAAAACAATGGATAGATTAATGAATGTAAAATCAGAAGAACTTGCTTTAGTAGAAGATATTGGACCAATAATGGCAGAAAGTATAAGAGAATTTTTCTTACAAGACCAAACAATAGACTTAATAAAAAGGTTAAAACAAGCAGGAGTTAATATGAAATATTTAGAAGAGGAAAGCGAAGACAATAGATTTGAAGGAAAAACATTTGTATTAACAGGAACCTTAGAAAAATATACAAGAGGAGAAGCTGGAAGTATTATAGAAAAATTCGGCGGAAAGACATCAAGTTCAGTATCTAAGAAAACAGATTATGTGCTTGCAGGAGAAGAAGCAGGAAGTAAATTAACAAAAGCACAAAACTTAGGAATAACAATATTATCAGAAGAAGAATTTGAGGAAATGATAAAATAGGGACGTTTCCAAATGCGCAAAAATGAGCAATTGGGGACACATCTTTAAAAATATAGGAGGATATATGGAAGATTATACTTTTGAAAAAATGTGGGTAGATTTAAGAGATGGTTATCAAATATATTACACATATGTAGGAAACAGATATGTATTATTTAAAACAGCAGATAACTGTTATACACAAAAATTAATATCAGAGCACAAGAAAAATCCACAACCACGAATGCTTATGCTAACATTAAAAAGAGTAAAAGAAATGTTTCCACATATGGAAGATATAGAATATAAAAGAGATGATTATTAAAAGGTGAAATAGATGGTAAATGTATTTTTTTACGTAAATGGGAAGTTTTTAGTAAGTGAATGTGAAAATAAAAAAGCAGAGAAATACGGAGATTTTTTAAATTATCCCAAAAGCCATATGGAAGTATGGGATGAAAAATATTATAATAAATATAAAGTGGATTTTGATTATTTCCCAAGAGGAAGAGTAGTATATAATTTAAAAGAAAAATGCTATTATATTTATCATGATAAATGTATAAAAGATTTAGGTGAAATATTAGAAAAATATAAAAATGAAAATTATAAAATCTTAGAAGATTTTCATTACCAATGTCATAAATGTAATAGAAATTATGTTATGTAAGGAGAAATAAAAATGGCAGTAATAATAGATGGAAAAGCATTAGCAAAGAAAATAAGAAGTAGTTTAAAAGTAGAATGTGATGAATTAAAAAAAGATGGAATAACACCAAAACTTGCGGTCATAATGGTAGGTGATGACCCTGCTTCAAAAGTATATGTAAGAAATAAGAGTAGGGCATGTAATGAAGTTGGAATAGAATACCAAGAATATCTTTTAGATGAAAACACAAAACAAGAAGATTTAATAGATTTAATAAAAAGATTAAATGAAGATAAAACTGTAAATGGAATATTATTACAAAGTCCAATACCAGAACATTTGGATATAAATAGAGCATTTAAAGCAATAACATATCTAAAAGATGTAGATGGTTTTACTCCTTCTAGTGTAGGAAAACTTTGTATAGGAGAAGATACTTTTGTATCATGTACTCCTTTAGGAGTAATTAAAATGTTTGAGGAATACAATATTGACTTGAATGGTAAAGATGTGGTAATATTAGGTAGAAGTAATATTGTAGGAAGACCACTTATACAGTGCTGTTTACAACAAAATGCAACTGTAACAGTGTGCCATTCAAAAACTAAAAATTTAAAAGAGCACACAAAAAGAGCAGATGTAATTATTTCAGCAATAGGTAGACCTAAATTTGTAACAGCTGATATGGTAAAAGACGGAGTAGTAATTATAGATGTGGGAATAAATAGAGACGAAAATGGAAAATTAGTTGGGGATGTAGATTTCGAAAATGTAGAAAAAAAAGCAAGCTATATAACACCAGTTCCAGGAGGAGTTGGACCAATGACAATAGCAATGCTTATGCATAATGTAATAAAAGCAACAAAGGAACAATACAATGAGAATTCAACATTTTAAATTTATAAAATATGGGGCATTATTTTTAATAATGCTCTTTTTGTATTTTAAGGAGGAGTTTATGGAAGAAGATAAAAGATATTGGATATGGTTTAGTTTAATAAAAGGTTTAGGAAGCAAGAGAAAACAAAAATTATTAGAAATATATAAAAGTCCTAAACGAATATACAACTTAAAGAGAAGTGAATTGTTAAAAATATGTGGAATAGGAAAACAAACTGTGGATAACATTTTGGATGAAAGTATAAAAGAAGCGGTAGATAAACACATTTCTTATATGTGGAAAAATAATATAGATATTATTCCTATTGTGGATAAAAATTATCCACAAAGCTTAAAACAAATATATGATATGCCAATTAGTTTATATGTAAAGGGAAATAAAGAAATATTAAATAATAAAGGAATAGCAATAATAGGCTGTAGAGAGGCGAGTGAATATGGGAAGAAAGCAGCTAAGTATTTTGGTTATAACTTATCTAAAATGGGTATAAATATAATAAGTGGTTTAGCTAGAGGTGTGGATAGTTATTCACATATTGGAAATTGTTATGCACTTTTAGAAAATAATTATCCACATGTGGATAACTTAGGAACTTGTGGAAAACCTATAGCAGTTGTGGGAAATGGATTAGATATAGTATATCCAAAAGAAAATAAAATGCTAGAGCAAAAAATAATAAATTTGGGTGGCTGTATTATTTCTGAATATCCATTAGGTACAAAACCAAATAAAATGCATTTTCCAGCAAGAAATAGAATTATTAGCGGAATGAGCAATCGGAGTTCTTGTAATAGAAGCAAAAGAAAAAAGTGGGACACTAATAACAGTAGATTTTGCCTTAGAACAAGGAAAAGATGTATATGTAGTTCCGGGTAATATAAATTCAATAAATTCTGTTGGAACAAATGATTTAATAAAACAAGGAGCAAAATTAGTTACAAATTATAAAGAAATAGAAATTTAGGTTGAAATAAGGCAACTGCAATTCCACTGGCTTAGACGGTGGGTCAAGGTTGCCAAAAGTGTATTTTCTATGTTATACTATTGGTATGGATATTTTACTTGTAGTGTAGGAAATGTTTCAGAAGAAATACTAAGAAAATATATAGAAAATCAAGGTTAGAAAAAAGTGGTGATAGTTAAAATGTTAAAAGCATATAAATATATAATATATCCAAATAAAGAGCAGAAAGAACAGATAGCAAAAACATTTGGTTGTTGCCGATTTGTTTATAATCAAGCATTATCATACAGAAAAGAAAGTTATGAGAAAGAGAAAAAGTCTGTCAATAAAACAGACTGTAACAATTATTGTAACAGAAAACTAAAGAAAGAATACAAATGGCTA
>CALXFH010000048.1 GCA_944387555.1 uncultured Clostridia bacterium | reverse complement strand
CTGTACAATACAGAGTTCACTCCCTAGCTGCTTAGTAGTTAATTAAAAACTGTCCAATTTTTTGGGTTCAGTACATTTTTCATATATCTTCTTTTCTATTGCAAAAGAAATTATTTGATGGTATAAATATATAGATGTTAGGAGGAAATTTTATGCATAAGATATTAATTGTAGAAGATGATGAAAAATTAAGAAAAGAATTAGAAATATTTTTAAATAAAAATGGATATGAAACAAAAGTCTTAGAAGATTTTTCAAATACAATTGAAGATATATTAAAAGAAAAAGCAGATTTAGTATTATTAGATATAAACCTTCCAAAATTTGATGGAGAATATATATTAAAAGAGATAAGAAAAGTATCAGAAGTACCAATAATAATTATAACTAGTAGAGACAATGAAATGGATGAGCTTTTAAGTATGAATTATGGAGCAGACCATTATGTAACAAAACCATTTAATATACAAATCTTGCTTGCAAAAATAGCTTCTGTATTAAGAAGAAGTAAGGCTCTAGAATCTTCATCTGATAAAATAGATTGTAATGCTTTTATTTTAAATATATCAAAAAGTTTAATAGAAAAAGATGATGTAAAAATAGAACTTACTAAAAATGAACTAAAGATATTACATTTCTTAGTACAAAGAAGAGGAAAAATTGTATCTAGAGAAGATATAATGGAATATTTATGGGATAGCGAAAGCTTTATTGATGATAATACTTTAACTGTAAATATGACAAGATTAAGAAATAAATTAGACCAAATTGGTTTAAAAGAATTAATAGAAACAAAAAGAGGACAAGGATATATTTTAAAGTAAAGAGGTTTAAAATGAAATTTAAAAGTTATTTAAAAGATAATATTGTAACATTATTATTAATTATATTTGTTGTAGCTACAATAGAAATATTTCTTATGATTTATGATGTTTCAATGTGGGTTAGAATATATATTCCAATATCTATTTTATGTGCTTACATAATTGGAATGGTTGTTTCTTATTATAAAAGAAAAAACTTTTATAATAAAATATTTAATACATTAGATGATTTAGATAAAAAATATTTAATATCAGAAATGATAGGAAACCCTGAATTTTTAGATGGAAAACTGCTAAAGGAAATATTAGAAGAAGCATCAAAATCAATGACAGAGCATGTAAATGAATTTAAGTTCTTAATGGAAGATTATAAAGAATATATAGAACTTTGGATACATGAAATAAAAATACCAATTGCAACAAGCAAGATGATTATAGAAAATAATAAAAATGATGTAACAAAAAGTATAGATGAAGAACTAGATAAAATAGATGATTATACAGAACAAGCTTTATTTTATGCTAGAAGTAATACGGTAGAAAAAGATTATATAATAAAGAGAACTAATTTAGAAAAGATAGTAAATACTGTTATTATGAAAAACAAAAATGAATTTATACAAGAAAAAATACATCTTGATATTCATGATACAAACGTAGAAGTTGGAACAGATAGTAAATGGGTTATATTTATTTTAAATCAAATAATCCACAATAGTATAAAATATAAAAAACAAGATGAAACCTTACAAATAGAGATTTTTGCTAAAAGAAACAAAGAAAATATTATTTTATATATAAAAGATAATGGAATAGGAATAAAAAAAGGTGAAATAACAAGAGTATTTGAAAAAGGATTTACAGGCTCAAATGGAAGAATTTTAAATAAGAAATCAACAGGAATTGGATTATACTTATGTAAAAAACTATGTGATAAATTAGGAATGGCAATTGAATTAAATTCAGAAGAAGACGTTGGAACAGAAATAAAATTAGTATTTCCACAAAATAGTTTTAATGCAATTTAAAATTGGGGACGTTTCCTAATGCTCAAAAATGAGCAATCTGGGACACATCTATATAAAAATAGGCCAAACAAAGAGTTTTGGTCTATTTTTAAACTTAAAGTCTTTTAAAAATATTATTTACAATAAAATCTAAATTTTCTTTTGAATAATCATTGTTAAAGACATAATCATATTGGAATTTAGAATAATCTAAAGTATTTTGTTCTCTTTTTTCTAAATATTCTTTAGATATATTATCTCTTTTAAGTATCTCTTCTTTTCTTTTTGTATCATCAGCAGTAATTAAAACCTTAATATTACACATATCAAAATATTTAACTATAGGAAGTAAAGCCCAGTCCAAAATATAGTAATCTTCATTTTTAGAAATAATGTTATCTAATTTGTTTTGCATATAATCCCAAGTAAGATTTGTAAGTATTTCCATTTTATCTTTATTAGAAAATACAATATTACCTAATTTTTTTCTATCTATATTTTTATTTTCATCTAAAATATCTTGGCCAAATTCCTTGCAAAGTTTTTTAGAAATGTTAGCATCGGAAGTTGCCTCGTGCCCAATTTTGTCTATATTAATGTATTTACAATTTAATTTATCAGCTAGAAGTTTTCCAATAGTAGATTTACCGCTTCCAGTTTTTCCTGTAATACCAATTAATTCCATATTAGACCTCCTTAAATACAAGAAAATTATAACATATAATTATTACAAATAAAATGTATAACTAAAAAATGTTATAATGAATGTAATAAAATTTATAATTCATGCAACAAAAAGTAGACTTAAATAAATCTAATAAGTATCAAATATGTACATATAAGATAAATTTGGAGGAAATAGAAGTGGAAGAACTTGTAAAAAAAGCTAAAAATAAAGATGAAGAAGCATTTGATGAACTTATTTTATCAGTAAAAAAGGAAATGTATTTAATAGCAAAAACAAGATTGTATAATGATGATGATATAGCAGACGCTATACAAGAAACAATATATCTTTGTTATAAAAATATACATAAATTAAAAGATAATAAATTATTTAAGGCATGGCTAATAAAAATACTGATTAATGAATGTAATAAGATATATAAAAAGAGGCGTAAATATAATATTTCTTTTGAAGATAAAGAATTTGAAAAATATATAAAAGTAGAAGAAAATTATGAAAATATAGATTTTGATATATTAATAAGAAATTTAGATACAGAAGAAAAAACTATATTAACACTATATTATTGTTCTGGATATACAACAAAAGAAATAAGTAAAATTTTAAAGAAAAATGAAAACACAATAAGAAGTAAAATCTATAGAAGTAAAGAAAAATTAAAAAAACAATATGGAGGAAAAAATAATGGATAATATTGAAAATTTACTAGAAAAAGCAAGCAAAAAAGATATAAATATCCCTCCAAAGATAGAATATAAAATAAAATATGCATTAAAACATAAACGTAAAAGTAATTTGGGATATAACATAAAAAGATTAATTACAGTAATGGCTTCATTAATAATAGTATTTATAGGAGGAATGTCTGTTTATGCAGCTTTTGGAGGAACAATAGCAGGAAAACCAGTAATGGAATGGATAGGTATTAAATTCTCAGATGAATATGATAATTATAAAGAAAATGTAACTGAGCAAGAAATTACCTATAATGAGACTAAAGTGGATTTAGTATCAACAGTATGTGATGATGCTTTTACAGTATTAGAATTTGATGTAAAACTAAGCAAAGAAGATAAAGAATATTTAAGATTGGGAGAAAGCATTATAACTGAAGAAGACTTAGAAGAGGCAAAACAAAGAGATGAAAATACAAATAGTAATATAATGCAAGGGCGAAATTATGAGTTTTTATCATCAGGAAAAGATACATTAAATACAGTACAATTAATATTCTTTGGAAGAGAAGTAGATCAGAATGGTAAAAAAATATATAATAGTGAAGGTACATATAATATAATAATAGATGGTGAAAAAATCTGGACAAGAACTCTACAAACAGTAACTAAAATTTCAGACTACGAATATAAAGTATATCAATTATTTTTACTAAAAGATGATGAGTTAAAAGGAAAAGAAAACTTTAAAATCTCATTAAACAATATTGTGTTAGGAAATACTGGCGAAAGAAAGAAAACAGAAAATGGGATGCAAATAGTAAATACTCCTAATAATGCTAGATATATAAATATAGGAGGAAATTTTGAAGTAAATGTATCTAAAGAAAAGACACTTCAGGATACTAAAATAATAAAACCAGAAAATGTAGAAGTAAATTATAAAAATATGACTAAAAAAGTAGAAGAAGTTAGTATAACACCGCTTCAAATAGTAGTCAAAGTAACAACAAAAGTAGATAATGTAAGTTTAAATAGTTTAGCTAGCGTTCAAAATAAAAATCATATAGGTATAATAGATTTTAAAGTTTATGATAACAATAATAACGAACTTACTTCTAGTAGTTTTGAAACTAAAAGAACAATTACATATGAAAACGGAAAAACAGAAGAATGGGCTCCAGGAGATATAGGAACATATAAAGATTTTAAAAATGCTACAATGCAATTAACTGAATATATAATTATTGAAAAGAAAGATAATATGAATGGAATAAAAATAGTACCATCTGAAAGAAATGATACAACAGAAGGATCAAATATACTAGGAGAAATGAATATTAGTTTTGAATAAGAACGAGAAGTATAGGTGTAAAGAAAAATTATAGATTGTAAGGTCTATAATTTTTTCTTTTGTTACAAAAATGAAAGCTAAATGTAAGTAAAATCTATGGAAAGAAAGATATAAAGTGCTTATAATATAATTAATAAATTTGGAAAGGAGAAAAAACATGGGAAAAGTTTTAGAAGTTAAGAATATTGAAAAATACTATGGAAATAAATCAAACCTAACAAAAGCAATTGATAATATTAGCTTTGATGTAGAAGAAGGGGAGTTTGTAGGAATAATGGGAGCATCTGGAAGTGGAAAGACAACTTTACTTAATTGTATTTCTACAATAGACAGAGTAACAGCAGGAAAAATAATTATAAATGGAGAAGATATAACAAAATTAAAAGGAAATAACTTAAATAAGTTTAGAAGGGAAGAATTAGGATTTATCTTCCAAGACTTTAATTTGTTAGATACTTTAACTTGTTACGAAAATATTGCATTAGCACTTACAATACAAAGAGTAAATCCTAAGGAAATTGATAAGAGGGTAAACGAAATAGCAGAGAAATTGGAAATAAAAGATATTCTAAAAAAATATCCATATCAAATATCAGGAGGGCAAAAACAAAGAGTAGCATCATCAAGAGCAATAATAACAAATCCAAAATTAATCCTTGCAGATGAACCAACTGGAAGTCTAGACTCGAAGTCTGCAAGACAATTACTAGAAACATTTGAAACATTAAATACAAACTTAAATGCAACAATATTAATGGTTACACATGATGCATTCACAGCCAGCTATGCAAAAAGAATATTGTTTATAAAAGACGGAAAAATCTTTAATGAACTAATAAAAGGAAATGATACAAGAAAACAATTCTTTGAAAAAATAATAGAAGTACAAACACTTCTTGGAGGTGAACTTGGAGATGTTATTTAAATTAGCCTTTAGAAATATGAAAAAAAGTATAAAAGACTTTGCAATATACTTTCTAACATTAGTATTAGGAGTTGCAATATTTTATATGTTTAATTCTTTAGATAGTCAAGAAGCTATGATGCAAGTATCTAATTCTACTAGAGATTTAATAGAACTTATGATTCAAATGATGGGTATGGTATCTGTATTTGTAGCTGTAATATTAGGATTACTAATTGTATATGCAAATAATTTCCTAATAAATAGAAGAAAAAAAGAATTTGGTATATATATGACATTGGGAATGCGGAAGAGGTCAGATATCTAAAATAATATTATTAGAAACAGTATTTGTAGGAATAATCTCATTAGTTGTAGGATTGATAGTTGGAGTATTTGGCTCACAGTTTATGTCAATATTAGTAGGTAAACTATTTGAAGCAGATATGAGTAACTTCACATTTGTATTTTCAAAAGATGCATGTATAAAAACTTGCATATATTTTGCAGTAATGTTTATAGCAGTAATGATATTTAATACAATAACAGTATCAAAATATAAATTAATAAATTTGCTTACAGCAACTAAAAAGAATGAAGAAGTAAAAATAAAAAATCCAGTAGTTTGTGTAATAATCTTTTTAGTAGCAGTAGCAATGCTTGTTTATTGTTATTATGAAGTAACAGTAGATGCAAATAATATGATTATGCAAGAAAGAGTATTACCAGTAATATTACTTGGAATAGTATCAACTGTACTTGTGTTTTGGTCATTATCAGGATTTATATTAAAATTAGTACAATCAAGAAAGAAAATATATCTAAAAGATGTAAATATGTTTGTATTAAGACAATTAAATAATAAAATAAACACAACAGTAGTAAGCATGTCTCTTATATGTTTAATGTTATTTATGACAATATCTGTTCTATCATCATCATTATCATTAAACAATACAATGAGAAGAGATATGCAAGAAATGACACCAGTAGACATTAACCTTTATAAAACAGCAAACTTGCCAGAAAGCTATCAAAATCCATATACAGGGAAAACAGAATATTATACAGAAGAACAAAGAGAAGACTCTAAAAAAAGCATGGAACAAACATTAATAGAAAATGGATTTGATATGAATAACTTTAAAGACACAGTAGAAATACCAATATATGCGAGCCCTGAATTAACAATGGGAGATTTACTAAAAGGAATAGAAGAAATAGTAAAAACTGAGTTTCCACAACTTAGGTATGATTCACCAGAAGAAATAATAAAAGTATCAGACTATAATAAAATAGCAAAGTTATATGGTGAAGATGAGTATACATTAGATGACAATCAATTTATAGTACTTTGTGATTTTGATAGTATGAAAACTTTAAGAGATGAGGCATTAAAAGAAAATGATACAATAACTTTAAAAGGAAAAGAATATAAGGCAAAATATGATGAATGTCAAAAAGGATTTATAGACATGTCATCAAGTCATATAAATACAGGAATAATATTAGTACCAGATAGTGTAGAATTCACAGATGCAAAAAAGGAAAGAACATTTTTAGCAGCAAATTATAATGCAAAAACAGAAGAAGAAAAAGAAAATATAGAAAAAATATTTACAGATGCAGATGGTTCTGAACTTTATAAAAATATATTAGCAAAAGGATTAGATTTCGATGGTATGACAAAAATATCAATAATAGAATCAAGTGTTGGAGTAGCTACAATGGTAGTATTTATTGCAATATATCTAGGAATAATATTCTTAATTGCAAGCTCAGCAATCTTAGCATTAAAACAATTAACAGAAAGCTCAGATAATAAAGAAAGATATATGATCTTAAGAAAATTAGGAGTAGATGAAAAAATAATAAATAAAGCATTATTTAAGCAAATAGGACTATTCTTTATATTCCCACTTATACTTGCAATAATACATTCAATATTTGGAATACAATTTGTAATGACTCTTATGTCGGTACTAGCAAGTAGCGAAGAATTATTACCATCAATAATTGCAACAGTATTAGTTATGGGAGTAATTTACGGATTATATTTCTTAGCAACATATATAGGAAGCAAAAACATAATAAAAGAAGAGTAAATTGGGGACGTTTCCTTTTGCACATTTTTGCGCAACCTGGGACACATCCTTATAAAAAATATTCTCACTTTAAACGTAGCTAAAATATAGAAAGTAAGGTGAGGCTTATGAAAACATTTTTAAAAATAATTTTAGTAATATTTATAGTTTGCTTTAGTATTGGGATATTTGCAGTAGGAAGTGGATATGATATGTACAAAGAGGCATTAGAAAATATGCCTCTTTCACAAAAAATAGAAGAAATAAAATCTGATAAAAATTATACATCAATTGATAAATTACCTAAAATTTATTTAGATGCTGTAGTCGCAGTAGAAGACCATAGATTTTACAATCATCCTGGAATAGATATAATTGCAATAGGAAGAGCACTAATTAATGATATAAAAGCTTTTGAATTAGTAGAGGGTGGAAGTACAATAACACAGCAACTATCAAAAAATATATATTTTACACAAGAAAAAAGTTTTATTAGAAAGATTGCAGAAGTTTTTATGGCGTTTGATATTGAAAGAAATTATAGTAAAGACGAAATATTAGAATTATATGTAAATACTAGTTATTTTGGAGAAGGATATACAGGCATTAGAGAAGCAAGTTTGGGATATTTTGGAAAAGAACCACAAAATTTAAGTGATTCGGAAGCGGTAATGCTTGCAGGAATACCTAATAGCCCATCAAATTATTCTCCTACTAAAAATCCAGAACTTGCAAGAAAAAGAAAAAAACAAGTATTAGATAAGATGATAGAATATGGTTACATAAGCAAGGAAGAAGCAAATATGATTAATTAGGGACGTTTCCTTTTTCTCATTTTTGTGCAATTGGGGACACATCTTTAAAAGAAGTGTCCCAGATTACTCATTTTTGGTAAAAAGGAAACGTCCCCAAATTAAGATTTAATTAATTGTTTTATTTTCCATTCTGTGGTATAATATTACAGAAACGGAGGAAAGATAATATGAGATGTCCAAGATGTGGTAGTGAAAATATATCTAGTATAATAGATACTAAAACACATACAAAAGGTTTTGATGGTGGAGATGCTTGTTGCGGGTATTTACTTTTTGGATGGCCAGGAATACTTTGTGGCTTATGCAATACAGGTGATACTACAACAAGAACGAAAACAACTAATATTTGTAATGATTGTGGAAATAGATTTTAATGAAAAAAAGCACAAAAATAAAGACTTGGGCATTTTTTATGAGATTGGGAGATAGATGTGGATGTCACCAAAGAGAAGATAGGAGCTTCTTTATAAAAGGGTGGCAGTTTCCAGTGTGTAGCAGATGCACGGGAATACTTACAGGACAAGTTATAGGAGTTATTCTTTATATTTTTTCTGTTAGAATTCCAATTTATATAGATTTTCTATTTCTTGCTATAATGTTTTTAGATTGGTTTATACAATATAAAAAAATAAAAGAATCTACAAATATTCGTAGATTTATAACAGGAAACTTAGCGGGAATAGCACAAGTAAGTATTATTATAAAAATAATTTTATGGATAATTGAAATTCTTTAGGGGGGAGAGTTTTTTGGAAGAAAGTTTAGCACTTGTTAAATACGAAAAATTATCCACAAAAGATAAACTAATTATGTACTTTTTAATATATTCATTTTTAGGATGGGTTTTAGAGTCTTTTTACGCTGTTCTAGTTTTAGGGCATTTTGTAAAAAGAGGTTTCTTATTTGGACCAATTTGTCCTATTTATGGATTTGGAGCAGTTATATTTATACTTATTTTTGATGGCTTAAAAGGACATAATGTAAAGAAATTTTTTATATCAATGATAGTATTTTCTATATTTGAATTTGTAGCCTCTTGGATATTAGAAATGGTATTTCACTTAAGATGGTGGGATTATTCTGATGCTATGTTTAATATTCAAGGACGTATTTGCTTAAGTTTTTCTATTGTTTGGGGAATAGCAGGAGTGGTATTTTCTAACTTCTTACATCCTTTTATAGAGAAAAATGTAGAGAAAATATTACAGAAAATTGCGTTTCCTATGCAGAAAGCAACAATATATGCTTTAGCATCTGTTTTGATAGTTGATTTTGTTTTATCTAGTATCAAATATATAAATTTTACAAATTTCATAAAGATTTAAAGAGTAGCTAAATGAAGTGAACCCAAATTATTAGACAAAATAAGTTTAATAAGGAGGGTTCATTTTTATGAGTAAATATTCAGAAA
>CALXFH010000047.1 GCA_944387555.1 uncultured Clostridia bacterium | reverse complement strand
ATCGAGGGCTTAACCACAGTATTATAAAATCAATCTGAAAAAACCTAAAATAATTATTCATCTATGTATTTTTGAGTGTGCTTTATTTAATAAAACATACAATAATTTTCTAGTGACTATGACATTTAGGGAAATACCTGTTCCCATCCCGAACACAGAAGTCAAGCCTAAATGTGCCGAAAATACTTGTGGGTTACCCTGCTGGGAAGATAGGTTGTTGCTAGTTTTTTTTATTTGTAAAAAAATTAAAAATATGATATAAGTAAAGAAATTAGAAAATAAAATAAATAAGAAATATTATTATTTTATTTTGTAATTTCTTTTATTTTTTTTGAGGTGAGGTATAAATATGAGTAAAGTAATGTGGAAACCAGGAACATTCATATATCCATTGCCAGCTGTTATGGTAAGTTGTGGAACAATGGAAAAGTCAAATATAATAACAGTTGCATGGACTGGAATATTAAATACTAATCCAGCAATGGTATATATATCAGTTAGACCAACTAGATATTCATATAATTTAATAAAAGAACAAGGTGAATTTGTAATAAATTTAACTAATGAAAAACTAGTAAGAGCTACTGATTGGTGTGGAGTAAAAACTGGCAGCAAGGTTGATAAGTTTAAAGAAATGAACTTACATAAAGAAAAAGCAAACTTTGTTAAGTGTCCACTTATTAAAGAAAGTCCAGCTTCTATTGAATGTAAAGTAAAGGAAATTAGAGAATTAGGAAGTCACCATATGTTTGTTGCAGAAGTATTAGCAATAGATGCGGATGAAAAATATATAGATGAAAAAGGTGCTTTTGATATTTCTAAATGTGATTTAATTGCTTATTCAAATGGTCATTATTATAAGTTAGGTAAAAAATTAGGTAGGTTTGGATTTTCAGTTCAAAAGAAGAAAGGTAAAAATAATAAAAATATAAATACAAATATAAAGTTAAAAAATAAGAAAAATAAGAAATAAAAAGTAGAAAATTATTGAGACACAAATGAGATACAAAAATAAAAGAAACGGCCCCACATTAGTGAGGCCGTTTGGAGGTTTGCTTCTACTAAAGATTAGCAAAGAAGCAAACTTGACGTGTCCCAAGCACAGACAAGATCCGGATTCTCGGTCATAGCATCAAAGAGTTGCTGAATGGGAATCCTGTAGACGCCACCGTTTTGGTCAATGTTAGAATCGACGATAACAGCTTCGCCATTGTCGAAGCCAAAAAGAGTAGCATAGTGTCCACCAGTAGCATTTGGATCGCCACGATAGATAGCGTTACCAACCCTGAATGGAACAGGACAATTAAATTCAAGGCAGTCAAGTAGCTCAACCACATTGAAAATCCTTGTACCCAGATAAGGAACGATAGAACTGTCTTCATCAGAAATTGCATAAAGCAGATTGTCGATGAAGAACATATTCCCGCCGATACCAACAGGTTCTCCAGCAACAGAATAGATTTCATCTAACGTGTTGCAGTTCTGAATTTCCTCATCATCAGGAAATTCAGCCTTGATGCCTTCTACAGTTGCCCTTGGAATATTAAGAGTTTTACTCCTTTTTGCCAACTTCCAAGAGCGGTAGTGTTTCTTTTCTATTTCCTCAACGATAGATTCCATAGAAATATTTTCTGTGGTAAAGTCATCAAGAATGACCTTTGAGACGAATGCCAAACAGCCAGCCTTCTGGACTGTACTAACAGCGCCAAAAGGACGATCACGCCATTTGGGATTTGAGTTCATCGGAACCTCATCAGGAAGTTCAAGAACTGTTTGGTATTTTTCCAAAGAATCAATATCAAAATTCTTGATACTCTCATAAAGAGAATGAGCAGCCTCCAATCGAATTTTTGTCCGTGCTTGATGCTCTTGGCTCGAGACAATACTGTCAGGAACATTGAGTTTGTATGCCATAACTCCTCCTTAAACGTTTGCTTATAGGCATATAATAATTATACCACAAAAACATTGAAAAATCAATATTTACAAAGTTTTGAACGGATAAGAAGGAATGTCTAGCAAAGAGAATAATTGGAAGTATAAAAGGAGGGTAAAATATTGCAGAAGAAATTATAATTTTTGTATGAGATGAAATATTTTTTAACTGAATAGAAAATTAATTATTTAATTACAAAATTTTATGAATTTTGCAAGAAAAATTACAATTATGATACAAAGTAGAGGGTAAAATTTTTATATAATTTAAAAAAGTCAAAGATATCATATTTTATGGTAAACTTTTTCAATTTTATTACTAAAAACCATTGACATATTAAGGAAAAAATGATAAAATATTTGAGCATATGTAATTACGGACATATGCTCACATCGTTTCAAAAAAGTAAGGTAATAAATACGGAGGTGTTATTAAATGGCAGCAAAAGGACCAAGAGAAAATATAACATTAGAATGTACAGAGTGTAAAAGAAGAAATTACACAACATCAAAAAATAAGAGAAATAATACAGATAGACTAGAAATAGTTAAATACTGTAAATTCTGTAAAAAGCGTACAACACATAAAGAGACAAAATAGAATAATGGCAATTTTAAGGAGGATATAAAATGCCTAAAAAAGAAGTTAAAAAAAACAATAAGAAAGATAAAAAAGAAAATAGTAAAAACAAAAAGAGTTTTTTTAAAGACTTTAAAGCTGAGCTAAAAAAAGTTGTTTGGCCAACACCAAAACAATTAGTTAATAACACAGTAGCAGTTATAACTATTGTGCTAATTACAGCTGCAATTGTTTTTGTATTAGATTTAGCTTTTGAATCTCTAAATAAACATGGAGTAGATAAAGTAAAAGAAGCAATTACACAAATTGATGAACAATCTTCAAATAATACAACAACTGATGATAATACAACATCAGGGGATAATACACAGGCTGATGAGAATGAGTCAACTGATGAAAACACATCATCAGAAGAAAATGCAGCAACAGAAACAACAGAAGGTGAAACAAATACAGAAAATGTTACTGAAAACGCTCAGTAATAAAATGAATTAAGGGAGGCTAAAACTGATGTCTCAAAAAGATTATGATAATGTACCTAGATGGTATGTAGTTCATACTTATTCAGGATATGAAAATAAAGTAAAGACGGACTTAGAGAAAACTATAAAAAACAGAGAATTAGAAGATTACTTTTTTGACATCGTTGTTCCTATGGAAGAACAAATAGAAATAAAAGATGGAAAAAGAAAAACTAATTTAAAGAAAGTCTTTCCTGGATATGTTTTAATAAAAATGATAGTAACAGAAGCTACTTGGTATATTGTTAGAAATACAAGAGGTGTTACTGGATTTGTAGGGTCAGGAACAGACCCAATACCATTGACTGAAGAAGAAATTAGAAATATGGGATTTGAAGATGTTCCTATAAATGTAGATTATGATGTAAATGAACAAGTACAAGTTATGAATGGACCATTTGAAGGTTTTATTGGTACTGTTCAAGAAATAAACAAAGAAAAACATAAAGTAAAAGTTCTAGTATCTATGTTTGGAAGAGAAACTCCAGTAGAATTAGAATTTTCACAAGTACAAAAAGTAAAATAACAAAATTTTTAAGGAGGTGCCATAAAAATGGCAGAAAAAGAAATTACAAACGTTATTAAATTACAAATAGAAGCAGGAAAAGCATCACCAGCTCCACCAGTAGGACCAGCTTTAGGTTCAAGTGGCGTAAACATTATGCAATTCGTAAAAGAATTTAATGATAGAACTGCAAATCAACCAGGAATGATTATACCAGTTGTTATAACAGTTTATAAAGATAAATCATTTGACTTTATAACAAAAGTTCCACCAGTTGCAGTTTTAATCAAAAAAGCAATTAGCTTGCAAAAAGGTTCAGGAAAACCAAACAAAGATAAAGTTGGTAAAATAACAAAGGCACAAGTAAAAGAAATTGCTGAACAAAAAATGCCTGATTTAAATGCAGCTTCTATAGAAACAGCTATGACAATGGTTGAAGGAACTGCTAGATCAATGGGTGTAGTAGTTGTTGACTAATTTTTGATAAATATTAAAAATATTTATAAATTATTATTATTTATGGGAGAGCTTAGCTCGTTAGAACCAAAGGAGGAAAGAAAATGAAATTATCAAAAAGATACGCTGAAAGCGTAAAACTAATTGACAAAACAAAAAATTATAACATCAAAGAAGCATTAGAATTAATCGAAAAAATGCCAAAAACAAAATTTGATGAAACAGTAGAATTACACGTTAAATTAGGTGTAGATTCAAAACATGCTGACCAACAAGTTAGAGGTACAGTAGTACTTCCAAATGGTACAGGTAAAACTCAAAGAGTTTTAGTATTTGCAAAAGGACCAAAAGCAGAAGAAGCAGAAAAAGCAGGAGCTGACTTTGTAGGAGCAGAAGAATTAATTCCAAAAATCCAAAATGATGGATGGTTTGACTATGATGTAGTAGTTGCAACACCAGACATGATGGGTGTAGTTGGAAGATTAGGTAAAGTATTAGGACCAAAAGGATTAATGCCAAACCCTAAATCAGGAACAGTTACAATGGATGTAACAAAAGCAATAAATGAAATTAAATCTGGTAAAGTAGAATATAGATTAGATAAAAACAATATCATTCACTTAGGATTTGGAAAAGTTTCATTTGGAGCTGATAAATTAGCTGAAAACTATGATGTTATTATGAATGCTATAATTAAAGCTAAACCAGCAGCAGCTAAAGGACAATACATAAAGAGTATAGCAGTAGCAACATCAATGGGACCAAGTATATTTATTAATGAATAGAATATAAGCCAAAGACAGTAGGCAAAAAGTTAAGCCCTACCTAGGTTATTGAAAATGAGAGTTTAACACTTTTATTTAAGTAGCCTAGAGGACTTAAGTAAAAGTGTTATTTATTTTTTATTATATATATCATTTGGGAGGTGAAAAAATAAATGGCAAGTGAAAAAGCATTAAATCAAAAGAAAGCAGAAGTAAAAGAATTAGCTGAAAAAATGAAAGAAGCTAAATTAATACTTCTAACAGATTACAGAGGAATAGGCGTTGTTGATGATACTGAATTAAGAAGAGACTTAAGAAATGTAAATGCTACATGTAGTGTTATCAAAAATAATATAACAAGAAGAGCATTAAAAGAGTGTGGAATAGAAGGATTAGACGAAGAATTAGTAGGACCTACAGCTGTTATCATGAGTAATGAAGATTACTTAGGAGCTTCTAAAGCAATTTACAATTTTACAAAAACACATGATTTTTATAAAATCAAAGGTGGAGTTGTAGATGGAAAAGTAATGACAGCAGATGAAATTATTACTCTTGCAAAATTACCTTCAAGAGAAGACTTACTATCTATGCTTGCTGGTGCATTACTTGCAAATATTTCAAAAGTAGCAGTAGCATTAAACGAAGTAAGAAAACAAAAAGAAGAAGCTGGAGAAAAAGTTACTGTATCAGTACCTGCTGAAGAAACTACAGAAGCTGCACCAGCAACTGAAGAAGCTAAAGCAGAAGAAACAGAAACACCTGCAGCTGAATAATTTAGAACTTTATTTTAAGTAAAGTAAATTATAAAAAGTAAAAATAAAAGCAGAAAAGCTTAAACAAAAATCAAAAAAATAAAAATTTAGGAGGATTTTAAAATGGAAAAAATAGAAAAATTAATCGAAGAAATCGATAGCTTAACAGTTGTTGAATTAAATGACTTAGTAAAAGCTATTGAAGAAAAATATGGAGTATCAGCAGTAGCTGCAGCAGCACCTGCAGCAGCTGGAGCAGCTGGAGAAGCAGCTGAAGAAAAATCATCATTTGATGTTGTATTAACAGAAGCTGGAGATCAAAAAATCAAAGTTATCAAAGTAGTTAGAGATGCTACAGGATTAGGATTAAAAGAAGCTAAAGACTTAGTTGACGGAGCTCCAAAAACAATTAAAGAAGGAGCTAGCAAAGAAGAAGCTGAAGAATTAAAAGCTAAATTTACAGAAGTTGGAGCTGTTGTAGAATTAAAATAGTTCTAAAAACTGCAATAAATTATGAAAACAAGCCATTTTGGGCTTGTTTTTTTGTGAAAAAATCTTCGGATTAGCTAAATGCCAATAACTTAAGAAAAAGAAGAAATTTTATTTGTAATTAGAAATCAAAGATAAAAGTGTAGATTAAATAATGAAATAACTATTTATTTTAGTAGTAATAGAAAGATACTATTTATGCTATTATACTAATGACATAGAATAAACAAGGAAAAATATATCTTCTAAATTAGAGATTATGAACAGAATAAAAACAATTAGAATTTTTTACTAAATTTGAATACTTTCTGATATATTTATAGCTTTAGTAGTAATTATATTTAACTAATATAATATTACTAACAATTCATTTAAGTTTTATCAAGAAAGTTATGCTATTATTTTGCATAAAAAATTAATTGTTTTATTACTTTTAGGAACAATAATATGTTTATAATTCATGTTTTGAATTAGCAAAAAATTATGAACATATCTGATATTTTTCAATCTGTTAGATTAATTACTTATTTATATTTAAGATTTAATCTGTTCTTCCATATTTATAACTTTATTTATATTAAAGAAAAAGTAAGAACCACTTATAATTATGTGGTTCTTACAAAAGCTCTCTAGTTAGAGTTTGCCTATTGTGATAGGACTACTTAAACAACAAGTAAAGAAACAAGATGCCTAAGAGGATCAATCCTATTATTTGATAAAGAGGAGTACGACCATCTTTCCCATCTATAGAGAAGTCTCGAGTAATCAATTGAATAACTGATACACCGGCACAGAATAATACTAGTGTAACAATTATAATACCAAAGATATTAGGCATTTTTTCTCCAATCACATAGAAAACTATACATATTAAAATTATATAATATTACTCAATAAAAGTCAAGGAATTGGACATAAATTTACAAAAAATGTAAAAAAATACAAAAAATGTAATAAACTCTTGACAAGATATAATGAAAGTGTTATAGTTAAACTACGACAGAATAATCTATCGTAGAGTAGAAAGGGGCACATTATGGCCTGGAAAGACAGCGAGGACTTCCGTCAAGATTATCCTGGTGGATATTCTAAGGGCGGAGACGTCTACGACGGCAACGATCATAAGATCGGTTATGTGACCGGCGATGGCGACTACCGTATTAACGATGGTAGCTCCAATGATCGTCAGCTCTACGACAATGGGGGCTCTAGGCACTAAGTAATTTCACGAGTGCCCAGGGGTGTAGCAGGGAGTCCTGCTACACCCTCTATTTATATATAACTTCTAAAAAGTATTTTTTAACGGAGGAATTTGTTATGAGTAAACTAAATCTGGATAATAATTTTTGTTTAGAAATATTAAATAATGATACAAATAATAAAGCAGTTAGCGATATAAAGAAATTAAAATTAAGTGAAATAAGAAAAAAAGGAGTACTTTTGTTAAAGATAAACTTTAGTTTTCTTAACAAGACAGATTATAAAAAAATTTTAAGAAAATTATTAAAAATAAAAAATATAATATGTAATAAAAAGGTAGAAATAGGGATAAAAGATGGAAATAAAACATTGCTAGGATATGTACTTAATTATAATGAAACGAAGAAGGAACAAAATGACTTTTTAAATGCAGTTAATGCTATTTTTTATAATAATAGATATGAAATGTATAATTATATTTATGACAATGTATGTGATTACTTAGATGGATTTTTCTATGGTAAGAATTACTGTGATTTTAAAAACAATAAATGTGGAGAGAAAATAAATACAAGTTCTAATATTGGTTGTTGTAGACATTATAAAAATAAATTATTAGGACCATTACTTCCCAATAATTTTACTCCCTGTGAATACTTAAAAGAAGATCATACTTGTTCTGCTAAATGCTTGGGATGTAAATTATTTACTTGTGATTATTTAAGAAAAAAGGGAATTAGATTTAAAATGAAAGATATCTTATTATTAGATGTATTTTTTAATCCTTTACAAAAATACTATATAAAAGTAAAAGTATTTACCCCTAAAGAAAAAATTTTAAAAAGACTTATGATTTTATATTAAAAAATAGATAATAATGAAAACAAGCCATTTTGGGCTTGTTTTTTTTGTAAAAAAAGTATATAATAATAACCAAATTGTGTAAGGAGATGATAGTATGCAAGTAACTAGAGAAGAACTTTTGCATATAGCAAAGTTAGCAGATTTAGAATTAGACGAAAGCGAAGTTGATAACTATTTAGCAAATTTGGAGGATATTTTAAATTTTGCAAATATAGTAAATAATGCACCAGTAGAAGGATTAGATATAACAATAGGTGCAAATGAAGCTAAAAACGTATTTAGAAAAGATGAAGTAAAGGTATTTAAAGATAATGAAAGTTTATTAGAAAATGCACCTGATAAAGCACAAAATATGTTTAAAATACCAAAAGTAATTGAATAGAGAAAGGAGAGAAGTTTATGGATATTACAGAACTTACAGTACATGAGTTACAAGAAAAATTAAAGAGCAAAGAATTAACATCTTACGATATTACAAAAGCATATGTAGATAGAATGAACGAAAAGGAAAAAGATGTACAAGCTTTTGTAACAACATTAGGAGAAGAAGCTTTAGAACAAGCAAAAAAAGTAGATGAAGAGATAAATAAAGGAGAAGCAAACGGAGAGTTTGCAGGTATACCAATAGGAATAAAAGATAATATTTGTACTAAAGGTGTTAAAACAACTTGTAGTTCAAGAATGCTTGAGAACTTTGTTTCACCTTATGATGCAACAGTAGTAGAAAAATTAAACGATGAAAAAATGATTAATTTAGGAAAGCTAAACATGGATGAATTTGCTATGGGCGGTTCAACAGAATACTCATACTTTAAGAAAACAAGAAATCCATGGAATTTAAATAAAGTACCAGGAGGATCTTCAGGAGGTTCTGCAGCAGCAGTTGCATCAAGAATGGTTCCTTGGGCTTTAGGTTCAGATACAGGTGGCTCTATTCGTCAGCCATCTAGCTTCTGTGGAGTAGTAGGATTAAAACCAACTTATGGACTAGTTTCAAGATATGGATTAGTAGCATTTGCTTCATCTTTAGACCAAATAGGTCCTATTACTAAAGATGTTTATGATAGTGCAATTTTATTAAATATAATAGCAGGACATGATGAAAGAGATACAACATCAAGTAATCAAGAAAAAATAGATTATACTAAATGTTTAAAAAATGATGTTAAAGGATTAAAAATAGGTGTTCCAAAAGAATTCTTTGGTGAAGGTATAAATGAAGAAGTAAAAGAAACTTTAGAAAAAGCAATTGAAACTTATAAAGAATTAGGTGCAGAAGTAGAAGAATTCTCACTTGATATTGCAAAATATTCATTAGCAACATATTATATAATCGCCTGTGCGGAAGCAAGTTCAAATTTAGGTAGATTTGATGGTATCAGATATGGATATAGAGCAAAAGATTTTAAAGACTTAAAAGATTTATATAGAAAATCAAGAAGTGAAGGATTTGGACCAGAGGTTAAAAGAAGAATTATTCTTGGAACTTATGTGTTATCTTCTGGATACTATGATGCTTATTATAAAAAAGCACAACAAGTACGTACACTTGTTATGAATGAATTTAACAAAGCATTCCAAAAATATGATGTATTACTTACACCAACATCACCAACAGTAGCATTTGATATAGGTTCAAAATCAAATAATCCACTAGAAATGTATTTAGCTGATATATGTACAGTATCAGTAAATATTGGAGGATTACCAGGAATATCAATTCCATGTGGCGTAGATAAAGAAGGTATGCCAATTGGTATGCAATTAATAGGAAACAAATTCCAAGAAGGAACAATATTAAATGCAGCATATACTTTTGAACAAAAAACTAAGTTTAGAGAAAATCATAAACCAACATTTAGAAAGGGGGAAGAATAATGGCAAGAGAAGATTATGAAGTAGTAATTGGACTAGAGGTACATGCAGAGCTTGCTACAAAAACAAAGATATTCTGTTCTTGTCCAACAAGCTTTGGAGCAGCTCCAAATACACATATTTGTCCTATTTGTACAGCAATGCCAGGAACTTTACCTGTTCTAAATGAAAAAGTTGTAGAATATGCAGTAAGAGCAGGTTTAGCTACAGAATGTACAATATCACAAGATAGTAAAAATGATAGAAAAAATTACTTCTATCCAGATTTACCAAAAGCATATCAAATATCACAATATGATAAACCACTTTGTGAGCATGGTAAAATAGAAATAGATCCAAGTACAGGAAGAAAAAGTATTGGAATTACAAGAATTCATATAGAAGAAGATGCTGGAAAATTAAACCATGATGAATTTGGTAGAGGAAGTTTAGTAGACTTAAACAGAGCAGGTGTACCATTAATAGAAATAGTATCAGAGCCAGATTTAAGAAGTTCAGAAGAAGTTGATTTATATTTAAGAAAACTAAAATCAATCCTTGAATATATAGAAGTATCAGACTGTAAGATGCAAGAAGGTTCTTTAAGAGCAGACGTAAACGTATCTATTAGAAAAAAAGGTGCAAAAGAATACGGTACACGTACTGAAATGAAAAACATGAACTCTTTTAGAAGTATTACAAGGGCTATTGAATATGAGATTGATAGACAAGTAGATGTGATAGATAATGGAGGAGAAGTAGAACAAGAAACTCTAAGATGGGATGAAGTATCAGGAAAAACATTTTCAATGAGAGATAAAGAAGATGCTCAAGATTATAGATATTTCCCAGACCCAGATTTAGTTGCAATTAAACTTTCTGATGAATATATAGAAAATATAAGAAAATCACTTCCAGAACTTCCTGAAAGTAGAAAACAAAGATATTTAACAGAATATCATCTATCAGAAAAGGATGCAAATATTATTACTTCATCTAAATATTTATCAGATTTATTTGAAGAAGCAAGTAAGATTTGTAATAATCCAAAGGCAGTAAATAACTGGATTATTTCAGATATATCTAGAATATTAAATGAAACTGAAATGGAACCAGTTGCAATACCTTTTGATAGCAAACAACTTGCAAAACTAGTTATGCTAATAGATAAAGGAACTATAAGTTCTTCTATTGCTAAGAAAGTTTTAGTTGAGATGTTTGAACACCCAAGAGATCCAGAAGATATTATTGATGAAAAAGGTTGGGTACAAATATCAGATGAAGGAGCAATTAGAGAAGTTGTTTCAAAAGTTTTAGAAAACAACCCACAATCAGTTGCAGACTATAAAGCAGGAAAAGAAAAAGCTTTAGGATATTTAGTGGGACAAGCTATGAAAGAAACAAGAGGAAAAGCTAATCCACAAATGCTTAACCAAATGTTTAAAGAAGAATTAAAATAGGAAAAATGAAACAAGGGGGACACCCCTTGTTTGTTGTATTTAGAAAACCCCAAGATTGTCTTGGGGTTCAGTAAAGCTTTGAGCGATAAGTAGACAAAATTACTCCCTTCGTGTATAATTTGAATTGCGACTGGCAAGAAGCAATCA
>CALXFH010000046.1 GCA_944387555.1 uncultured Clostridia bacterium | reverse complement strand
GTTTCATTATTATTACAGACCTTGTAATATTCTGTGGATAACTATTTTTACTTTTCATCTAGTCTGAACAGTAACTTATAAAATTATAAAATTTTGAAATATATGAAAAAACATTTGACAAAAGGAAGTATTTAATAGATAATATAAATGTAAAAATGTGAAGAAACTAAAAGATAAAATTGATGGTAAGATACGAAGGAGGAACAATATATGTATTTATTTAATAGAATAACGGTAAATCCACAATTACCAAAAAGAATAGGAAAATTATCAGTCATTGCCAATAATTTATGGTGGTCTTGGAATACGGAATTTTTAAGATTATTTCAAAGAATAGATGGAGATTTATGGGAAAATTCTAACAAAAATCCAATTAAGTTTTTAAAACATGTATCACAAGAAAGATTAGAGGATGTAGCAAAAGATGTTACATTCTTAAAAGAGTATGACAAAATAGTAGAAGACTTTGAAGGATATATGAATAGTAAAAATACATGGTTTAATAAAACATATCCAGAAGAAAAAGGAGATTTAATAGCATACTTCTCTGCTGAATATGGATTAGACCAAACAATACCAATATATTCAGGAGGGCTTGGAATATTATCAGGAGATCATCTAAAATCAGCAAGTGACTTAGGAATTCCACTAGTTGCGGTAGGATTATTATATAAAAATGGATATTTCAATCAAAAAATAGATGGAAATGGAAACCAAGAAACAGAATATAATGATATAGATTTATATGATTTACCAATAAACCCTGTAAAAGATGAAAATGGTGATGACTTAATAATATTTGTTAAGTTCCCAAAAAGAAGATTATATTTAAAAGTATGGAGTATAAATGTAGGAAGAGTAAAACTATATTTATTAGATTCTGATATTGAAAAAAATAATCCAGAAGATAGAGACGTAACTTTAAGGCTTTATGGTGGAGACCAAGAAATGAGAATACGCCAAGAAATAGTTTTAGGACAAGCAGGTGTAGAATTACTTACAAAATATCTAAAACTAAATCCAACAGTATATCATATGAATGAAGGACATTCTGCATTCTTAACATTAGAACTTATGAAAAATATTATAAAAGAAAAAGAAGTATCATTTGAAGTAGCAAAAGATATAACAAGTTCAAAAACAATATTTACAACACATACACCAGTACCAGCAGGAAATGATATATTCCCACTAGATTTAGTAGAAAAATACTTTAAAGACTTCTGGCCAAGATTAGGATTAGATAGAGAAGGGTTCTTAAGACTTGGAATGAAACCAGGAAAAGAATTAGATAATGGATTTAATATGGGAATATTAGCTTTAAAAATTGCAGGAAAGAAAAATGGAGTAAGTAAACTACATGGAGCAGTATCAAGAGAATTATTTGGAGATGTATGGCCAAATATAGCAGCAAATGAAGCACCAATAGGATATGTAACAAATGGTATTCATACTTGTTCATGGTTAGCACCAAGAATGAAAGAATTATTTAATAAATACTTAATACCATATTGGCAAGATAATATGCATAAAGACCAAGTATGGGAAAAAATAAGAAATGTACCAGATGATAAATTATGGCAAATTCATAATGATAGAAAAATGAAACTACTAAGATTAGTTAAAGATAATACATATGAAAGATTAAGACGTTCAGGATATAGTTATGATGAAATAAATGAAATAACATCAAAACTAAATCCAAATGCATTAACAATAGGATTTGCAAGAAGATTTGCAACATATAAAAGAGCAACATTAATATTTAAAGACTTAGAAAGAATAACACAAATAATAAACAATAGTGAAAGACCAGTACAAATAATATTTGCAGGGAAAGCACATCCAGCAGATAAAGAAGGACAAGACCTAATTAGATATATTCACCAAGTATCAATGATGCCACAATTTAAAGGAAAAATATTCTTACTAGAAAACTATAATATAGCAATGTCAAGATACTTAATAAGTGGTGTAGATGTATGGTTAAATAATCCAAGAAGACCAATGGAAGCATCAGGAACATCAGGACAAAAAGCATCTGTAAATGGAGTAATAAACTTTAGTGTACTAGATGGTTGGTGGGCAGAAGGATATACTCAAACCAATGGTTGGACAATAGGAAGTAACCAAGAATATGAGTCATATGAAGCACAAGACCAAGCAGATAGCCAAAGTTTATATAAAACATTAGAAGAAAAAATAATACCAACATTTTATGACAGAGATAAAAATGGTATGCCAACAAAATGGATTCAAATCATGAAAAATTCTATAATAACAACAGGAGGAAAATATAGTACGTCAAGAATGCTTGTAGATTATACAAAAGATTATTATATGCCACTTTGTAAATTAACAAAGAAATATTATAGTAATGTAGATAATGTAGCGGAATTTAACGCTTGGAAAAAAGAATTATATACAAACTGGAAAGATGTAAAAATTGTACAAACAGAAGAAGATGCAGATAATATAACAATAGATGCTGGAAATAAAATAGAAGTAGGATGCGAAGTAACACTTCCAAATATAGACGTAAATAATGTAACAGTAGAAGTTTACTATGGTAAAATATTAGAAAATGGTATAGTGGAAAATGTAAGCATAATACCAATGGAATTAACAGAAGAAGATGAAGAAGCTAGAAAATATTATTTCACAGCAAAAATAGAATTAACAACAGGTGGAAATTATGGTTATACATTTAGAGTTATGCCAAAACATGAAATGATACTAGAACCAGCAAACTTAGACTTAATAAAATGGGTAACAACAAAATAAAAAAATGAGACAAATGGGGACGGGCCTTATTTGTCTCATTTTTAAAATTAGCAAAAATAAAACTTAAATAAAGTAACTTGAAAGAAAACTTTTTATATGCTACTATTTAAAAGGAATATAAAATAGAAAATAACAGGATAAATAGGAGGAAAACAGATGAACCAAAATGAAGTAAAAAATATTTCTAGTAAGTATTTAGCAATATGCCCATTAGATGGAAGGTATTCTGAGATAGGAGAAGCTTTAGCACCATATTTTTCAGAGTATGCATTGGTAAAAAATAGGGTTTGGGTTGAAGTAAATTGGATTGTATTTTTAATAGAAAACTTAGAAAATGATATATTAAAAGATTTTAAAGATAAAAAGTCTAAAATATTAGAGATTTTTAAAAACTTTTCAGGAGAAGATTTTACAAGAGTAAAAGAAATAGAAAGTATAACTAATCATGATGTAAAAGCAGTAGAGCTATTTGTAGATGAAAAACTTAAAGAAAATAATATGCAAAAACTTATAAGCTATGTTCATATTGGTTGTACATCTGAAGATATTAATAATACATCTTATGCAAATATGATAAAAGAAAGTCTTAATGAAGTTTGGATACCAGAAGCTAAAAAATTAATAGAAGTACTTACTGAATTTTCTAAGAAATATGCAGATATTCCAATGCTTGCACATACTCATGGACAACCTGCGACACCTACGACTGTAGGAAAAGAATTTGCAATATATGTACATAGGCTAAAAAATTCTTTAAATAATATTATACAAATAAAAGAAACAGCTAAATTTAATGGAGCAACTGGAAATTATGCAGCTATATCTGTTGCATTTCCTGATGAAGATTGGGAAGAACTTTCTAGAAAATTTGTAGAAGAAAAACTAGAACTTACATTTAATCCATTAACAACTCAAATAGAAGGTCATGATTATATGTGCCATATATTTGATGGAATAAGACATTTTAATAATGTAATGCTTGACTTAGTACGTGATATGTGGCTATATATTAGTAAAAGCTATTTTAAACAAATAGTAATAAAAAATGAAGTAGGAAGTAGCACAATGCCACATAAAGTAAATCCTATTAAGTTTGAAAATAGTGAGGCAAATATTGATATTTCAAATAACATATTAGTAGGACTATCTAACAAACTTCCAGTTTCTCGTATGCAAAGAGATTTATCAGATTCTTCAAGCCAAAGAAATATTGGAATGGGAATTGGATATTCACTTCAAGCAATAAAACAAGCAATTAGCGGATTAAAAAGAGTAGAAGTAAATGAAGAAGAAATATCAAAAGCTTTAGAAAATAATTGGGAAGTATTAGCAGAACCGATTCAAACAGTGCTTCGTAAATATGGTATTCCTGATGCTTATGATAAGTTAAAAGCACTTACGAGAGGAAAAAGTATATCTAAAGAAGATATTAAAGAGTTTATAAATTCACTTGATATTATTTCTAATGAAGATAAAGAAAATCTTTTAAAATTAACACCTAAGAGCTATATAGGTTATGCTGAAAAATTAGCAAAAGAAATTGATTAATATAATAATTAGAAAAAGCCAATTAATAATTTAATTGACTTTTTTTCTTATAAAATAGCGCCTAAAATCAAAATACCAATATTATCTTGATAGATTTCATCAAATTGAGAAATAGGAAGCGGATTTTCACCAATACCTGCTTCAATTGTGTAACCAGGTCTATTATATGTTTGGATGAACCAATCTTTGTAACCAGCAAAGCTAGAATTATAAGGAGTTTCAGATAAAAGATAACCACTAGCCTCAGCAAATTTATTTCCAATATATTCACTTCTTGGAGGATTAAAATCTTGGAATTGCCAATAAATTTCCTGACCTTGTGTATGGAATGCAATAACTAAGCTAAAGTTGTAAGCTAAAGTAAAGTTATAAATAGCAAGAGCTTCAGGCTCTGTTAAAGGACCATATCCTACAAAGTCACGAGGACTTGGTTTGTTAAATCCTTGTGAATATTTTATTTCTTTTGCATTATTCCAGCCTGCAGGAAATTGTAAATTTAAATCTACACCATTAAAATTTGCTTTAAAGCCATCAGGGAAAGGTATGTTGGGAAAATTTTGTGCAATAGATTGGAAAGAACGATATATTAAACTATTAGTGGGGTAGAAACCAGTTACCAAATCAACACCATCTGGATTTACCATAGGCATAATGTAGATAGAAGTTTGTCTAAATAAATCTCTAATTCTAACTCCATATAGAGAGCCATTAGTAACATAAGCTAGAGAGTAGTCTTCTATAAACTTCATAAGAAGAACAGATGTTATCCATTCATTGCTATGAAACGAAGCAGAATAAAATACTTGTTTTCTACCACGGCCAAGTCTAATTACAGGAATAGATTTACCAAGAACGCTATAACCTGTGTTTTGTATCTGTAAAAATGGATAAGTATTATTTAATTCATGAAGATTTGACATCATAGTTTCATAAGTATAATTAATATTTGTTTGAACAATAGCCATAAAATCACCTAAGATATCATATGTAATTATAATAAAAAGGTGAATAACTTGTAATTTTTTAATTTCCAAGTTATAATGTTTACATGAAAAAGTTAGTAGTTGATAAAAAATATGATGGAAAAAAATTAAATAAGTTCTTGTTTTCAAATATATCTGGGTTGACAGAAGGATTATTTTATAAAACTCTTAAGAAAAAGGATATAAAGATAAATGGAAAGCGTATTAATTCTAATGTGACTATAAATGAAGGGGATGAAGTATTAGTATATATTTCAGATGAAGTGTTAAATAAGAAAGTTTCATTAGATATTGTTTATGATGATGAAAATATTTTAGTTGTAAATAAACCATATAACTTAGAGGTAACAGGTGAAAATAGCTTAACTAAAATGTTACAAGAGCAATTTGAAGATGAAAATATTTTACCTTGCCACAGAATAGATAGAAATACACAAGGTTTAGTTTTGTTTGCAAAAAATAGGGAAGCACTAGATATACTTTTAAATAAATTTAAAAATCATGAAATAGAAAAACATTATTTAGCTTTAGTTTATGGAATACCAAAAGATGATTTTAAAAGAGCAGAAGCATATTTATTTAAAGATAACAAAAAATCTAAAGTATATATAAGTGATATTCCTAAAAAAGGATATAGAAAGATTATTACAACATATAGAGTATTAGAGAAAAGAAAAGATAATACTTCTATTTTAGATGTTGAAATAGAAACAGGAAGAACTCATCAAATAAGAGCACATCTTGCTTATTTAGGTTATCCTATAATAGGAGATGGAAAATATGGGAAAAATGAGATTAATAAAAAATTTGGTAAAAAATATCAAGAATTAAAAAATTATATTTTAAAATTTAATTTTAAAACAGATGGAGGAATTTTAAATTATTTGAATGGTAAGGCTTACATATTAAAAAGTTAAAAATAATTTAGAATAAATAATTTAAATAAGAACAATGGATAGCTTGATAGAAACTGGATATAAAAAAGAAAAATGAAAAAGTCGGCTGTATAAGCCGATTTTTTCTTTGATAAATATAACCTGAAGTTTTTAAAATGTTAATAATTATAGTATGTAAAAAACAGTAGCAACAAAGTTAATTTAATGAGTTAAAGTTGTTTACAATAATAATATTGCAGAAAATATAGCTGTAATTATTACGACTATTCCAATAGAAGTAAAAATTGTTGCTAATGTTTTTGGAAGATTATATCCTGCTATATAGTATTCATCAAAATTTTTAGGATTATAATATACTTCTACCTCTTGTCCTATTGCATATTTAGATTGAGAACTTCCAAATTTAGATTATTTTATATATTTGAGATCTCCTATATTATATTCAAATACTGGATGCCAATTTGAATAATAGTTTCCGGTGCTGTCAAAACCATGATGCCTAATTATATTTGTTACTTTCCCATAAGTTTTTGAAGTACAATTTAATTCTTTTTTTCTTATATTGTTAAATATTATAATTCCTATTGTTAAAAAAATAAATCCAATTAAAACCAAAAGACTTAAGAATATAATTATAAACTTTATTTTTCCTATCTCCTAATTTAATATCCTAATTCGTCAAGGATAGATTTAACAGTATCTCTATAGCTATCATCTACATTAACATATATAACAGTATTGTCTATTCTTGAAACAACCATATATTTACCGTTTGATGATAAAGTATATTTAGAATAGTTCTTTAATTCTACATTTGATTCAGTAGCAGCATTTCCTTTTGAAGATTCAAAAATAGATTTGTTAGTATTGTAAAAACTTGTTGCATAAGCATCATCTGAAAGTTCATAAAATTCAATTTGATAACTATAATCTTCACTAATGGCTATGTATACCTGTGTTATGTAATCGTAATCTGAAAATTGACTATTTGCATCTTGAACATTATAACCTTTTTGAGACATTGTAGTATAAAAATTTTCGGCAGTAATAGATGTTTTTTCTTTGTTTAAACTAACAAAGAGAGTCATTCCTACTATCACAATTAGTAGCACAACTGCTACAGCTACTACAATTGCTATTATTGTACCTTTTTTCATAAAAATTCCCCCTTCTTATTTCTAATTAAATAATTTATATCATTACAAGTGAAAAAAGTCAATTAACATTCGCAGATACATTTTAATAATATATAATTAATATAGAAGGATGAAAAATTTTGAAAAAATAACCAATTCTAAGTGCTTTAGGTAGCTAGTTATTAGATTAGCTTTAAGAAATTTGTTAATGGAGTGGGTAGAGGGAATCGAACCCTCGCGACAAGGTCGGAAGCATTGCATTCTACCACTAAATTATACCCACAAAAATATATATGATACAATAATAAGTATAGCATAATTATAAGAAAAAGTAAAATAAATAATTGGGGTTAATAAAAATTAATTATTTATATCATAAAAATTTTTAAATACATAACCTTGTGATTTTAGATAATTAATTGAGTCTTTTAGTACAAGAGAACTATCATTAACATCTTTTGTATCGTGCATTAAAATAACTAAAGTATTTTTGTCTTTGGAAGATGATATTAAATTATCTAGTAATTGTTTTTGGGTATATTTTTTCTCGGAATCTTTGTTTAAAGCATTCCAGTCAATGTAAGTGTAATCAATGTTAGGTAAAAGTTTTACATATTCATTTTTTTTATCTTTATATACATTAGACATAAATCCATTAGGAAATCTAAATACATGTGAACAATAATCTTTAATACCAGTAGCATTTCCAATTGCTAAATCTGTTTTTTGTATTTCAGATGTAAAAGAGCTAGTATCTTTGTACAAAATAGAATTATTGTGACTATAGCTATGATTAGCAATATAATGTCCTTCTTTATAAGCACGATTTACAATTTCAGGGTGTTCGTCAACTTTTTTCCCTATTACAAAAAAGGTTGCTTTAATATTTTCTTCTTTTAGAATATCAAGAATTTTTGGAGTAACAGAAGGGCTTGGACCATCATCGAAAGTTAAATAAGCAACTTTCTTGTTAGAATTAAATATATTATTAATATTATTTATAAATTCACTTGAAACTTTTTTAGTATCGATGTTTGATGCTAAAAGTATACTTCTTGAAAAATAACAAATAGAAAATATAAATAATATAAAAAATGTAAAAAATATAAAGATAGTTCTTTTTTTTAAAAGAAAAATTTTCAAAAAACATCACCAATAAAAAATATTAGAAAAATATAAAAATATTACAATTATTGCTAAGTATATTATAAAAAATAACTATTATTGTTGTTGATAAAATCTTTAAAATGTAGTATAATAGATAAGACATGGGGATGCAATGGTTTCGACATAATACTAGAAGTATAGATTGCAAGTAGTGGATGGTTGCTTTGGCCACTTAAAAAAAGCAAAAATAAATATAAACGCTGATAACGAAGAATTAGCATTAGCTGCCTAAGTTGCGGCTACGCTTTACTAAAAAGTCCCACCTTTTTAGATAAAGTGTTATATTAGTGGGAAACGAAGCTACTTATGCTTTTGAAGTAGTGGGTATTTTAAAAAGCTATATTTTAATAAAACCTGTTTGTTGGTGTTATTAGAATGAATAAAATAAACAAACTAAACTTGTAGATATCTATGTGGAAGGTATTGTGGACAGGAGTTCGACTCTCCTCATCTCCACCAAATATAACACAAAACCTTGATTTTGTGTTTTTTCTTTAATTAATGTTTTCTAAAATTGAATATGTTATACTAAAAAATAAAGGTGGGAAAAAGTGAATAGAAATAAAAAAGCAATAATAATTGTAATAATAATTTTAATTTGTATATTGGCGGTTTTTCTAGTTATTAATGGGATAAAACATGTAAAAGAGCAGAAAAATAAAAAAGAAATAAATTTACAAGATAATGAGTACATGCATGTAGAACTTGATAGTAATGGAGACAAAGTACCAGTTCCAAATGGGTATGTTGGAAGTCATGTTACAGGAGAAAATGAAATAAATACAGGATTTGTAATATATGAGGGAGAAGAAGAAGTAACAGATAGTAATGTAACAGATGCACAAAAAAATAGAAATCAATATGTATGGATACCAGTCCCAGATGCAAGTAAAATTTATGGGACAGACAAATATGGTAAAAAATGGGGAAAAACATATGGCTTTACAACTGGAACTAAAGAAGATATGGATAAAAAAAATATAAATAAAGAAGATGTGGATGAATTAACAGGAGCTTATCCTGATAATTGGAAAGAGTATATCATAGGAGTTATGAAAATTATTGACAGGAAAGGAACGAGAGAGCCGGGGGTTGTGTTAAAATACACAGCATTTCTTGAAAGAACAACATATTTAGATGTACCAGAAAGGTTACAAAAGTTAGATTTGGGTGCAAGAACAACAGATGAATTTTTAGAGCAAATGGAACAAGAATTTAATAACATGATAGAAAGCGTAGAAAAATACGGAGGCTTTTATATAGGTAGATATGAGACAGGAGATTTAAGCCAAGACATTGCAGTTGTAAAAAAAGGAAATATAGATATTTCATCTCAAGATTGGTACATGATGTATAAAAAATGTAAAACATTAAAAGGAAAAAATACAAATTTAGAAACTGGAATGATATGGGGTAACCAGTTTGATAGAACTTTAATGTGGTTAATAGAAAGTGGTAATAAGACTAAAGAAAAAATAGCCGGAAATTCAACAAGTTGGGGAAACTATTCAAATAATAAAATTAAATATTTAAATAGTAGTGGAAATGCAGAATGGAAATATCATAAAGAAAAAATACCAACAGGAAGTGCAGAATTAACAAAAGCAAACAATATATATGACTTAGCAGGAAACGTATGTGATTGGACGATGGAAGCTAAAGACAACGAATATAGAATATCTAGAGGAGGTAGGTATGATATAAGTGGCGCAGTATATCCAGCAAGTATTTATGAAGCAAACCATCCTACTAACAATAGAGATTTCTATGGTTGTCGTGCTATGTTGTATATTAAGCAGTAATGACAAATAAAAATGACTAAAGAAAGAAATTAAATTTTTAACACAAAAATATAATAAAATATAAGTGTAAAAGTATTCGAAAGAAAGTTTTATGCAGACATTACAAAATCACAAATAAACATAAAAATCATATCAATCAAAATACAAATACGCTTCAACAAATTTTTTTGATTATTACTGCAAAACAAGGCTTTTTGTTGTAATTTATGTTGATTTGTGTTATAATTAACAAGTATTAAAATTAGGTTTAGCCATTAGAGAAAGGAAATATCATGGCTACTATTGTTCACACTGACAAAGATTTTGCAAAAATGTACATTTTTCGGACACAAGATGAGCATGTTTTGTATATTACAGATTTTAATGAAGGTATTGCAGAAGTAGAAGCAACTGCAGATCACACAGTTGAATCTTTAGCGAGAGCTATTTCAGGTTGTTTTTCAAAGAAGTCAAACTTTGCCAAGGCGATTCTAAAAGCATACAATTGTGAGGGAAATACAGAGTTTAAAGGATTTAAGGTAGATATTAATGGTAAAAAAGTAACTGTAACAGAAGAAAACTCTGATATTGATGATGTTTTGGAATTGTTTAAACAAGCTTTAGAGGATACCAAAGAACAGATTGCAGCAGATATGTTTGGCGAACTCATGGAAATGGTTACAGGAATTCCAAAAGAAGTAAGCAGTATAAGATGTACTACTGAAATTGAGTTTAAAGACAAAGTTTGTGAAAAATCATGGGAAAAATGGTTTAATAGTGCTAGTGATACAGGACAACAAGAAATTGTAGGATTTGGAGATTTGCTTGCAAGATTTACACAAAAAGCAATGGAAGATGGTTATTCGTTTGAAGTTGCAATTGAAATAAGGCAACCGCAATCCCACTGGCTTTAGACGGTGGGTTAAGGTTGCCAAAAGTATATTTTTGTGTGTTATACTATCGGTATGAGTACATGGAAATCAAAGAACGGGCGAAAATATTTACTGCAATATCATATTATTTTTGTATGTAAGTATAGGAAAAAGTTACTAATATCAAAACAGATATCAGAAGATATAAAACATTTTTCTCAAGAGATATGTCAAAAACATAAAGTTATTATTAGATATATGGAAACAGACAAAGACCATATACACTATATGATAGAAGCAGAGCCAATGATGTCCGTTAGTAAAATTGTAAATCTGATAGAAAGTTATACAACATATCATATTTGGAGGAAATATACAAATTATTTGCGAAAACAATTCTGGAGGGAACATACATTTTGGACGGATGGATATTTTGCATGTAGCATAGGAAATGTTTCAGAAGAAATGATAAGAAAATATATAGAAAATCAAGGTTAGATAAAAGGTGGCGATAGTTAAAATGTTAAAAGCATACAGATATAGAATATATCCAAATAAAGAGCAGAAAGAACAGATAGCAAAAACATTTGGCTGTTGCCGTTTTGTTTATAATCAAACATTATCATATCGAAAAGA
>CALXFH010000045.1 GCA_944387555.1 uncultured Clostridia bacterium | reverse complement strand
CTGTTCAATACAGAGTTCACTCCCTAGCTGCTTAGTACCTAATCAAAACTGTCCAATTTTTTGGGTTCAGTACAAAATTTCTATACTTTTTATTACTATTTTCACTTTAATTTATTATTTTAGACTTTCATTAAATATCATATTCAACAACAGTTACATTTGAAGTTGAAGTAAACGGATTTTCCATTCCTCTAGGTATATATACAGTCACTTTTGCATTAACTCCTTCACAAAACTGATTGGCTTTGGTTAAGTTTTTAGAGACTATTCTTATCTGACTATCACTCAGTCCTGTACAATTTCTAAAACATCCCTGTACACTAGTAATTTGTGTTTGATTAATAAACAAATTCTCTGGAATAGCACCTGTTAATCCTGTGCATCCACTAAATGTTGCATAAAAGGCCTTCATATTAGGATTGTTAACAAATAAGTCATCTGGAATGCTCCCCGTTAGTTCTGTACATCCTCTAAATATTTGACTTGCCTTAGTAATATTAGAACAATTATAAAACAACTTTCCTGGTATCACTCCTGATATAGAAGTTTCTTGGAAAAGAGCCATAACTGATTTTAGATTAGAGCATTTACTAAATAAATTTTCTGGTATATGCCCTGTAATATTTGATTTGTCAAATAGAAACTCTACATTTTCAACTTTTGTACAATAACTAAGTAAATTTTCTGGAATATTTCCTGTAACTCCACTTATATTAAACGCATTTCTTAATGTTATAACATTTGTAGCATTATAAAATAAATTTTCCGGTATTTGTGAATTTAAGTTTGTACAATTATAAAATAACAATCTAAAACTCTCAACCGTAGTAAAACTATTTTTTACAGGAGTGGGTATTTGACCTGATAAATTAGTGCAATTACCAAAATCAATATGTTTAGCTTGTGTAACTCCCCATTGTTTTATTTGAGTTAAATTAGAAGCACTATCTCCTACATTATAAAAACTCCAACCTTCACATAATCCATTTATCTTAACATCATAAGTTCCTGCTGTTTGATAAGTGTGATATATATCCTCATCATTAAAACTTGTTATCTCTTCAACTGTTCCATCTCCATAATCAACAGTAAAGTTATAATTAAAATAGGTTTCTTTTTCTCCTCTTTCTTCATCTGTTTCTTGTTTTTCATATATAGGCAATACTATAGTTTCTCCATCAGCTACGCTCCATTGTGTAATAAATGTTTTTAAATCTTCATTACCTGGTAAATCATCATCTAACACTTGATTTGTTGCACTATTCATATAATTTTCATAACTTGTTAATATATTTTGTTCTTTTCCTTGTGCATTTTCTGTTTCGTTTTTTGCTCTTTGTGCTTGAGTTAGTATTCCATTTTGTCCTGTTAGCATTGCAATGCTTACTCCAGCTAATATTAGTAAGACTATGATAGTTATTACTAAAGCAATTAATGTAATTCCTTTAGTATTTTTTCTTTGTTTTTTGTATGTTTTCATTCTTAGTTTCCTCCTATTTTTAGATTTTGTTTTATAAAAGCACAAAAAAGACAGCAATAAAACCTATTTCTTAGGTTTCATTACTATCTTTTTTATTTATATCTATTCTGTTTATATTTACTAATAACCTACTTGTGTGTGTGTGTGTGTGTGTACTCCTGCAAGGCTTTCAGCGATTGTTCTAATCATCTACTTTTTCTTTCCCTTCTTTAGTTTATTATTTTCTATTCTTCTTTAATTATACCTAAAATTACTTTGTGTTTTTCTTTTGTAATTATATTTTATGTATGATATAAGTATATATTAAAGTAAGTTTTTTGTAAATAATTTATTCAAAAAAATATATTACATTTTTGTTACAATATCTTTATAATAAATTTAAATTTGATTTTATTCCAAGTTGATTTTCTAATATCTTTAATATTATAGTTTGCTTATATGATAATTCTCCCATCTTTACTTCGTGCTTTGTTAATTCTTTTTTTATTTCTGATAAACCTTCATTTTTAACATCTGATATATCAAGCCTAATATTAGGTATTTCTATTTGTAATTCTTCTACAATAGACTCTGTTGATGATTTTATTAATGGTAAATAACTTGTATCAATTCTATCCAGCCTTATTTCTATATTAGCTAGTTTTTCTTTTTCTATTTTGTTTAGTTTTTCATTTGTATCATTTATTGCTACCTTTAAATCTTTTATTTCTTTTAATATTTCATTCGCAATTGTATCTTCCATATTATTTTTTCCTCCATGTTTTTTGTTTTTATATAACTTGTGTTTTTAATTTTTCAAATTCTCCTTTTGTTAAAAAGGAAAGATTTAAAATATCTTCATCTTTCATCTTTTTACTTTTTATTATTCTCTTTGTAACTTCTTCTATTCCAATTTTCATTCCTTCTACTCTTTCCATATACAAAGCATACCTTAAAGAAAATTCAAGAATTGTTAACTCTTCACCTTTTTTTAATTTTTCTACTAAATTTTTATAAACTCCTTCATTTTCTTTAAACATTTCATCTATGCCTTTTAACTTTAATTCTTCAAGTTCTCCTTCAGAAATATGAGTAAATCTTAGTATATCTTTGCCATTAATTTTTTCAGCAAGCATTCTTTCAGCCATTCTAATTACTCCATATCTCATTCCTTTTGCTCTTTCTTCTACTATAACATCATTAACAGTTACTTCAAGTTCAGGCATGAACATGAATTGAAGTTTTAAATGTCTTAATTCTTTTTCGCTTATACGTGTCACTTTTATAATATTAACATCACTTATTTGATTTTTTACCATCTCTTTTATTATTTTTATTTTACCTGATTTTATTCCTTCCAATTTTTTATTATATAAGTTTTTAGAAAGGAACTTTTCAAAACTTAATGCTTTTTCTCCTTTTTTCTCTCTTTCTTTTACATTATTATAATCATTATAATTTTTTACTAGTATTTTATCAATATTATTAGCTTTTAATTCTTCTAGTTCTTTTTTAGTAAGATGAGTAACTTTTAATATATCCGCATCTTTCATTTTAATATCAATCATTCTTTTGGCTATTTGTATCGCTACATGCTTTTTTCCTTCTTCTTTTGCTTGTTTTACAAGGTCTTCTATATATTCTTCAAAAGCTTCCATACTATCACCTCTTTATACAGTTTGAAGTTTTAAATTTTCTAATTCTTTTTTACTTATATGAGTTACTTTTAAAATATCTTCATCCTTCATTTTATTTTTTATCATTTCTTTTGCGACTTTCATAACTCCCTCTGCTTCTTTATCTTCTAATATTCTTGATACAACTCTTTCAAAATTTGACATTCCTTTACCATCCTTTCCCATTATTAATTCCTCATAATGTTTTAATTTATCTCCCAAAAGTATTCTTACCTTTTTATAATGTCTTGCCATTAATAACATGGCTTTTCTTTCATATATATTAGGTTCTCTTTTAATTGTAAAATCAAATATTTTTATTACATCTTCATCTGTTTTTTGCTTTTCAATAACCATTGCTAAAGATAAACCCATTCTGTGTTCTAATAGTTCTTCATCTGTTAATTTTTGTACATCTACTAAATTATATTTTGGATATTCTAAAGGTGGAAAGCCATAATATTCATCTTGTTCTTGTGCTACTGTAAGTGAAGCATCCCATTTTTTATTTGCTACGCTTAATACTACTGGAAACACAATTGGGGCTTTTCTAAATTTGCTTTGTTTATTTGGTCTACTGTTTATAATGCAAACACAATATTCAGTCATTCTTTCTGGCATTTTATAATTTACAGTACTTTGAATTTCAATTAATATAAATATTTCTTTATTTTTTATCTTATAAATAATATCTGACTCTCTTACTTTAAATCCTAATTCTGTTATAAATTTTCTATTATATATTTCTACATCTTTTTCTTTTATAATATATCCAAAGAAGTTTTTCATGAAATGTACCAACTCTGTTTTATCATCTAGAAATACTTTATAGATTTTATCAATATATTGGTGTGTTTCTATGTCTTTATCCAATTCTTTCTCTATTTTTAGTGGATATAGCGTGTTGTACTTTTCATAATCTCCTTTTGTAAATGTTACCACTATTGTTCTCCTTTCATTTTAATTTCTTTTACTTTTAAAGTCAAATTTCTTAATTAGTAAATATATAAGTTTTACTATGATTTTCTTTGTATATCTCTTTTTTTCACCTTCTTTCTTACTCTTTCTATTTTTTATTAAAATTTTAATTGGAATTTTGGGTAGATTACCCATAGATTTTTAAAAATCGAATTAAAGCATACACATAATACCACTTTTATGTTTGTTATGTCAATAGTTTTGTTAAAATTCTTTTTAACTTTTCATCGCAAAATTCGACAAAAAAAATACAAATAAAAAAGCACCAAACTAATACATTTAATGCAAGTTTGATACTTTTAATTATTATTTATGATTAATTTTATGTATTACACACCAACTGTTGAGAAACCATTATCTACATGGATAATTTCTCCAGTAATAGCACTTGATAAATTACTAAATAAGAATGCTGTTGCATCTCCTACTTGTGATGGTGTTACGTTTTGATGTAAAGGAGCTCTTTCTTCTACTACATCTAATATAGAATTAAAATCCTTAATTCCTTTTGCAGATAATGTTTTAATTGGTCCTGCTGAAATTCCATTTATTCTCATACCATCTTTTCCTAAGTCTTTTGCTAAATATCTAATGCTTGCTTCTAATGCTGCTTTTGCAACACCCATTACATTATATCCTTCAATTACTTTTTCAGAACCATAATATGTATAAGCTACAATACTTGCACCTTCATTTAACATATCTTTTTCTCTAAGCATTCTAACTATTGCAACTAATGAATATGCACTTACATCATTTGCATGAGCAAATCCATCTCTTGAAGTTAAAATAAAATCATTTCTTAAGTCTTCTGAATTAGCATGTGCTATTGCATGTAAAACTCCGTCTACTTTACCATAATCTTTCTTTATTTCATCTAAGCATTTTTCAATATTTTCATCATAGCTTACATCTCCTAATGCATAAGCTTTTGAACCTGGTAATTCTTCTAATAATTTATTTACTTTTTCTAAGTTTTCTTCTGCACAAGTACAAATAACTTCTGCTCCTTGTTCATAAGCTGATTGAGCTGCTCCCCAAGCTATGCTCCATTTGTTTCTTACTCCCATAATTACTACTTTTTTTCCTTTTAAAATCATTTTAAAATCCTCCTTATAATTTTTATTTATATAATTTAATTTTTTAACAAATTTATTAAAGATGTGTCCCAGATTGCTCATTTTTGCGCAATTGGAAACGTCCCCAATTTACATATTTCTAAATTTTTCATATCTTTGTTCTAGCAATTCTTTTTCTGTTAATTCTTCTAGTTTCTTTATGTTTTGAACAAGATATTTCTTTATATCAGATATAACTTCCTCAAAGTCATTTTGTGCACCATTTTCTGGCTCCTTGATTATTTTATCAATTATTCCTAATTTTTTCAAATCATTAGCTGTTAATTTCATATTTTCTGCTGCATCTTTTGCTCTACTTGAGTCTTTATATAATATACTTGCAAATCCTTCTGGTGAAAGTATAGAATATACTGCATTTTCTAACATAACTACTTTATCACCAACTCCTATTGCTAATGCTCCACCACTTGAGCCTTCTCCTATTACAATACATATTATTGGTACTTTTATTCTTGCCATTTCCATTAAGTTTCTTGCTATTGCTTCTCCTTGTCCTCTTTCTTCTGCCCCCATTCCTGGGTATGCCCCTGGTGTATCAATAAATGTTATTATTGGTCTTTTAAACTTTTCTGCTTGTTTCATTAATCTTAATGCTTTTCTATATCCTTCTGGCTCTGGCATTCCAAAGTTTCTTTCCATATTTTCTTTTACGTTTTTTCCTTTTTGTTCGCCTATTACTGTTACTGGTTTGCCTTCTAATGTTGCTATTCCTCCAACAATTGATTTGTCATCTCCAAAGTTTCTATCTCCATGAAGCTCAATAAAATCTTCAAATAAAGAATTTATATAATCTAATGCTTTTGGTCTATCTAATTCTCTTGCAAGTTGTACTTTATCCCAAGCTGTTATTTTTGACATATTATTTTCCCCCTTTAGTATGTAATCTAATAAGTTTTGCCAATGTTTCTTTCATATCTTTTCTTTCTACTATTTTATCTATAAAGCCATGTTCTAGCAAAAATTCTGAACGTTGAAATCCTTCTGGTAATTTTTGTTTTATTGTTTGTTCTATAACTCTTGGTCCTGCAAATCCTATTAATGCTTTTGGTTCTGCTAATATTATATCTCCTAAACTTGCAAAACTTGCTGTTACTCCTCCTGTTGTTGGGTCTGTTAATACTGATATGTATAATAAACCATGTTCATTTAATTTTGCTATTGCTGCTGATGTTTTTGCCATTTGCATTAGAGATACTATTCCTTCTTGCATTCTTGCTCCACCTGATACACAAAACATTATTAGTGGTAGTTTTTTCTTTATTGCTGTTTCTATAGCTAAGGTTATTCTTTCTCCTACAGCTGACCCCATACTTCCCATAAGGAAGTTTCCGTCCATTACTCCTAATACCACTTTTTGTCCTTCAATTTCACAAGTTCCACATTTTACTGCTTCTTCTATTTTTGTCTTTTCTTTTAAGCTTTCTACTTTCTTTAAGTACCCTTCAAAATGTAAAGGGTCTTTTGTTAAAATATCTGCTCCTATTTCTTTAAATGTTCCTTCATCTGCTATTTGTTTTATTCTTCTTCTTGCTGATAATCTAAAGTGTTTACCACAATTAGGGCATACACTTAAGTTTTTGTGAAAATCTTCTTTGTAAATTATTTCTTTACAATTATCACATTTAACCCATTTTCCAATCATTCTGTCTGATGCTTTTTCGTTTCTTACTTTTACAGTCTCTTCTCCGTTTAATTTCTTTACCTTATCGATTATCAAGAAAAACTCCTCCTATCAAAAAAATAAATAAAATCTTTTTTCAACAATTGTTATTATATATTTTATTTTATTTTTTTGCAACTAGAATGCTTGGTCAAGAAAGTTTTATCTTTTATTTTTCGACATTTTTCTTGTTTATTCTTGACTTTTTATTTAAAAACCATATAAAATCATATATAGGGAATTATAAATTAATCATAAATGATTTCTATTTTAATAAACTTATATAAAGAATAAAAGGGGTTTTATTATGTTTGGACATAGATCAGATGGAAGGAAAATAAAAAACATTCCACCATTTTTTAAGGTGATACCAAATATCATGCTTACTAGAAATGACTCACAAGTTTATTTTAAGCAAGACATTGTTTTAAATGGTATGGATGAATATATTTCAAAAAAGGCCGAGGAAGGAATTAAACTTTCTTATATGGACATTATTTATGCAACTGTTGTTAGAATAATTGCAGAACGTCCTTCTTTAAATAGATTTGCAATGAATGGTAGATTATATGCAAGAGATGGAATCTATCTTTCTTTAGCTATAAAAAAGAGTTTATCAGATAATGGGCAGGAAACAACTTTGAAAATTAAATACGATGGTACTGAAAACATTTTTGAAATTAAGGATAAATTAGAAGAAACAATAAAGCAAAATAAAGATACTGAAACTTCAAACAATACAGATAATATGGCTGGTGCATTATCTAAGACTCCAACTGTAGTTGTTAAATTTGCAGTAAACATATTTAGATTTTTAGATAAACACGGACTTTTACCAAGAGCAGTAATTAATGCTAGTCCATTTCATACTTCTGCATTTCTTACTAATGTTGGTTCTCTAGGAATTGATACTATATACCATCACTTATATAATTTTGGTACAACTAGTATGTTTTTTGCTATGGGTAAAAAGAAAAAAAGTTATATTTATGAAGATGATGAAATTAAAAAAGAAAAATGTATTACAATTGCATTTGTTGGTGATGAAAGAATTTGTGATGGATATTATTATGCTTCATCTTTTAGGTCTTTTATTAGATATCTAAATCATCCAGAACTTTTAGAAGTAGCTGGTATACCTAAAAAAGATGTAGATTAATATTTCTAAAGTATAGTTTTTTTTAAGCTATACTTTTTTATTTTACTTTTATTTTTGTTATCATAATATCTTCGTTTTTTCTTATTTTAGTTCTATTATTATTTTTTCTTAATATATTTTTAAAAAGTTACTTTTTAGTCTTGAATTTATTTTCGTTTTAGTATAATATATAAAGGAAAGTTTAGAGATTACATAGGAGGGTAAAAATGCCAAGAAGAACAAAAGAACAAATTGAATCAGAAAATAAAGAAAAAGAAGCAAAAAATGTAAAAAAGACTACTGCCAAAAAAGCTACTACAACTAAAAAAGTAGCTAAAAGTAAAGAAGAAAAACCAGCTAAGAAAGCTACTAGAACTACTACTAAAAAAACAGCAACTACTGCAAAGAAAACTTCTACTGCCTCTAAAAAAACAACTACAAAAAAGGCTACAACTGCTAGAAAAACTACTACTAAGAAAGCTGCTACTAAAACAACAGCTAAAAAATCTACTGCTAGAAAAACAACAACAAGGAAAAAAACAGTAAAAAAACAAGTAAAAATAGAGCCAGTAGAATATTATGATTTACCTTATCGTTATAATCAAACAGTTGTAAAAGTTCTAGCTCAAACACCTACTACCCTATTTATTTATTGGGACATTTCAGATAGTGATAGAAAAAAATATGAAGAAGAATTTGGAGAAGATTTCTTCCAGAATTCAAAACCTGTTTTGATAGTTTATAATGATACTTTAGGTTATAAATTTGAAGTAGAAATTAATGACTTTGCAAATAGTTGGTATTTACACGTAGCGGATAGTAAATGTGATTATAGAATTGAGCTTGGTAGACGTCCTATTGTAAAAAATGAGAAATTAAAAGATGATTATATATATGTAGCAACTTCTAATGAAATGGAATCACCAAATGATAGAATACTATTTAATAAAGAACAAAAAATGATTTATTTTAGAAATGTAAAAACAGGAGCTGTTACAGAAAAACCAATAAATACTTTATCATTTATTACAAATATGGGTAAAATTTATGATATTTATGATTTATATAAAGAAATATATCAAAATGAAGATGTAGAAAATATTTATGATTTAAGAAATCCTTCTTCACATCCATCTTCATAAAAATATATGAGACACTGGGAACGGGTCTTACGTGTCTCATTATTTTTTGTTTATATCATAGACAAAAAACGACAAATAAATTCGAGACAAAAAAGGTCTGTCCCTCTTTGTCTCACAAAGGAGATAAAATTATGCAAGAGAAAAAAGGTTATGTAAGTTTTGTTTTACATGCACATCTTCCTTTTATTCACCACCCAGAAAGTGATGATTATCTAGAAGAGTCTTGGCTTTATGAAGCTATTTCTGAAACATACTTACCATTACTTAGAAATTTCAAAAAATTAGAAGACGAAGGTGTTGATTATAGACTTACAATGTCTATCACTCCACCCCTACTTTCAATGCTTGATAATAAATTATTACAAAGAAAATATATAAAATATTTAAAAAGACAAATAGAATTATCTGGAAAAGAAATAAAAAGAACTGCTGGTGATGAACGTTTAAATAGACTTTCTCATTACTACTATGACCGTTATTCTGATGATTTAAGATTATTTAAGGATGTTTTTAACTGTAATATAATCCAAGGATTTAAACACTTCCAAGATATTGGGAAATTGGAAATTATTACATGTGGTGCAACACATGGCTACTTCCCTATTTTATATGTTAATGAAAAAACTGTTAGAGCTCAAATAGCTGTTGGTGTTCAAACTTATGAAAAATATTTTGGAAGAAAACCTCGTGGCATTTGGCTTCCTGAATGTGGTTATATTCCAGAAGTTGATAAATATTTAAAAGAATTTGGTATCCAATATATTATAACAGAGTCACATGGTATTTTATATGCTGACCCCACTCCTATTTATGGTACTTTTGCACCTATTGTTTCTCCAGAAGGAGTTGTTGCATTTGGACGTGATATAGAGTCTTCTAGACAAGTTTGGAGTTCTATTGATGGTTATCCTGGTGATTTTAATTACCGTGAATTCTATCGTGATATTGGTTATGATGCTGACTATGATTATATAAAACCTTATATTGCTCATGATGGCGTTAGAGTCCCTACTGGTATTAAATATTATAGAATTACAGGAAAAACTGAATTTAAAGACTATTATAATTTACAATGGGCTAAAGACTCTGCAGAAAGACAAGCAGGACATTTCTTAGATTGTAGAACTGCACAGATAAATCATTTATCATCATTTATGGACAAGCCTCCTATTATTCTATGTCCTTATGATGCTGAACTTTATGGACATTGGTGGTATGAAGGTCCATATTGGTTATACATTTTATTTAAGAAAATTTATTATGATGATTGTAATTTTAAATTGATTACACCGTCAGAATATATTGATAAATATCCAAACATCCAAGTAGCTTCCCCTTGTCGTTCTAGTTGGGGTGCTAATGGTTATAGTGAAGTATGGCTTAACCAAACAAATGACTATGTTCATAGACACCTTCATGTTGCAGGTGATAGAATGTGTGAACTTGCTTCTCTTTATCCAAATGCAAAAGGATTAAAGAAAAAAGCATTAAACCAATGTGCAAGAGAACTTCTTTTAGCACAAAGTAGTGACTGGTTATTTATTATTACAAATGGTACAATGGTTGATTATGCTAAAAAAAGAATAAAAGACCATATTGGTCGTTTTACTAAATTATATTATCAAATAAAAGATGATAAAATAGATGAAGATTTCTTAAAAGATATTAACAAAAAAGATTGTATCTTCCCTGAAATCGATTACAATATTTATAGATAATATTTTTAAAAACAAATTTAACATTTTATAAGTTATAAGATGAAGATTTTCCTTCATCTTTTTTTGATTCTTATTTAACTTTTTTCTTTATTTTTCAAGGTACATTTTTTTTAGTTTAGCATACTATAATGTATAAGTTTTAAGCATTTAGTAGATACTATTTTTTAGAAAGGAGATTTTTGTTCATGAAGTCTTTATGTATAAAAACAAATAATTCTGATTTAATAGAATATCTACTAAATGAATTAAAGCATTTAGAGTTAGAACATATTTGTTTTTCAACGCAAAAATTCAAGCATTATAAAAATGTAATTATCCACTATAAAGGAAATAATGACTATATATTTTTAGATAAAATTTCAAGCATATTATCTCTTTTAGTTCTTGATGAATTAGAAGAAGATTTTATAAATAAACTTCTTATCCAAAATTATTTTTATTTTGATGCAAATGAAAGAAAAGATATTTTAAACTTATGTTTCGATATTATGGCAGAAGATTTTACACATACTTTTGGTAAAAAATTCAAGGCACTATATACTTCTTTTTATGATTATTTGTTAAATCATAGGAATTTATACTTATATGGTTTTACAAATTTTAGATTAAAAAATTATTTTAACATTTTAGATGATATCATAACCGAAGCTGTTAATAGTTACGTTATAGAAAAAGAATATTTAGAATTTATTTCACTATTAAAATTATATATTAATTCACAAAGTTCTAACTGTGAAATAGTACACATTATTTATTCTAGCTCAAATACTATTTTATTAGATGAAAATAAACAAATTATAGATATTTCTCAAGATAGTTTAAATACTAAATATTTAAGTGATATTTCTTTTTCTTCTAATGATTATACATTAAATTCATTATTAACTCTTCTTCCTAAAAAAATATATATTCACCTAATTGATAATTATATAGATGAATTTATAAATACTATTCAAGCCATTTTTGAAAACAGAGTTCATATCTGCACTGATTGTAATATCTGCAGACTTTATAAAACTTCTAAAGAAGAAAAAAATCCCAATACCATATGATATTGGGATTTAATTTTTATGATAATGAATTTACTGTTTCTTGTAATCCTGGTAGTATAGCATTTACTAAAGCTTCATCATAAACTATTTTCCAGCTACCGTCTTCTTTAACAGCATTTACTGTTGCATTTACTGTTGTTGTTTGTATTTCTTCATTTTGAAGTTCTTCTACAAAATAATTTTCAAAATCTGCACTTGAAAAACTTTCATCGCTTCCGCTTCCTGTAATTGCTCCTCTTACTGCCTCTAATGCTTTTTGCATGTAATTATTTATAATTGTTTGGAAATCTTTTGTTGTTATTTCAACATCTATTGTTGCGGTGTTTTCGTCTGTTTCTGTTACTTTATCTATTTTCCATTCTAATTTATCAAATAATAATTTTTGTTTTTCTGCATCTAAATTATCTGTAGTAAGATCCCCATCTCCACTTAAATATTCTTGTGCTTTTTCAAAATCTCCAGCCTTTAAATTTGTTAACAAAGAATCTAAAGATTTTTTTGGTGCACTTGATGTTACTATCATAATTGTTAATAATGCTGCAATTATTAATACAACAACTACTACTATAACTGTTGGTATCCAAGGAGCTTTCTTACCTTCTTTTTTATTATCTTTTTTCTTTGCTTGTTTTTCTACTTTATCTGCTTCTTTCTTATCTACTTTTTTAAATTTTGCCTCATCTTTTTTTACTGCTTTATTTTCTACTTTTTTCTCTTCTTTTTTTACATCTTCTTTCTTATTTGCTTTCAAATCTTTATTTTTATCTTCCATAATACCCCTCTCTCCTTACCTTTTATATTACTATATCTAGATTATATATTAAGAATCACAATTTTTCAACATTTTTTTGTTTTTTTCTTTCTATTTTTCAACTTTTTCTTATGTTTTATCTTAATTGAGAAGCTGCCATTACAAAAAACCACAAAGCAGCTGTGAACTACCAACCACCTAAAGGTAGTTGGCTTCGAGGATGAAATTTCTTTCATCCGTTTAAGAAGTTTGGTATTTA
>CALXFH010000044.1 GCA_944387555.1 uncultured Clostridia bacterium | reverse complement strand
TTAACGCCTGTGGAGATAGTAGGTTACGAGGTCTAAGAAGCAGGAAGCCCATTGGCTTTAGACAATGGGTAGTTCACTATCTTTCTATAATAAGATTTTTTGATTGAAAATTATGTTTAACTGTGATAATATATATATTAATAGACTAAATGTCTATAATTTTATATGGTAGTGGTTTACAAGAGAAAGGAAAGAAATGGCTAAGTTAATTAGGCATAAAAAATCTTGGTTACACTGGTTTAAGGCAAATAGATATGACTATTATGAGTATGACGATGGTACGAGAAAGATAGTGTATAATGATGGATACCAGGTAGTAAAGGCAGATAATGGTCATCGCGTAATTGTGACATTTCCTAATGGCAAACAGTATACTAACTCTACATGGCTTGAAAATAAAAAAGCTAAATTATTAAAACATGCAAGGAGTTGGAGACATAATTATGATTACTATGAGTATGATGATGGTACAAAAAAGACAGTGTATGACGATGGCCATCAAGTAATAAGAACTTATATTGAGGATCCTTATTTTACTCATATAACTCATATATTACCTGATGGTAGAAGGCATACTAATGCTTGGAATAATGAGTATTGGCCACCTGCCAGTTGTTGGACACGTGAAGAGTAAATTACTACTTTCAAGAGCTAATATGTTTTAGTTAAAAAGAACTCTCTGTAATTAGAGAGTTCTTTTATACACTTGAAAATTATGTGAATTTATAATATAATATTAATAGGTTGCAATAATGCAGCTGTGAGTAGAAAGGTAAGAAAAATGCCAAATCTTGATAAGTTCTTGAATGGAGTTATGATATTAGGAGAGAAGCAAGAAGTTCTCATGAGGACATATGAAAGCCTAAGAGATATTGTTATCCAGGAACGTGATCGTAAGATCAGGCTTATTGATGAATATGTTTACTCGCACGCAGAGGATCCATGTCAAAAAATCACGGAAATTCAAGAGGAGTGCAAGAGGCGACTCGCTTTTCTGGACATGGCGATGCTTCTTTTAGAAAACTATCAGCCTGAAGAGGATGAGAATTTGCAAGAATAACAGATGGCGATGGCAAGTTAATCTTACCAAGAGGTCGGTCAAAGTCTTTGACTGGCCTCTTTACTTTGTAAAAAACAAAGAAACTATATTTTAATCTTAAATAAATAGAGAAAATACTTGCTTTTTTCATAAAAGAATAATAAAATAAATATGTTATAAATAAAATGAATAAAGACATTAGGAACGGAGGAACTAAGTATGAAAATATTATTGGATGCAATGGGTGGAGATAATGCACCAGATGCTAATATAAAAGGAGCAGTAAACAGTATAAATAAGGTAAAAGCAGAAGTTGTATTAGTAGGAAAAGAGGATGTAATAAGAAGTAAAATAAAAGAATTTTACGGAAAAGAAATGGAAGAAATATCTGATAGATTAAAAATAAAAAATGCAACTGAAACAATAGAGATGGAAGACCAACCAACAGTTGCAATACGTCATAAAAAAGACTCTTCAATGGTAGTAGGATTTAGAATGCTAAAAGAAGGAGAAGGAGATGTATTTATATCTGCTGGAAATTCTGGAGCGTTACTTACTGGAGCTACATTAATAGTAGGAAGAATAAAAGGAATAGATAGACCAGCATTAGCAGGAATACTTCCTGCATACAAGAGTCAATTACTATTAATAGATGCAGGCTCAAATACAAATTGTAAGCCAATAAACTTACTTCAATTTGCTCAAATGTCTAGCATATATTTAAAAAATACATATGGAATAAAAGCACCTGCAATAGGTCTATTAAATATAGGAACAGAAGAAACAAAAGGAAATGATTTAGTAAAAGAAAGCTATAACTTATTAAAAGAAAATTCTGAAAAACTAGGAATAAATTTTGTAGGAAATGTAGAAGGAAGAGATGCTTTCTCAGGAAAAATTGATGCAATAGTAACAGATGGATTCACTGGAAATGTATTTCTAAAAACAACAGAAGGTGTAGGAAAATTTGTTAAAAGAACTTTAACAGAGAGCTTAACTCATAATTTATTAGCAAAAATATTAGCAGTTCCATCACTTCCATCAATAAAAAGATTTTCTAAAGAGATGGATTATAAATCATATGGCGGAGCACTATTCCTAGGAGTAAAAAAACCAGTTGTAAAAGCACATGGAAGTAGTGATGCATTATTATTTGAATATACTATAATACAAGCAGAAAAATTTGTAGAAAATAAAGCAGTTGATAAAATGATAGAAGAATTTGAGAATCAAAGAAAAGAGGAAAATTAGTGTATTTTCCTGACTTAGTAGTATAAAATTATAAAAAAAGATGATTTTTACTTGACAAAACTTAAAACATATAATATAAATGAATTATCTAAAAAAGAAAAATCAAATGTATAAATCATTTGCAAACTTGAGAGGAGGTGAACTCTAGAGTTATGAGTTCAGAAGAAGTATTAGAAAAAGTAAAAGGAATTATTGTTGAACAATTAGGAGTTGCTGATTCAGCAGTTACAATGGAAGCTTCTTTCATAGATGACTTAGGAGCTGATTCATTAGATATAGTTGAATTAGTAATGGCATTAGAAGAAGAATTTGATATAGAAATCCCAGACGCTGATGCAGAAAAAGTTGTAACAGTAGGAGACGTAGTTGACTACATAAAAGAAAATGTAAAATAAACTACATATTAATAGTTAATAAAAAGTTTTGGTTGTTACTTATAAAGTAGCAACTTTTTATTTTATTATAAGAAATTTTATTAAATCTTGTTAAAAAATTGAATATATGATATAATTTAAAAGGAGGGGGAGAATATGGATAAAGAAGTAAGTAGAAAATATGCACAAAAATTAATTGAACAAATTGGAAATTTGCAATCGATAGATTCAGAAAAACATGAATATTTTTCAAAAAAAGCAATGGATGCATTGCAAGAAATCAATAATGAAAATTATGAAGGTATATTAGGTCTAGAATCTGAAATGATTGATTATTTAGAGGATAGAGTAAGAACTAACCAACATGAGAACCTTCCTGCTGCTAAGCAAAAATCTTCATTATTAAGTAGAATAAAAGAAATTTTCTCAAGAAAAAGTAAAGAATCTGAAATTAGTAGAATAGCACAGATGGTTGCAGGAGATGATGATAGACAAGAAGGAGAATTTAATTCAGATATAAGAACACCGGTATATAACTTTTTTAGAGATGAAATAAAAAATAACGGGAGATTGCAAAGATGGAATACTAATCAAACTATATCATTTACTAATCCAGAAGGACATCAAAGAACATTTGATATAGGAATTGATCAATTTGGAATTGGCAAAATTCGTATAGGTGAAAGTGAAATAACAACATATAAAATGGGTGAGGATTATGTTGTTAGAAAGGCAGTTAATGAATATTTGGATTTAATTAAATATGATCAATTTATAAATGCTAAAACAGGTGATAAATCATTTATTAATGAGTTTGGAAGAATGGTTACTGAAATGTCAAGAGGATATAATCCACAAAGTATAGATGAGAGAAATATTGCAGGGAAAAAGTTAGATAAGGCACTACTAAAAAATCCTATATATATGCAAATGAGGAAAAGCTTTTATAGAGCATATAAAGAATATATAAAGACATTTGCAGAGTTTAGAGAAAATGAGGCAAATAGAAAGGATGATTTTAACAAGAGAAAATCATTTATAGATGGAGTTAGTGTTAATGGAATTTCTCAAAACAACACAGCAGAACAAAAAAGCGATTCTAAAGACAATCATCATATCACAGAAGAGAAAGACCAAGAAAGTAGATAAAATATATGTAATAAAACCTATGAATATATATTCATAGGTTTTATTACTATAATAATTTTTATTATAATATATTATTTGTAACATTGTTTAAAATAATAGAGTAATTTTTTAAGAAATCTTTAAAGTAATAAAAGATATCTTTTTTATTAATATCTTGAGAAGCGATTATATCACCTTCTAAAATAGTTCTTGAAGAAGTATAGGTTCTAAACTTTCCTATAACTGTATCTTTATAAATAGGAGCAGATAAATTTTTATCAATATTAAAATCTACTTTTAAAGAGTTTATTTCATCCTTTTTAATAGGAACAATAAGTGTGTCTATATTAGAAATAGAAATTTGTAAATCTTGTGAAGTGCCTTTTTCTATATTAAAATAATTTTTATTTTCTCCCTTCCATTTATTAAATTCTTCGTTAAGTATATTTTCAATGTTTACATACTCAAAATTATCAAAAGCATAATTAATTAGTTTAGTACTGTCAGAACCTCTAAATTTCTTAGTATCACAGCCAAGAACTACGCAAATAATATCCATATTACCTCTTTTACAAGCTGTTACTAGACAACGGTTGGCACCATTGGTAAAACCAGTTTTAATGCCATATACACCACTTAGATTACCTAACAATTCATTTGTGTTTGTAAGATTTTTAGGATAACCATTTATTGTAATAGTATAATTTTTAGTTCCTACAATATTTAAAAAAGTAGAATTATTTAAGGCATAGTCGGAAAGTATAGCAAGTTCGTATGCTGTAGTGTAATGGTTATCAGAATCTAAACCATGAGGTGTTTCAAAATGTGTACTAGTTAAGCCTAATTCTTCTGCTTTTTTATTCATAAGGTTTGCAAAGTCTGGTATACTTCCAGAGCAGGTTTCAGCTAATGCAACTGCAGCATCGTTCCCAGAAACTAAAAGAAGACCATATAATAAATCTCTTATGGTAATTTTATCACCAGTTTTAAGTCCTAATCTAGAACCACCAGTACCAGCAGCTTTTTTAGATACTGTGACGGTTTGAGATAGGTCACAATTTTCTAAAATAATTGTAGCTGTCATAATCTTTGTTGTAGATGCCATTTTTACTTTATTAAATTCATTTTTCCCATATAATATTTTTTTACTAGTTCTATCTAAAACAATGCAAGAACGGGCATTTAGGTTAAGCTCATTTTCTTCGCTTGCAAAAGTTCTATTAAAACTTAATATAAATATAAAAATCAGTAAAAGTAATAAAATCCTTTTTGCTATATGTTTAATACACATATTATCACCTTTTAATATATATGAAAGAATATTTGTAAATATGAAATTAGAAAAAATATAATAGAATAACTCAAAAAGACTGCGGAAATTTAAAATTGTAGCTTAAATTCACATAATATCTTGATTTTGAAGCAAAAATGTAATATAATTGTAATGTAGGGATTATTTTTTTTAATAAATCTTCAAACCCTATTTCCGTAAGGGATTAGAGAACAAAAAAATTGAATGAAAAAATTACCAAAAATACCCTATTGACTAATTAAAAAAAACTAGTAAAATAATATACAGTAGGACATATATAAGTAAGAAAAGGAGAGAATAGTATGAATCGAAAAAATCTTTTATTAAGTGCAGCAGTATTAATAGTACTAATTTTAGTTAGTTTGTTGCCAACAAATGTTATGGCGGAACAAGCAAGTACACCATTATATTTGGGGATTACAGAATTAAGAACAAATGATACTCCACCTATGGGGTATGCAATAGGAGATCCCAATACAAATGGAGAAGAAGGATTAGCAGCAAAAATTTGGAATATCCAAGAGCATACAGGACCAAATGATGGTGACCCTGTAAAAGCAGATGGAAATAAAAATATATATTGTGTAAAAGCAGGAGTAGGATTTAGTAATACACATAAAAGTGCAACATATAATATCTTTTATGATATGAAGACTGAAAGAGATACAATAGCTACTAATGTTCCACCAATGGAAAGTGTTGTAAATGGAACTATCCAAACAGATAGTGGAACTGTAAAAGCATATGATGCCTTACTTGCTTTATCTGATATGTTATACCTAATAGATGATGAAAACGATGAAGCTGTAAAAGAAGCATATTTAGATGCATCAGGTATTGAATCTGAAGCTTGGGATATACCTTTAACAAGAGATGATATTGCAGCAGTGCAACAAGCAGCTATATGGTATTTTACAAACTATGATGATATGGTAGATGGAGAAAGAAAATTTGATAAAACTGATGATACAGGTTGGTTAAATTATACAACAGATGGAAGTACTTATGAAAGTTTATTAGACTATCATCAAGGAGAAGTTGGTGGAATAGAAGATGAAGGATATCAAAGACAACAACAAGCAGAGCAATTATATAAATATTTAATAAATACAGCAATTGAAAATGCAAGTAAGTATTCAAGTTCAAGTACAGCATCAACAGAAGCACCTGCTAAAGTAAATACTACAACATTAAATTATGAAGAATCAAATGGAAGATATATAATAGGACCAATTAATATAACAGAAAATTCTAATTTACCATATACAATAGATTTTACAGTAAAAAATGGTGATAGTGAAATAGATAACTATACATTATTAAATAGTAGTAAACAAGAAGTAGAAGAAGGAACAACTGTAAAAGATTTAGTAGGACAAGACTTTTATATATCAGTAGATACAGATGATATATCAACAATATCTATAGATATTAGCATTAACTATAGTATCAATACACTTACATTATGGACATCAGCTAATAATAATGAAGAACAACCAGTTATGATACCAGAGAAAAAGCCACAATCAGAAGAAGTTACATTAGAAACAAAACCACAAGAAAAACCATTTGATTTAGCTTTAAGAAAATATATAACTGAGGTAAATGGTACAAATGTAACAAACTCAAGAGTACCAAATATAGATGAGAGTGCATTACAAAGTGGAACAACAGCTACATATAACCATAGAAAAGATCCAGTTGTAATAGAAACAGGAGATATGGTTACATATAACATTACTATCTATAATGAAGGAGAAAAAGATGGTAGAGCAACTAAAATAGTTGACCAACTACCAACAGGATTAAAATTTAATAGAGTAGTAAGTGGAAACTTCCAAATGGAATCATATGATGAGGCAGGAGATAATAGATTAACATTAGTAAGAACAGCAGGAAATGAAGATAATCTACCAGCTTATACTGGTTCAGGAGATTTAGCTTCAGAAACAATTACAATTGAATGTGAAGTAACAGCTAAGCCAGATGAGACAAACACAACAATACTTACAAATGTTGCTTGGATTTCAGAAGAATATGATGCAGAAAGTGGTGTTACAATTACAAATCAAGATGGGGCTGATAGAGATTCAGAACCAGCAACAACACCAAATGTTAATAAAGACAATATGGAAGATTACACAGGAAATGGAAACAAACAAGACTTAACAGATTCAGACTACTATTATAAAGGACAACAAGATGATGATGACTTTGAAAAATTAGTTTTAATGCCTGAGTCATTTGACTTAAAATTAATTAAAAGAATAACTCAAGTAAATAACCAAAATGTACCAGAAAGAATTGAAAGTGTAGATGTAAGTCACTTAAATACAATAGGAGAAGATGGACAATTAATAACAACAGGTGATTATCAATTAAGTAAAGAACCAGTATCTGTTAAGAAAGGTGATATTGTTACATATACATTTAGAATATATAATGAAGGAACAATTGATGGTTATGCTTCAGAAATAACAGAAGATATACCAGATGGATTAGAGTTCTTGTGGTCTGAATTAGAGGGTGAAGACTTACAAAATGATCCAAACTTAACAGATGCAGAAAAAGAAGCTATAGAATTTAACCAAAATTATTATTGGGCAATTTCACAAATGGATGGAGACAGAATAACAGAAATTTCAACAGATTACTTATCAAAAGAAAATGAAACAACAGTTAATGGAAACTTAATTCCAGCATTTGGAACTAATGATGGAACTAAGACAGAAGATGACATCTCATATAAAGAAGTATCTGTAAAATTAAAAGTTGTATCAGATGATGTATCTGGAGAAGTAATAAGAAATGAAGCTTGTATTTCAGATGATAGTGATTCAGAAGGAAACCCAGTAGATGATAGAGACTCTGATACAGATAAATGGGTAAAATATGAAGATGATGAAGATTATGATAATATAATTTTACAATCATTTGACTTAGCTTTAAGAAAGTTTATAGTTGCAGTAAGTAATGATGAAACTGTAGAAGATAGTGAGTATTTAAAAAATGCAGATGGTTCATATACAAGAGCACCAGTAGTTGATACATCTTTACTTAATACAACAGATGCAGATGGTAATATGATAACAACAGCAATCTATAACCATACTAAAGAACCTGTTATTGTACAACCAAATGATTATGTTGTGTATATGTTAAGAGTATATAACGAAGGAGATGCAGATGGTTACGCAGCAGAAATAAAAGACCATTTACCACCATACTTAGAATTTGTTGATAATGAATTTAATGAACAATATGGTTGGGAAGTATCAGACGATGGAAGAACAGTTACAACAAGGTACTTGGAAGATAGTTTAATAAAAGCTGCAGAAAAAGTAGAAAATGGATATACATTATCATATGCAGATGTACCAATAATGTGTAGAGTTGTAGATAGTGCACCAACAAGTCAAAACATAACAAACATAGCAGATATAACAGAATATCAAGATGAAAATAAACAACCAACAACAGATAGAGACTCACAAGAGGATAATGTAAATCTTCCAAGTGATGAAGAATTACCAGGATATAAAGATGATGAAACAGGAGAATACATACCAGGACAACAAGATGATGATGACTTTGAAAAAGTAGTAATAAAAGTATTTGACTTATCATTAAGAAAATGGGTAACACAAGCAATAGTAACTGATAAAAATGGAAATACGCAGATTACAGAAACAGGACATCAACCATATGATGATCCAGAACAAATTGTTAAAGTAGATTTATATAGAAAGAGTATAAATGATGTAACAGTTAAATTTAGATACAAAATCCGTGTAACAAATGAAGGTGAAATTGCAGGATATGCAAAAGAAATAACAGACTATGTACCAGAAGGATTAAGATTCTTACCGGAAGACAATCCAGGATGGACAGATGAGGGAAATAATGTAATTTCAACAAGATTACTAGAAAATACATTATTACAACCAGGAGAATATGCAGAAGTAGAAGTAGTACTAACATGGATAAATGGAGAAGACAACATGGGAGAAAAAGTAAATACAGCAGAAATATCAGAAGACTATAATGATTATGGAGTACCAGATAGGGATTCAACACCAGATAATAGAGTAAAAGGTGAAGATGATATAGATGATGCACCAGTAATGTTATCAGTATCAACAGGACAAGTAAGAATTTACTTCACATTAGGATTTGTAGTATTAATTACAGCTGCAGGTGGATTATTATTAATCAAAAAGTTTGTGTTATAAAACATAGAAAGCAGAGCTAATTTTGAAGCTCTGCTTTTTTTGCCTTTTCTAGTAATAATGTTGTAACATAAAAATAATGAAATAGTAAAAAAAGAAGAAAGAAGTATTTCCGTAAGAATGTACTAAATATGGTAAAAATTACAGATTAAAACTATTATATTAATATGATAAAATATATTAAAGGAATAAAATAAAGAAGGGGAAACCGTTTATGACTAAGAAGAAAAGATTAATTGGAATTATTTTTAGTTTAATAATAATAGCTGGTATTTTTATTATTCACAGTGTATATTCAAGTGATGAGATGTATTTTTCTATTGAAGCATTAATGCACAGAAATGAGCCATATTTTGGATATTCAATTGGAAATCCTAATACAGGAGGAAATAATGCTGCGATTATTTGGAACATAGTGAAAAGAAGCGGAAAAGACACAGATGATATTTTGCCTGGAAATTATTATTGCTTAAAAGCAGATGTGGGATTTGAAGATACAAATGCAAATGTAAGATATGATGTTTTTTATGATTTGAAAAAAGATAGAGGAAGTCTCATTGCTCAAAATGATTTGTTAAACGGATTATTATCAGATACAAGTACAATACCAACAGATAGTGGAAGTGTAGGCAGGTATGAAGCTCTTTTAGCACTTTTAGATATGTTATATTTACCAGGCTCTTCAGATAAGAGTTATAAAGAAGAGTTATTAAATAATGTATTAAAATATGCTATGAGCGATATGGATAAATATGGAAGTTATATTGATGCAATGATGGCATATCCATTGACAGATGATGATATAACAGCAGTACAACAAGCAGCTATATGGTATTTTACAAATTATGGGGAACAAAATGGGAAATTTGATAAAACTGATGATACAGCGTGGTTATGTTATACACTACAAGAAAATGGTAGTTACTCACCTTTAACTGATTATAATAGAGTAAATGGAGAAGGAACTGGAAGAAGTTTTCAAGCAGAGGCTTTATATAATTACTTAATAGAAAAAGCGAAAGCAGCAGCTCCAAATTATATACAAACAAGTAATCCTACACCTGTAAGATTAAGCACAAGTACATTGAATTATGAGGAATCAGGAGATAATTATATATTAGGACCAATACATTTAGATGAAAAAGAAAATAATAATTTAGATTATGAATTACAAGTAAATGTATCTAATGAATCAGGAAACATAAGTGATTATAGATTATTAGATAGTAATAAAAGAGATGTAACTGGGACAAGTAAAGTTAAAGATTTAGTAGGGCAAGATTTTTATATTTCTATAGCAAAATCTAAAATAAGCGGAACTGAGTCAAATATTAATATAGATTTTAATATTGATTATGAAGTAACTTCTACAGTAGTAGCAGCAGTAAATGGACATAATGATGAACAACCTATAGCTATGTCAGAAAAACAAAAATTAAGCTCACAAGAAAACTTAAATGTAACAATAGAACAAAAAGATTTTGATTTAGCATTAAGAAAGTATATAACAAAAGTAAATGGAACAGAGCTAGCAGGAGAAAATTCAAGAGTACCAAATGTAGATGAGTCTACTTTAGAAACAGGAACAACAGCTACATATAAACATAAGAAAGATCCGGTATTAGTTAAAACAGGAGATACAGTAACATATAAGCTAACTGTTTATAACGAAGGAGAAAAAGTAGGAAGAGCAACAGAAGTAATAGACCAATTACCAACAGGGTTAGAGTTTAAAGATGTAGTAAGTGGTAATTTTGAAGAGAGTTCTTATGACAAAGTAACAAATAGATTAACGTTAGTAAGAAAGTCAGGAAACGAAGAAAATTTACCAGCATATGAAGAAGGAAACTTAAGCTCAGAGACTATAGAAATAGAATGTACAGTAACGCTTGAGGCAGGAGCAAATGATGAAATATTAACAAATGTAGCATGGATATCAAAAGAAGTAGATGGAGAAACAGGGACTGAAATAATAACACAAGAAGACTTAGATAGAGATTCAGAGCCAGGAAGTATGCCAGAAGTTAATAAGGACAACATGGAAGAATACGCAGGAACAAGCGGAAATAGTGACTTAAGTGATAAAAACTATTATTATAAAGGACAGCAAGATGATGATGACTTTGAAAAGTTAATAATAGAAAAAGCTAAAGGTTACTATAGCTTACAAGTAGTGAAGGTAGATAAAGAAGACGAAGCTACAAAATTATCAGGAGCAGAATTTAAAATAACATTGCCAGATGGAAGTGATAGGACAGAAACAACAGGTTCAGATGGAACAATAACAATAGATGGAATAAATATAACAGAGGAAGGAACAGACACAATAAAAGTAGAAGAATTATCTGCACCAACTGGATATAATAAGTTATTTAATAGTTTTGAATTAGATGTAACAAAAGGAATACAAAGTGGAGCATATGTAGTAACAAATATTAAATTAAAGAATAGCCAGGGAAGTGATTTAGGAGAAGGAAAAGTTAAAGCAAGTTATTCAAATAACTTGGTAACAATAACAGTTCCAAATTTCAAGAAAAATTTTGACTTAGCGTTAAGAAAATATATAACAAAAGTAAATGGAACAGAGCTAGCAGGAGAAAATTCAAGAGTACCAAATGTAGATGAGTCTACTTTGGAAACAGGAACAACAGCTACATATAAACATAAGAAGGATCCTGTATTAGTTAAAACAGGAGATACAGTAACATATAAGCTAACTGTTTATAATGAGGGAGAAAAAGTAGGAAGAGCGACAGAAGTAATAGACCAATTACCAACAGGGTTAGAGTTTAAAGATGTAGTAAGTGGTAATTTTGAAGAGAGTTCTTATGACAAAGTAACAAATAGATTAACGTTAGTAAGAAAGTCAGGAAACGAAGAAAATTTACCAGCATATGAAGAAGGAAACCTAAGCTCAGAGACTATAGAAATAGAATGTACAGTAACGCTTGAAGCAGGAGCAAATGATAAAGTATTAACAAATGTAGCATGGATATCAAAAGAAGTAGATGGAGAAACAGGGACTGAAATAATAACACAAGAAGGCTTAGATAGAGATTCAAAACCAGGAAGTATGCCAGAAGTTAATAAAGACAACATGGAAGAATACACGGGGACAAGCGGAAATAGTGACTTAAGTGATAAAAACTACTATTATAAAGGACAGCAAGATGATGATGATTTTGAAAAATTAATAATAGAAAAAGCAGAGGGAAGTTATAGTCTACAAGTAGTGAAGGTAGATAAAGATAACGAAGCTACAAAATTATCAGGAGCAGAATTTAAGATAACACTACCAGATGGAAGTGATAGAACAGAGACAACAGGTTCAGATGGAATAATAACAATAGATGGAATAGATATAACAGAAGAAGGAACCGATACAATAAAAGTAGAAGAATTATCTGCACCAACTGGATATAATAAGTTATTTAATAGTTTTGAATTAGATGTAACAAAAGGAATACAAAGTGGAGCATATGTAGTAACAAATATTAAATTAAAGAATAGCCAAGGAAGTGGATTAGGAGCAGGAGAAGTTAAAGTAAATTATTCAAATAACTTGGTAACAATAACAGTACCAAATGAGAAAACAGAAGGAAGTTATAATTTACAAGTAGTAAAGGTAGATAAAGATAATGAGAACACAAAATTATCAGGAGCAGAATTTAAAATAACATTACCAGATGGAAGTGATAGGACAGAAACAACAGATTCAAATGGAACAATAACAATAGATGGAATAGATATAACAGAAGAAGGAACCGATACAATAAAAGTAGAAGAATTATCTGCACCAACTG
>CALXFH010000043.1 GCA_944387555.1 uncultured Clostridia bacterium | reverse complement strand
ATGCTTTGTTTTCGCTGTTTAACTCTACTCCACAAGTGCAACAATATTCCCTTTCTCCTTCTATGATATTTAATATTCCATCTGCTAAGTTCCATTCAGAAAAATCTACTTCTTTCTGTTTTATAGAATTATATTTTTCTGCATTTTCTGTTGATATTTTAGTTACAAAGTCTTTTATTTTATCTAATACATTTGATTTTTGCTCTAACTCTTTTTGTTGTTTGTCTATAATATATTGTGCTATTGCTAAATCCTTTTCTCTTATATATTGTTTAATAAATTCTTTTACTATCTCATCAAAATTATTATCTATTTCTAACATCTCTTTTTGTGTTAATAGTGGCATACTTATTTTTATTTTTCTATCTTGTTTTTCTATTTCTTCTTTATTCATTGACTACATCTCCTTGAATTTTATTAAAACATTTTATTCTAAAAGCATCTGCTTTCTTGCTTATTTTAGATATTACTATTAAATTCTTTTTGTAAAATAAGCTATCTAAAGAGTCAAATATTATGTAAAAAATCTCTATTATTAATTTTAAAATCTTATATGGTAAATTTATTATTATCTCTAGAAGTCGAATTAAGTTATACAGTAGAAAATCTTTTAAGCCTAACTTTTTAATTATTTTTTTATAAGTCATTAGCTATTCCTCCTCGTATTCTTCATCAAAATACTTTTCTTCACTTGCATAATCTGTTTCTATATCTATGTAATCTGTTCCATCTACCTTTTTTATATATTTTTCTACAAAATCCTGTATACAATCAGGGCATATTTCATATTCCTTTATACTGTCACAGCTATCATTTCCCCAATCATGATGTCCTGTTATAACTCTAAAAAATCTACTCTTTTCTCTTTTGCATGGCTCAAAGTTAGGTATTTCCCTCTTGCATACATCACATTTTGTTTTTATTATTCTTTCTAAATATTTGGTTACTTTCTTTTTTTCTGTTATATACATCTTTATTCTCCTTCCTCTAAAAAATATTTATAACTATTGCTCCAAAATGTCTTATATTTTCATTTATGTATTTTTTAATCTCTTTTTCAAAATCTTCATCAGATAAATCCTTATATTTTTCGTCATCACAAAATTTATCTTCTAGTACTTCTATTACATCATCTATATCTGTAAAATATCCTTCTTCTTCTAAATCATAAACTTCTTCTACATCACAATAAAAATCTTCATAAACCGTTGTTGCAAAATCTAGTATTCTACTATCTTTTGTATCTGCAAAAAACATTATTGGCAAATTTGGATATTCCTTTAATAAATTAAATAATCCTCTTTTATTATCTCTCATCTTTCTTCCTCTACTTTCTTCTTAATTCTGTTCTTTTTTCTGTTAAATAATCTAATTGTTCTTTAATTTTGTCTAACATTTCATCAATAATTGCTGTTAATGTATGTTTAGATATATTAAGATTAGTTTTTTCTTTTGCTAAAAATGGTTCACTAAAGCCTAGCCATTTTTTAGTTTGTATTTTAAATCTTACTTCTTTACCTTCACTTGTTAATATTTTTTCTTTTAGTTGTTCTAATTCTTTTTTAATTTCGTATTTTTTAGCAATTTGTAAATCAATTATTTGTTCTTCTTCCATCTCTTGCCTTCCTTTCAAAATATTGTTTTATATCTTCTTGTGTAAAATTTTCATCATGTTCTTTATCTAATAATATTCCATTACTTTTACATAGCCACTCAATTCTTTCTGCCATTAAATCTATTATCTTATCTTTTACTTTTTGAACTGGTATGCTATCATCTTTTGTCTTAACGTGCTTTACTTCATCTGTTATTATTTCTAATGTATCAAAACTATCATGCGTATTTATTACTCGTGGACTTATATTTTCCAATACTGCTATGCTACCATTCTCCCATTGATGTAATACTATTCCTATTTTTCCATCTCTTTTATTCCTTACTGGCATTCCTACTATTTGTCTTTCTTCTTCTAATTCTTTTATTTTCTTTCTGTATTTCTCTTCTGCGTCTGCATAGCCTTTTAGATATGCTGTTGTTAAATCGTCTTCTTCTACATCTCTACTATCTATAACCATATCTGTTATATCGTCATCTTCCATTTTGTTACCTCCTAATTCCATTTGAAATTTTTGCAAGGTCTTATTCCTTTTTTACAAGTTTCAAACCATCCCTGTCTGCAATCATCACAAGTTATCGGTCTTTCTTTTAATTTTTCACTTAAGCATTTATCACAAGGAAAAACATATTTGTTTCTTTCTTTATATCTACAACTTAAACATTTTTCTTGCACTTTGCTCACTTTTCTTTCTCTCCTCTATAGCATAATTATTTAAGATTGTATTTAACTTCTGATTCTCTAACTCTAGCTGATAACTTTTTTCTTTTTCACTATCTAATTCTATGTATGTATTAGTTAACTCATCTTGATTATCTTTTTTACCTTGATTTATTCCTAATACCCAACCTATGTCAAAAATTAATATTAGTAGTTCTATAATTAATACTTTCTTTAATATTCTCATTTGTTTTCCTCCTCAATTTTTATAGCTATTTTTCTTTTTTTCTTAGCTCTTCTTTTATTAGCAGGAGAGTTCCAAAACCACACTGTTTCCTTCTTCACTTTAAATCTTTTAGCTAACTCTTCTGCTGTTCCTAAATCAAGGAATTTCTCTCCCTTATAAACTGCATAAATATTTTTATATGTCATTTTTAAGCTCCTCTATTTCTAATATCGTTTCTGCTCTTCCCTTCTCATAAATAATTCTACTTCCGTCCCAACTTTGTATAATATTGTAATTATCATCTGCTATTACTTTATATTTAACTAATACATCTGCTATTGCATTTTCTAAATTTATTAAATCTCTTTTTCGTCTATCTGGAACGTAAAATGTTGCTTTTATATTTACTGGTGTATTTATATTGTTTTTGTATTTATTTAAAAAATAACCACAATCTCGCTCAAAGTCTCTATATAATTTGCTTTGTATTATCATTGGTTTATGTGTTCTTGGATTTACTATAATGTTTTGACTATTCTTCTTACTTCTACATAGTAAAGGTATTTCAATTATCATTTGTACCTCCTAACTAATTACTTCTAATACTGTTTGTGGTTTTACTGCTTTTAAGTTATAAATGTATTTTATTTCTCTATCTCTCATGGTTTGTCCTGCCCACGTTTCAACTTCTATTCTGCAATTATATTCTTTGCTAAATTCATCCATCATCTTTGCTATCTCTATTAGTTTTTCTTCCATTGTATCTCCTCCTGTATTCCTAATATTTCTTTTATCTTGTTTATATTATCTTCTGGTGTAGGTGTTCCTCTTACATAATTCTTGCAAGAAGAAACGCCTTCAAACCACTCTAATTCTAATTTGTTACAACCAAAACACGTCTCACATTTACCCTTCATAAGCTACTCCTATAATCCTAATTCTTCTAAAGTGTATATCTTATCAAGTTCCATTCCTTTATACATTGTGTCTTTTTCAAAATAAGGCAAATTAGTTGGAGTATCATTTTTATATCTTATTTGTATATAATCTTTATTCTTTGTTCGCGAATACATTCTTCTTATTATTTCTACATTATTTCTAAAAGGTCTAATAACTCCTCTTAAATATCTTTTTTCTGCTTCGTCTAGGATTTCTGGCTTATATTCATATACTGTTGAATATGTAGGTTCTTCTATTTTTACTATTTTGCCTAATAATCTAGTTTCAAATTTCTTTAATTCTTCTATAGTTCTTACGTATCCATCACTCTCGAACAAACCAGCACCATCTTTAAGTAAAGTTTCTCCATTCTCGAATTTTATCTTTGTACCTATCGGAGTTTTCTTTAAATCTTCGTATGTATATTCTTTTACTAATTCTAGATTTTTTAAATATGGTGCAATTTCGTTAATTCCTTTTAACTTACAATGTGGGTTAAAACTATTATATATTGCTTCTATTTCAAATTCTTTCTTTAAATATTTTTCATAAGAAACGTTTTCATCTTCCACTCTTACTAGTCTTACTCTATCTCCAACTTTAAATTTCATTTTCAATTCCTCCTATTCTTTCATAAACTGCTACAGTTTTACCTGTATATTCACATTTCTTTTTATCTATTGCTCTTACATAACCCATTTTCTCTAACTCTGTTAGTCTCGGAGCTGTGTAATTTCTTTCTGTACTTGGTATTACTCCTATTTCAAAAAGTTCTACTGCTATTTCTTTAGCTGTCTTGGGTTTATCTAATCTATCTAATATCTGCTCATATCTCTTTTTAGTTTTTTCTTGTATGTCATTAAAACTTAATTGTCTTGTTTCTGTTGTTATTTTCATTTGTTATCACTCCTAACTTTTTGGCATTTTTTATATGTTCTCCTATTTTTAAAGTTAAGAAATTATTATAATTAACTAATGCACTTCTAATTTGATTTAATATGTTCATTATTTTATTCCTCCTCTGTTTCTAATAAATTTTTAATTAATCCTTGCTGTTCTTTTAAATCTCTTAGCATTAATAAATCACCTGTTGCTGGTATTATTTCTTCTTTTTCTATTTCTTTAATTGCATTTTTCTTATAAATTTCTATTTGACTATTTACTATATCTAATCTAATTTCTAATTCTTTTTTAGTTGTCATTTTATTTCTCCTTCCAATCGCTTAATATCCATTTTTTCTGCAAGTTGTCCTATCATCTCTTTCATTTGCTCTGGTAATAATTTTTGTTCTTTCTCTCTGTTTACAATTACCTCATACTGTTTTAAAAATTGTCCTTTGGTTACGGTATTTACTGTATCGGCATCTGTTTTTGCTAATTCTCTAACCTGTGCTACATCTCCAAAAAACTTTTTAACCTCTGGGCTATGCGCGTTGAATTGTTCCTCTGTCATATATAAACCATTGCTAATCATTCTATAAGCTTCATTCCATGCTTCTATTGGTGTTCTCATAGTATTTGGACTTACCATCTCTATTGCATTTTTTCTAATTTCGTGTATTGTTGGAGGGTATGGACTTTCAATAATAGTTTTCTTTACTGCTTGCAACACTAATCTGTAATCTAAATCTCCTAAGCACTCTTGCCAAGTATTTTTCATCATTTCTACTTGTTCGTCTGTCTGCGTTCTTTTAGCAAAACTTTCATAATTTCCAGCTAGTAAAGTTAATATTTGTATTGTTTCTTGTCTAGTCATTTTCTCCCTCCTTATTCCAAGCTCTTTGCAAAGCAGACATCGGTTTATTTACTTGTATATCTTCATCTTCCCATCTTCTTTGATTTAACCAAGTACTAGGATAAGGAATATATTGACCATTATCTTTCAACCAATCCTTGCTTCCCCTAAATTGTTCCAAACTACTCATCATAGAACTAAACAATTCACTACTTGGCTTATTTTTCTTAAACCATTTCTTTACATCTTGCTTTTTTACTTTTCTTGGATATTTACTATAAAATTCATTAAACTGCGTTTCCCAAAGTTCTAAAACTTCAACTTTTGGCTCGTTTTCGCCGTATATCTTCTATACTGTTCTTTTCTTTTCTATTCTCTTCTATACTTTTCTTTTCTATACTGTGTATACCGTCTGGTATACCGCTGGTTGACATCTGGTATACCAAGATTGTAAACACCATTTTCATCTTCTGTTAATCGCCTTTTTTCATCTTTATATAAAGTCTCTGTATATCTATCGCTTCTTAAATAATTGTTTATTTTCCAATGCCTTATTACTATTACTCCACTCTCAAAAGGAATTATAAATTTTTTAGTAATTAGTATCTTTAAATCATCTTCATTTGCTCCTATTGTTCTTATTATTTTTTTAGGATTACTTACGAATCCATCGTCATCTGCTCTCATTCCTAGATGAAAGTATAAATTTTGTGTAGATTGTGGCATTTCTAAGAATAAATCTGTATCAACTATTTCAATGTCAAACATTCTCTTTCTTGCCATATTCTAGACCTCCCCCTATCTTTTTCATTATGTAGTTGTATGTATCTTCAGCACATTTTAGAGGATTGTTATATATTTGTGTTCCACTAAATCTTAAAACTTCATATCCTGCCATTTTTAAGTCATATTCTCTTTCATTATCTTTTTGTACTTGTTCTTTTGTCTTCTGATGAAATTCATATCCATCACACTCTATTGCTAATTTAAAATCATAATTTTTTATTTTATCTCCTAATATTAAATGTGTTAAATAATCATCTGCTTCAAATTCAAAATCTATGTAATATTTTTTCCCGTTATATCTTACTTCTTTTTGTGGAAATAAATATATATTCTCTTTATTGTTATATTTGCAATATATTGCAAATGCAGTTATAAATATTTTCTCAATAGGACTTTTTATGCTTTCATCATTCCAAAAATCAGGATAAAATGCTTCAATAGCTAAAGGCATCATTAATAATTGTTGTACTTTTTTTGGAGATTCTAAAAATAATTCTAAATATAAGTCCGTAGCTTCATAACCTTTATATATATCTCTATCCATTTTGCTTTCTCCTTTCGTAAAATTTAAGGGATAAAACTACAATGTCTTATCCCTGTTGCTTAAAATTTGTCTTTTATTCTTTTAAATTCTTTATTTATACTTCTATATTGAAATATTCCAATAACTACTATAATTAGATATATTGTTAATGCTATTATTTCTGGTAATAATACTAAAAACCAATTCCAATCTATAATGTTTAGTAGTTTTAGAACTATAAATATTATTGTTAATACTTCTGTAAATCCCATTTTCTTTACCTCCATTTATAAATAATTCTTGCCATATCTGGCTATAAAATCTTCCTTTGTTTTGTTGTAATATTCTTGCCAAGCTCGTTGTCCAATTTGCTTTAAATATAAGTTAAAATCTTTTCCATATTTTCCGTGTACTCCATAATTACCCCTATGTAATTGTGGAGTTAAAAAGACTATTAAGCCGTCTTCTATACTCTTTTTTCTGTAAGCTCTTCCAAAGAAAACTTCGTGCCTTTCACAATAATATGCTGTTCTTTTTGCACTGTAATTTAAGTCTATCGGCATAATACAAAATTCTTCTTTTTTCATATGTTCATCGCCGTCCAGAACATAAAACCTAGCAAAATAAATGGTGCTAAACATATTATTGTAATTAATAAACATACTAAAAAATCCCAAAAATTATCCATTGCCCCAACTCCTTAATAAACTATCTATCTCTGCTTGTGGTTTTGTTTCTATTCCATAGACTTTACAATCTTGAACAAGTCCGTCTATTAATCTGCTCATTTGCTTAGAATTATAGGAACTAGAGCCATAATAAGCATTTATTATTTTAAATTCGGTATTTCCTATATATTCTGTATCTGCTATTTCACAAAACCAAGCTATTCCTTGTGCTGTCCACATCTTTTCAAATGTTTTTATATTATCTTTTTCTATTCTAAATCTTCTAAATATTCCTAATTCTTTTACTCTTCTTTTGTAATCTTCTATTGTATCTACTTCTGCAAACTCGCATAATTCTTGTAATAATTTCCAAAAATACGAATTAGCATTTAAACTTCTATGTTTTCTATGTTTCTTTAAGCTTATATTTAATTTTTCGTCGTTTTTTAGTTCTTCTACTACTTCTTTATTGTTTGTATCTAAAAGTACTGTTATTTTTGGTTTTGACGTATTGAAATCTATGTTTAAGTCTGTTATTATTCCTGTAGTTTCTAAACTTGCCATATTACGCACCTACTTTAATTAATTTTTGGAAATCTTTAACAATATTCATATAGTCTTTCATTTTTATTTCTGAAGTACTTGAATAGCTATATTTTGCTAAAATTGCCTCAACTTTTTCATCTGCTATTTTATGTTTTTCTATCGAATCATTTAATGCATTTAATTTTGTTTTATTTATTACTGTATTGTTTACTTCATTTTCCATTTTTTTATCAGTCTCTGCTGAACTGATTTTATCTGGATCTTCACCTGTTGGAATAGCAAACGTTCTTAATAACATATATTTATAAGCATATGTCATTGCTTTCCCTACACCTTTATCTTGTGTGTCTACTCCTGTCCCATTACTTTCTACTTCTATAAAGTCGTTAACATCATCAATATTTTGTATTCTGTATTTAACGTGAACTGTTGTAAGCATATTTACCGATTTTTCTGTTCTTATTAATTCTTTATTTTCGCTTTGTTGCTCAATAGGAATTATTACTATTCCTTGCTTAACTAGTTGCTCTCTCACTGCTGTTGTTACTTTTTCTTCTGAGATTGCTTTATATTTTGTTGTTCCAAATTCTACTTTGTCATCTTTAGTTAAATATTCTATATTTTTCATAACTTCACTAATTTTTTGATATATATTCGCCATAATATTCATTACCTCCATAATCTATTAAATCTAGATAGTCCATTTTTACACCTACTTTATTCTTAAATTTGTATTTGATGTAATAATATTTACACCTGTTGGTATTTCTCCTGTTTCTTTAAAATTATTCTTTATTTTAGTTTTATCAATTTTGACTGTTACTACTTCTTGTTTAAATTCACTAGGTACTTCATCTTCATTCACTATTTCTACACTTACTGGACTTTTTGCTATACTTAATGTTCCTAAACCCGTTTCTATTTTTGTTATGCCATTTCTCTCCATACACTCTTTTACATAGTCTTTAAATCTAGCCATCTTATTTTCTAAAATTTTTCTGTCTTCTGCTATTCTTTTTTCTTCTTCTTTCATTGCACTTATTGTTAGTTCTATATTTTTTGTGTAGCCTATAATGCTTTGACTTTTTTGTTGTAATAAAACTGTTAATTCTTCTTCGATTTTCTTTTTATCTTCTTCTGTTATTTCTTCATTTTCCATTAAAGCTGGAAATCCACTTGTTATTTCATATAAACTAAAATTTTTCATTTTTTCTCCTCTCTTGATTTTCTACTTTAATTTTGTTATAATTAAGTAGAATCATATGTTTATGTAATTTTGAAGTAATTATCTAGTTTGGTCGCTTGTAATTACTTCTTCTATTTTTCTTAAAATTACTACAGAGTTATTTCTTTTGTAGTCATATTCATCCATCAAATCAGTTATTAAACTTATTTTTTTTAACATTTCTTTATTATCTCTTCTATAGTTATTTATAGTTAAATTCAGTTCTTCATTTTCGTATCTTAAATCTTTGTTCTCTTCATATAAAGTTTTATTTTCCTGTTCTAAATCATGTATTTTCAAACCTTGTTTTATTACAGTTTTAGTCCACATATTATTTCTCCTTTCTAATAAATTATTTTCGTAGAGCCTGCACCATAAATGTCAACAATTTCTTTTAATTTTTTATTTTTAATTAATGTTACGTATTTTTCATGTCCTTTTTTTGCATCTTCTTTTGTGTCATAATCTTCTGCAATAAACCAAATTCCATTTATGCATATTCCTGTTTCATAATCCTTACCCATATCATTTGCAAAGCATGTATCAATTTCAATTCCATTTATGACTGTATTAGATACTACACGCTCTTCATTTGTCCCCATTAATAATAATCCTAATAAATCAAACATTTATTTTTCCTCCTTTCTTCTAATAAACCGTTGTACATTCTAAGAATGCCCATACTGTTCCTAAAATTGTTGCTGCATATAAACTTATGTATACTACTGCTCGTCCTATTAATTCGTGAATTTTATTTTTCTTCATTTGTTTCACCTCCTAAACTTGTTTTGCTGTATTTAAAATTGTTTCTAATATTGTTTTTAATCTTGTGTTTTCTTCTTTAACTTTTTCATATTTTTCTATTGGAACAGAGTCACTATCTACTTTTATTTTGTAGTATCCTCCTTCGGTCATATAATGTTCTAATTCTCCGCTTCTACAAAGTTTTTTTACTTGTTCTACTCCTATTCCACTTTGTCTGCTATATTCTTCTGCAGATACATATTTTGGTATTGGCATTTCTTATCACTTCCTTTCCCTTAGTTTTTCTGTTATAATTACCTCACACATATGTTTGTTTTGGTTCTCTTATTGTGAACTTTTAAGTTAAAAAAATTTCATCTGTATTTGCTGTTGGAAAAACTTTTTTGAACTCTTTTATTTTTTGTATGCTTGGATTTTTTGCTCCGCATTCTATTTGCTTATAGAATGATGTTGTTATTCCCCATATTTCAGCCATTTCTCTTTGTGTTTTCTTTATAGAAATCCTATATTCCTTTAATTTTTCTCTTTGCATTTTTATTTTCCCTCCTCTCAAGTTCACTCATAGTATAATATACTTTTAGTGAACTGTCAATACTTTTTAAAAAAAATTTAAGATATTTTTTTATTTTTTTCTAAAAGTCTTGTCGCTCTAAGCAAACTTTTTTTATTTTTTTTCTTGCATAGTCCACTCATAGTGTGCTATAATAAAAATATATTTGGAGGAATAATAATGAATAGAATAAAATTTTTACGAGAAGAATTGAATATGACTCAGCAAGAATTAGCTAATAAATTAAATGGCGCCAAAAGTACTGTTGCTATGTATGAAAAAGGTGATAGAAAACCTAGTATGGAAATTCTTTTAAAATTATCTGATATATTCGATTGTAGTATAGATTATATTTTAGGTAAATCTAATATAAAAAATCCAGAAGAATTAAAAAATGTAAAATTCGCAAATTCAAGTGGTTTGGACACAGAAGGTTTAGATAAAGAAGATTTAGAAGAGTTACAAAGACAAATTGAATATATGAAAAAACTAAAGAAAAATAAAAAATAAAAATATATTTTTGTTTCTTTTGTCAAAATTTTTAGGAGTAAAAACATGGAACTTAATGATTTAACAAATATTGCAGAAAGAGAAAAAATAGATATTGTAAACTTTAAAATGAAAAAAACTAAAGCTAGAATAATTGAATATGGTAATACTTGCATTTTTATGGATTATTCTAAAATAGATACTTATAGAGAGGAAAAATGCTTGCTCGCAGAGGAATTAGGACATTATTACTATTCTTCTTATTATACTTTAATGTCTGACCAAAACTTTATTAATAAGCAAGAATATAGAGCTAAGAAGCTAAGCTATTATATCCTAATTCCTTATGAAAAACTAAAATCAGCTGTTTTAAAACGGAATTAATACAGTTTATAGTCTAGCAGAATATTTTAACGTTACAGAGCAATATATGAAGAATTGCATTAATTTTTATAAAGAAAAATATGGAACAATATAAGGGGGTGAAAATATGGCAGAAAAAGAAAAAATATTTACCAAAGGAAATCTAATTACAATGGCAATATCTATTGTTGCTTCTGTAGTTATAATTGTTCTAATTGCTATTTTGGGTAGCAGTACTGGTTTAGTTAATAACAGTTCTTTTAAAATAGAGTCTTTTAATATGGATACAGAAAAATCTACATATACTTATTCAGATGACTCTTATAGTTATACTGGAACTGGAGTTTTAACTTGCTGGGATAAAAGCAATGATTATTATGTACTTTTAGAAAAAACTAATATCGTAGATAATACTACAGATTATACAACTTGTATTGTAATGGATGGAAAAGGAGATTTTGGAACTTATGATTCAAGTTACTCTGGAGCAACTCAAAAGCCAGAATATGAATTTAAAGTTTTAGGATTTATACCTTTTAATAAATAATATAAAAATAGATAATGTATCCCTCGCCAAAGTTTTACATTATCTATAACACTCTACTTGCATAAGCAGTTTTTATAATTATAATATAAAAAACTTCCTTATACAAGTACCGAATTTTTGTTTATTTACTTAAGGAGGTTTTTATGGCTAAAAAATATAATTATGTAAAAAATGGAAAACAATATTTTAGAAAAACAAAGACCGTCGGACATGATATAAATGGAAATCCTATTAAAAAAGAATTTTATGGAGATGGAGAAAAAGACTGTGATAGACAAATAGAAGAATATATGAATAATATAAAATCTGGTCTTCCAGCAGGATATGAAAAAATTACTTTAGCAATGGCAATGCATAGTTGGTTATTCGATGTGTTGTTTTATGCTGACGATTTTAAATCCGCTTCTTTTGAAAAGCACGAGACTAATTATAGGTTATATATTAAAAACTCTCCTATTGCCATCCTGACGCTTTATAATATGGTTTCTTTACCAATACAGCAATGGTATAATTCTTTATATGAAAATGGAATGTCTACAACAAAAATAAAAGATATTAATAAGACTTTACGTGCATTTTTTACATATGAAATAACACAAAATATGTTACGATATAATCCTTGCAGTGAAAAAAGAATTAAAATACCTGGAAATTCCCAAGTTGATGACCTAGAGAAATTAGATAAAGATAACGAAAAATTATTTCTAACAGATGAAGAAATAGATATTATAAAAAGCAATTTAGATTTTTCTAATAAATTACATGTAGCAATTTTATTATCTTTAACACACATGCTTAGAAAAGGTGAAATCTTGGGGTTGGCTATAAAATATGTAGACACCAAAGAAGAAAAAAATATAAAAATAAGACAAATATTAAGTAAGGCAAAAGTATTTAACAAGGATGGCTCTTTTAAAAGAGTACTAAGATTAGCTACACCAAAATCAAAAAAATCTGTAAGAACAGTTCCTTTGGTAGAAGATTTTATTCCAATTATGGAAAGACATATAGAAAATCAAAAAAATCTATACAAAGAAAATGGAAAAGAATGGACTGAAAATTCATTACTGTTTTTAAATAGTAATCTTAATTTTTGGGATCCAAGAAATTTTAGTACTGCATGGGAAAGATTTTTAAAAAGAATTGGACTTCCTAAGTATAAATTTCACATTTTGAGACATACTGGAGCTAGTTTATTATTTAGGGCAGGTGCTAGATTAGAAGAAGTACAAGAACTAATGGGGCATGAAGACTCGGATATTACAAGAAAAATATATTTGCACTTCCACCCAGAAGATAAACGAGACAGCATAAACAAAATGGCTTATCTTATAAAAAATATAAACATCTAATAATAAATCAGGCTTAGCTTAAACTTGACAAATATTTTAAATAATGATATAAAAATCATAAATAAAAATAAGAAAATTTATAAAAAAGTTTCCCGACTTTTTCCCGACTTAGTTTTGCATAACTTTAAATAACTAAAAAGAACTTTTTTAAAAAATCTAGTATTATCAAGGTGCTGGGAGATTTGTAAAAGGCTTGAGGTTTCTTTATTATTTCCCTGAGGTCGGTGGTTCGAGTCCATCTCCCGCAACCAAAACTATTGATA
>CALXFH010000042.1 GCA_944387555.1 uncultured Clostridia bacterium | reverse complement strand
TGTTTCATTATTATTACAGACCTTGTAATATTCTGTGGATAACTATTTTTACTTTTCATCTAGTCTGAACAGTAACATAAAATATTTAAAGAACAAGCAAAACAAAGCTATTATTCTTTAAAATATTAAATTAATTAATCCAATAATACCAAAAAGTAAAAATAATATATTTGACAAAATTTTTACAAAAGTTGGATTAAATTTATTTCCTAAAAATCTTCCAAAGAAAAGAGCAAAAGAGTTACTAAGTACCATACCCAGAATAGAACCTAAAATTAAAGAGATTTTACAAGATGGATATTTAACTCCAAGACCAAGTGAAGCAAGGAAGGTTTTATCTCCAAGCTCACCAATAATAATACTAATTGCAATTACAAAAATGTAATTTAGTTTAATACTAGTTATTTTTTGTAAAAAAGAAGATTTTGTATTATTCGTTGTTTCTTTTTCTGGAATAAATCCAAATAATCCAAATAGAAGAAAAGATATATATGTAAAAAGTTCTAAATAATATCTAAAGTTTTCATCACCTAAAGAGCTAAGTTTACTACCGAAAAGAATTGCTACCCCATGACTAAAAAGAGTTCCAATAGCAACTCCAAGTAAAATATTTTTAGCTCTATCTTTAGTAGAAAAAGATAATACTAAAAGCTGAGTTTTATCACCAAGTTCAGATAAGAAAACTAGAAAAAAGCTAACAAAAAAGGTATAAACAAGCTCCATAAATAACACACCTCTTAATCAAACATATGCAATTTTTGTTCACAATAGACTCTAAACTTTTACGGATACTTGGTTTCCGTAATGTGAAATTTTTGTGAATTGCTTTACTTTGAAAAAATATAATGATAATATTATAGCTAGTTAATACGTAAAAGAGAAAAGGAGGAATTTTTTGTGATAGAGGTTAAGAATGTTACAAAAAAGTATGGAAAATTTGTAGCCGTAGATAATATCAGCTTCACAATTAATGAAGGCGAAATTGTTGGACTTCTTGGACCTAATGGCGCTGGAAAAAGTACAACAATGAACATGTTAACTGGATATATTGAACAAACAGATGGAGAAATTATTATTGATGGTTACAATATGTTAAAAAGACCTAAAAAAGCCAAAAAAGAAATTGGCTATATGCCAGAAGGGGTACCTCTTTATACAGATTTAACAGTAAAAGAGTTTGTAACTTATATGGCAGAACTTAAAAAAGTGGACAGAAAAGTAAGAAAAGAAAAGGTTCAAAAGATAATTGAACAAACAGGTCTAAAAGATGTTCAAAAGAAATTAATAAGAAACTTATCAAGAGGTTACAAACAAAGAGTGGCAATGGCGGGAGCATTAGTAGGCGAACCTAAAATATTAATACTTGATGAACCAACAGTAGGTTTAGACCCTAAACAAATAACAGAAATAAGAAATTTAATTAAAGAACTTGGAAAAACACATACAGTTATTTTAAGTTCACATATATTATCAGAAGTAAGCCAAATATGCAATAAAGTTATTATTATAAATAAAGGAAAATTAGTTGCAATAGATACACCAGAAAACTTAGAGAATAAAGTTTCAAATAAGAATTGTATTTATGTAACAGTAGAAGACCCAGATAATAATATGGAAAATATTAAAGATAAAATAGAAGGTATTGAAAAATTAGAATTAGTAGAAGAAAATGAGGACGGAACAAAACAATATATGATAGAGTCAAAAGAGGGCGTAGACTTAAGAAAAGTATTATTTACAGATCTTGCTAAAGAAAATATAACAATATTTGAAATGAAAAAAGCAGATAGCACTCTAGAAGACGCGTTTATGAAAATAATAGAAGGAGGTAATAAATAATGTTAGCAGTACTAAAAAAGGAATTAAAAAGTTACTTCTTTTCTCCAATAGGATATGTAGTTATAGGAATATTTCTATTGTGTTTTAGTGTATTCTTCTATTTAACTGTACTATCTTATGGAAGTGTAGATTTAAGTATATTGTATTATTATACAGCATTATATGGATTAATAATAATAGTACCAATATTAACAATGAGAACATTTGCAGAAGAAAGAAAAAATGGAACGGAGCAACTATTATTAACTTCACCAACAGGTATGTTTAAAATAGTTATGGGAAAATTATTAGCAGCATTGTCAGTTATAGTAATAACTTTATTAATATCATTTATGTTTTTCTTTATTGTAATGTTTTTTGGAAAACCAAATATAGTTACAACATTGGTTTCAATGTTAGGATTTATACTAATTAGTATAGCTGCACTATCTTTTGGAATTTTTGCTTCTAGCTTAACAGAAAATCAGGTAATATCAGGTGTAATTACAGTTGCATTTTTAATTATTTCATTATTTATAACAGATATAAGTAGTAAGTTTTCTGGATTTGCATTAATGAATTACTTTACAAGTTTTGCTCAAGGAGTAATATCAATAGAAAATATTATAAGTTTATTATTATTTAGTGTAGTATTTATAAGCTTAACAATAATAGTTATGCAAAGAAGAAAATTAGTTAAGTAAAGGAGATGAGAAGGTTTGAAAAAGAAAGAAAAAGAAAACATTAAAAAGGACAACGAGAATAAAGAAAACAAAGAGCAAAAGAATGGTAAGGCTGTAATAAAAACAGAAAAAGATAAAAAGCCAGGAAAAATAAAAAGATTTTTTAGGAGATTAGGAGAAATCTTAAGGAAAAAATGGCTAGTAGATGGAACAAAAACACTTATATTGGTAGCTATAATAATTTTAATATATATTGGTGTAAATGTATTATTGGAAAAAGTCGTTTTACCAGAAATAGATTGTACTCAAGACAAAATATATTCATTATCAGATGAAACGAGAGATAAGCTTGGAAATTTAGATAAAGAAGTTACAATAACATTAATTAATTATAGTAGCAATACTTCTTTAATCAACTTCATGGAAAAATATACTTCTTTAAATGATAATATAAAATTAGAAAGAATTGATGATTTATCATCAAGAACAGATTTAATGACAAAATATTCATTAAGTGCAGAAGATAGTTTAATATTAGTAACTTGTGGTGATAATGAAAAAGAAGTTACAGAAAATGATATGTATACTTATGATTATACAACATATAAATCTGTAGATAAAACAGAGGAAGCAATTACAAATGCTATATTAGATGTAACAACAGATGAAAAACCTAAAATTTACTTTATGTCTAATCATTTAGCATATGATGTTAATTATTTCTCTACAATAATGCAAACTATGAAGAACGAAGCAAATGATGTAGATACTGTAGATATCTTTGCTAATGGAATACCAGAAGACTGTGACTGTTTAGTAATTTCTACATTAAAAGAAGATTTAACAGAAAAAGAAAGAGACGATTTAATAAATTATATAAATAAAGGTGGAAAACTTCTATTAATGTGTGGACCTAATTTAACAGGTGCAACATTAACAAACTTCCAAACAGTATTAGATCAGTATGGAGTAAGTGTTTCAGATGGAGTAGTATTTGAAGGAGACTCTGCTAATATGATGTCAGGATATCCAGACTTCATAATAGAACCTACACAATCTACAAGTTTAACTCAAAACCTAAATATGTCTATGAATATATGCTTAGTAGATGCTGGTAAAATTACATTTAATGAAGATAAATTAGAAGAATTAGGAGTAACATATGAAACACTAGCAAAAACAAGTGAGTCATCATTCCTAAGAACAGATGTAACACAAACTTCAGCTACAAGAACATCAAGTGATGGAGAAGAAGAATCTTCTACAGTAGCAGCAATAGCAACTAAGAAAATAGATGATAATACAACATCTAAATTAGTAATATTCTCAAATGAATTATTTGCTATGGATATGCCTGTACAAATTAGTGGATATACAATGTATACAGTATCACTATATAATAATGCAGATATGATTTTAAATTCTATTTCATACTTAAATGAAAGAGAAGATACAATAACTATAAGAAAGAATAGTGATGAAGTTACTTATACAGTTACAGAACAACAACATAATATAATTATGGCTATTATATTTGCAATACCTGTATTAATAATTGTAATAGGAATAATTGTATGGCAAGTAAGAAGAAGAAAAAAATAGGGACGTTTCCTTTTGTGCAAAAATGAGCAATTAGGGACACATCTATTATAAGTAATAATTAAAATACCTTTTAAGTTTAATCTTAAGAGGTATTTTTTTATAAAATAAAAAATGAAAAAATCCTGATTCCGTAATAAAGGCTAAGTATTAAAAAGAAAAATAAATGTAAATTATATGGGGCATACTTATTGTAATAAAAATAATTGAAAAATAATATGTTATGCAGATAAATAAAATAATAAAATATTATACGAATTTAAAATTAAAAATTAAAAATGTATAAATATTTTATAAAGATGTTGAAACTTTTTTGAAATTATAGTATAATAAAGTAGAGGTGATAATATGCCATATATTAAAAGAAATATAGAAACAATATTTAAAGAAATGGAAAAAACTTTTCCTGTTGTAATGGTTACAGGACCTAGACAAGTTGGAAAAACAACTATGTTAAAAGAATTAACAGAGAATGAAAAAATAAATTATGTAACATTAGATAATCTTGATGCAAGAGCATTAGCAAAAGAAGATCCGGAATTATTTTTAAGAACTTATGAAATGCCATTAATAATAGATGAATTTCAATATGCACCAAATATATTATCATATATAAAAATAATAGTAGATGAGAAAAGGCAAGAAAGAGTAAAAGACTCTAGTGTTAAAGCAAATGGATTATTTTATTTAACAGGCTCACAGGCTTTTGAAATAATGGAAGAAACATCTGAGTCATTAGCAGGAAGAGTTGGGATATTAGATTTATATACATTAAGTAATAGAGAAATGAATGACTTAAATGGAGAAATATTTTTGCCAGACTTGAAAATGTTAAAGAAAAGAAAAAAGACAGAAATGCTTACAACATCTAAACTATTTCAAAAAATCTTAAATGGAGGATATCCGGAAATTTTTATTAATAAAGATATGGATAGAGCTAAATTCTTTGATAGTTATATAAGAACATATATAGAAAGAGATATAAGAAAATTAATAAATGTGCAAGATGAAATAAAATTTTATAAATTTATTGGGAATGTAGCAGCGAGAACAGCACAAGAATTAAATATGACAGATATATGTAGAGATATAGGAATAACAAATACAACAGGAGAAAAATGGCTATCAATACTTGTAAATACTGGGTTAGTATTTTTACTTCAGCCATATTCAAATAATACAGTAGCAAGAGTAGTAAAAAGACCTAAAATATATATGACAGATACTGGGCTTAGTTGTTATTTAGCAGGATATTTGGATAGCTTAACATTAGAAAAGAGTGCATATAATGGAGCAATATTTGAAACATATGTGGTTATAGAAATATTAAAATCTTTTTCTAATAATGGAGAAGATGCAAGAAAACATTTATATTATTATAGAGATAATAATGGAAAAGAAATAGATCTATTAATAATATATGATAATGTAATTTATCCAATTGAGATTAAGAAAAGTGCTAGTCCAAAAATAGATGCAATAAAAAACTTTGATGTGGTTAAAAAGTTTGGTGTGCAAGTAGGAAATGGTGGAGTAATATGTATGAAACAAGATATTTTCCCAATAGATAAGGGTAATAATTATATACCAGTAGAATATTTGTAATTTTATAAATATAAAATTAAGAATTTTGTAACAGTAGAAAGCAAGAAATTTCTTGCTTTTTATTATGTTTTATAGTAAAATAAAATCACCAAAACTAAGGAGAAATGTTATGAAAGATATATGGAAAGAAGCAGAAGAAGGGGTTGCTAAGAAAATAAATAAGAAAAAAATTATAATAACAACTATAGTTGTTATTATTGTTGTAGCTCTAATAGTTGTTGTAGGCTTGTATGTATCAAATAGGCAAGTACGAGATTGGATAGATAGAAATATATTTAGAAAAGAAGTAGAACAAGATACAGTAGCTACAATAGAATTAAATGAAGAACAAACAGGAAATATATATGCATTTAATAAATATATAGGAATATTAAATCAAACCAAATTTACTATTTATGGAAATACTGGAAGTAAAGAAGCAGAGTTAGATGTACAAATATCAAATCCAACATTTAGTTCAGCAAATAGATTTTTAGCAATTGCGGAAAGTAAAGGACAAAAATTATATTTAATAACAGATAAAAGTATTTCATGGGAAGCAAATGTAGATGGTAGTATTTCACAAATATATGTAAATAAAAATGGATATGTGGCAGTAGTAATTACAGGAACAAGTTATAAAACAGTAATAAAGATGTATAATCCAAATGGAAAAGAGATGTTTACAACATTTATGGCATCTACAAGAGCGGTAGATGTTAGTGTATCAAATGATAATAAATATTTAGCAATTGCAGAAGTTGATACATCAGGAACAATGGTACAATCATATATAAGAATAATATCAATAGATAAAGCAGAAGATGACCCAACAAATTCAACAGAAAATACATATAAGAGTGAAGCAGGAAAGTTGATAACAAATATAAAATATCAAGATAGAAATAGATTAGTTTGTATGTATACAGACGCTATAACAGAAATAGAAAATGACCAAGAAAGTACACTAGTAGATAGTAGTGATAAGAAAATAACATTTCAATCAGCAGACTTGGAAAATAATATGTGTTATATAGAAGAAAAATCATCAGGATTATTTACTGCAGACTCAGTTGTAAATATTGTAAATACTGACAGTAAGGAAACAAAACAATATATAGTAAATTATGTAGCAAAAGAAATATATACTTATGGAAATATAATTGCATTAAACTTGGGAACGGAAATAGAATTTATAAATACCGGTGGTTGGCTTGTTAAAAGATATTTAGCAAACCAGGAAATAACAAGTATTGTTGTTTCAGATAGTATTGCTGGAATTATTTATAGAGACAAGATAGAAATTATAAATTTATAGGAGAAAATTTATGGGAATTATAATAGATGGTATAATCATTTTATTTATACTTTTATCAGTATTTTTAGGATATAGAAAGGGCTTAGTATCTTTAGGAATACATTTAGTTGCATTTATTGTAGCATTACTTGTTGCATTTATATTATATAGACCAATAGGAAATTTAATAATAAACACAACTGAAATAGATGAAAGCCTACAAGGAACAATAGAAACAAAATTAGAAGAAGCCATTGGAAATGAAGAAACAGATGGAATAACAAATAGTTTAATTGAGAATGCTAAAAATGGTGCAGTAGCAGAGACAGCAAGAAGTTTATCAACAAATATAATATATGGTGTAACAATTATAATATTATTTATAATACTTAGAATAGCATTAGTATTTATAAGTGCTATAGCAAATTGGATAGCAAAATTACCAATCTTAAAACAGGTGAATAAAGCAGGAGGAATTGTTTATGGCTTACTAAGAGGTGTATTAATAGCATATGTTATACTATTAGTAATCAACTTAGTTATAACATTAAATCCACAAGGTACTTTAAGTGAACTAATAGATGAAACATACTTAGCAAAAGCAATGATAGAATATAATATTTTAAATATATTTTTCTAAAAAAATCTTTATATTTGTTGCATTATGTGACAAATTTTGCTATACTTTTGTTATTGGAATTTTAGGAGTTGAGTGTTTTGAAAGAAAATAATAAGAACAAAAGAGAAAATAAAAAGGGAAATGTAAAAAAGAATACAAACACAAAAATAAAAACAAAACAAGCAAAGCAAACTAAACAAAATTTAAAAAACCCCAAAAAACCAAAGAAAAAGAAAATATGGAAGAAAATCTTATTAATAATTTTGTTATTATTGCTAGTTGCAGGTGGAGTTTTTGCGTATAAAGTATACAAAAATGGTGGAGGGCTATCTGGAATTTTAGCTACAGCAGTAGGACATGATGAAAATACTAAAAAGAACTTAGGAGAATTTAAGTGTTTAGTATTAGGAATAAGTACTGATGAACAAGGAGCACTACTTACAGACACAATAATGGTAGCATCATATAATCCAAATACACAAAAAGCAACACTGTTATCTATTCCAAGAGATACCTATACAGGAAAAAATCCAGCAAAAGCAACAGCATATGAAAAAATAAATTCAATATATAGTAGAAAGCAAGATCCACAAGATGTATTAGATGCAGTAAATAATATAACAGGACTAAACTTACAATATTATGTAATTGTAAAAACAGAAGGTTTTATAAAATTAGTTGATGCAATAGATGGAGTAACATTTAATGTTCCAATAGACATGGATTATGATGACCCATCACAAGATTTACACATTCATTTAAAAGCTGGAGAACAAAAACTTGATGGAGATAAAGCGGAACAATTAGTACGTTTTAGACATAACAATGATGGTACATCTTATCCAGAAGAATATGGAGACAATGACTTAGGTAGAATGAGAACACAAAGAGAATTTATAATGGCAGTAATAAAACAAACAGCCAAGGTAGAAAATATCTTTAAATTAGGTGAAATATTAGATGTAGCAGAAGAAAATGTAATAACTAATGTTGACTTTAATGTTATAAAAGATTATATACCATATGCTGTAGAGTTTAATACAGATAATTTATTAACAGCAGCATTACCAGGAACAACACCACCATGGAATGAAACAAATGGAGTAAGTATATTTGTTGTAGATAAAAAACAAACAGCAACTTTAATACAAGAATTGTTCTATGACAGAGACAATCCTGAAGAAGAAACAGATGGAGAAAATACTACAACAAATGCAACAAACAGTACTAATACAACATCAAGTACAAGTACAATTTCAACAAAAAGTAAATCAGAGATAAAAGTAGAAGTAATAAACGGAACAGGAACAAGCAGTAACTTACAACAAGCAGTAGATAGTTTAAAAAGGGCAGGATATAATGTAACAAGAACTGGAGTTACAAATACAACTCCTAAAACAGTTATCATGAATAAGAAAAATATAGGAGATGCTGTTTTGGAAGGAATTGAACAAACGCTAGAGGTAGGTACAATACAAGATAGTGAGTCAAGTTCAAGTAAGGTTGATGTAACAATTATTCTAGGAAGAGATTATAACTAAAAAATAAAGATAAGTTATCTTTTAGATAACTTATCTTTATAAAAAATTTATTTCAAATTAATCTAAATTTATTTTTTTCTTTTTATTATAATAAATAATTCCCCAAATAACAAATATTAATATTAAAAAAGCAAGACCTATTGCAAGGTAAGTAACAACATTTGATTTTTCTACATCATGTGATGCAATTAAATTACTTGTATAATTTACACCATTTATTGAATATGTTACTTTGCCTAAAACATCTCCTTTAGTAATTGGAGCAGAAATATTATCATTTAAATCAACTATTGGTATTAATTCTGTATTATCATTTGTTTCAACTAATGCAGGTATCGTTTCAGAAATTAATAAATCTAAACTTCTTGTATCATATGATGCACCATTTACAGTTATGTTTGTAACTACATCATTTTCATTAATAACATTTCTTAATTCATAATTAGAAAAAGCATATTCATAAAGTGAACGTGTAACATTAAATCTATCATCGTTTCCAAGAACGACGCAAATTAATTCTAAATCATTATTGTATGCAGCTGTAACTAAGCAATGTTTAGCCTCACTTGTAAAACCAGTTTTCCCTGAAAATACATATTGATAATAATACTCATTTCCAGCAATTAAAAGTTGGTTTGTAGAATCATATTTTCTAGGTTCATGCATATTAGTTGCAGGTATTGCACAAGAAGCCTGGCCACTTATTTTTCTAAAAGTCTCATTTTGTAAGCAATATTTCATAAGAAAAGCCATATCCTTAGCAGTTGTATAATGATTATCATCTTGCAAGCCATATGCATTAGTAAAATGAGTATCATTTAATCCTAATTCATTTAATTTAGTATTCATCATACTAACAAAGCTGTCAATAGAGCCACCAACATATTCTGCTAAGACATTTCCTGCATCATTTGCAGAATGTACAAGTAAAAGCTCTAATAATTGCTCAACAGTTAGTTGTTCTCCTACTTGAATATCAGCTGTAGAATAACCTTCTGGAATACTTGCAACAGCATTATAACTTGCGGTAACTACTTCATCTAAATCACAGTTTTCTAATGTAAGAATAGCTGTCATAATCTTAGTTGTGCTTGCAGGATACATCTTAGTATTTTCATTTTTAGTATAAAGTGGTTTAGTTGTTCTGCTATCCATTAAGTATACACTACCTGTATCAATAATCGGAGCATCGGATGCATTACTTACACATATATATGAACTTGAAAAAATTATTAAAAATATAAAAGTTAAAATCACAGAAAGTCTTTTAATTTTCATTTTTCTTATTCTCCTTAGTTTCTATACATTTTAATAATATACAATATTTCGACAAAATTTTCAATAGAAAAAACATGAAAAACAAATGAAAAATAGGTGAAAATTTTTCAAAATAAGTATAAATAAAGAAAAAGTATTTATAAAAAAATAAAGAAAGGATGATATTATGAAATATATTAACAAAAAACGAAAAATATTATTAATTATAGTAATTTCTATTATAACTTTTGGAATTAGCTATTATGCATATGAAACAAAATCAAATGAGGAATTTGATGTAGAAGAACAAAATTTAGAAGTAGAAGAAAATAATAAAACAGAAGATTTAAGTGAAGAAACTTCAGGAAAGATAGTAGTACATGTATCAGGAGCAGTAAATCAAGAAGGTATTGTAGAGCTAGATGAAAAAGCAAGAGTTGCAGATGCAATAGAGAAAGCTGGAGGAGTTACCGAAAATGCTTATATGAAGGACGTCAACTTAGCAGAAGTTTTAGAAGATGGAATGAAAATATATATACCAACTAAAGAGGAAGTGAATAATCAAAATCAAGGAGAAAATACAAATTATATTAGTGCTGGAACTACTAGTTTAGCTAATAATACAAATTCAAGTACTAAAAATAGTGGAGAAAGTAAAACAGGAGCAAGTAATGTAAAAAGTAAAGTAAATATAAATACAGCAAGTTTAGAAGAATTAGATACTTTACCAGGAATAGGAGAGTCAACAGCAAATAAAATAATAAATTATAGAAAAGAAAATGGTAAGTTTAAATCTATTGAAGAAATAAAAGAAGTAAGTGGTATAGGAGATAGTAAATACGAGAAAATAAAAGACTTAATAGAAATTTGAGAAAAACGGGGACGGGTCTTTTTATCTCAAAAAAATTAGTAATTCTCTTGACAAATATATATATCCATAGTAAAATGTTAGCGTGAGCTAACAAAAAGGAGGAAACCATGAAACTTACTAATTCCCAAGAAGAATATTTAAAAACAATTTATCTTTTAGATAAAAATAATAAAAAGATAAGGGTAACAGATATTGCAGAAAAATTAAAAATAACTAAGCCAAGTGTAAATAAAGGAATCAATACATTAAAAGAAATGGGATTAGTTAATTATAAAACATATGGTAATATTTCTTTAACAGAAGAAGGAGAAAATTTAGCAATTGGAGTAATAAAAAAACAAGATATATTGGAAATGTTTTTAGTAGATGTTTTAGAAATAGATAAAAACCAAGCAACAGAAGAAGCAAAAGCTATGAAGCATGCGATGTCTGAAAATACAGCTTTAAAACTTGATAAATATATTACAGAAATTTTAAATTTAGGAGATTTAGACTGTGGCTATGACGCAAATAGTGAAAAATGTAGAAAATGTGTTAAGGTAACAGCTAAAAATAGATTAAGAAAAAATAATAAGGATTAAGGAGGATATATATGTTAGAACTAAAAGATGTATGTTTTACAAGAGATAATAAAAAAATATTAAATAATATAAATTTAGAAATAGATACAGGAAAATTTATAGCAATAACAGGACCAAATGGTTCAGGAAAATCAACACTAGTTAAAATGATTATGGGAATAGAAAAACCAGATTCAGGAAAGATTATATTTGATGGAAAAGATATAACTAACTTAGAAATAAATGAAAGAGCAAAATTGGGAATTAGTTTTGCATTTCAACAACCAGTAAAATTTAAGGGAATTACAGTATATGATTTACTTAAAATAGCTTCTAAGAAAAAAATAACTAGAAAAGAAGCATGTGAAGTTTTATCACAAGTTGGACTTTGCGCTAAAGAATATGTAGATAGAGAGGTAAATGGTTCTTTATCTGGTGGAGAATTAAAAAGAATAGAGATTGCAAGCGTAGTATTAAGAGAGTCTAAACTTACTATATTTGATGAGCCGGAAGCAGGAATTGACTTGTGGAGTTTTAATAATTTAATTGAAGTTTTTGAAAATATGAGAGAATTAGTAAAAGGAACAACACTAATAATTTCACACCAAGAAAGAATTTTAAATATTGCAGATGAAGTAATACTTATGAGGAGAGGAAAAATAGAGCAAATAGGAAGTAGTAAAGAAATATTAGAAGAGACTATAAAACCAGCAGTAAAATGTTGTAGAGTAAGAAAGGAAGGTGAAAAATAAAAAATGGCAGGAACAAAATTGAATGATGAATTATTAAATAACGTAGATGAAGGAGTTTTAGGAGAAATAACAAAACTTGATAAATTAAAAACAGGAGCTTATAACATTAGAAAAAATGGACAAGGAATAGAAAGAAAAATAACTGAAAATGTAAACATTGTAACAAAAACAGATAAGCCAGGAATAGATATATATGTTAAAGAAAATACTAAATTTGATATAGTTCATATCCCTGTAATTTTAACCCAAAGTGGGCTAACAGATGTTGTATATAATGATTTTTATATAGGAAAAAATGCAAATGTATTTATAGTAGCAGGTTGTGGAATTCATAATGACCACAATAAAGACTCACAGCATGATGGAATTCATAGATTTTTCTTAGAAGAAGGCGCTAAAGTAAAATATGTTGAAAAACACTATGGAGAAGGAGAAGGAACAGGAAAAAGAATATTAAATCCAGTAACTGAAGTTTACCTAAAAAAAGGAAGTTCTCTAGAAATGGAAAGTGTCCAAATTAAAGGTGTAGACTCAACTGTAAGAGAAACAAAAGGTGTGTTAGAAGAAGGAGCAAACTTTGTAGTAACAGAGAAAATAATGACACATGGTGAGCAGGTTGCAAAAACAGTTTTTGATGTACAATTAAATGGAGATGACTCTAGTGCACATGTAACATCAAGATCAGTTGCAGCAGATAATTCAAAACAATATTTTATTTCTAAGATATACGGAAATGCAAAATGTTTCTCACATAGTGAATGTGATGCAATAATTCAAGATAATGCAAAAGTTACAGCAGCGCCAGAGGTAATAGCAAATAATATAGATGCTAATCTTATTCATGAAGCAGCAATTGGAAAAATTGCAGGAGAGCAGATAACAAAATTAATGACATTAGGACTTTCTGAGCAAGAAGCTGAACAAGAGATTATAAATGGATTTTTAAGATAAAAATGCTAAGAGGAAAATAAAAAGAGGAAAGAAAAATAAAAAGACCAACAAAGAGTCAGCCTAAAAATTAATAAAGATATAAAGTATCTTCAATGACATAAGAAACTGGTAGAACATCGTCATTGTCTGAATTTACTTTAAAAATTGGACGATTTGAAGAAATGTCTTTGTAAACAGAAACAGTGACAGTACCACATTTCTTAATCTTACGATCTGATTTTTCCAAATTTTTCACCTCTTTTTTCTTTAGCATGCTATCAATTATATAATAAATAAAATAAAAAAGTTGTCGAATTTTGCGAAAATGGAAAAATAGTTTATGAAAATATTTAAAAACAAAAACTCAAGTCGGGAAAAAGTTAGAAAATAAAAAAATATTGTAAGGTTTTGTAAATTTATAACCTTACAATATCAATAGTTTTGGTTGCGGGAGATGGACTCGAACCACCGACCTCAGGGAAATAATAAAGAAACCTCAAGCCTTTT
>CALXFH010000041.1 GCA_944387555.1 uncultured Clostridia bacterium | reverse complement strand
AATAGCATTCATATAAAAAGGTACTTCGAACAGTATAAATATCAATTGAGTGTGACATATGTTTGACAAACCTACAATAGTAAGTTGTTAATTTTTCTAGTATTAATTGACAAAATAGCGATTTAAAGATAGAATAAAGAAGATTTATAAAACAAGAAATGTAGGTGTAATTTATGGAAGAACCAATAGATATTTTACTTGCAACTTATAATGGAGAAAAATATATAAGAGAGCAAATAGATAGTATTTTAAATCAAACTTATAAAAATATAAGATTGATTATATCAGATGATTGTTCATCTGATACCACGCCTGAAATTCTTAAAGAATATGAAGAAAAAGATAAAAGAATAATATTATATATACAAGAAAAAAATTTAGGTGTAGTAAAAAATATAGAATTTTTACTAAAAAAAGTAGAATCACCTTATTATATGTTAGCTGACCAAGATGATTATTGGATGCCTGAAAAAGTAGAAAAAACATTAGAAAAGTTGCAGGAAGAAAATTCTGATTTAGCATTTGGAGACCTAGAAGTAGTAGATGAGAAATTGAATACAATATATCCATCTTTTAATGATTATATGTTATTAACAAGAAAAATTAAGAAATATATAAATAGTTATAAGCTAAATTATTTATATAATTGTGTTACAGGATGTACAATTCTAGCTAAAAAAGAAACAATAAAATATTTTTTACCACTACCAACGATTTCAAAAAGATTGATTCATGATCATTGGATTGGACTCATGGTTTCATTAAATGGTAAATTAGTTTACGTACCAGAAAAATATATAAAATATAGACAGCACGGGGATAATCAAGTAGGAACAGAAAAAATTTCTCATGGATTTGAAAAAATGGAGCAAGTAAGAGAGTTGTTTTTAAATGTAAAGTTGGGTATTTTTGAAACTTATGTAAAAAACAATGAGAAGTTTCCAAAAGATTTACAAGAATTAAATAAAAAAGCATATGATTATTTTAAAATGTTAGAAAAAAAGAAAAAAATTAATTTTAAAGGTTGGACAACTTTTCATAAATTATATAAAACAGAGAAATTTATTTATTATATAGAAAATTTTTTAATTATGAATATACCAGTATTGGCAAAAGGATTATTTAATATAAGACACAAAATATTAAAAATAATTGGAAAAAGATGATGGAGGTAAAAATGGAATTTTTAAAAAGTATAATAAAAAATAGAAAAATAATATGGGGATTAGGAAAAAATGATTTTAAAAATAGATTCGCAAGCACGAGTTTAGGAAGTATTTGGGGATTTTTACAACCGTTTATTTTTATGATTATGTATGTTATTGTATTTCAATTTATTTTCAAGCAAACAGGACCAGAAGGAGCACCTTATGTAGTTTGGTTTATGCCTGGAATGGCAATGTGGATGTGCTTAAATGATGGGATTATTGGTGCTAGTGGCTCTATTAGAGCATATAGTTACTTGGTAAAAAAAGTAGTATTCCCAGTAGATACAATACCTATTATTTCTTTATTATCAAACTCTTTTGTAGCACTTTTTTTATTTATTATAGCAACAGCAGTTTGTGTAGTATATGATTTTATGCCAAATGTATTGATGGCTATTTATATGATTTTTGCAGCATATTGCTTTTTGATAGCTGTAACAAGATTTACATCAGCTATATCAACTTTGGTACCAGATTTTATTAATTTACTAGGAATAGTAATGCAATTATTTTTCTGGTTCACACCAATAGTTTGGGATTTATCAATGCTTGCAGGACATAATACTATATTAAAAATAATACAATGTAGTCCATTTACGTATTTAGTAACAGGTTTTAGAAATTGCTTTATGGGAGGAAACATAGTGACACAAGGACATGGAATTTATACAATTATATTCTGGGTAGTAACAATTATTATGTTTGTCTGGGGAAATTATATATTTAAAAGAAATAAAAAAGACTTTGCAGATGTATTATAAAAATAAAAAAGGAGGAATATTACTTTATGAAAGAAGAAAATAATGAAGAAGCAATACAAAGTAATACTAGTGATGAAGTTGTTCTAAAAATAGAAGGATTATCTAAATCTTACAAAATGTTTGATAGGAAAAGAGATAGAATTATAGAAACTATATTTCCATCAATACAAAGACATAAAACATTTCAAGCATTGCAAGATTTTAATTTAGAAGTAAAAAAAGGAGAAGTACTTGGAATATTAGGAAAAAATGGTGCTGGTAAATCAACTTTATTAAAAATGATAACAGGAGTTGTTACGCCGACAGCTGGAACAATAAAAGCAAATGGAAAGATAAGCTCGCTTTTAGAACTAGGAACAGCATTTAATCAAGAATTAACAGGAATTGAAAATATTTATCAACATGGACAAGTAATGGGGCTAACAAATAAAGAAATAAAAGATAAAGAACAAGAAATAATTGATTTTGCTGATATAGGTGAACATTTAAATCAACCTGTAAAAACATATTCATCAGGAATGTTTGCAAGGCTTGCGTTTGCATGTGCAATTAACGTAGATCCAGACATATTAATCGTTGATGAAGTATTATCAGTAGGGGATATGGCTTTCCAATTAAAATGTTTTAAAAAATTTCAACAATTTAAAGAAAAAGGAAAAACAATTCTTTTTGTTACACATAGTATAACTGATGTATTAAGAAATTGCACAAGAACTATTATTATATCTTCAGGAAGAAAAATATTTGATGGTGGAGTAAAAGAAGGAGTTGAAAAGTATAAAAAGATAATAGTTGGATTGGACGAAAAACATAGTAAGGAAGGAATTTTAACAGAGCAACAATTATTAAAAGAGAATCCTAATTATAAAGAAAAAGAAGATGATAAAGAAAGTTCATGGAAAAGTCATTTTAATGAAAATCCTAATTTAATAAATTATGGTAATGGAGATGCTGAAGTTATAGATTATGGAGTTTTTGACGAGAATGGAAATTATGTTTCTGTAATTGAAAACGATAAAAAAGTAGTTTTGAAATCAAAAATACTATTTAAAAAAGATGTTAAAGAGCCAATTTTTACTATGACAGTTAAAGACTTTAAAGGATTAGAAATGGCAGGTACAAATACTTTAATAGAAAAAATAGCTACAGGAAATTTTAAAAAAGGGGATATAGTAGAAGTTGAATTTAAACAGGTAATAAATGTGGCACCAGGAAAATATACATTATCTTTTAGTTGTACTCACTTTAATCATAAAGGAGAATTGGAAGTTTTAAACAGAAAATATGATGCATTATTAATAGAAGTGTTGTCAATTAAAGATACAGTAGGATTAATGAGAATTGATTCAGATATAAAAATAGAAAAGGTAAATGAGAGCGTGGAGAATGAAAAAGATACTAAACAAGAAAAGTAAGATTTTTACAAGTGTTATAGTAATATTAATAATAGTTGCAATTATTTTGTTTGTATATATACCGTATACAAATGCAATAGAAATAACACAATTAAAAAACAATGGACATAGTCAAATGATGGGATATATTATACAAACCAAAAATAACAAAACTATTGTAATAGATGGGGGGACACATGAGGATTCTGAAAATTTAATAAACCATATAAAAAGTACTACAAATAAGGTAGATGCATGGTTTATTACACATCCACATAATGATCATGCAAGTGTTGTTATAGATGTAATAAATAATACAGATATTCCAATAGATAATATATATGTGACATTAAATGATTTAGAATGGTATGAAGAAAACGAACCAGAAAGAGCACATCAAACAAAAGATTTTTTTGATGCTCTTGAAAATGATAGAGTAAAAGATAATGTACACGAAGTATCTTTACATCAAAATATACAAATAGATAATGTTAATTGTGAAATATTAGGTGTGAAAAATCCAGAAATAACTGGAAATAAATGCACAAACAATTCAAGTATGGTAATAAGAATGGAAGTTAACAATAAAGCAATTTTATTCTTAGGAGATACAGCTGAAGAAAGCCAAGAAAAATTATTAGAAAATAACCCGGAAGAAAAAATAAAAGCGGACATAGTACAGATGGCACATCATGGTCAAAATGGTGTGAATGAGGATTTTTATAAAATAGTAAATCCTAAAATTTGTATGTGGCCAACTCCAGACTGGCTATGGATAAATGATGCAGGAGGAGGAGAAGATTCTGGACCTTGGCTAACCAAAACAACTAGAAAATGGATAGAAAATTTAAATGTAAAGCAAAACATAGTAGAAAAAGATGGGGATATTACTATTAAAGTCTGGTAGTAAACGGAGGTGCTATTTTTGAAAGTTAATACGGATTTTTACGAAAAAAAAGAAGAAATTATTTCTGAAACAGAAAAAGAATTGATAAGTAAATATATTGAGAATTCAAATGATTTGGATTATGAAAATAGATTTCCTGAAAAAATAACAGCTGAAGAAGTTTATCATTTATCTAGTAGTAGTCAAAATATTTTGAACTGGTATCCTTTTAAAAAAACAGATACAGTTTTAGAAATAGGTGGAAATCTAGGAAATTTGACAGAAATATTTGTAAAAAAATGTAAAGAAGTTACAACAGTTGAACCAAATTTTATAAAAGCACAAGCAATTAGTAAACGATATAATGATATGGAAAATTTAGAGGTTATTGTAGAAAATTTTTCTAAAATACAATTAAATAAAAAATTTGACTATATTACTTTAATAGGAAGTGTACCAAGAGTAGAAGAAATAATGGGACAAGATATGAAATTAGACCAAATGATACAAGAATTAGAAAAATATCTAAAAGATGGAGGAAAATTTTTAATAGCTGTTGATAATAAATTTGGATTAAGATACTTTGTTGGTAACCCAGAAAATATCTTAAATAGAAAATTTCAAAGTATTGTAGGATATAGTAATGAACCAGAGAAAATAGAAACTTTTACAAAATCAAGACTAGAAAGAAAGTTAAAAGAAATAGGATATTATACAAATTTTTATTATCCTTTACCAGATTATAAGATTCCTAATGTCATATTTTCAGATAAGCAATTACCACAATATAATAGTGTAGATAAATATAATCCATACTATTTAGAGAATTCAACAATTCTTATGAATGAAATAGATGTATTTAGAGAAATTTTAAAAAATAACGAGGAAATGTTTACGTTTTTTACAAATTCATTTTTAGTAGAGGCAAGTAAAAAGGCTGAAACAATAAAATATAAATACATTTCATTTAATAATATGAGAAAACAAGAATATAGACTTGTCACAAAAATATCAGATGAATATGTAGAGAAACAAGTGGTAAATGAACTAGCAAATGAACATTATGAAAACATAAAGAAAAATATAAAGCAATTGCAAGAACAAAATATTAAAACATTAGACTATGAGAAAGAAGGGAAAATTCAAAGTAAGTATGTAAATCAAGAGTTATTATTAAATAATGTAATAACAAAAGCTTTAGAGGAAAAAAATGAAGAAAAAGTACAAAAAATAATAGATTTATATATACAAACATTGAATATTAATTCATATCAAGAACAAGACTATAAAAAAACAGTATTTGGCAAATATAATATAGAAATCAAGGATAAGAATATTATAAAAGAACTTCATTTTCAAAAAAGAGCTTTATGGGATATGACATTTAAAAATTGTTTTTATATAGATGGAGAGTTGTACTTTTTTGACCAAGAATGGGCAGAGGATAATTTGCCAACAGAGTATATATTATATAGATCTATTTTATATACTATTTCTTTAAGAAGATTTATAAATATTGAAGAATTGTTTGAAAAGTATGGATTACAAAAGTATAGAAAAATATTTGAAGAATTAGATAATAAAATGCAAGAAAAAATAAGAGATAATAAAATGTGGGAATTCTATAACCAAAATAAATATTTTGATATAGATGCTACAATACAGGAAGTAAAAAATTTAAACATGAGAAATAAAGCACAACAAGGAGCAATAGACAACCTACAAAAAGAGAAAAATCAAATTCAAAAAGAATATGAAGAATATAGAAAAATGATAGAACAGAGGCTTTCTAGTAAAATACGTAAAAAAATAGAAAAAATATTAAGAAGAGGAAAAGAAAATTAACGTTAAAATATATTAAAAAGTCATTAAATTACTGATTTAAATTAAGAATAGGAGAGAAAAATGAATAAAAAAATAAATATCTACAAAAAGCCAAAGAAAAAATTAAAGATAGAAAATCCTAAAAAAGTGAGTGTAATAATACCTAATTATAATTATGAGAATTATATTATTGAAAGAATAGATTCTATACTGTTGCAGACATATCCAATATATGAAATAATAATTCTAGACGATTGTTCAACAGATAATAGTGTTGAAGTAATAAATAATAAAATAGAAGAGATAAAAAGAGATTATCCAAAAATAAAGGTAGAATTTGTGGTAAATGAGAAAAATAGTGGAGGATGTGTCTTTAAACAATGGAAAAAAGGATTTGATTTAGCTACAGGAGATTTTATTTGGATAGCTGAGGCTGACGATAGTGCTGCTAACAATTTCGTAGAAGAATTAATAAAACCATTTGATAATCCAGAAATGGTACTTTCTTATTGTGAATCAGCTAAAATAGATGGAGAAAATAATTTAATTCGTCCTAGGTGTGATGACTGGTATGATATGTGTAGGACAGGAGAATGGAATAAATCTTATATATGGACAGGAAAAGAAGAAATTATAAATCATTTAAGTGTTACAAATACAATATTAAATGTATCAAGTGTTATTTGGAGAAAAAAAGATTATTCTGAAATATTTGAAAAAGCAGGAGAATTTAAAGTTGCAGGAGATTGGTATATTTATTATAATATTTTAAAAGATGGAAAAATAAGTTGGAATACAAATGCATTAAATTATTACAGAAAACACGGCAGTTCTGTAAGTACTGATGTAAGAGCTGAAATAGAGTATAATGAGATTTGTAAAATACAAGATGAAATATCAAGTTTATATGAATTACCACAAGAGATTAAAGAAAAACAAGAAATGAGAAGAGAACTTATGAGACCGTTGTTACCAAAAAAAGGAGAAAATATGGAAAAAAATAGTGGAAAGAAAAAAATAGCATGGGTAATGCCTCACCCAGGAAAAGGTTCAGGAGGCCATAGGACGATTATACAAAATGTAAATGCATTATTGAAAGCAGGATACGAATGTGATATATATGTCGAAGAAGACGGAGTATCTACATCTCAAATTGTTAAAGATAAAATTAATAATTGGTATGAAAAATGTGATGCAGGAGTTTACGTTGGATTTGATATAAAAAAAGATTATGATTTAATGTTTGCAACAGGCTGGCAAACTATTGATTTCGTGAGAAAGTTACCAGCAAAGAAAAAAGCTTATTTTATACAAGATTTTGAACCATGGTTTTTCCCAATGGGAGATCAATATTTGATTACAGAAAATTCATATAGATTTGGATTTTTACCAGTTACTATAGGAAAATGGTTATCTTATAAAATGCAAAATGAATTTAATATGCCTTCACAATATTTCGATTTTGGAGCAGATTTAAATACATATAAACCAATAAAAGATATAGAAAAAGAAAATGCAATTTGCTTTGTATATCAACCAGAAAAACCAAGAAGATGTGACTTTATAGGATTAAAAGCTTTAAAAATAGTAAAAGCATTAAGACCAGATGTGAAAATATATTTATATGGTTCTAGTGCAGAAGTTAATTTCGATTTTGAATGTGAAAACTTACACATAATACCAATAGAAGAATGTAATAAATTATATAACAGATGTAAAGTTGGAGTTTGTATGAGTGCGTCAAACCCATCTAGAATTCCGTTTGAAATGATGGCTGCTGGACTTCCAGTAGTAGAACTATATAGAGAGAACAATCTTTATGATCTACCAGATGAAGGAGTATTATTATCAGAGCCAACTCCAGAAGCAATAGCAAGTGCAATTGTTCATTTGCTAGATAGTCCAGAAGAATGTAAGAAAATGTCAGAATTCGGACAAGCCTATATGAAAGATTATCCATTAGAAAAAGGATTTGAACAATTTTTAAAAGCTGTAAAAGATATGTTAGAAACAGATTATAATGAGATGTCAAAATTAGATAAATTGTATAAAAAGGAACCATTTAAAGCAAGTGATGAATCAAAAAATGTTTCTTTAGAGCAAGTAAAGCAAGAACCAATTTATCAAGATCAACATGGAGCTGTTTATAGATTTTTAAGAAGAGGAAAAAGATTTTTAAAAAAGATTTTAGGACGTAATTAAGAATAAAAGATAAAGAAAAGGAAGGTTATAATGAAATCATTATTAGCTAAAATAAAAAAAGTAGTAAAAGCAATTTATTATAGAATAAAACAAAGAGGAATAAAAGGATTACTTATAGCATGTGTGAATTATATAAAATATGGAAAAGCAGTGATAGATGAATATAAAGAATGGATAGAAACAAATGAACCAAATGAAAAAGAATTAGATATTGAAAGAAAATATCAATCTTGTCAAAATATAAGTTTTGACATAGTTTTAGAGAGCGAACAAGAAGGATTAATAAAGAGTATAAAAAGTCAGACTTATTCAAAATGGAATATTCTAGATAAAAAAGATGAAGAAATTTTGAATAGCACAAATAGTGATTATATAATATTTCTTGGAAAAAATATAGAATTGGCTTCTTTTGCTTTATATGATATAGTAAAAACAATAGAAGGACATGATGGAATAGTATATTATAGCGATAGTGATTTCAAAATTGATGGAAAAAGGCAAAGACCAGAATTTAAACCAAATTTTGCTATAGATACATTGTTATCTAAAAATTATATAGGAAATATGTTTGCTGTAAAAACAAACTTCTTAAAAAGACATCCTGAAATTTTAGAAAATTTAAATAAAGATATATATTATGATTTATTATTAAGAATAAGTGAGAAAACGGATGAATTTATACATATACCTAGAGTATTATATCATTGGCTAGAAGATGATAAAAAGATAGATATTGATGTACAAAAATTAATATTAAAACAATATTTAGAAAGAAATAATATAGAATATGATAAAATTGAAGATGGTATGTATAGAGGAAATTATAAAATTCAGTATACAATTAAAGGTATGCCAAAAGTATCTTTGGTTGTTCCTAATAAAGACCATATAGAAGATTTAGAAAAATTGATAAAATCAGTTGAGAAATCAACTTACCAAAATTATGAAATGGTAATTGTAGAAAATAATAGTGAGAAAAAAGAAACTTTTGAATATTATGAGAAAATAAAAAAAGAAAATTCAAAAATTAGAGTTGAAGTATTTAATATAAAATATTTTAATTATTCGGCAATTGTAAACTTTGGAGTAGAAAAAGCTAGTGGAAAGTATGTTATATTATTAAATAACGATATAGAAATATTAACACCAGATTGGATTGAGCAAATGTTAATGTATACGCAGCGAAAAGATGTTGGTATTTGTGGAGTGAAATTATATTTTCCAGATAAAAGTATACAGCATGCTGGAGTAACTATAGGAGTTAGAGGACTAGCAGGACATCGTTCAAGAGAGATCAAAGAAGAGGATTTTAAAGAAGAAGATTATATAAATATTGTTCAAGACTTAAGTGCAGTTACAGCAGCTTGTTTTATGGTAGAAAAAGATTTATATGAAGAATTACTAGGTTTTGATGAAAAACTAGCAGTAGCTTTTAATGATGTGGATTTTTGTCTAAAAGTAAGAAAAAAAGGCTTGTTAATTGTTTATAATCCATTTGCTTATGGATATCATTATGAATCAAAATCTAGAGGAGAAGACACAGAAAATATTGAAAAACAACAAAGATTTGAAAAAGAATATGAATTATTTGTAAGAAGATGGTCAGAAGTCATAAATAGAGGAGATCCATATTATAATCCAAATTATAGATTAGACACGGATATTCCAAAAATAAATTATCATCTATGTACAAAATAAATTTTATTAAGAATATTCAATAAATATGTGATATGAAGAATATAAAGTGGAATAAAAAACGGAGAGAAAAGAAAATGAAGAATAAGAAGTTAATGAATAAAAATATAATTAATGTTATAACAATTATTTTGTATGCACTTGCTATGATAACTTTTGAACTTATGTATTGTAATGCAGCGAATATAAGTAAATTTATACAAGGACAGGGAATGGAATATAATTTTTCTTTATGTAGATTAGTAATGTATGCAGTATTTTTTGTTTTCTATTTCATATTTAAAAATAGATTTATAGAAGAAGCAATAAAAGTAAATGAGAATAAATGTAAAAGAATATTAATTTATATAACTTTAATAGCAACTATTGTTACTTTAATAATATCTGCTTTTGTTGCTTTTCAAAAAAGTATGTATATAAGAACAATATCAATTATACTTATAAGTATGCTAATGGGAAGTGTTTTTGTTATATATGTATCAAATAATCACATAAAAAATATTATATTGACAGTAATGACAATTGGTATGGTGTTTACTATTACAACTAAATTTAATCATGCAGTAGATGAAAAAAGACATTTTATGTCAGCATTAAATCTTTCTTATTTCAATTTTGATTATGCTGAAAATCCTATTACTGATTTAGAAATTGAAAAATTACCACAATTGTCAAAGTTCTCAACAATAGATGAGTTTTTAGAAGATGATTATACTCCTCAAGTTTCAGAAGAAGTTAATAAAGCAGATGTACCTTCTTTACCTGCAGAATATAACTTCCTTATGTATACGGCACCTGCAATAGGAATATTTATCGCAAAAACATTAGGTGGATCTATTATTGATTTATACATTATGGGAAGGATTTTTAATTTGATATTATATGGTATATTAATATCAATTGCTACTAAATTATTACCATACAAGAAGAATGTCTTTATGATAATATTTCTTATGCCGATGTCTTTACTACTAGCTGCATCATATTCGATAGATGGAGTTTGTATAGGAGTAGTTTCAATATTTATAGCCTATTGTTTGAAATTAAAAAAAGAAAAAGATGTGATTTCTTTAAAAGATTTCTTAATTTTAGCAGGGTTATTTATTATTTTACTTTTAGCGAAGTCAATGTCGTACCTTATGGTAGGGGTTATGGTGTTTATGCTACCAATTATACCAACTTTGAAAAAAAACAAGAAGTATCTACCTATTATTATTACTGTATTTTTGATAGCTTGCATAATATTAGGAACTTTAGTTATCTACGTTAAGAATACAAGAATAATTTCTGATACAAGAGCCAATGGAAATGTAAGTGTTTCAGAACAGCTAGAAAATTTATTACATAATCCAATATTTGACATAAGATTATTAATACTTCATATTAGAAATACGCTATTTAATTTTAATTGGTTAACGATGTTAAATGATCAAGTATTTTTTACGCATAATGCTACATATGTAATGTTGCCATTACTATTATTCTTATTGTATGTTGCTTTAACAGAAGATGATTATAATTTCAAAGTAAAGGACAAAATAGTAATGATACTAAGCTTTTTACTTACATTTTTCATGACAAGTATGGTATTATACTTATCATTTACTCCAGTAGGAAAGTTAAGTATTGATGGTTATCAAACTAGATATATATTGCCAATACTATCTTTGTTACTATTTTGCGTTTCAAATAATAAAGTAAAAACAATAAAAAGTAAAAATAGAAATATGAATATTAGTATTATAAGTAGTGCTTTTATTATGATAGATATAGCATTATCAATATTAGTTTAAAAGGAAGAGAAAAATATGAAAACTTTAGTAATAATACCAGCTTATAATGAAGCTTTAAATATAGAAAAAACAGTAAAAGATTTAAAAAACAATACAAAATATGATTATGTTATTATAAATGATTGTTCTAAGGATAATACAAAGGAAGTATGTGAAAAAAACAATTTCAATGTCTTGTCTTTGCCAATAAATTATGGACTAACTAGTGGTATACAATTAGGTATGAAATATGCATATCAAAATGGATATGATATTGCTGTTCAATTTGATGGAGATGGACAACATCAAGCAAAATACATAAAAGATTTAGTAAAGGAAATTGAAGAAGAGAATTGTGATATTGCAATTGGTTCGAGATTTGTAAGCAAAAAGAAACCTAAAAGTATGAGAATGCTAGGAAGTAGATTAATAGCAGGTGCAATTAGAATAACAACAGGTAAAAAAATTAAAGACCCAACCTCAGGAATGAGAGCATATAATAAAAAAGCTATTGAATTATTTGTTAAAAATGCTAGTTTGACACCAGAGCCAGACACATTAGTGTATATGATAAAAAAACAATTAAAAATTAAAGAAATACAAGTGGAAATGAGTGATAGAGAATTTGGAGAGAGCTATTTGAAACCTATAAAGTCAATGGAATATATGATAAATATGTTTTTCTCAATTCTATTTATTAGAGCTATTACTAGAAAAAATATATAAAGTATTAAAATGGAGGGATTTATAATGACAATAACATTGAGAATAATATTAATTATATGTTCTTTAATTTCGTTTTTATTATGCATAACTAGAATAAAACAAGCAAAATTGAAGGTAGAAAATTCTGTGACTTGGATGATAGGGAGTATTTTATTGATTTTTATGAGTATTTTTTCTGGTGCGGTAGAATGGATATCTAACAAATTAGGATTTATGGCACCAGTGAATTTTGTATTTTTAGTAATTATAGGATTTTTATTAATACAAACTTTTATTGATAACATAAGAATATCAACATTAAATGAAAAGATAAAAGATTTAAATCATTATATTGCCTTAAAAGAATATAAGAGCAAGAAAGATTAATAGTAGATAATACGGAGGAAAAAGTGAAGGAAAAGGTAAAAAAATTAATAGGCATTGAGCGAATAAAAAATAATAGGTTGTATTTTTTTATGAAAATACTATTGGTAACTATTTTTTCAACTACGATTTTTTTAGGAAGTTTACTCAATTTTTCTGGAGATATTTTTGCTAAAAGTAAAGATATCTATTTTTCAAAAATAGAACTAAAGAATATTGTAATTTTTGTTTTTTCTTGGATAATAACGTATCTTTTTATATCAATACTGGAAGTGTTATTTCCTAAAATAGAAAATACAATACAAATGAAAAAGAACAGAAAAATGAGAAATATAAAAGTATTTTTTATAGTTTTAGGAGCTTTACTAATATTATGGTCTCCATATTATTTATCATATTTTCCAGGAGGAGTGTATTCTGATACAACAGATAGCATAAATCAAGCTCTAGGGGAGCCGTTTAATAATCATAATCCTATTTTATATGCTTTAATATTAAGAATTTTTCTTACAATTGGAATGAAAATACAAGGAATAGAATTAGGACTTGAATTATTTACAGTTTTTCAAATACTTGTGATGGCAATAACTTTTGCTTATTTTGTATATTGGTTATATAGAAAGAGAATTTCAACAAAATATTTAGTTGTTATCACATTGTTTTTTGGAGTTTGTAGATTAATTCCACTATATGCAGTTTCTATTTGGAAAGATACGCCTTTTTGTATTGCTTTATTTTGGTATATTATATTTATTGCAGAAACAGTTTATCAAGATGGAAAAAATTTAGAAAAAGTAAGATATGTTTTTCTATATTTAATATTAATGATATTAGTAGCATTTTTAAGAAATAATGGGTTCTATATAGCTATTTGTACAACTATTATTTTGTTATTAATATATAGAAAGAGGATAGTAAAAAAATTAAAAAAATTTGCAATAACAAGTTTTATAACGATTGCAATAATATGGGTTATACAAAGCCCTATATATAATTATTATGGTTTATCTACTGAATTTGTGGAAAATTTAGGGGTACCAATACAGCAAATAGCTTATGTTATTGTAAAAGAGGGGAATATAACAGAAGAACAAAAAGAATTCATTAACGAACTTTGTCCAATAGATGTAATTAAAGAAACATATACACCTTGTGTAGTAGATACGATAAAATGGAATTCAAATTTTAATAATGAATTCTTAGAAAATAATAAAGGAGAATTCTTTAAGATATGGTTTCAAATATTTTTAAAAAATCCAGTGAGTTATTTAAAAGCATATCTAATTAACACAATGGGATTTTGGAATGTTACTCAAGCGACTATGGATGCATATGTTAATCCTAAGATGTGGCCTACTATACGTGAAAATTATGGAAAAGAGCAAAACGACTATATAGAACAAATAACTGGAATATCGATAAGAGATATACTAAAACCAAATTCTGCAGTAAGTTCAGCAATTTACTTGTTTATAATGTTACTAAGTATGTTAATGGTTATTTACAAAAAAGAGTATGGAAAATTAGTAATATATATACCAGGTTTTTACATGGTTTACCATTATGATAGCTGTACCACTAGCTTTCAGTCTAAGATATGTATATATTTTAGTGTTGATGATACCGTTGAATTTTATTATACCATTTATGAAAACAAATAAAAAATATGTAGATTCAATATCGAAAGTTTAAAATAGAATTTTAAAAGGATTAAAAATTGTTTTTGAAGTGAATTGTAAAAAAATGAAGTAACAAAATGTTGCATTCTAAAAAATATGATGATAGAATAAAAAAAGAGAGAGAGGAGAAAATAAAAAATGAAAAAAATAACAATAATAACAATAATATTAATAATAATATTAATATTGAATGCATTAATTCCAACTATAGTTTTAGCAAAAGAAACAATATATGATAATAATGCTATGAGCGAAAAAGAAGAGATTAATACAGCAAATGAAAATGGTATTTCACAGAATGATAGTATTAAAGTAAACAATACAAATACAAACATAGAAATAAATAACGATACTAATAATACTGATACAAATGTTGAAACAGAAACAAATATAAACAAGGAAGATGATAGTAATATTACCAAGAAAGCTGTTCAATCTATAGAAGAAAAACAGGAAGATGATACAGAAATAAAAAGTATGTTATATGTAGATACACCAAGTGGAAATATATATTATAGGGAAGATAAAATAAATATTTCAGGATGGAAGATGGTAAATGTATCAGATACATACATAAGAGCATACTTAGATAATAAAGAAATAGATACAGGTTCAATTAATTATGCAGAAAGAGCAGATGTAATAGCATC
>CALXFH010000040.1 GCA_944387555.1 uncultured Clostridia bacterium | reverse complement strand
GGAGCAATAATCTTCAAACTCCTACAGTATCAATAGTTTTGGTTGCGGGAGATGGACTCGAACCACCGACCTCAGGGTTATGAGTTCTGCTCCGCACCATTTGTAACTTTTTGTAATATTTTGTTATGTTTTGTAACAGTTGGAAATACTACATTTTTTGTTTAGTAATATTTTGTTATAATTATTTTTGTTTAATATCGTTAGTTGGTCAATAGTTGGTCAACTTTTAATACTACTAAATTATATTATAAACACCAAAAGCAATATACTCTTTATGTATTTAATTTTCAAATTACTTTATCTAATATATATCACAAAAACTAATAATATGCAATAATTTTTTGAATTTTATATTTTTGTAAAATTCCTTTTTTGCTCTTCCCTTTTCTCAAAATCTAATTCATTCTAGGAACGTTTATAAGACGTTTATAAAATTTTCCCTAACCCCTTTCCGCTTGAATAATTTATAATGCTATAAGGCTTGTTTAAGGCTTTATTACTTCAACCACACCAAGTGCGGTTTGCTAATAGCGTTAGTAAACCTTAAATCTAATCATAAAACCTTATAACCCAGTAATTGCAAAGGAAATAGAAAAATAAATTTTTATTATTTTTCTTACCAAACACTTGTTTTATTATGTAAACTGTGGTAAAATAAGGTTGTGGAGAAAGGTGGTGTAATCAAGTAATGTCAACGAGTTTAGCAACTTTTTGCAATTCAAATGAAGTGTTTGAAGATTTATTTCCAAAAGTAAACAAGCAAATACAATTAAATATACTACTTAGAAAATGGGAAGATAAACAAAGAAGAACTAAAAAGTATAAATATGAAAAGTTTAATCACGACGGCTTTCTGTCTAACTTTACTGACAACAATGTGTTATATATAATCAATAGCAAGAAGGTATTTTTTAGATTAAACTATGAAATGCAAAAATACATAATGAAAAATAGTCCAGATAAGTATAAACATATCAACGCAAGTTATATGTTCCTAAACAAGACCAATAATAAAAGTATTGATATAAATGAGTACAGTAGAAGATATAAAAGGCTAATATTAGCAGAAATTAATATTCTTCAACCTGTACTCATTGTCGTTTTAGATAAAAGTTGTAACATAATTCGTGATATGCTTGAAGATAAAAGAAATGCAGAAATGACAAAACAAGTTCGATATACCCCCATATTGAACTTATCGCCCCTTGATATGTCAGTTGCAACTAAAAGAGAAACACTACTTTTCTTTAAATATTTATTTGATAAAGAATTTTTGGAAAGGAGGTAGAAAAATTACAATAATGCATTGGAAAAATAGAATATGCCCTAGATGTAAAAGTGTAATCGTTGGTTATCCCGCAATATCAAGAAAAGATAATAAAACTTTAATATGTAGTAATTGTGGTGTATTAGAATCAATAGAAATATTTATAAAAAGGTATGGAAAGGAAGATTTTAGATATGGAACCAGTAGAAATCAAAGAAATATATAGAGAACGTGCAGGAGAAATCGAAATGACACAAAAGTATAATGAAGAACTGGAAAAAATTAAACTGATAAGAGAAAAGTTAGAAAATCAATTATTTACTGAAACAGAGAAAACAACTTTAAGAAAGTTATGCGAAGAATACTTGAAACTAAGTGAAATAGATAGCGAACAATGTTTTATATATGGATATGCACTAGCAACCAGAATTACCAGTGAAGCATTTTTGCAAGATAAAAAGAATACTAATCGATAGTATTCTTTATGACTTTTTAAGTATATATTCAATAACACTTATCAAAAATTCCTTATCTCCATTTGCTAGTGTAGATAAAGCATTTGTTATATATTCATCTTTACTATCAGTATAATTCAAAACACCGTTAAATAAAGAGTTAGGCTCAATATCTAATATCTTACAGATGTTTGTTAGATTAGTTATACTAAGTCCACTACAACCTCTTTCTATCATAGAAATAAATTTACTAGAAACATTTAATTGTTCTGCCATTTGTTCCTGAGTATAACCTTTTGAACTCCTAGCATTTTTTAGATTCTTACCAATAGCAACTAAAATCTCTTTGTTTTCTTTCATACCTGTTGACCTCCAAATATCAGTATATAAATAATTATACAAGCTCTGCTTTACCACATAAACAAAATGACAATTAACAAAGTAAAAGAATACTTTACAAACTAAAATATTATTGTTATAATGAAGAAAAATTGAAATATTATGGGGGAATAATAATATGGGTAAGGTGGAGAAATTAAACGAATTATTTGAAAAATGGAAAAAAGAACAAGAGGAAGAAGTAGATGTAAATGATAAAGAAAATCAAAGTACAATTCCAAGCTTAAAAGTTAGTAAAGATAGTTTTACTTATGATGGTTTTGTTTTTGATGAAAAAGATAATACTGTTCTTTATATGTTAGCCGAAAGCAATTTAGACGGAAAAATAAAAGATAATGAAACATTTTGGTTAAAATCTGTCTACAAAATAAGAAATAATAATCTAAAAATAACTAAAAGAATTGAACAAATGCAGGAATATCTTTGCAATAAAATTCCTGAATTATCAATGAAAGATATTTCATATATGAATATCAATAAAAGAGGTGGGTTTGCAGAGTGTAACAAGCAAACATTATATAATTATTACAATAAATATAAAGATAATATATTGAGAGAAATAGAAATTATAACCCCTCAAGTAATTGTATTCTGTGCTGGAAATAAATCTATATATGATGATTTAAAGAAAAATGTAAATTGTAAATATATTATAGATATGTACCACCCAAGCTATCAATATGTATCAGATGAAAAATATATTGAAAAGTTTAAGGAAGAATTTGAAAAATTATTAGAAAAATAAAGTTTTTTGGAGAATTTATATGAAGAATAAAACTAAAAAGATAAAAAGTAATAATGATTATAATTATGAAGGTATAGAAGATATTGCTAAAAGTGTTTTTAAACCTTGTATAGATAATAAAAATAATTTTGATGACATATTTCAAAAAATAGATATGTTACACAATGATTATCAAAATCGTTCCTTTTCAAGTGATTTTAGTGAATTTGATAATATATTTAAAAGCTATTTTTGTGGACTACAAAGGAAAAATAAAGAAAAGTAATCTTATAAAATTTATATGAAAGGTGGTGTTTATAATGGAGAATACTATCATCGCGTATAAATTAAATCAAACTACTATAAATATATTAAAGAATATAAGTTCAAAAATTAGTAAAGAGATTAACATATACTATACAGATATTCCCGAAGATATTGTCGGAGTTCCTGCGTTTATGATATTTGCTGATTTAGAAAAAGAAACAGAACAAAGTAAAAAATATGTTATAGAATGTATAGATTTTGTTAAAAAATATATAAATTGTATTATTGTTGAAAAAATGACTTTTAAAGATGAAATAAAAGTAGGAAAAAATATTAAAGATGCGTATAGAAATTATAATGCTGTAATGAAAAATGGAATAAAATCATAGATAATAAAAATATTTCGGTTGTTAAAAATAGTAAAATAGGAGAAGTTAAAATGTTAGATGCATATACTTTTGAAAATTATACAGTAACTAAAAACAATGAGTTTGCATATTCAGCAGCAAAAGCAGTTGTTAAACTTCAAGGAGTAGCTTATAACCCACTATTCATATATGGAGAAAATAGACTTGAACAAATACATTTACTTTACGCTATAAAAAATGAAGTAATGAAAAATGAAAACATAAAAATATTATATATTACATACGAAACATTTATTGCTAACTATACATCTAATAAAATAAACTTAAAAGACACCTACAAAAATTTAGATTTTCTTTTAATAGATGATTTTCAATTTTTTAGTGGAAAATATACAGTTCAAAACGAATTGATGACATTATTTAAGCAGTTACTAAGAAATAATAAGCAAATTGTGATTTTTAGTGATACAGAACTTAACAAACTAAACCTTTTAGAAGAATTAAAAAATCAAATAAATACGGGACTTTTTGCTAGTATTTAAGATGAAATGGAAAGGAAGTGTTGAAATGTATAATAGAACATTTGTAGTAATACTGTGAAATATACTATACAGTTTTAGATAAAAATAAGAAAAGAGGAGATGTAAGAAATGGAAAAAGATAATAAAATTAAAAATAAGAAAAATTTTATAATTATTGGTGTAACACTTGTAATAATACTTATAATAATAGGAGCAATATATTTTATAAATTCTAATAAAGAGCAAACAGTTGTAACTGATGAGCAAGAGAATAATACGAATTTAGATAGTAATATTGCAAATGAAGCGTCAACAGCCTATGAACAACCTGAAAATACTTATACAATAAATTGGTCGACAAAAGAAGGAGATAAAGACATTTATAGATTATCACAGGTTAGCTTAAATGCACTAGAAATTTCTCCATTGCAATTAAATAAGGTTACATTAGATAAATTTATATATACATTAAACAATAATAGTGATGATTGTTTTTCATATTCTAAAACAATAGAAGATACAGGTTTTACAGGAATACCATATATAAACAATGATGAATTTGATGAATTAATGGATAAAACTATTCCTAAAGGAAAAGAAAATAAAATATCTTATTATGTTCATTTACAAGGAGCATTACCAAGGTTTGATATTGAATTTTCACTAATTCATCCAGATTACTTAAATGTAGATGATCCTGACAAACAAACTTATGTAATGGATACTGATACACAAGTACGAAATTGGATAGTTAAAGGTGTTAGATTTACAGGAACGAATGTTGAAAAGGAAGAAGTTGAATTAAGAAAAAATAATCCTAGTAATTATTGTAAATTAGACGTTTTAGACGGTGTTGACTTGTTAGATAAATTCAAAGGAGAAACAACAGATGAAATCACAGATAGATATATAGATACAATAGAACGTGCTATGAATTTAGTTTATACTGGTTATTCTTTTACAGATGAAATGGAAGAAGAATTACATAATAGTATGAAATATCTATTATTTGAAGAGAAAACCTTTGATAAAGTTCCAGAAAATTTTTACTATCAAGCTGATGACTTAAATCTTGTTTACTTTTATCAAGAATTCAAAAAACATCATTTGGTTATACAATAATGAATTAGAAGCGGTTACATTGCTAATCGCTTTTTCTTTATGCCTAGTTAAGTCTAGGAGAAAAATACAGAGGTTTTATATATTTCTTTGGAAAGTTTTCCGCTTCTAACGGTAATCTTGTTAGAAAAGAAAATAAGGGCTAATATAGAAAAACACGGTGTTGTTTTTTGAAATTAGTACATAATCAATTTTTTGAAACAACAACGTGCAATTATTCCTTGTCTTTTTTAGCATTTTTGTTACCATATTTTTTATTATTAATATTATTTTCAAATTCCGAAATTAAATTATTTGCAAATTCAAAAAGTTTTTCTTCTATTATATTAGTATCTGTTCTGAATATTTCTTTCAATAAATTATGCTGTCTAGAAATTTCATTGTCAATAGTCAACAATGTTTTTTCTTCGTTGATTCCTTTTTCTGTTCTTTTCTTTCTTTTTAATCTTTTTCTATGTTTTCTCATCAGTTGTGTTAATTTTTCATTTTCAAATTCTTGTTGTCGACCTCGTTTTTTAGGAGTAAAATTGTCTTTACATTTACTAATAGTTACATATTTGGATTTCAGCTCATCTGTATCCATTACTTGTTTCTTAGTTCTATAATTGCCATATTCATCAATATCTGGACAAAAACGTTCTTTATTGTCAATACCAGTAATAAAATATTTTCCACAATATTCACATTTATTAATTGCAACTTTTGATTTTATTATATTGTATAAACTACAAAACACAAAATCTGAAAAATGTCTAATGAAATATCTGGTTATAGTTGGTTTTGGTTCACTATTATTGTGATATATATCAAAAAAGTTCTCTGAATATGGTAAACAAATAGCATATTGATTATTAATGTCAGTTTTAAAATTTTCATTAGATATATTTATAGGTATTCCAGTAAAACGTTTAGAATTTATATTTTTATTATCTTTGTTGGAAAAAGAATTTGTTACATATAGATATAAGTTTTGCAGTTGCGAATTATATTTTTTAAGAAAACTTATTAAAAACTTTTGATATACTTTATCTATATTTTCATAATTACCATAAGCACTTGTACTAACATATAGTCCTTCATTATCATAATGTTCTAGATTTATATTATCTTCAAAAAAGTTATCAAATTCAAATATATAATCTTCTAGCTTTTCCATATATTTTTTGTTTTCTTCTACATTTTTAATCTTTTGCAATATTTCTAAAAAGTTAATTTTTTGATAGCTATATCTTATATCATATAAAAATGTATCAAAAGTTAGAAATATTAAATCTGTTTCTTCTGGAATTATACATTTTAATTTTTCATATAATTCATTTCTATATGTATATAGATTTTCAAATTTAAAATCTTCAAGTGTTGATATATTGTGTATAAATTCCAAAAATTCATTTTGTATTCTATAAAAATGATTAATAAACTCCATTAGCAAAAAGCCTACACGAGTAGGTTCAGTATGATAATAAATTTCCCTTTCAAATTTATTATAACAAATAATTTCTTCTGTTTGTAGCTTATTCATTGAGTTATTGAAAATTAAAGTATAGTTTATATTTTTTGGTATAAGGCTTATTTCAGAAAAAAGCATAATAATAACCTCCCAAAATATTATAACATTTAAAATATCTGTATGTCAATTTGGTGGAAATAAATACTAAAATATATTAAATTCGCAATATATAGCCACAATACAAAAAACGAATTATAATATAGCTAGTTCTTACGATAATTGTCTAGACACTACCAAAAGTAAGAAAGGAGAAAGGAGAAACTAAAAATGAAAAATAGTATGATTAGTAAATTCAAAATTTACAGAACAAAAGAGGAGTTGGAACAATTAAGAAAGGAAAAGCAACAAATAATAAACACAATTAAATTATTTATGGTTGGAGGTGCTGAATACTTTTATTTAAATTATTATCTTGAGGATAAGTCATTTATAAATAATACAAATATAGATAATCAAGAAATAAAAAGAGTTCTCGATTTTGCAAAAAATGCTAAAAAGCATTTTGATAATGGCTTGTTAACAGAAGATGAAGAAATAAAGGAAGCATTAAAGTATAGATTTTTAACAGATGCAATAAACTGGGAAAAAGAAAATGATAACTTAAAATTCGATATGTTTAAGCTATTTAGATTTATTGCAGACTGTATAACTGGAAATATTGGCTTTATGTTTGAAATGGTAGAACAAATAGTAGAAGAACAGAGACTTGATTATGAGTTAATAGAAAAAGCAGAAATGTCAGTATATAACCAACTTGGAACACTGTTTTGCTATTTGGAGAGATTATTAGATTAATCAAATTAGACACCGTGTTGTACTTTGAAATAATAGTGCAAATATTCAACAAACAACACGGTGAAATAACAATGGAGGAACTAAAAGTTATGTCTAAGAAAGATATAAAAATAGAAAAAACTAAATATAAGAAACCAAAACCAGAAGAAATGTGCAAAGTATATGACTTAGGAAATGGTGTAATAGAAATAGAAACTCCTAAGGTCAGAAATAAACCATATAAAAATCATTGCAGAAAAATTAACAAAAATGAAATGGTAACAGAAGATGGAGAAATCATAGAAATAAGTCGTTCAAACAATAGAGCAGAAAATATACAACTATTTCGTAAAAGTATAAAGTATGTATATAGATTAATAATGACAAACTTTGCTGGTACAGATAGTGAAAAAATAGTAGTTCTGGTTTGTGAATTGAAAAATGATAAAGAACTCAAAACGATATACAAAGACTTTGGGAATTTTTATAGCAAGCTAAAAAGAAGAATAAAGAAAGACTTAGCATATATCATTATAACTTTATTTATAGATACAGAAAAAGTGATATATGAGTTATGGGTAAAAACATTAGATAATTCCCCTTTGGTTATAGAAAATGAAATGTTGCAGAATATATGGAATTATGGAATAGCTTATACTAGCAACATTACAGATATTAGATACCAAGCTAATTATATGGAATATACAAATGGTTTAAAGTATTACCCAGCATATTGTAAACTTTATAGGAAATCAAAGGAAGGAATTACAATACCTAAACATAAAACAGTCCCATACGCAGAAGCAATGACATTAGTTAAATCAAAAAATATGGAAATGACCTATGGTAATACGAAAATAGTAACTAAAACATCTGAAAATGGTATTGAATATGCTGTAAACTCTATAACTTATGAGGTTTATATAGATAAAAAATATATAAAGAAAAGAGGTGAAAAAACAATGCAAGACTATATAAGTGAAAACAAAAAGAAAGCAACTGAAATATTAGAAAAAATAGAAAAATCATCTAATTATCAAGATGTTGCTAATTGGATAAAATTAGATTATGTGGCGAAAGACTTGAACTGGTTATTAGTAAAAACTAATACAATGACTGAATATGGTTCAGATGTAGAGAAAGTACAAGAATTAATTAATGCTAATATTAGTAAAACTATTGCTAATATCACTACACATAATAATTTCAATTTATATGAAACATCTTCTTTTAAAGCAATAAAACTAATGACAGATACATTTGAATATATAAAAGAAATATTTAGACAAGTTTCGTGGACTGAAAGAGATAAACAAAAAATAGAGAATATGTTTGACTTAGCAATTAGTATGATAAAAAGTACAGACATTTATATTGAGAGTCAAACTCAAAAAAGTATAGAAGAAGATTAGAAAGGTGGTGGTAATTATGCCACTAGATATTGCAACAAGTATTTTATCAGATACTATGGCTTTGCTACAAGAAACATATTCACAAGTTAAGTATTCTGATAATGATAAATTACTAACAAGTAATACTTTTAAAATGGCTTTTAATCATATAAGAAATATGGAAAGCTACAATAAAATAAATGATAAAGGAGAGAATTAAAAATGAAAAATAATAATTTAATATCAAAAATTAGAAATACTAAAAATTCAAAAACAATATCAAATGAAAAAGAAGACATAACATTACATTTAACTAGAAGTCAAGTAAGAGATTATAAAAAGATATGGAGCATTTTATTTGAATTAGACAGTATATATAAAGAGTTATATAGCTTACAAATAGAAATAAAAACATTAAAAGTAGGAACTAAAAATAATAAATTACAAATGTGTCGAAAAATGGATTTGATTATTAAAAATATAAAGAATTTCAGTAAGGAGTTGCTTAGTAAATATAATAAATGTACATTAAGCCATATAGTTAATATATATGATGAAAATACTATAAATTCAAAAGTTATCGATACTATTAAAAAGTTTTATTTATAAAGGAGTGATAATAATGTCAAAAGATAATGAAGAACTTATAAAACATTATATACAACATATCGTAGAAATAGAAGAAATAATTGATAAAGTGGATAATGATAAGGTTTTGAATAGACATCAAAGGACTAGACTTATAACTTTCTTAGAAAAATCAACCTACCATTGTAAAGGTATGATAAGTACATTAGACGGTACTTATCATAAGCAATAGAAAGGAGCAACGATATGGAAGATGAAACATTAGCATTTCAATATGAAGAAATGCCAGAAGATGTCGAAAAGACACTAAATGAAATGAATATGAAAGGTGGTGATTTACAAAATGAAAACTAAAAAACAAATATCATTAAATAATAGTATTAGACAACTAAGCACAATGCAAGAAGAATATATGTCTAATAAAAGTTTAGACTTAGACAGTAGAATAAATACTGTAAGATACTTAGAAGATGTAAAAGTTAAACTTTCTAAAATTCTAAGTGATAATGTTGAAATAGAAAATATTTCAAATAATTAGTTAGTACATAAGGTTATATGGGAAGATTAGACTTCTTCCCTATACCTTTAACAATGTAGTAATAAATGAAGCAATAATCCTAATTATACGAGATATTAGACGCAGTAATTATACAAAAATATGTATAATAAGGAGGGAATAAAAAATGCAACAATGGAGAACAGCAAGTAAACTAATAGAAGAAATAAAGAGAGAAGATCCAAATACTTGTCTTACATTATATTCTATTAGACAAATGCTTTTAAATAAGGAGATACAATTTATCAAGAGAGGTAGAAAATATCTAATTGACAAAAATAGTTTACTTGAATATCTTTCAACATCAGCCAATAAGAATAAAAATAACTAATCATAAGCTACTACCTGAATTGGTGGTTAAGCGAGGTGAATAATATGGTAGAAGTGATACTTTCTAAACAAGAGCAAGAAGTAGACGGAATAGAAGAATTAAAAGAAATGTGTAGTTCTTTTAAAGATTTACTAAGTAATGTACTTGTAGCAGCTGAAGGTTGTACTAATACAGAAGAACTAACAGAAAGATTACTTGATAGTTATATTGCAGTACATAAATTACAAAATGCTATAAAGAATTTGAATAATGAAAATTAGTATAATTCCGCTTCTAAATCTAATATGATAAAGGAGCGGAAACACTATAAATATCAATAGTTATAGCTAATGAAAAAGTATAAAAAGATTTCAAAAAGTATAGCTTTTATTTACATAATATGGTAAAATAATCTTGTGGAAGAAAGTGCTGTAATTCACTTGTACCAAAGAAAAGGAGAAATTTTTTATGGCTTGTGTTAGAAAGAAGAAAAATGGTAGTTACGAATTAATTGTTTCCTTAGGTTACAATGTAGAACATAAAAAGATAACAAAATCAATGATATACTGGCCAGAAGAAAATATGACAGAAAAGGCAGCTAAAAAAGAAGCAGAAAGACAAGCAGTATTATTTGAAGATAAAGTTATAAAAGGTGAATATGGCGATAAAGGTATGAAATTAGTTGACTTTATAAATGATATATGGTTTAAAGAGTATATGAAAGATAAAAGTCCTACTACAATATACCGTTATCAAATATTAACTAAATTGATTATAGAACAATTAGGACATTTACCATTAGACAAAATAAGACCATTACATATACAAAAATTTAAGAACTATTTGTCAATAGCAAAAAGTACAGTTGCAATAAAAAATGATAAAGGAGATATTATTGATTACAAAACTTATGCACCAAAAACTCAGTTGCACTATTTTAGATGTTTATCGGTAATCTTAAATACCGCATTTAAGTTAGAACTTATAAAGGAAAACCCTGTATCAAAAGTATCAGCTCCAAAAGTACCTAAAAAACTTCCTCAATTCTTAAATGTAGAACAAGCAAAACACATTCTTGATTTATTAGACAAAGAAGATTTAAAATATCAGTTAGCAATAAATATCTTACTTTATACAGGGATAAGAAGAGGAGAAATGTTAGGACTTACTTGGAATTCTATTGATTGGAAAAATAAGCAAATAAAAATCACGCAAAATACTGTATATGTTCATAAGAAAATATATACTAAATCTCCTAAAACTGAAACAAGTATAAGAACTATTGGTATATCTAATGAATTAATAAATTTATTAAAAAGATATAAAATACAACAAAATATAGAAAAAGTTAAGCTAGGAGATTTATGGGAAGATAATAATAGAATATTTACTCAATGGAACGGTAAAGTAATGCATCCAGATAGCATCAGTCAATACTGGAAGAAATATCAAAAGAAAATTGGCATTCCAGATGAACAAATCGTGAGTTTGCATAAATTACGACATACATTTGCTACTTTACTTCTTGATAGTGGAGAAACGAACATAAAAACTGTATCAGAGTTACTAGGACATAGTGATATAGGTACAACTAATATATATGTTCACGCATTGGAAACATCTAAGAGAGAAGCGGTTGTAAATTTACAAAGAAAATTAAGTTAATAAGACAAGTAGACGGAATAAATAGTATATAGTAAACAAAATTTTATAATCATAAACCTTAGACCAACTCAAATGTTGATCTTTTTCACGTTTTAGAAAAAAGTAACTTTATAATTTATATACATTTTGACCAACTAAAAAAGCATTTGACCAACTAATGGTAAATGCTTAAATTGGTTGCGGGGGTAAGACTCGAACTTACGACCTTTGGGTTATGAGCCCAACGAGCTGCCAACTGCTCCACCCCGCGATATAAAATTATTTTATTCACAAAAGCTGATTTTTATAACAAACTTTTATGAATTTTTATAAAAAATTTAGTAAATAGTTGGTCAATAGTTGGTTGCTAACTAATTTATAAAAAGTTTATAATGCTTGCAACTATTGAAGATAGTGTGTTATACTATGTCTAGTATTCACTATAACCGCTGGGTTATGAGCCCTGCGAGCTGCCAACTGCTCCACCCCGCGATATAAAGTTTTGACTTTCTAAAAAGAATATGTTATTATTCCTCATAGAATTAGTACATTATTAATTTTACTACTATTGAAGGCGAATGTCAATAGTATTTGTTAAAAAAATGACTGCTATAAGAATATTATATGAAAAATTATAAGAAATATTACAAAAAAAGAATAAAATAGAATAAATAATTTAAAATAAGAAGGTGTAAATATGAGTCAAACATTACAAATAGCAATTTGTTTAGCAATTCCATTTTTAGGAACAGCATTAGGTTCGGCGATGGTATTTTTTATGAAAGACAAGATAAATCCTAAAGTTCAAAAAATGCTTTTAGGATTTGCAGCAGGAGTAATGATGGCAGCATCTGTGTGGTCTCTATTAATACCATCAATGGACATGGCAGTAGAACAAGGAAAAATAGAGTGGCTTCCAGCAGCTATTGGATTTTTACTTGGAATAGGTTTCTTATTACTATTAGATACAATAATACCACATTTACATATAAATAATAAAAAGCCAGAAGGATTAAAAGCAAAATTGAAAAATGAAACAATGCTTGTTCTAGCAGTAACACTTCATAATATTCCAGAAGGAATGGCAACAGGTGTAGTAGTTGCAGCGGCAATGACAGGAGGAGCTGGAATGACAATAGTATCAGCATTAACTCTTGCAATAGGGTTAGCACTTCAAAACTTTCCAGAAGGTGCAATAATATCTATGCCATTGGAAGCAGAAGGAAAATCTAAAGGAAAAGCATTTATAGATGGAGTATTATCAGGAATAGTTGAACCAATTGCAGCAATAATTACAATATTGTTAACTGGACTAGTTACACCAATATTACCATATTTATTAGCATTTGCGGCAGGTGCAATGATATATGTGATTGTAGAGGAATTGATACCAGAAGCACAAGAAGGAGAACATTCAAATATTGGAACAATAGGTGTAGCAATAGGTTTTGCTTTAATGATGGTTTTAGATATAGCTTTAGGATAATTTCTAAAAAAGCTATTGCAAAATAAAATATGCATGATATAATGCGAATTGAAAAGGAGGAATTTATTATGAAAAATGAATTAGTTATAAAAAGATGTAAATCTTGTGGAGCAATGGTAAAGGTTTTAGAAGATTGCAATTGTAATGGATGTGGAATTATATGCTGTAATGAGCCAATGGAAAAATTAGTTCCAAATTCAGTAGATGCAGCAGTTGAAAAACATGTTCCAACATATGAAAAAGTAGATGATGAATTATTAGTAAGAGTAAATCATGTTATGGAAAAAGAACATTATATTGAATGGATTAGCTTAGTAAAAGAAAATAAAGAAATAACAGTAAAATTATATCCAGAACAAGCAGCAGAAGTAAAATTTCCTTATATAAAAGGAGCAACAATTTATGCATATTGTAATAAACATGGTTTATGGAAAAAAGAAGTAGAAGAATAATTTGTAGAGCCTATTAAATAATATTTAGTAGGCTTTCTAAAACAGGAGGAAAAATGGAAGTATTATTTGCAACAACAAATCCAGCTAAAATAAAATCATATAAAGAAAAATTAGAAGAACATGGAATAAAAGTATTAACACTAAAAGACTTAGAGATAAATACTGATGTAGAAGAAACTGGAAAAACAGCAATAGAAAATGCAAAAATAAAAGCTGAAACTTATGGAAAAATAGCAAAAAAGATAACAATAGGAATTGATACAAACTTATTTTTTGAAAATGTGCCAGAAAATAAACAACCAGGAACACATGTAAGAAGAGTAAATGGAAAAACTCTTTCAGATGAAGAAATGATAGATTATTATAAAAATTTAGCAAGTGAATATGGGGGAAAGCTTACTGCAAAATGGGTAAATGGTGTAGCCATATATAATGGTAAAGAAACTAAAACATATAGTTTTAATAAAAGCAAATTTTATTTAGTAGATATTGACTCTAAAAAAAGACATCCAGGTTACCCATTAGACTCAATAAGTGTTATTCCGGAATTTAATAAATATTTGACAGATCTAACAGAAGAAGAAATGGATATAAGAGCAAACAATCAAAATGAAGATAATAAGGAAAATGCTGTAGACGTTATTTGTGAGATTTTAAAGAATATGTAAAGGAAAGTTTTGATAATGGATTATGTTTTTACTTTTATAGAGGGATTAGCGAGTTTCATTTCACCTTGTGTATTACCTATGCTTCCTATTTATATATCTTATTTTATAGGTGAGGATAATAAAAAGGTATCAAAAGCTATAATAAATTCTATAGGATTTGTTTTAGGTTTTACAATTGTTTTTATACTTTTATCAGTATTTGCAAGTAGTTTTGGTGGAATAATTAGTAATAATATTAAATATGTTAAAATAGTATTTGGTGTTATCATAATAATACTTGGTTTAAATTATATGGAACTAATAAAAATAAAGTTCTTAAATAAGTCAAAAGGTGCTAATAAGAAAGTAAAAGATTTAAATTTTATTAAATCAATGGCGTTTGGAATGTTATTTTCAATTAGTTGGACTCCATGTATAGGAACATTTCTAGCATCAGCATTACTTTTAATTGCTAAAAACCAAGATATTGTAAAAGGAATATTACTAATGGTTGTTTATGGATTAGGATTGGGAATTCCATTTATAATATCAGCGGCATTGTTAGAAAAGCTAAAAGAGGTATTTAACTTTGTTAAAAAGCATTATAATATAATAAAAAAGATTTCAGGCATAATTTTAATAATTATGGGAATTTATATGATATTCTTTTAAGGAGTGTTTATGAAGAAAAAAATAGTATGGCTTATAATTTTTGCTCTACTTGTAGGAATTATTATTATAGCTAGTGTAGTGTTACAATTGATGTGAAACAAAAATAATAAAAATTGAATAAGTGATTCAAATCATATATAATTAAGTTGCG
>CALXFH010000039.1 GCA_944387555.1 uncultured Clostridia bacterium | reverse complement strand
GTATGGTTAATTGTGCAATTTAATTATATAGATTAAATTTTTATATAGTTTTGTTTCACATCATTGACACAACAACACTTGTAGGAATTATTATTATAGCTAGTATATTTATAAATAAAAAAAGTCAAGAATACTTACAAGGAAATGAGCAAGCAAATATAATAAATGAAAACGAGGAGGAAGAGAGTATGAATGTTGTAAAAGTAGATGATAATACTTTTGAGCAAGAAGTATTAAAAAGTAATATACCAGTATTGGTTGATTTTTATGCAGATTGGTGTGGACCATGTAAAATGTTATCACCAACAGTAGATGAAGTAGCAGAAGAAAATGATGATATTAAAGTTGTAAAGGTAAATGTAGACGAATCACAAAATACAGCAATAAAATATCAAGTAATGTCAATACCTACATTAGTTGTTATTAAAAATGGGAATGAAGTTAATCGTTCAGTAGGTGTAATTGATAAAGAAGAAATATTAAGTATGATTAAATAAAATATTTATATAGATTAGTTTAGAAAGATTTTCTAGACTAATTTATTTTGCGTTAAAGGAGGAAAATATGAAAGTTGTAATTGTAGGAGGAGTAGCAGGAGGGGCGACAACAGCCGCAAGGTTAAGAAGATTAGATGAAAAAGCCCAAATTATAATGATAGATAAAGGAAATCATATTTCATTTGCAAATTGTGGACTTCCATATTATGTGGGAGATGTAATAAAAGATAAAAAAGATTTATTGTTGCAAACTCCAAAATCTTTTTATGATAGATTTAATATAGATGTAAGAGTAAGAGAAGAAGTAATAAAAATAGATAAAGAAAAAAAGAAAATACTTATTAAAAAATTAGAAACTAAAGAAGAGTATGAAGAAACTTATGACAAACTAGTTTTATCTACCCGGAGCAGAACCAATTAATCCTTTTAAAAGTTTAAAAAGTAAAAGAATAAAGACATTAAGAACAGTAGAAGACTCCATAGAAATAAAAGAATATATAACAAATAATGATGTTAAAAATGTTGCTATAATTGGTGGTGGCTATATTGGTGTAGAAATGGCAGAAAATTTGAGTAATTATCCAAGTATAAAAACAACTATATTAGAAAAATCATCACATTTAATAGCACCACTAGATGAAGATATGGCAAATCTGGTTAATAATGTTTTAAAGAGAAAAGGAATAGATATTATTTTAAATAATGGAGTAAAAGATATAGAAGAAAAAGAAAGATTAATTATAACTTTAGAAGAAGGAAAATTAGAAGCTGATCTTGTTATTTTATGTATTGGTGTAAAACCTGAAAATACTCTTGCTTTATCTTGCAACCTAGAAGTTAATCCAAAAGGTTCAATTATTGTAGACAAATATATGCAAACAAGTAATAAAGATATTTTTGCATTAGGGGACGCTGTAACAGTAAAAAATTCTGTTACAGAAAATCTATGCTATATTCCTTTAGCAGGCCCTGCAAATAGACAAGCAAGAATAGTTGTAAATAATATTGTAGGAAAGCTTACTTCCTATGAAGGTATTATTGGAAGTAGCATATTGAAAATATTTGAGTATAATTTAGCAATGACAGGGGTAAATGAAGCTACATGTAAAGCTAATAACATAGATTATAAAACTATAATAATATCTCCTAATTCTCATGCAGGTTACTATCCAGGAGCGACTTTAATTACAATAAAAGCCCTATATGCACCTAAAACAGGAAAAATATTAGGTGCTGAGGTTTGGGGAAAGGAAGCGGTAGATAAAATAACAGATATATTAGCAACTGCAATTAGAATGAAAATGACAGCATATGATTTAGAAAAATTAGAATTATGCTATGCACCACCATTTTCTTCAGCTAAAAGCCCAATAAATATACTTGGAAATAGCATAGTAAATGAAATAGAAGGCTTAGTTGAAACTGTAACTTGGCAAGAAGTAGAAGAGTTAAAGAAAATGGAAGAATATTGTATTTTAGATGTTAGGACAGATAAGGAATATGAGGCAGGAACAGTCCCAAATGCTATTCATATACCTTTAGACGACTTAAGAAATAGGCTAAATGAATTAGATAAATCTAAAACTTATTTAGTTTATTGCCGTACCGGACTTAGAAGTTATATCGCTTGTAGAATTTTAATACAAAATGGATTTAAAGTAAAAAATATAACAGGAGGTTATTATTTCTATACTATACTAAATAGTGAAAAATAAATTTTAAATATCTTGTAAAAAAATGTCTAATAATATATAATGATGCTAAATAAAAATAAAAGGAGGAATGTTTATGGGAATAGCATCATTAGTTTTAGGAATAGTATCTTTAGTATTGGGGTTTGTTCCATTTGTATGGCTAATTGCAATAATTCCAGCAATAGTAGGTTTGATCTTAGGAATAATTTCTTTAGCTAAGAAAAAACAGAAAGGACAAAGTATTGCTGGTATTATAATATCTGCAATAACAATTGTTTTATTAATTTTTACATTTGTAAACTTATTTAAAACAATAGGAGATTTAGGAGAAATTTTTACAGATTCTTTTTCTTCATCTGAAGAAAATATATTAAGTGATAGCTTAATAAATGAAACAAAAGATAATACAGAAAAGTTAAAAGAAAATATTAAGGTAGAAGCATTAGGAATAACAGCAAGTGGTGATTTTGCATTTAAAATTACAAACAATAATAACAAACCAGTATATATAGAATCTATAGATGTAATATTTAAAGATGCTAATGGTAATTTTGCTTTAAAAGAAGATGGACATGTATCATATTTTGCAGTTCCAGCAAATACAGAGGTTGTAAACTATGTTTGGGGATATGGACAAGATTTTTCCCAATATCCAAATTATGAGTTCCAAATTCAAATGTCTGATTATTTAACAGATGACGACTTGCTATGTGACAACTTTGAAGTAACTAGTAACAATACTGGAGACCAAATTGCAGTAGAAGTAAAGAATAATAATAATGAGTCAGTAATAAGTATGAACATAGTAGTTGCATATTATCAAGGAGATAAAATTGTAGGAGTTGAAAGAGGCGCTGCATATGACGATACACCAGCTGGTGGAACAGCATATGTTAATGTGGATTATCCAAGAGATGATGATTATAAAGATGTAGCTTTTGATAGATATGAAGTATATTTCTTAGGTGCTGATAGAGACTATTAAGATATAAATAAACGATAAAAATCTTCTAGGAAACTAGAAGGTTTTTTCTTTAAAAATAGAGTAGAAAAAATAGTACAAAAAATATAAGAAGCAAAGAGGAGAATGAAATGAGTATTGATAAAAATAATGAAATAACAGTAAAAGTAAAAGGCAGCTTCAATAAAGTAGTAGATATATTAACAAGTAAAGGATTTAAAATTACTGATAAATTTTCACTAGAAGATAGTTATTTTGTTCCAAAAGATATTGTTATTGAAAAAATGAGTATAAGACAAATATTAGAAAAAGCTATAATAGTGAGAAACGTGGGAAGATGTAAAGTACTGGTTTTTAAAAAGAAGAAAATAGATAAAAATGGTAATATCATATCACAAGAAAAAGTTGAATGCGATATTTTAAATATTGAAGATGGTAAAAGATTTTTAGAGTCAATTGGATATGAGGAAATAATGGAAATTGTGGAAGATGATATATGTTATAGCAAAGATGAATTAGGTTTAGTATTGAAGAATGTTAGAAATGGAGACAACTTAATCGAATTGGAGACTACTGATAAAGAAGGCTTTAGAACAACAGACGACTTAAAAGAAAAAATAATATCTTTGAATTTACCAATAGACACAAGTAATTTTTTTGTAAAAAAAGCAGAAGTGGAGCTTGAAAAAGTAGTTAAACATTAGTAAAATCAAGAATTGGAGGAGAAATGTGAACGTTTTGTAAATTTTAGCACTCTCCTATTGACATTGCTAAAAATAGATGTATAATATACTTGTAAAAAGGAAAAGATAAAAAATAAAAGTACTTTTATTAAAATCAAAAAAATATGTGCTAACTTCAAAAAGTGTCAACACATAAAAAATTAAAAAGGAGTGATTTATTATGATGATGATACCAAGAAGACATGATTTTGATTTATGGGATGAAATGTTTAGAGATCCATTTTTCACAGAAGGTGAAAGCAAATTGATGAAAACAGACATAAAGGAGAAAAAAGATAAGTACTTAATTGACATAGACTTACCAGGATATGAAAAAGATGGAATAAAAATTGAAATACAAGATGGATATTTAACAGTACATGCTAAAGTAGACAAAGAAGATGACGACAAAGAAAAAGGAAAATATGTACGTAAAGAAAGATATACTGGAGAATGTTCAAGAAGCTTCTATGTTGGTGACAATGTAAAAGAAGAAGACATTAAAGCTAAATTCCACAATGGAACTTTAACACTTGAAGTTCCTAAAAAGGAAGACAAAAAAGAACTTCCAGAAAAGAAATATATTCCAATCGAGTAATAAATTACCTGTATATAGCAAAAACTATATACAGGTTTATTTTTTTATCGATTGTAAATTTTTTATGAAAAAATATTAAAAAAGATTTAAAAAGAAGAATTTATGTTATAATAAAAAACATGAGTAGTTATAAGTATAGTAATAAAAATAAGAAAAATAATTTAATAAAAAGAGTCATTAAAATATGCAGGGAAAATCCTAAAAAAGTAAGAAATTTTGTAATAGCAGTAGTAGTTCTAATAATAATATCTCTGGGTGTTCAAATGATAGTTGAAGAAGCAAGAAGACAAAAGTATGTAGTATATGATGGAGAAAATTTAAATGAAGCAAAATATCCAGGATATAAGGAATTGATAGATAAACTATTAGAGGAACATCCTAATTGGACTTTTACATTATTTTATACCAAATTAGATTGGAATGAAGTAATAGAAAATGAAGGACATTCTGACGAAAGAGAATATCCACTTAATTTAATTCCTGATTCGAGTGATTATCCAGATGATTGGAGATGTGAAATAGATATAGATAAAAGATTTGATAATGGAACTTGGATGTGTGCTTCTGATAAAGCAATAGAGTATAAAATGGACCCTAGAAATATTTTAAATGATGAGAATATATTCCAATTTAAAGAGTTAAATTATGTAGAAGGAGCTCAAAACATAGATGGATTAAAAGAGATTACAGATGGAACTTTCTTAGAGGGAGATAGTATTTCTAATGCCATAATAGAAGCAGGAAAAAAATCTGATTTGGATCCATATTTTATAGCTTCAAGGTTAATACAAGAACAAGGAAGACAAGGAACTACTTTATCTAAGGGATATGAATATAATGGAGCTATTGTATATAATCCTTTTAATATAAATGCTATTGGAAATTCTAGAGATGAAATATTAGAAAATGCAACAAGTTATGCATATGAACAAGGTTGGGACAGTTTAGAAAAAGCAATTGTAGGTGGAATAGAATATATGAAAGAAGGCTATATTAACGAAGGCCAGAATACATTATATTTACAAAAATTTGATGTAGTAAAACAAGATGGTCTATATGAACACCAGTACATGCAAAATTTACTTGCACCAACTTCTGAAGCCTCAAATATGAAGAGTGTTTATGAGGTATCTGATACAGTTGATTATAATTTAAACTTTATAATACCTTTATATGAAAATATGCCAGAAGAAATATCAGAAGAGTAAAAAATAATAAAAGTATATTGTTATATATTATTATAAATGATAGAATGTAAAAAAAGAGAGGAGATGGTTATATGAAATTAGAAAATAAGGTTGCAATAGTAACTGGAGGTGCTATGGGAAATGGTTTAGGAATAGTAAAAACATTCTTAAAATATGGTGCTAAAGTTATTATATTTGATTATTCTGAAAAAATAGAAGAAACTGTAAATAATTTAAAACAAGAAGGAAAAGAAGTAGAAGGTTATTTAGTAGATATTAGAGATAAGGCAAAAATTAAAGAATGTGTAAAAAAGGTAGTAGAAAAATATAATAAAATAGATATTTTAGTAAACAATGCAGGTGTTGCAAAATTAACACCATTTTTAGAAACTACAGATGAAATTAGAGATTTCCATTTTGATATTAATATAAAAGGTAGTTGGAATATGTCTCAAGAAGTTTTACCTTATATGCCAAATGGTGGTGCAATTGTAAATCTTTCTTCTGTAACTGGTACAATGGTTGCAGATACAGGAGAGGTTGCTTATGCTACAACTAAAGCAGCATTACTTGGTTTTACAAAAGGACTAGCAGCAGAAGTTGTAAGTAAGGGTATAAGAGTAAATGCAATTCTTCCAGGTTATATTATGACTCCAATGGTTGAAGGTATTGCAAAAGACTCTGACAGTAGTAATCCATCTTCAGTTGTAAAAGGAATTGCAGATGGTATTCCAATGGGTAGACTTGGAACTATAGAAGAATTAGGAGAACTTGCAGCATTTTTAGCAAGTGAGGAAGCATCATATATAACAGGACAAAGTTTTGTAATAGATGGTGGCTCAACTCTTCCAGAAACTATGAGTGTAGGGGTGTAAAAAATGATTTTATTTATAGAATATCCAAAATGTTCAACATGTAAGAAAGCTAAAAAGTGGTTAACAGATAATAATATAGAGTTCAAGGATAGAAATATTGTAGAAAATACTCCAACTGAAAAAGAATTAAAAAAATGGATTACTGAGAGTAAAAAAGATATTAAGAAATTCTTTAATACTAGTGGATTAAAATATAAAGAATTAAATTTAAAAGAAAAATTACCAAATATGTCAGATGAAGAAAAAATAAAGCTTTTAGCTTCTAATGGTATGTTAATTAAAAGACCACTTTTAATTACAGATAATGTTATACTTACAGGATTTAGAGAAAAAGAATGGGAAGAAAATTTAATAAAATAAAAAATAAAGCCTATATAAGTTTATTTTATATAGGTTTTATTTTTTTTTGAATGAAATATAAAATTTTACTTAAAAATTTATTTTTTACTTGACTTTTACAAATATTTGTTTTGCGATGACGAAGATTTGTTAAGGAAGTGGTGTAAATGGGTAAAGAAATCATTAAAGCACAAATGAAAGTAAAAGATAACTTAGTTAATGTTATCAGAGTTGGAAATGTTGATTATATTTCACTTACAGATTTAGCAAGGTTTAAAGATCCGACAAGATTTGATTATATTATTCAAAACTGGCTTAGAAGTAAGTATACACTAGAATATATTGGCACATGGGAACTTTTATATAATCCAAATTTTAATTCCATCGAATTCGATGGGTTTAAAAATGAAGCTGGAACACACTCTTTTGTAATGACACCTAAAAAATGGATTAATGCTACAAATGCAATTGGCATAATATCAAAGCAAGGAAGATATAATAGTGGAACATTTGCACATCCAGATATTGCTTTTGAATTTGCGAGCTGGATAAGTGCTGAATTTAAATTATATTTAGTTCAAGAATTCGAAAGGTTAAAACAAAGTGAAGGTTATCAAAATAAATTAGAATGGTCTGTAAGAAGAGAATTAGCTAAAACAAATTATAGAATACATACAGATAGCATAAAAGAAAATTTAGTACCTACTTTAACAGAAAAACAAAAACAATATGTATATGCAGATGAAGCGGATATTTTAAACATGGCATTATTTGGTATGACAGCAAAGGAATGGAAAGATAAAAATCCTGATTTACCAGGAAATATAAGAGATTATGCTAATGTTCTTCAATTAGTAATCTTAAGTAATTTATAAAATATAAATGCTGACATGATAGATCAAGGCGTTGAACAAAATAAAAGAATTGAAAGATTAAATAAAATAGCTAAAAATCAATATGATGTTTTAAAAGATAGTAGTAGCATAAAAAGAATTGAAAAATTAGATGCTTAAATAAAGCTATAAAGGGCAGTAAAATCTGTCCTTTATAGCTTTGTTAATATTTGCATTCTAAAAGAAAAATAAAAAAAAGAAGGCACTATTTAATTTTAGTGCCATGGCGTAATTAATTTTTACGCCGCTATGGATTGTTATATATATAAGGATTAATTTAAGAAATCATCTTAAATATTCCTTATAAGCAAAATAAAGTGTTTAATAAAATTTAATGATTCTATAATTTCTTCTTCTGTATAATCTTGTAGTAATTCTTTAGCTTTATTTATATTATTATCATCAAGACCATAAAGTATATAGTCTGCTGAATGACCACTTATGTCTATTAGTTTTTTTAGACTTTTGTAAACAAGGTTTCCTTTACCATCTTCAACAAGTCCTAAAAATTGACTAGAAATGCCAATTGCTTTTGCAAGTTGTGTTTTATTCATATGTAGCTCATTTTCTCTTATGTTTTTTATTCTTTCGCCTCTTTTTTCTTGTTCGATTTTTTCTAGATTATTGTCGCTACTATTATTTCTTTTCATATTAAAAACCTCTTATACTTTTCGTTCATTTTATAAAATTAAAGACATATTTGTAATGGTAAAAAATAATGATAAAATCTGGTATTTAATGGAAATTTATGGTATATTATAAAATATAAGAATAAAAAGGAGGAGTTAGAAGTGCCTAAGCCTATGAAATTATTAATAATAGAAGATGACATTAATGACTGTAACAATTTTATTAATTGTATCAAGAAAAGAGACGATTTTGAATTAGTTGCAATAACAGACTCTGATGTTGAAGCATCAAAATATGTTAAATTAAAACATCCAGAAGGAATTGTAGTAGATTTAGAATTGAACAATAGTAAGACTGGTAACACAAATTCCTTGGAATTCTTATCAAATTTAAAGAAAATGAAGCCAAATTATAATCCAATTGTTATTGTAACAACTCATGTTCATTCTGAAAGAACGTATAAAATTGTTCACAGAGAAAATATTGATTTGATCATGTATAAAGACCAAGCAAATTATTCTTGTGATAATGTTCTAAATACTTTCTTAACACTTAGAGATGATACATTAAATACTGAAGGCAAAACAATTGCAGAACAAATAGAAGATAACGAAAGTAGAATTTCAGATTTAATTAATCACGAGCTTGATTTAATTGGTGTAACTACAAAACTTAAAGGTAGAAAATATATTTATGATGCTATTTTCTATTTGATACAAAACGAAGGCAGTGATATTAATGTTATTAGATATTTAACAAATATTCATAAGAAATCTCCGAATACAATTACTAACGGTATTCAAAATGCTATTATTCATGCATGGAGAGTTTCACCAATTGAGGATTTAGAAACTTATTATACTGCTAAAGTTAATTATGAAACAGGTGTACCAACACCTATGGAATTTATATATTATTACGTAGATAAGATAAAGAAATTAATCTAGTGTCAAAAGATACTAGATTTTTTTTATTTTCACCATATTTTTCTATCACCTAATACCAGCGGTTTAGAGCCACCGAATGGTATTTTTTTTATGACAAAAGAAACAAAAATACCAAAGAAAAAAAGGTGGTGAGAGATATGACATGGTACGATGCTCTTTGCAAATGGCTTAGCCATATTTTAGGTGATTAAAAATTAAATTCAAATAAAATAAAGATAATCAGTACAGGATACTTAGCTAGTTCATATTGATTATCTTTAATTTTTTTTATATAATTATACTAACAATAGGAGGTATAAAAATGACATTAGATTATATAATGCAATTAAATGAAATAGAGACAATTGTTAGTATTTTGAGATTATATTTTATCAATTTATTTACATATTATATGAATTTTAAAATAATAAATAAGTCTGTTGTGAATAAAAAATGGAAATTACCAGTTATTCTTGTTATTATATTTTTAATAACAATATGGTGTGAATATATAAAAGATAATTTTAATTTTGTATATCTTGTAATAAGTATAATTATATTAATAGGTGGATTGTTCTTAATAAATACAAAGAACAAACTTGGATATTCAATAATGATAACTATGATTTCTTTAGCAATAAATTATACAGTTTTTTTACTAAGTGCATCTTTATGGTTTTTAATATTTTTCAATTTGAACATACAAAATGATGATATAAATATCATAGTATCATTACTAATATATGCAGCATTAGTTTTTGGTTTTACAAAAATAAAAAAGTTTAAAAAAGGATTTGCTTTCCTTCAAGAAAAGCTAAAAAATGAATACCTCGATTTACTAATACTAAATATAAGTTGTGTAGTATTGTTTACTGTAGTAATTATGTCTAATTATGATCAAATATTATCTGGAAAGATTACAATGATGCTTGTTGTGTTTGCAATAATGATGTTCATTACTATTCAAAAGTCTTTACAGTTGTATTATAAACAGAAAATGTTGGTTAAAGATTTAGAAGAAACAAAAGAAGAGTTGGAAGATAAGAAGAAAGAAGTAGCTGAACTTGAAAAAGAAAACTTGGAGTTTAGTAAAGTAAGTCATTCAATAGCACATAAACAAAAAGCATTAGAGCATAAATTAAATGAATTAAGTATGAAAAACGAAATAGCAGATGAGATGGACTTAAAAGATAGAATAGAAAATTTAGATGCAGATTTGAGAAAAGAAACAATAGTAGTATTGGATAAAACGGGAATTTCTGAAATAGATGATATGTTAAGTTATATGCAATCAGAGTGTGTAAAGAATAAAATAGATTTCCAATTACAATTAAGTGGGAATATTTATACGATGATAAATCATTATGTTAGTAAAGAAGAGTTAGAAATATTACTAGCTGACCATATAAAGAATGCAATTATAGCAATTGGATATGGAGACAATATTAATAAAAGTATTTTAGTAAGACTTGGAAAATTAGACGGTCATTATGGTTTATATGTTTATGACTCTGGTATAGAGTTTGAGATAAATACATTATTAAACTTAGGAAAGAAACCAAGTACAACACATAAAGACTCAGGTGGTACTGGTATGGGATTTATGAATACATTTGATACATTAAGAAAACATAAGGCAAGTTTTGTAATAGAAGAGTATGGAAAACCAGTAAAAGATAATTTTACTAAAGCTTTGAAATTTAAGTTTGATGGTAAGAATGAATTTAAGATTTGTTCATATAGATATGAAGAAATAAGAAAAGAAGACAAAGAAAATACCTTAGTTGTAGAAAATATTTAGTAATAAAAATTTTATATTAGCATAAGAATTAATAAGAAAAGGAGGGCTTATGCTAATATGGAATTTATAAAAAAATTATTTGATAAAGTAAAATCAAGTAAGTTAATAAAAGCACAAATAATTGTGATTTTATTTAGTTTAGTACTGGGGACATTGTTACATTTTACATATGAATGGTCTGGAGAAAATGCATTTGTAGGAAGTTTTAGTGCAGTAAATGAGAGTGTATGGGAACATTTAAAATTAGTATTTTTCCCAATGCTGATTGCTACAATAGTAGAATATTTCTTTGTAAAAGATGTTTCTAAAAACTATATTGAAGCAAAAACAATTGGAATATTTACAGCAATAGCATTTATTGTAGTTGCATTTTTTACTTATTCAGGAATAATAGGAACAAGTATAATTGTAATAGATATTTTAATATTTATAATTAGTATAATCTTAGGAGAATATGTTGCATATAAACTTATGAAAAGAGAAGATGAAAGTACAGTAGCTACAGAAGTTCTATCAATTGTTATACTTGCATTTTTACTTTTGTGTTTTGCTATATTTACATACTTGCCACCAGAAGTTAATCTGTTTAGAGATGTAACAACAGGAGTATATGGAATAGGAAATATAAGATAAGAAGTAGGGTAACCTACTTTTTATCTTATTTAAAAGCAATTTATTTATAATAAAATGGTTTAATTTTTTTTAGAAAAGTGATAAAATAGTTATGTAAGTTTGTACAGTAACTTAAGGAGAAACTGACATGATTAGTTGTAATGAAATGTTCAACAAACTTGAAGATCATCAAACAATGACTTTTGAGGAGGAAAAGTATAGCTATCTAATTGTAAAACCTAATGGAGTTCGGCATTTTAGGACGTATCTTGAAGAGCTAAAGAAAGAAAACTACACAGTTTTAGGGTTTTATGCAATTCAGGATTACGAGGAAGTTAGTCTTGCACTGCATCCCAGCAAGAAAAAAAGACGGCACATTATTCCAATTAATAAAATGTTTAAGACATTGTTTAGCAATTATGCAGTAGCAATACTTGTTACGAAATCACATATTACGTATGAAGATTTTGTAGAACAGCTATATAAATTCAAAAAAAGAGTTCGCAGTTTGTTTGATACGCCCAATTTAGCTTATGTTTTTGAGGTATCAAAACTACTGAATGAACAACCAAATCAGCTCTTAAAAGTTGTTGATTTGAATGGTAGAGAACTTCCTAAAAAGGAAATGAACCAAGAGGGAGTATTTCAAGTATATTCAGTTAATTCTCTCCATTCGCCTGATCCAGATATTAATGAGACTATTTCAGAAATGCTACTGCTAAGAAAAATGGAAATTTTCAGAGATGAAAATAAAATTCCAGATATGTTAGTAGAAAGTATTTTGAGATATGAAACATTCTCATTTATAAAGGACATGTGATAAGTTAAGACTAAAGGTGAGTACTTCACCTTTAGTCTTTTATATGGAAGTAATACAAAATCTAATAATAAAAAAATAGAAAAATCACAAATTGGAAAAATTTTCAAAAAAGTGTTGACAAAATTTGTAAATGTAATTATAATAGATACAGTTTTAAAATCAAATTATTATTAATAAGTCATTTGAGTTTTATTTTTTTAATATTAAATCTAAATTTTAAATAAAAAAGAAATCACTTAAAATAAAATATGTTTAGATATCTGAGGCCATTATATGCCCCTATTTTAATCCCTATATTGAAGTCAAAAAAATTATTCCCCGTAATTTGAAATTTGATTAAGTTTTTTATTAAAAGTACATTTTTGTATTTTAGAAAAATTGTTTTAATTTAATATTGAAAATTATAATGGCCTCAGATATCTAAATATGTTTAAACTAGGAAAGGAGATATAATGCAAAAAGTATTTACAAAAAAACAAATAGTTGCAGAGAATATAGTTTGTAAATATTTAAAAGATAGAAAATATATAATTATAGAAAAAGAATTTAAATATAAAAAAAGAATAATTGATTTAATTGCATATGACGAAGAAACTAAAGAATTAGTATTTATTAAATTAAAAATTTGTTCTAATTTAAGAGAATATAAAATACGAAATAGAATAAGAAATCAAGACAAATTGAAATATTTAGCAAAATCATATAATTATGATTATGGTCTTTATGATATACCTGTTAGGTTTGATATGTTAAAAATATTCTTGACTAATAGTATTTATAAAATAAAACATATAAAAAGAATTTTTTCTTAAAATATTAGAATAGAAAAAAGTTGTTCAAATAATGAACAACTCCATTTCCTAAAATCTAATTATTTCATTATACATATCAATTGCAAAGTTATCTGTCATACCAGATATGTATGAAATTATTGCTTTTGAAAAATCTTTTTCATTTGAAATATCAAATATAATTTTATTTTTTAATTTTAATTCCTCACGGTTAGCAAAATCACAATAATTTTCTATAAAGTGATAAAATTCTTTAGATAATTTTGGATAGAATTTACTCAAATTATTTATATTTGATAATGTATTTTCTTTATCAAAACAATCTTTTAAAATATCATAAATCTCGTTAATAACAAGTTCAAAATATTTAATAGATGTAAGTGTACGCCTACTATAGTAAATGTGTTTATAATTAAATTCTTTTATTTTATTCATAAGGTCAAGGGCTTCTTTATAAAAACATAAGCCTTTTTCTGGTGAAGAATTTTCACATAAATCACATACTAGGTAATTTATAATGGTACTATTATTTAAGGTTTCAGAAGAATTGTAATTTAATAAATTATATAATTCTTCTAAATGGTTATCAAGTATACCTAGAGTGATAGCATCTTCTATGTCACGACCTATATAAGAAATTTTATCAGATATTTTAACAACACAGCCTTCCCATGTATATGGAGCATATTGGTTAGGTCTAGAATAGTCATTTAAATCTATAAATTCTTCTCTTGGTTTTAATGCATTTTCATTTATTTCACCACAATGTGAAATAATACCATCACGAATACCATAACAAAGATTTAAATTGTTTTTATAACCATCATGACCATTTAATAGCTCAATATTATCAACAAGGTATAAACCATTTTTCTCATGCCAAAATGTAGTTCCTAAATCTCTTGTTGATATTTTTGAAAGAATTTTTTCACCAGCATGTCCAAATGGACTGTGACCTAAATCATGAGCTACTGCAATTGCTTTTGTAAGCTCTGTATTTAAACCTAAGTGACTTGCAATTGTATAACTAATAGATTCTACATGTGTTACATGTTCTATTCTAGTACAAATATGGTCATTTTCGGGTGAGAAAAATACTTGTGTTTTATGTTTTAATCTTCTATATGCATTTGAATGTATTATTCTTGTATAATCTCTATCAAAATTACTTCTTATATCATTATTTCTAGTTTCTAATGGTGCTATTCTTGAAATAACATTTTCCCATTTAGGGTTATTCTCATTCATGGCAACAGCTTTAAAAGAATTTTTCATATTTGCCTCCTATTATTTTACTAAATTTCATTAAATAGTTTATAACAAAAAGCTTAAAAAGTCTACTATAAAATATAGTAAAATTATTTTGTAGCTATTGACTAAAAAATTATAAATAGTATAATAAATTAGGTAAAATTAAAAAGAAGGGAAGAGGGAAAATGTTTAATTTAGTAAGAGATGACTTTGATGAAAACTCAGATGATATATTAAATTCAATTAATAAAATGTTAGAGAAAAATAAAAAAGAAAAAGAAGAAAATAAGGAAGAAAAAAACAAAGAAAATAAATAAAAAGAGGTATGAAAAATGGGAAAGTTATTTGTAATAGATGGAACAGATGGAAGTGGAAAACAAACACAATTTGATAGATTACAAGAAAGATTAAGAGAAGATGGAGTAGATTTTAGAGTAGTAAGCTTTCCAAACTATGATAGTCCAAGTTCAGGATTAGTTAAAATGTATTTATCTGGTGAGTTTGGTGAAAATGCAAAAGATGTAAGTCCTTATATTGCTTCTACATTTTATGCAGCAGATAGATATGCTACATTTAAAACAGGATACCAAGAATATTATGATAATGGTGGAATTATCTTAGCAGATAGATATACAACAGCTAATATGGTACACCAAGCAGGAAAAATAGATGATATAGAAGAAAGAGAAAAATTCTTAAATTGGCTTTGGAACTTTGAATTTAATTTATATGGATTACCAGTTCCAACAGAAGTATTTTTCTTAAATATGCCAGTTGAGAAATCTTTAGAATTAATGAAAGACAGAGAAAATAAGTTCACACATGGAGAGAAAAAAGATATACATGAAAGAGATAAAAACCACTTAATAGATGCATATCATGCAGCTTGTTATGTAGCTAAAAAATATAACTGGTATGAAGTGACTTGTGTTAAAAACAATGAAATAAGAACAATAGAAGATATACATGAAGAAATATATACTGAGATTAAAAAGCACATTTGAGACAAGAGGGACGGGACTTTTTTGTTTTATTTTGTAGATAATTAAAAAACAATTTTAAACATAGATTAAAAGTCTATGTTTATTTTTTTATAAAAAGGAATTTTGTAATGAAAATTAATGTAACATGTTAAAATAGTATGTTTAAGTGTTTTTAAAAATAAAAATAAAAAAATTTCAAAAAACTATTGCAAAAATAAAAATTAAATAGTATAGTATTAATTAGAATAAGGCTTTATTTAAAAATAAAGGTAAAAAAGAAGGATTTTAAGAAAGAATTTTTTAAAATCACGCAATAAATTGTGACGAAGTTACGATTTATTGCGTGTCTCAAATAAAAAAATGAGGTCTCAAATAAAAAAATGAGGTCTCAAATAAAAAAATGAGGTCTCAAATAAAAAAAT
>CALXFH010000038.1 GCA_944387555.1 uncultured Clostridia bacterium | reverse complement strand
TTTCATTATTATTACAGACCTTGTAATATTCTGTGGATAACTATTTTTACTTTTCATCTAGTCTGAACAGTAACCAAAAAAGAAAACCCTCTTAATTAAAAGAGGGAAAGATTTTTCTTTTTTATGTTTGAACAATTATAATTTGTTAGCCCTTGTTACTGTTGTTTGAGTTTCCACTTAAACATTGACCAAATGTCATAATCTGATATACAACAAAATAGTCAATATTAAAGAGTTGAGTAGCAACCCAAGTAGATATACAAGAATGCCTCTCCTTGCTCTGCCCAACCAAGGCTTTCCACAAACCAGCTAAGTGCGAACACAATTGCCCAAAACGCAAACTTTTTCAGCATAATAATGCCTCTCATTCTCCTGATGCCTTATATCATTATGTAAAACTAAATATGAGGATTTCATCCTTCACTATTTAGTGTTATAGGATTTATATGCAAATTTGCATGCTATTATTATAGCATTTTTTAATAATAAAATCAATTTTAAAAATGAGACTTTTAAGGTTCGTGAACCGTTCCTTAAAATGTCTCATTTTATTCTATCCTTTTATAATTTTATCAATTGATTGTTCTCTCATTTCTTTAATTAGTTTACAGCTATGGTCTAGTTTTGCTTGTTCATCTTCTGCTAAGTCTAAGTCTAATAATTCTCTTACACCATTACTATTTATAACAGCTGGTACACCAATATATATATCATCTTGTCCATATTGTCCATCTTTTAAATAAGTAGAAACTGTTAAAATAGAATTTTCATTATTTAAAACAGCTTTTACTAATCTATTTAATGACATTCCTATTCCATAATATGTTGCTTTCTTCTTTTCTATGATTTCATATGCTGCATCTATAACAGCTCTATGAATTTTTTCTAAGTCTTCCATTGGATGATTATTATCTTTCATAACATCTGCTATTTTTTTACATCCAACATATGCATGTTTCCAAGGAACAAATGAAGAATCTCCATGTTCTCCCATTATATATGCATGTATGTTTTTACTAGATATTTGTAAATAATCTGCAAGTAAATAACGAAGTCTAGCTGTATCTAATACTGTTCCTGAACCAATTACTCTATTTTTTGGTAATCCAGATACTTCTGATACTACATATGTCATTAAGTCAACTGGGTTACTTGCAACTATAATAATTCCATCAAATCCACTTGCCATTATACTTTCTGTTACTTGTTTCATTATTTTTGTATTTACTTCAGCAAGTTCTAATCTTGTTTGTCCTGGTTTTTGAGCAATACCTGCAGTTATTACTACAACTTGTGCATCTTTACATTCGTCATAATCTGCAGCTTTAATTACCATTTTTTGTGGTGCATATGGTAATCCATGTGCTAAATCCATTTCTTCTCCTTTTGTTTTATCTTTATCAATGTCTATTAATATTAACTCATTTACTCCTCCTTGGTTTAACATTGAATAAGCCATGCTCATTCCTACCATTCCTGTTCCTACTAAAACAACTTTTCCTTTTTTCATAATAAAATCAACTCCTTTTTAATTTTCATTGTTTTGTCTTCACATTTACCACTGATGTATTATATCATCTTTTTTCAAATATTAAAAGAGTTTTTTTTAATTTTAAAAAAAATTGTTATATTTTTTTAATATAACAATTTTTAAATTATACCTTATTTTTTTATTTGTATTCTATTTCCTTCCATATCTTTATAATAATATTCTGTTCCTCTAGATGGTGCATCATATCTAACTTTCACACAAGAATTTGTAATTCCTTGAAAACTTTCTCCTTTTTGTGCCTCTAATATTTTATTATTTTGATAATCAAATACTGTATCATTTCCATCAACAGTTGCAATAAAATATCCATCTTTTAATGTTGAATTTATCACCCTCATACTTTCTCCATTATCTAAAACTGTATTGTCATTATTTATTTTTACTGGTTCAAAAAGCATATTTGCTTGTTTATCAATTACTGTATAATAAGGTGTATTACCCTCGTTTGAAAATTTTACTAAAGCATATCCGTTTTCAAATAATGTATCATCATCAACATCATGAAATTGACTTTTTAAAGATATAGCTGTTTTGGTTTCTAAATTAAATAATGTGCTATTATACACGTCAAAAGCCATTCCGTTATTATAGTTATAAATTCCAGGGACCTTTCCATTTGGTTCTTTAATTTCTGTCATTTCTCCATTTTCGTCAAACACTAAAATGCTATCTGTTGTTCCTTCTACTGCATAACCATCAACAAAATTTTTCATAAAACTTTTTTGATATTCTACTACTTTTTCCGTCTTTATATTAAAATACTTATTATAAGACCAATCTAAGCAAAGCATTCCGTCTCCTCTATCTTGAATTTCAGATACATATTCTTCACTTGGTTGCAATATATAATCTTGCTTATTTAAACTATACACTCCTGTTTTTGTACTTGAGCTATTATAAGTATCATCTTTTTTTGTAATAATTAAGCAACCACCTGGTACTAATTCTACATTTTCATAGTCATGTTCTCCATAAGAAAACTTTTCTTCTCCATTTCTGTCATAAACAACTGTCTTATTATCTTGTTTTACCTTTATATAGTTATCAACAAATCCTTGTCCATCATTAAATCCATCAAATGTCCATAAAACTTTAAAGTCTTTATCAATAACATAATTCAATCCATCACTTTGTAAAATAACTAAACCATCTTTATTAAAATCTGCTGTTTGATTTATTGAGACAGTTGTTTCTATGTCAGATGTATCAACTTCAGGTTCTACTTGTTCTTGTTCTTGAGCTATCTCTTCTGTAGTTTTTAGTTGCAATTTATTTTTCAATTCCTGATATATAAAAAAAGCACATACTATAACAACAACAATACTAATTGCCACAATAATTATTATTTTATTCTTATTTTCTTTCATTTACTCCCCCTATTATTCTATTTCTTCTATAATTTTAAATTGTTGCATATCTACTCTGTATTTACTTACTTTATTTGAATTTTCATCTTCAATATAAAAAATCCAAGTGTTTTCAGATTCTTCTTCTATTTTTTCTACGGAATAATAATATTTTCCCAAACGATTATTTAAATAATTTTCTGATTTTAAGTCTGACTTCATTATTTTTCTTACTTCTTCTTCTGTTTTATCAGGATAACTTTGTTTTTCAGCTTCATACAAATTTTGAAAACATTTGTTAATCGTTTCTACACTAGAAGTTTCCTTTTCTCTCACATCTTCTATTTTATAATCCGAATCAAACCACTCTTCAAGTGTTGCCTTATCAGACATCCCAATTCCAAAAGCAATAACAAATCCTATTATTCCCGCAATTATCAAATGTATTACTCTTGTCCAAGTCATTTCTCCAAAAGTTTCTTCTTTTTTTAATGCTGAAGCAACATAACCATATATTAAAGAAGGAATTAATACACTTGCTAACGAACTCCAATATACAGAAAATTCTCTTTTCATAATAACAGGTGGAAAGAAATATCCATAAATAGCACTTCCAATTAAAACTATCATGCCTATTATTGCAATTATGGCCTTCTTCCTTTTTATTAAATCATAACTTAATTTTAAGCAATATAAAAATTCTATTCCTCCAAAAAAGCAGATTGTAAGTAAAATTCCATAATCAGCTAAAATCAAAAATACAAGTAACAATCCTAATCCCAAGAAACCTAGTACTTCTCCTCCACTTGTTTTCATAAGACCATCGCCCATTATTAATTTCCTCCTGCTACTTTTTTCTCTAAGTTTTTAGCAGACACAACATGATAAATTGTAATAATTAATTTTATTGGCCATGCAAACATTCCAATAAATGCTGCTAATACAAATTTTATAATATATGCAACTAACCATGCTTTTTGTGTCCATATTAAAAGCCATGTCATAAAATTTCCTGTCATTAATTGATTAATAATTTTCCATCCCCAAGGAAATCCCATAAAAATCCAAGCCATCATCCACTCTTGACCACTTCCTTGTCCTATACAAAAACCTATAATTGCTAAAGCAATTGATATTACTGCTACCTTTATTAATTCTCCCATTGAATCTTGTTTTATTGCTTTTGCTTGACCTTTTATTTCTTGTGTAGCTTTTTCTATTCTTTCTTTTTCACAACTATCACATAATTTACTCTCATTTTTTTCAGCACATTCTCTACACATGAATTTTCCACAGTTAGGGCAACTTGCCACAACCGTTCTATCTGGATGATTAAAACATCCTACTCCTACATTTGTTTTTACTTCATTTGCCACTTCTATTTTCCCCCTTATTTATTCTCTAATCCTGTAATTACAATTCTTTTTTGACTATTAGCATTACATGTTATAAGTGTTATTAAATTATTCTTCTTATTTTCTTCATTATATTTAAATGTTAATTCACTCTTTTTTAATATTTCATCATAAGATGTGTTTCTTTTCATTTCTAAACTTGGTTCTCCTGTATAAGCAGAAAAAACTTCATAGTTTTTTTCTTCTCCAGTAGGAAGATAAATTTTTATTGTTACTTCATCTCCTAATTCTCCATTTACTATTTTTTCTAACTCTGCAAACATTTTTCCATTCAATAAGTTGTGACCATATATAACTGTGTTTTTTTCCATAAAATCTGGATTCGAATCACAATCTAAAAATATACTTCCACAAGAACTATATTTTTTATTAATATCATGTTTTAAATAATAATCATTATTTGAAGTTTGCATTACAGGATAATTAATATTTGTTTTTTCAATATTTATCCAAGCCTTTACATCAGAATTTATATTTTTTAATGTTTCAAAATCTATTTTAGTATTTTGTGGATTTTCTTCTGATACATTTACTACCTTAGAAAAAATATCTTTTTCATTTTCTTCTAATTCTTTATTACTTTTATACCAAATCACTAAATTAGTAGATGTATAAATGAAAATACCTATAAATATAATCAAGAAAAAAATACTTAGAAAACCCATTTTTTTCTCTTTTTGTTTTAAATGTTTTCCTTTAGCCATAGTCTTTTTTATAAAGAACGGAGCTTTTTCTAAGCTCCTATTCTTTTTCCTTTCTATTTTCTACTTTTCTTTACAATAAAGATTATTCCAGCAGCAGAAACAATCATTCCTAAAGCTAACAATATAACTTGCATATCACCTGTTTTTGGTAATAGTGATGTTCCTTCTCCATTTACAGCTTCTTCATTTACTGTTATCTCTGTTGTTGCTGTTTTATCTCCTACAGTTGCTGTTATTGTTGCTTTTCCAGCTTTTAATGCTTTTACTTTTCCTTCTTCTGTTACTGTTATAACACTTTCATCACTGCTTGTCCATACTACTGTTTTATCATCTGTTGTATCTTCTGGATTATATAAAACATGTAAATCTTTTTCTTCTCCAATATTTAATGAAACATTTTGTTCTTCTATTGCTATACTTCCTAGTGGTATTTCTTTTACTGTAACTTCACATGTTGCTTCTACGCCATCTATTGTTGCTGTTATTGTTGTTGTTCCTTCTTTTAAAGCTGTTACTACTCCATCTTTTACTGTTGCTACTTCTTCATCACTGCTTGTCCATGTTACTTCTGTATCTCCTGTTGTATTTTCTGGTTCATAAACTGCTTCTAAAGTAAGATTTTGTCCTTTATATATTGTTGCTTCACTTTCATTTAGAGTTACATTTGTAATTGGATATACTTCTACTTCTACATTTTCTTGTACTGTATTTCCATACTCATCAAATGCTGTTATTTGAGTTTTATATGTTCCTCCTTCATTTTTAAAAGTATCATTAGCTATATTTACGTGATATGTATATGTTCCAGCTTTTTCTATTGCTGTATATTCTGGGTTTGTTTCCCAATTTGATCCTTCTAATTCATCTCTATCATTACTATCATTCCAAGTAGGGCACTGTACTTTTGTTACTCCTACATTGTCTGATACTTCAAATGTTAATGTATAACCTGTTCCTGTTACATTACTTACTTTTACATTACTAATTACTGGAGCATCTAAATCTATATTTACTGTTCCTATATTACCTGTATTTGATGTATTTCCTGCATCATCATATGCCCATATATTTGCTGTTGCTGTACTTGTTCCTTCTGTTAAACCATAATCTGCATAATTAATTCTTACAGATGCTTTTCCATCACTTATTGATGGTGCATTAAATACTTTTTCTTGACCATTTATTGTAACATAGAAAGATACTTTTGTTACTCCAACATTATCTGATACATCTGCTGTAATTGTAAATCCTTCTTTATTTTTTTCTCCAACTGTTACATTATTAATTTTAGGTGCTTCTGTATCTACAAAATCATTTATTTCATATGGTGCTACATATATATTTCTTACTTCTGTAATACTACTTTTTGATAATGTTGCATCCCATCTAATATTGCAATTATTATTCCAGTTACAGTCTGCTATATATAATGTATCTCCATCTACACCTGTTACCCAAACTGTATGTCCATCCTCATAACTATATAATTCTGGTGAATAATAATACAATATATCCCCAGGTTTAATTGAATTAATATCTTGATGTCCTGAAACATCTCTTGCAGACACTCCATAATAATCTTGGAACAATTTGAATGCAAATCCTACACATTGTGAAGCTCCATTAAAATAATTACATTTATCATGTCCATAACATGGTGTCCATGTATAAGAATCCGGATTTCCTCCATTCCAATATGCCCCATTTGGAAACTTATTTCTTAAATCTTGCACTGTAGTTGCCGCTAATGAAACATTTGTTAAAAAACTAAATTGTGCAACTACCATTATTGCTACCAAAACGATAGCCCAAAATTTTCTTGTCATTTTTTTCATTCTTTATCTCTCCTTTATTCTCAATTTTATTTTTTACTCTTTATACCTCCTAGTATTTTTTCATTCCCCCTTTAAACGCGCAAAAAACCTAAGCAACAACTATATCTAATTATTACTTAGGTTTTCATTTATTTCAGGTATGCAAAAATAACTGCTATTACTAGCAATCTCTTTTACTAAACTACATGTGTGTGTGTGTGTGTACAGCCTCAAAGCTTACAGCTAATGTCATATTTTTGCTCCCCTTTCTTTTTTTATACATTTTGCATTATATCACAAAAAATATTAATTGTATATACTTTTTAAACAAAATTGTCACATTTATTTTTTATTTTACTTCCATTTACTTTTTTTGTAAACTGTGATATACTTCTTAAAGAAAATAATCAAAGTAAGGAGTGCAATTATATGAGTTCTAATTCAAATAATGCTACTACTTTGGCAGAAAATAAGGTTTTAATCTTATACATATTAAATCTTATAAATAATGATATAAAACAAGATGACTTGTTTAAATTAGTTAGCTCTATAAATAATATGAACTACTTCTTTTTTAAACAAATTTTAACAGATTTAATTGATTCCAAATTAGTAGGTACTTATACTAAAGAAGAAGAACAAGTTTTGAAAATCACAGACAATGGAAAAAATGCATATATTCTTACAAAAGATGTATTACCAGGATTATTAAAATTAAAAGCAGATAGTATTTTTAAAAAAGAATTTGCTTCTATAGAAAATGAAGCTTCTGTTATTGCTGAATTTATTCCAAAAAACGAAAATGACTACACTGTTAAGTGTAAAATTGTTGAAAACAATGAAACTATTTTTGAAGTAAGAACATTTGTTGGTTCTAGAGATAGAGCAAAAAAAATTGTAGATAACTGGAATAAACATGCAAATTCCATTTACCCTCAAATGTTAAATTTATTATTAAAAGATGATAAAAAGTAAAATATAAAAAGGTGTTGTTTTTTAAGTCCAAAAAACAACACTTTTATTTTTCTATTGCATAACATCTTTAATTGATTCACCTATTATTTTATTTACATCTGCAATTAAAATATTAAATTTAGTTTCTGCATCAAAATATCTTTTTGCTTCTTCATCTTCTATTAATTCTGCATATTCTTTTTGCATTTCTTTGTATTTTTCCTCATTATTTTTTCCTGTTTGCATCATTTCTAATTGAGTTTCATATCTTAATTTTTCAAATTTAGCCATCTTTTCTTTTAAAGAATGATTTAAATTTAAAGCTTCTTTCGCCATTTTATAATTTACATATTCTTCTGACTGTTTTATTTCTCCTGCTAATCTATTTGCTGTATCATAAACGTTCATTTTTTACATCCTTTCTTAATTAATTCATAAATATTGTTTTTTGACCCCATCCAAAAAGACAACACTAAGTATTATTTACTGTATTTCCTGTTCCTTCTTCTGCTGGTCCTTCTATAGAAACTTTTGCATTTGTTGGGCAAATATGTACAAATGTATTTCCATCATTTACATTTATAACATTTCCGTTTAAATCTTTATAAACTGTCTTTTCATCTCTTGCTTCCTTAGTACATTTTATAGGTATTGCTTTTCCGTTTGTAATATAATATCCATCAAATGTTCCTATGTTTTTTAATCCTTGTCTACCTTTATTTTCAGTATCTGTTAATGTATAATTATCACAGAATGTTATTATAATATTTTTTACTGTAATTGGATTTTCTGTATCCCAATCCACTTGTTCTTTATCTCTTGCATATCTTTCATATACTTTATTTTCTTCATCATAATAATATTCTACTTCTTGAAGTTGTGAATGTGGTATTGTTATTTCTGTAGCTGCTTCTCCATTTTCTAGATTTACTTCATCTGTTACATAATTTAATACTGATGTTTCATTTGAAGTTGTTCTATAGCCTTTATTTTTTGCTGATTTTAATAAATTCTCTGTACTAGTTACTGCATTATGTGGTGCATATTTATCTTTTACTCTCCAGAATGTTGTTCCATCTTCTGCAATTCCATTTATGTCATCTATACTATATTTCTTAATGTCACTTTCTGCTTGTGGACTTTGTCCAAAATGTACATATATAGCATCATTTTCCATCGCATAATCTATAAAATAGTGTCTTGCACTTCTTACAGGTCCGATTTTCTCTACGTCTGCTCCTTTAAATAATGCCATTAATCTTGTTTCTCCACCTTCAACTATTATTTCATATACCATATATGCATTTTGAAGCCCTGCTTGTGGCCAAGCATCTTGATGATTATCTATCATAACTGCAATCGGTCTATCATTTCCTTTAAATATTTGAACTTCTTTTTTATCAACCTCTGCTGTTAATACATTGTTTTCATTTGCAACTGGCTCTGCTTCCTCTTTATCTTTAGTTATTTTATAAGCGAGTACTCCTCCTGCTGCAATAACTAGTACTACTAATATAGCAATTAATATCTTTACTCCACCTTTTTCCATAGTCCTCTCCTTTATTTTCTTAAGATTTTTAAATCATTTAATATTTTTTCTTCTTTTGGTCTCATTTTCCTTTTGTCCTCTTCTTTTATATGATCATATCCCATTAGATGATAAAATCCATGAACTAACATATAACTTAGTTCTCTTTCAAAACTATGTCCATACTCCTCTGCTTGCTCTCTTACTTTTTCTATTGATATTATTAAATCTCCTAATACATCCTCATGCTCAAAATCATTATTTTTTATTTTTTCTTCTAACTCGTCCTTCTCAAACATAGGAAAAGAAAGAACATCAGTTGCTCTATCTATATTCCTATATTCTTTATTAATTTTTCTAATATTTTCAGGTGTTGTTAATGTTACTGTAATATATAATTTGGAATTTTCTAAATTTTCTTCTTCGAAACATTTTGTAAGTACCTTTTTTATTACTTCGTCATATTTTTTATTTTCTTCTACACCTTTATATACTATTTCAAAAAACATTTATGCTACTTCCCTTTTTTTAAGTTTAATATAATTTCCTTCTGATTTACAAGAATTTTTAAGTTCTTTCATTGCTCCATAATCTACTAATTTTCTCTTGTAATATTTTAATATTTTACTATAATCTATTTTACTATTCTCAATTTTCTTCATATCGTTTTTTATAAATAATATTTCTTTTTGTTTTACATACTCAATAAAATCTGTTTCTTTTAATTTTGAAATTTCTTTATATTTATTCCAAAACTCTTTATATTCTTCTCTTTGCTTTGGTGTCTCCCAATATACTTTTGTTGATAACAATTTCACATTATAATCTTCTATTAAATTTATTAACATACCATAAACTTTTTCTCTTTTTGCTGCAATTTTTGTATCTTGTACTAACATTCTTGCATCTTTTAATAATTTTTCATAACATTGCTCTGCAACAATTAGTGGTAAACTGTGTGTAAATAATTTTCTACTTATTCCAAGTAAAATCATATTTTTTTCTATATTATCTTTAGTATCTAATTTTCCTACTGTATATGCTTCATATTTTTCATAATCATTTGCTATATCTTTTGAATTAATATTATTATAATTAGTATCTAATTTTAATGACAATATATTTTGTATATAGTCTTCCAATGTGTGGAATATTTTTGTATAAATCCACTCTTTTGCAGAGTCATATTTATTAGTTGTATCTGCTACTTTTATTGAATAATTTTTTAATATTGATTTATATAATGAATCCATTTTTGAGATATAGAATTTATTATATTTTGCGATTACTTTTTCTTTTCCAGATTCCTTTATTCCTTCATAGTCTAATTCTAATAAATATTTTTGTTTTCTATATTTATATTCTACATATTCATTTTCCTTTAGGCTTGTAACTTCGTAATATCTTGCCATTGCATCTTTTTCAAATTCTGAAGCCGTTCCATTTCTTACCTTTTTATAAATAGAATCCATAACATATTTATCTAGTGAGTCTAGATAAGCTTCATAAGCTGAATCATACTTTTTTTCTAATTCACTATTTTCATAATTATCATCTTGAGTATAATTTTCAAATGCTTTTATGAGACTATTTCTTTTTATGGAAATTAGCATTCCATTAATTCCTATTTTAGTTGGTATTAATATTCTTGTTAATGTACTTGTTATTTTATTAAAAAAGTTTCTATCTGTTCCAACAATCTTTAAGCTTCTTTCTTCCATATCTTATCATCCCTTCAAAACACTATTTTTTCATTTGTACCTATGTTTTCAAGTACTTCATATGTAACATAAACTTCTACTCCATCTGCTTGTTCATAGGTATTAATGTTTTTATTTACAATATTATCTTTATTTTCAATTTCTTTCTCCAATTCCTCCTCTAACTCTTTAATCCCTATGTTTTTAGCTTCTTCGACTGTGTATGTTTTTTGTACTTCTTCTTGTTCTTTGTATGTAGTTTTTATTATCGAAATTGGTAAATAAAAGTCTGAAAATAATTTAATTTTGCTTTCTGTTTCTATTGTATCATAAATTTTAAATTTTGAATACTTTTTTGGAAAATTTATTTGAAAATTGCCAAATTTTATTCTGTACTTATTTTCCTCGTTGCCTGTTTCTTTAGTCTCCGTAAGGGTATATGGAATTTTTTTACTTTTTGTATACCATACTCTTGCTTCTATTTCTCCTTTTGCATGAACATATCTAACGCCTGTAAATTTTCCTTCCATCCAACCATTTATTAAAACATCTCCTTCCTTTACAGTATCTCCTACTTTTACCGCCGCTATTCCTTCTTGTGCATTTATTTTTGTTATTATTCCAGTTTTATTAGACACGATATTACAATATTCATTCTCATCTACTATTTCTGGTGCTTTATCCGCTTTAACTAATTTTACAATTGCATTTGTTCCTTTAAGCTCAATTCCCATCCATGCAACATCTTCTCTTTCTAATCTTATTTTGTTTATTATTTCTTTTGTATCTATTTTGGATTTTAATATCCCCGTCTTTAAACCTGCATTTTCTAAATCTCTACTTATATTTGCAAGTTCTTGATTATCCTCTATAGATATATCCACATTCCATACAAACATTGAGGATAATCCTATAATTAATACTACTAATAATAGTAATATTAAAAATATTTTTCTTTTCTTATATCTATGTAATAAAAATGGCAAACCCCTCTTGTTTTTTATTTTTAATTTACAACCAGTTTTCTTAGCTATTTTACAAACTTCTCTAAATTCATTTATTCTTACATTTAACATTAATTCTATATTACTACTTCTTTTTAAATTCCAAATTGTTATTTTTTTATTCTTACATATATTTATAAACCTTTCTATATAATACCCTTCCACAGATATTTTTACAAAACCAAGTAAGAAACTTAATATTATTTTTATAAACATACACTTTCTCCTAAAATCTAATCTATTGTTCTTTCAAATTCTACACTTTCGATTTTTCCTTTTACTTTCAGGTCATCATTTGTCATATTCTCTAAATTTAAATTGTAACCATTTATATTTATTATCCCAATATATGTATTTATTCTTACAAAAAATTCTTCATATTCTAATATCCCCTTAAAGTTTTCTATTATTAATTCATCAAAACCTGTAATTACAATTTTAGGCTCATTTGAATACACTTCTTTGGGAAGTTCTAAAAGTTTATCTACTCTATTAGATTTCTTTTTCTTTTTCATAAAAATCCCTCTACTTTTCAAATTCATCTAAAGATTTAAACTGATACCCAATTTCTTTTGCTTCTTTTATAATACTATCTAATATATTTGTATTTGTTTTTGAATTACCATGAAGAAGCATTATTTCCCCATTGTGTAAATTGTCTAATATTTTTTTCTTAGCCTTTTCTTCATCTGGTTGTTTTTTCTCATTCCAATCTTCATATGCAAAAGACCACATTACTGTTTTATATCCAAGTGTATTTGTATATTTTATACTTTTTTCACTAAACTCTCCTTTTGGTGGCCTTATATACTTCATCTCATAACCAAATTTTTCATATATAGCTGTATGTAAATCCATTACTTCTTTTTTTATTTCTTCTTCTGTTAAGCTTGGCATTGATTTATGGTTTACTGTATGATTTCCTACAATATGTCCTTCTTCTATCATTTGTTTTACCAAATCTTCCTCAGTATTTAAATAATGTGCTGTTATAAAAAATGCTGCTTTTACATCATTTTCTTTTAATACTTCTAAAATTTTTGGTGTGTATCCTGCTTCATATCCTTCATCAAATGTCAGATAAATTACTTTACTTTCTTTATTTCCTAAACATATTCCATTATTTTCTTCTAATATTTTTCTATTTTCACTTCCCACATCTGGTTGTTCATGTGTATCATTTCTTTTTATTCCCCACTCTATCTTTTTAGTACTTACTGCCTCACTACTAGTTTCTACTGTCTCATTTTCTTTAGTTAAAATACTACTTAATATACAAATAATGATTATTAAAATAATTATAAAAACAAACTTTATTTTTTTACCTTTCATAAATGCCTCCTAATATAATTAATTTTATGAGAAATAAAAAAATCTAGAACAAAATTACAAGCAAAAAATAAACCTCCATCTCCCATTTGAGAGATAGAGGTCAGTAGACTTAGTATAAAAGCAACTTTACATCAGTCAACTTTATCTAATCATATGTGGTCTCTTCAAGCTGCTCTTTTGGAGTTTCTTTACTTGCCTCAAGTACTCCATTTTTCAAAAGCTGTGCTCGCTTGATACAACGCGTAACTACATGCTTCTTACAATCTTCCGTTGTATAATTGTTATCTCCATAAAGACAACAATGACCACAATACTTGCCATTAATTTTCTCGGTTCTAACCAAAGCCCTGCCTTCTGCCATAACTTCATCGCGTTTTTTGCCTTCTTCGACGATTTTAACATCAAACAAAAACGCATCCCCGTTCCAATTCTTTAGCAATGTCTTGACATCCATAATGTTTTCCTTCCTAATCAACTTGCCTACTTGCCCACCAAATCCTTATTGGATTTAGCATATTTACTATACCACATTTTCCAATGTTTTGCAATAATTGTATTTTCTCTTTATCAAACTGATATTTTTAATATTTTCCTAGTAATTCTATTAATTTTTCAACTGGATAAATTTGTAAATTTCTATTGACATTATCGTCATTTTATCATATATTGTATTTGTTTTTGGAAAAATAAGGTATTTTGTTTCTTTTTGTCAGGGGAACGTTGTTTCCTATTTTTTATAATTTATTTAAGAAGGTGATATTATGCTTAAATTCGCTTTATGCGATGATAACATAAATATTTTGGATAAGTTAGAAAAAATGCTTGAAAGTATCTTTACCAAAAACAACTTTGATGCATCTGTAATATTTACTGCAAACAATACTAAAGATATGTTAGATTTTGTAAGTACCAATAAAGTAGATGTAATTATGTTAGATATAAATTTAAAATCTAATAAATCTGGATTACAACTAGCTGAAGCAATTAGAAAATTCAATAAAGATGCTTATCTTATTTTTACTACTGGTCATCTAGAATATATTATGTATGCTTACCGATTTAAAACTTTTGATTATCTTGCAAAACCTATCACCTATGATAGATTACAGGAAACAATTATAAGATTATTTGAGGATGTTAATGGACAACCTAAAAGATATATTAAGATTGATAATAAAAATACAATTATTGACGCATCTGAAATTCAATATATAAAAAGAGATGGGATGAAACTAATTTTTCATACTCCATTTCGTGATTATGATGCTTATAGCTCTTTTGCAAAGATTCAAGATACTTTGCCTGAAAATTACAAAAGATGCCATAAATCTTGTATTGCTAACCTTTCTCAAATAAAAGATGTAGAACCAGTTTCTGGCATTATTACTTTTAGAGATGGAAGTACTTGTGAAATTGGTCCTAAATATAAATCAGATTTAATGGAGGTTTTAAAAGATTATGGAGATTTTGAATAATGTTTGGACTGCTATTACCTCTCCAAACATTCAACTTATAAATATAATTTCTATTCCAATTTCATTAATAGAAATTATTTTAAATATGTATTTATTTCTTTCTATAATGAATTTATCTTCAACTAGAAAACAAAGAATAATATATGTTTTAGTAATTTGGTTGATTGGAATTTTTACTATGCTTGTAATCCCCCAACCTTTTAACATATTTATAAATTATTTTATTGCTATAGCTTTACAATACATAATATTTTCCAATCCTTTTTTAAAAAGTATTACCTCAAGTGTTTCTGCTTTAATTATTTATAATTTGATTGGTATTTTGATATTAAATCCTTTTATTACAATTTTTAAGATTGATAGCAATCAATTATATTCTATTCCTATTTATAGGTTATGTTATATTTTTGTAATATACATCATATGTATATTAAGTATTATTCTTTTAAGAAAGAAAAATTGGGATTTTCAATTTTCTGATAACATTGATAGGAAAAATAAAATTATTATAATAGCAAACTCACTATTTGGAATACTCGCTATTATTATGGAATCTATAACTCTTTTTTATTATGTAGATACTTTACCTATCATAATTACATTTTTTAGCTTTATTTCCTTCTTTGTTTATTTTGCAATTAGTTTTTATAGTTTAACACGCGTCTTCAAACTAATTACAGCAACACAAAAACTAGAAAGTGCTGAAGAATATAATAGAAGTTTGCGCATTTTACATGATAATGTAAGAGCCTTTAAACATGATTTTGATAATATAGTTACAACTATTGGTGGATATATTAAAACTAATGATATGGAAGGATTAAAAATTTATTATAATGAGCTTGAAGATGATTGTCAAAGAGTAAATAATTTATATTTGTTAAATCCTGAAATTATAAATAATGATGGAATTTATAATTTGTTAACTAAAAAATATCAAGAAGCTGATGCCAAAGACATAAAATTTAATATGACTTTTCTTTTAGATTTAAGCACTTTACATATGAAAATATATGAGTTTGCAAGAATATTAGGAATATTACTAGACAATGCTATTGAAGCAAGTTCTGAATGTGATGAAAAAATAATTAACTTAGAGTTTAGAAATGACCAAAGTAATTCTAGACAAATAATTTTAGTTGAAAATACTTATAAAGATAAAAATATAGATACAGATAAAATTTATGATAAAGGCTTTTCTAGTAAAGAAAATCATACTGGACTTGGTTTATGGGAAGTTCGTAAATTAGTTAAGAAAAATAATAATGTTAATTTACACACATCAAAAACAGATAAATATTTTTCACAACAATTAGAAATATATTATTAGAAAAGAAAGTAGATTTATTTTGTACTGAACCCAAAAAATTGGACAGTTTTTAATTAACTACTAAGCAGCTAGGGAGTGAACTCTGTATTGTACA
>CALXFH010000037.1 GCA_944387555.1 uncultured Clostridia bacterium | reverse complement strand
TCAAGATTAGCTTTTTCAGAAATTATGCCAAAAGAAAAAATAGAATTTTTAGTAAGAAGAGCAAGAGATGGAGGAAAGGCAAATAATAAACTTGTAAAAGAAGAAATTAGTAAGGTATATAAAGATATTGAGGATAAAGGAAGAATTGAAGGAGAAAAAGCAATCGCAAGAAAATTATTAAATATGGGCTATAGCATAAAAGAAGTAGAAAAAATAACTAATCTTAAAGAAGCGGATTTTAAAGAATAAAATATATGCAAATAGGAGTGAAAATTATGACACGAGAAGAACTAAAATTATTAACAAAAGAAGGTGAAGGATATAACTTAGAATTTAAAGAAAGTTTAACAAAAAGGATAATACCAGAAGTTGTAGCTTTTGCTAACAGTATTGGTGGAAAGATTTTAATTGGTGTAAATGATAAAGGAGAAATAATTGGAACAGATACATCAAATAAACAAAGAGCTAATATACAAAATCAGATAAAACAAATAGAACCTAAAATAGATGTAGAAATAGAAATTGTAGATAATGTAATTGTGATAAATGTACCAGAAGGAGATGATAAGCCGTATTCGTCAAGTGAAGGATATTTTTTAAGAGCTGGTGCCATATGTCAAAAAATGACTAGAGATGAAATAAGAGAATTTTTAGAAGAAGGTGGAAAAATACAATTTGATAGGATAATTAATAAAGATGCTAAATATCCAGAGGATTTTGATGAAAATGCTTATAATAAATTTTTAAAATTGTCTGATTCTAAAGAAGTATTAGAAAGAGAAGAATTATTAGTTAATTTAAATTGTTTAAAAAAGGTAAATGGTAAATATATGTTTACAAATGCAGGTGTAATGTTTTTTGTAAAAAATCCAAAAAGATTTCTAGTTCAAGACTATATAACATGTGTTGCATTTAAAGGAACTAATAGAGTATATATTCTAGATACTTTAGAATGTGAAAAAGACATAATATCAAATATTGAAGATGCACTTGCTTTTGCAAAAAGAAATATAAAACTAACATATTTAATAAATAGTGAAGTTATGCAAGAACAAGGAAATGCAACAAGAAAAGAAGTTTTAGAAATACCAGAAGATGTACTAAAAGAAGCAATTGTTAATCGGAGTATGCCACAGACAATACTTTGAAGAAGGGGCTAGAGTGATGGTAGAAATATATGACGATAAAGTTTCTATTGTAAGTCCAGGAAGTGTACCTAAAGGAATAACTAAAGAAAATTTTGGTAAAAAAAGTGTTGCAAGAAACCCAATAATTGCTGACTTGTTAAGAAGAACTCATTATATCGAAAAAATTGGAACTGGTATTGGAAGAATGAGAGACCTTATGAAAGGTGCAGGATTAAAAGAGCCAGAGTTTGATTATGATGATTATTTCTTTGATGCTAATTTTCAAAGACCTTCTTATTATGATGAGAACTATGGTACTTATGATTTATCAAAAAATAATAAAAATAAATTAAAACAAAATCTAAATAAAACACAAATAAAAATTTTACAATTAATTAGAAAAAATCCAGAAATTACACAAAAAGAAATGGCTGAGAAAATTGGTCTATCAAAATCTGCTATAAAAAAGAATATCTCTATATTACAAGATAAAGAAATAATTTTAAGAAAAGGTGCCAGAAAAAAAGGTAAGTGGATTATTAAAGAGTAAAAAACTTTAAAGGTATACAATAAAGTATATAATAAAATTTAGAAAAACAAGTTTATATAGTGGTTTTGAATAAATAAAAAATAAAAAGTACACAATAAAAGTATACAATAAATTTGAAATTGTAAACAAAAAATATATTGTAAACAAAATGTAATATAAATGTAATTGAAAAAATAAAAAAACTAATATATAATAAAAATACAAATGAAAAGAAGAAGGTGAAACTAAATTATGCTAAAAGCTAAAACCCTTGGGACTCTAAGAGAGAGAGAGAGAGAGAGAGCCACACTTTAGTAAAATAAAGTATGGTGTATTTAGCTTATGCAAATTTAGTATAAACAGTAACAAACCTATAAAAATATAGGTTTTTGTTGCTGTTTTTTTGTGTTTTAAAATAATTATTAAGTTTAATGAAAAATATAAAACAAGGAGGAATTAACAAATGATAGAAAAATTAAAACAAAAGAAAGGAATTACTTTGATAGCCTTAGTAATAACTATCATTGTCCTTTTAATTTTAGCAGGAGTATCAATTGCAATGCTAACAGGAGATAATGGAATACTTACACAAGCAACTAATGCAAAGGAGAAAACAGATAAAGCAACAGAAGAAGAAAAAATTCAAATAGCAGTATTAGGAAGTAGTGTTACTGATAATAGCTATGCAGAAGTTTTAGATATAGATAGTTTTAAAAAAGAATTAGCAAATCAATTTGGAAATCAAGAATTAGATGTAGTGGCAAATGGAGATGGAAGCTTTATAATAACAGTGGAAGATACACAAAGAAAATACTATGTTAATGATGATAAAACAGTAATAAATAGTGATAATATAGTAGAAATAAGTGATGAACAAGGTTTAATAAATGTCAGAAATGATGTAAAAGCAGGAAATACTTATGAAGGAAAAGCAGTATTATTAACATCTGATATAACATTAAGTGAAAATTGGACACCAATTGGTTTTATATCTCCAGATACAGATAGTAAAAATCCAGAAACAGGAGATAATAAACCTTTTAAAGGAATATTTGATGGTGGTAAGCATAGAATAAATAATTTGAATATAAGTTCAACAGAAAATAAATATAATGGATTATTTAGTTTTGTAGTAGATGGAACAATAAGAAATATAACAATAGGAGAAAATAGTGAAGTTACAGGAAATAATCAAGGAGCAGGAGTAGTAGGATTTCTATATGGCTTTGAAGGAAATATTAGTAATTGTGTAAATTATACAAATACAAATGGAGCAGGAATTGTTAGGCTAATTGCTGGAGAACATACAATTTATAATTGTAAAAATTATGGAACTATAAATAATGGAATGGGAGGAATAGTAGGAAGCAGTAATGGAACTGATTGGGAGCAATTCAAAGATGTCTCAAATAAAATAATAAATTGTGGAAATTATGGAAATATAACAAGAGAAACAGGAGATTATTGTGGAGGAATTGTAGGATTTTTAAAAGGAGATATATTAAATTGTTGTAATAAAGGAGAAATACAAAGTGATCATAATTATGTAGGAGGTATAGCAGGAAATATTGCAGATGGTAACACTATAGAAAATTGTTATAATATTTCAAATGTTAGCGGTCAAGGTATGGTAGGAGGAATATTAGGAAGTACTGGAAGTGGTTATGGAAAAAAAGATATTATAAATTGTTATTTTTTTGGAGATATAGTAGGAAGTGGGGATACCGGTCAAATAGTAGGAATTAAGCAACAGCACCAAGCTAATGCAACAGTAAATTGCTATACTAAAGATGATGTATTTTCAGCTAAAGATTTAGGAAATGCATTTGTAGATAATCCTAAAGATGCTAATCAGCCATTACTTTATTGGGAATAAGAGAAAAAAGTTACTAGAAATAGTAGCTTTTTTCATGATGTGAATTTTTTTATCTTTTTTTCTTTGTTCGCTTTAATTAGTTTTTGTTTTATGTTAGAATACAATTTGTTAGGAGATGAAAAACTTGGGGGCAAAAAAAATAGGGGAAGTATTTAGCGATTATAAGACAAGTTCTAATATAAAATATGCACAAATAGTGGCTTTAAACGTTTTGAAAAAAACAAATACATTAGAAGTAGTAATGTATTATGATGAATATATAGAAATAAAAGAAATATGGTATTTTGAAAAGTTTTTGCAAGATAGATTTCATTTTAGTAACATAGATATGAAAATAAAATACCATGATGCAGTAGAAAAGAAAAGTATCGCATCTGAATGGAAAAATATAATTGCATATATGGCACATAAATATCCATTAACAAAACCAATGTTATTACTTAAAAGTGATGTAGAAGTAAATGACCATGATATATTAGTTAGAATGCATATAAAAGGTGCAGATTTTTTGCGTGCCAAGAAAACAGATAAAGAGCTTTCTCATGTTTTGGAAAATCTTTTTGGAGAAAAATATAATATTGAATTAAGAGAAGAAATATCTAAGGAAGAAATAAATTCTATAAAGAAAAGATTAGAGGAAGAAGAAGCATCTATAGTAGCACATATTGAAGAAGAAAATAAGAAACATGAAGAAATAGCTGAAGAAAATGTTCCAGAATATGTAGATCCAGATTATCAAATGCCAGGTGATGAAGATTATGTTCCTGAAGATGTGCCTGTTGAAGTTGAACCAATTAATGTAGAATACATAATGGGAAAACCATCAAAAGCAAAAGAAAAACATGTATTGGTAAAAGATTTAGGAGCAGATTCAGGAAGAGTAACGTTAGAAGGAAGAGTTATAACTTCAAATGTACGTGAAACTAAATCAGGAAAAGGAATGTTAATATTTGATATCTATGATGGAACTGGAAGAATTACAATAAAATCATTTGCAAAAGACCTTAAAGAAGGTCAAGAGATGATTGAAAAAATAGATAATGCAAAAGCAGTAAAAGTGACGGGAAAAGCAGGGCTAGATACATTTGCAGGAGATGTAACAGTAATTGCAAATATAATAATTGCAACAGAAAATGAATTCCCAGAAATGCCAGAAGAAGATGAAAGTACGCCTTTAATCTTAGGAAGTTCAATGAATATAACAGAACCATTAGTTAAAGTATCTGATTTAGGAGTAGATGATGGTAAAGTAGCTTTACAAGGGGAAGTAATATATTCAGAAGATAGAACATTAAAATCAGGAAAAACATTATTTAGTTTTGATTTATATGATGGAACAAGCACAATAACATGTAAGGCATTTTTAGAAAAAGAGCAAGCAAAAAAGAAAATGAAAAGAATAACATCTGCAAAAGGTGTTAAAGTAGCTGGAACAGCATCTATGGATAGTTTCTCAAACGAATTAACAGTAATGGTAAACACAATAGTAGAAACAGAAGGATTAAAGAAAGAAATAAGAATGGATAATGCAGAAGTAAAAAGAGTAGAACTACATATGCATACTCAAATGAGTCAAATGGATGCAATGACATCAGCAACAGATTTAATAAAAAGAGCAATGAAATGGGGAATGAAATCAATTGCAATAACAGACCATGGAGTAGTACAAGCATTCCCAGAAGCACATAAATTACTCGGATATGATAATCCAGATATAAAAATAATTTATGGAATGGAAGCATATTTAGCACCAGATAAAAATCCAGCAGTAGAAAATTCAAAAGGACAAGATTTAAATACAACATATTGTGTATTAGACTTAGAAACAACAGGATTTTCAGCAACAACAGAAAAAATAACTGAAGTAGGAATAATGAAAGTAAAAGACGGAGAGGTAATAGACGAATTTTCTTGCTTTGTAAATCCTGAAAAACATATACCAGAAAGAGTAACACAAGTAACTCATATCACAGATGAAATGGTAAAAGATGCAGAAACAATAGATAAAGTATTTCCTAAAATACTAGAATTTTTAGGAGACTCAGTAATTGTTGCACATAATGCAGGATTTGACGTAGGATTTTTAAAACAAAATGCTAAAAATTTAGGATATGATTTTGATTATACATACATAGATACCTTAAGTTTAGCAAAAGACTTATTCCCAGAATATAAAAAATATAAATTAGGAAAAATTGCAGAAAACTTGGGAATAAAAGTAGAAGTAGCGCATAGAGCTTTAGATGATGTTGATACAACTGTAAAAGTATTTAATGTAATGTTAGATATGCTTGCTAAACGTGGAGCCAAAAAAATAGATGATATAGATAGAGTTAGTAGAACAGAAGAAGCTAAAAAAGAAGAATACAAAAAATTAAAAACATATCATGCAATAATCTTAGCTAAAAATTATATAGGATTAAGAAACTTATATAAATTAGTATCATATTCACATGTAAAATATTTTTATAGAAAACCACGTATTTTAAAAAGTTTACTAGAAAAATATAGAGAAGGCTTAATTTTAGGAAGTGCATGTGAAGCAGGAGAATTATACCAAGCAATAGAACTTGGAAAAACAGATGAAGAAATAGAAGAAATTGCAAACTTCTATGATTATTTAGAAATACAACCAATAGGAAATAATAATTTCTTAATAAGAAATGAAACAGTAAAAGATGAAGAAGCTCTAAGAGATATAAATAGAAAAATAGTAGCTTTAGGAGAAAAACTAAATAAACCAGTAGTTGCAACATGTGATGTTCACTTTATGGATCCACAAGATGAAATATATAGAAGAATTCTAGAAGCAGGACAAGGATATGCAGATGCTGACCAACAAGCACCATTGTATTTAAGAACAACAGAAGAAATGCTAGAAGAATTTAGCTATTTAGGAAAAGAAAAAGCATACGAAGTAGTTGTAACAAATACAAATAAAATCTCAGATATGTGTGATAAGATAAGTCCAATATCACCAGAAAAATGTCCGCCACATATTCCAGGTTGTGAACAAACAATTAAAGATATTGCTTATAAAAGAGCACATGAATTATATGGAGATCCATTACCAGAAATAGTACAAACAAGACTAGATAAAGAACTAGAGTCAATTATAAAAAATGGTTTCTCAGTTATGTACATAATTGCACAAAAACTGGTGTGGAAATCAAATGAAGATGGATATATAGTAGGTTCGAGAGGTTCTGTTGGTTCATCATTTGTAGCAAACATGACAGGAATAACAGAGGTAAACTCATTACCTCCACATTATAGATGTCCTAATTGTAAATATTCAGACTTTACAGACTATGGATATAAAAATGGATATGACTTACCAGATAAGAATTGCCCAAAATGTGGACATAAATTGGACAAAGATGGACTAGATATACCATTTGAAACATTCCTTGGATTTAACGGAGATAAGGAACCAGATATAGACTTAAACTTCTCAGGAGAATATCAAGCAAAAGCACATAAATACACAGAAGTAATATTTGGAAAAGGGACAACATTTAAAGCTGGAACAATAGGTACTGTAGCAGATAAAACAGCATATGGTTATGTTAAAAAATATTTTGAAGAAAGAAATATACCAATAAATAGAGCAGAAACACAAAGATTAGCAAAAGGATGTACTGGTATAAAAAGAACAACTGGACAGCACCCAGGAGGAATTATAGTTGTACCAAAAGGAAGAGAAATATATGAGTTCTGCCCAGTACAACACCCAGCAGATGACCCAAATTCAGATATTATAACAACACACTTTGATTACCACTCAATAGACCAAAACTTACTTAAGCTAGATATACTAGGACACGATGATCCAACAGTTATAAGAATGCTCCAAGATATAACAGGAATAGACCCAAGAAAAGTACCATTAGATGATAAAGAAACAATGTCGATATTTAGCTCAACAAAAGCTTTAGGAGTAACACCAGAACAAATACATTCAGAAGTAGGAAGCTATGGAATACCAGAGTTTGGAACAAAATTCGTAAGAGGAATGCTAGTAGATACAAAGCCAACAACATTTGATGAATTAATACGTATTTCTGGTTTATCACATGGTACAGATGTGTGGCTAGGAAATGCACAAAAATTAATAGAAGATGGAACAGTAACACTTCAAGATGCAATATGTTGTCGTGATGATATAATGATTTACTTAATAAAAATGGGACTACCACCAAATGACTCTTTTAAAATAATGGAAGCAGTACGTAAAGGAAAGGTAGCAAAAGGAAAAGAGCCTAAATGGGAAGAATATAAAGCTTTAATGAAAGAACATGGTGTTCCAGATTGGTATATTAAATCTTGTGAAAAAATTAAATACATGTTCCCAAAAGCACATGCAGCAGCATATGTTACAAACGCATTTAGAATAGCATGGTTTAAAGTACATAAGCCTCTAGCATATTATGCAGCATTCTTCTCTATTAGAGCAGATGAGTTTGATAGTGACTGCATGATATTTGGAGAAGAAAAAGTAAAAAATAAAATGAAGGAAATAGACTTAGAAGGAAATGCAGCAACAGTAAAGGATAAGAATATGTATTCAATACTAGAGTTAGTTTTAGAAATGTATGAAAGAGGATTTAAATTCTTACCAATGGACTTATATAAGTCTCATGCAACAAAATTCTTGGTAGAAGATGGAGCAATTAGACCACCACTAAACAGTATACCAGGTCTTGGAACAGTTGCAGCTGAAGGTATTGCAAAAGCTAGAGAAGAAGGAAAGTTTATGTCTATTGATGATTTAAAAATACGTTCAAAAGTAGGAAATTCAGTTACAGACTTACTTAAGAAATATGGATGTTTAGAGGGAATGAGCCAAAGTAATCAAATGAGTTTATTTGCATAATGGGGACGTTTCCTTTTGCACAAAAATGCGCAATTGGGGACACATCTTTTGCAGGGATTTGTAGCAAGTTTTTAGATTTAAGCTTCGCTTACCAGTACTTTTTCTACCCTTAATTTCCCTACGAAAAAGTACCTAATCTAAAAACTTGCTTTATTAATCTTTTTTTAGTTTGTTTGAAGAGATACTTGGAAACAAAATAGAAATAAAATAAAAATTTAGTAAATTTTAATTGTTCGCAAATAAAAAAGATATAAAATATATTAAAGTGTAAATAATATTATAATAAAATAAAGATAATATAACTAGAACGATTAAAAAAGTTACTAAACAAAAAAACAACAAACAACAATTTTGTTTAACACAGTAAACAAAATTGTTGACAAAATTTCAAGAGAATGATATACTAAAAAGAGAAAAGAGGGATATTTATGATTATTCGTGAAAAATATTTAGCTAAAATAAGACCATTTTATGAACAAGATTTAATTAAGGTAATAATGGGAATTAGAAGATGTGGAAAATCAGTATTATTATTACAAATAATAGATGAATTAAAAGAAAAAGGAATAGATCAAAAACAAATTATATATATAAACTTTGAAAACGAAGAATATAATTTTATAAGAAATGATATAGATTTGCATAACTATATTAAAGAGAGAATTGTAAATAAAGAAAAATATTATTTGTTTTTTGATGAAATTCAAAACGTAAAAGATTGGGAAAAAGCAATAAATTCCTTTAAAGCATCTAAGAATGTGTCTATTTTTATAACTGGTTCTAATAGCGATTTATTATCTGGAGAATTAGCTACACATCTAGCTGGGAGATATGTAAGTTTTAAAATATATCCACTTACTTTTAGTGAAGTATGTGAGTTAAAAAATATAAAAGATGAAAAAGAAATTGAAGATGCCTTTAATGATTATATAACTTGGGGAGGTATGCCACAAAGATTTGTACTAACAGATGAAGAACAAACTAAAACATACCTTTCAGATATATATGATTCTATTGTATTAAAAGATATTATTGCAAGATTTGGAATAAAAGATTTAGATTTATTTAATAGAATAGTTGAGTATATAGTAACAACACCTTCACAAAATTTTTCAGCTGAAAGTTTATCAAATTATTTTAAAAACAAAGATAATCGTGAAGTTTCTAAAATAACATTGTATAATTATTTAGAATATATGACAAAAGCTATGTTAATAAATAAAGCAGACAGATATGATATAAGAGGAAAAAGAATACTAAATGGTAAGTATAAATATTATTTGACAGACTTAGGGTTAGGACAAGTAAAAAACATAGGTAAAAGACCACAATTAGGTGCATATTTAGAAAATATTGTATACAATGAATTAGTATCTAGAGGATATGATGTAAAAATAGGAAACTTAGAAAAAGCAGAGATAGACTTTATAGCAACAAAGTTTGAAGAAAAAATATATGTTCAAGTTGCTTATATATTAGCAGATGAAAATGTTGTTGATAGGGAATTTGGAGCATATAAATATGTTGAAGACAATTATCCTAAATATGTTTTAACAATGGATAAATATAATTTTTCACAAGAAGGAATTATTCACAAAAATGTAATTGATTGGTTGTTAGGAAAATAAAAGGATTAAATAAGAAGTAATATAAATATGAGAATAGAAAGGAAAGAAAATGCAAGAAATATTTACATGGCAAAATATAACTATTTATTTAGTAGTAATTAATTTATTTGGATTTTTTATTATGTGGCTTGATAAAAGAAAAGCTAAAAAAGGAGCTTGGAGAATACCAGAAAAGACTTTATTTATAATAACAGCAATTGGTGGAGGTATTGGAACAACAGCTGGTATGTATGCATTTAGGCATAAAACACAGAAAATACAGTTTGTTATAGGTTTTCCACTTATTACAATACTTGAAATAATTGCAATTGTTTATTTTGCTTTGAAATAAATTGACAGGAAGTACAACTTATAATATACTAAGATTGTAAATAAAAAGGGGCAAGTGGAATGTTAAATAAAATAAAAAAAATATTTATTATAATAATGTTTTTAATAACATGTTTTTTGTAGGAAATTTTGGATTAGTAAATGCAGCTACCAATTCGGAACATGAGGTAATAATTAATACAGGGAATGTTGTTGAAGGTGTGAAAGAACCTATAGAATATTTTATTGCAAGAAAAGTAATTGAAATGATGATACCAGCTATAATTTTGATAGTAGCTATAATTTTGATAGTAGGATTAATAATGTTTTTAAATAAAAAATTTAGTAGTAAAGTAAGAAAAACGGGGGTTGCGTTAATAATAGCAGCAATATTTATTGCTTTAATTATTTTAATTGTGGCTTTAGCAACAAATCAGACAGGAATATTATTATGGGTAAAGATATTTAACGTATTAAAAATTTTGATAGTTCCAATTATATTAATAATAGGATTAATAGGATTAATAATGTATTTTAATAAAAAGACTAGTGATAGAGTAAAAAAGATAGGACTTGCATTAATAATAATGGCTGCGGTTTTGGCAGTAATAGCTTTAGCAATATATATATGGTCTCAGACATATTATGATTATGATGATATTATTATGAGAGATATTTAGCATATTAAAATTTTGATAGTTCCAATTATAATAATAGGATTGATAGGACTAATAATGTATTTTAATAAAAAGTCTAGTAGTAAAGTGAAAAAAGTGGGACTTGTATTAATACTAATAGCACTAGTTGTGACTGTAATAGCTTTAGCAATTTATATAATTGGAAATTTATGGTCAGCAAGACAATACTTATAAGAGAATAAAAAGTAGAAGTAAGGTTAAAACTTACTTCTATTTTTTGGGAATAAATAATAGGTACACATAAAAAATTACAAAATAAAGAATATTATATAAACCAATTTTAATTGTGAACAACTCGTGAACGCAAAATGACTATTTATAGTTATTCACAAAGTTATCCACAGTTTCCACAATTGGGTTATGCACACATAATATTACAAAAAGACGAAAAAAGGAAGTTACATAACAATATAAAAATAACATAATTGTAAGAAAAATGAAATAAAAAAGTAATAAAAAAGCGCGAAAAAGGAAGAAAAAAGGAGTAAAATAAATATAAAATACTTAAAATGGCGAAAAAACAGAATTTAAATAACATCATTAGAAATATTATTGTCATAAAAATGTAAAACTAAAAATGTAGAAAAATAAGGTAAAAAAAGGTATAATGTAGAAAAAGAAATTGTGGATAAAATTGTAAGGTGTGGATAACTTTAGAAAGAAATGTTCATATAATGTAATTAAAAGAAGGTGTTTTAATGTTATCAAAAATAAAATCTTTATTTAAAAGAAAAAAGGACCGTAATATAGATGAATATGATATAGACGAAAAAGATTTGAATAGGATATTATCAGAAGGAGCAATATTAGTAGATGTAAGAAGTCCTCAAGAATATGAAGAAGGACATATGGAAGGAGCAATATTACTTCCAGAATATGATATAAAGAAAAAAGCAAGTATGTTGTTACCAAATAAAAATATGAATATAATTGTATATTGTTCAAGTGGAACAAGAAGTAAAAAAGCACAAGAAGAGTTAAATAATATGGGGTATACTAAGGTATATAATTTATATAATGGATATCAAAACTATTGAGATTTTACTTGATTTATGATAAAATTCTTTCATAATAAAGCATGAGGAGGAAATATGAGACAAGAAAATATAAGAAATTTTAGTATAATTGCACATATAGACCATGGAAAATCTACTTTAGCAGATAGATTAATAGAAATGACAGGTTCACTTTCTAAAAGAGAAATGGAAGACCAAGTATTAGACAATATGGAAATAGAAAGAGAAAGAGGAATTACAATAAAATCACAAGCAGTAAGAATGGTGTATAAGGCAAAAGATGGACAAGAATATATATTAAATCTAATTGATACACCAGGACATGTGGATTTTAATTACGAAGTATCAAGAAGTTTAGCAGCATGTGATGGAGCAGTACTTGCAGTAGATAGTAGCCAAGGGGTTGAAGCTCAAACTTTAGCGAATGTATATCTTGCAATAGATAATAACTTAGAGATATTACCAGTATTAAATAAAATAGATTTGCCAAATGCAAGAGTAGATGAAGTAAAACAAGAAATCGAAGATATAATAGGAATACCAGCACAAGATGCTCCTTGTATTTCAGCGAAAACTGGATTAAATGTTGAAGAAGTATTAGAAAGAATTGTAACAGATTTGCCAGCACCTAAAGGAGACGAGAATGCAAAAACAAAATGTTTAATATTTGACTCTTATTATGATAGCTACAAAGGAGCAGTTGCATCAGTTCGTGTGATGGATGGAAAAGTAAAAGTTGGTGATGAAATAAAACTTATGGCAACAAACAAAGAATTTGTTGTAACAGAAGTTGGCTATTTTATACCAGGTTCACATATGCCAGTTAATGAAATAAAAGCAGGAGAAGTAGGATATATTGCAGCAAGTATAAAAAATATATCTGATATACATGTTGGAGATACAATAACTTTAAAAAATAATCCAGCAGAGAAACCTTTAAAAGGATATAAAAAAGTAACACCAATGGTATATTGTGGATTATATCCTGTAGATGGAAGTCAATATGAGGAATTAAAAGAAGCATTAGAAAAATTAAAATTAAATGATGCAGCATTAGAATATGAACCAGAAACATCAGCAGCGTTAGGATTTGGATTTAGATGTGGATTTTTAGGACTATTACATCTAGAAATAATAGAAGAAAGATTAGATAGAGAATTTGATTTAGGTCTAATTACAACAGCACCATCTGTTATTTATAAAGTTTATAAAACAGATGGACAAGTTATTGAGTTATATAATCCTGAAGATTTACCACCGACACAGGAAATTTCATATATAGAAGAACCATTTGTTACAGCAAATATATTTACACCAAAAGATTATATAGGAAATATAATGGAGCTTTGTCAAAGAAGAAGAGGTATTTATATAGATATGAAATACTTAGACGAAAATAGAGTTACATTAATATATGAGATGCCTTTAAATGAAATAATATATGATTTCTTTGATAATCTAAAATCAAAAACAAAAGGATATGCATCACTTGATTATGAGTTTAAAGAATATAAAAGAGCAGATTTAGTAAAACTAGATATTTATATAAATGGTGAAATAGTTGATGCTTTAAGTTTTATAGTTCATAAAGATAGCGCTTATGATAGAGGAAGAAAAATGGTTCAAAAATTAAAAGATGTAATTCCGAGAAAATTATTTAAAATTCCTATTCAAGCAGCTATAGGTGGAAAGATAATTGCAAGAGAAACTATTTCAGCTTTAAGAAAAGACGTTTTAGCTAAATGCTATGGTGGAGATATAACTAGAAAGAAGAAATTATTAGAAAAACAAAAAAGAGGAAAGAAGAAAATGCGTGAAATTGGAAATGTAGAAATTCCACAAGAGGCATTTTTATCAGTATTAAAATTAGATGATGATAATTAGGAGATAGTCAAATGGAAAATTATAGTGACCAAGTAGAAGGAAGAAATTCTGTTATAGAATTACTAGAAAGTGGAAAAGATATAAATAAAATATTTATAGAAAAAGGCGAAAAGCATGGTTCTATTTTTAAAATAATAGCCATGGCAAAAGAAAAAGGAGTTATAATAGTAGAAAAAGATAAAAGACAAATGGAAGAAATGGCACAAAATAAAAACTATCAAGGAGTAATAGCTCTAGTTCCACCTTTTGAGTATTGTGAAATAGAAGATATTTTAGATAGAGCAAAAGAGAAGAATGAAGATCCTTTTGTATTAATATTAGATGGAATAGAAGATCCACATAATTTGGGATCAATAATTAGAACTGCAGAAACTGCAGGAGTACATGGAGTAATAATACCAAAAAGAAGAGCTGCAGGAGTAAATAGTACAGTTGTAAAAGTATCAGCTGGAGCTGTGGAGCATATGCTAGTTGCAAGAGTTACTAATATTACAGATGCGATAGAAAGATTAAAAAAAGAAGGACTTTGGATATGTGGTACAGATATTAATACGGATAAATATTATTATGAACAGGATTTAACAGGACCAATTGGAATTGTAATTGGAAATGAAGGAAGCGGTATGAGCAATAAAGTTACTAAAAATTGTGACTTTTTAGTTAAAATTCCAATGATGGGAAAAGTAACTTCATTAAATGCATCTGTATCAACTGGAATTGTGATATATGAAGCACTAAAGCAACGATTACTAAAGAATAAAATGAAAGGAGAAAAGTAAAAATGATAACAAGGAAAAAAAGAATAACAATTTTAATAGTAATAATATTAGTGGTTTTGCTAATAATAGGAATAACTCTTATATTACTTTATTTAAACACAGATATGTTTAAATCTAATCAAACATTATTTGGAAAATATTTAGGAAAAAATTCTGATAATATAAAAGCATTAGAAAATATATTTAATAATACTAGTTATAGCGAACAATTAAAAACAAGTTCTTATAATGATAATATAGAAGCAAACATAAATTATACTCAAGGTATAGGTACAACTAATGAAAATACTAACAATAGTATCAACCAATTGAAAGTTACAGTAGATGGACAAACAGACAATAATACTGGATATGATTATAGAAATTTGAAATTATTAAAAAATGATGAACAAGTATCACAAGTGGAATTATTACATTCATCTAATAATTATGGAATAAAGTTTACAGATTTATTTAATCAATATGTTGCATCAGAAAATACAAATTTAAAAGATTTGTTTAAGAAAATTGGATATACTGATGAAGAGCTACAGAATATCCCTGATACAATGACATTAAATGAAGATATATTAAATGAATTGAAATTCAGTGATGATGAAATATCAAGTTTAGAAGAAAAATATGTAGGAATAGTTGCGCAAAATGTATCAAAAGAAAATTTTAGTAAACAAAGCAAGCAAACTGTTACTATAAATGGACAAAATTATATTGCGAATGCATATGTATTAACTTTAACGAAAGAACAATTAAACAATATATATATAAATCTTTTACAAAATATAGAACAAGATGAAACAATACTTGGTAAAATTGATATTTTACAAAATAAAATAGATGAAATAACTTTAGGAAATAATAACATTAATTTAAAAGATGATTTAATAAATGAAATTGATTTAAGAATACAAAAAATAAATCAAAGTAATATTGGAAGCGACGAAACAAAAATCATAGTATATGAAAGTGATGGACAAACTATAAGAACTAGAGTAGAAACGAAAGAATATCAAGTAAATATAGATTGCTTACAATTACAAGATAATACTTTTGCAGAAATACTAATTACAAATGGAGAAAGTAAGAAATATAGAATTACATTAAAATATAATTTAAGTGATTTATCTATTGAAATTCAAGATAATGAAAATACAAGCACAATAACATTCGAAAAAACAGAACAAATAAATAATCAAACAAGAAGTCAAAATTATAATTTTGTATATCAAATAGATGATAAAAAAATTGATGTTAATATAGTAAGAACTACAGAAATTATACAAAATATTGACGATGTGCAGAACTTTAATAATGAAAATGCTGTAATGCTAAATTCTTTAGAAAATGAACAAGCACAAGAAATAATAAATAGAGTAAGAACAGGTATAGATACAGAAATAGAAGCAATAAAACAAGAAATAGGTTATCAAGATATAGAACAAATGTTAAAAGATATTGGACTAATACATGATTCAACTGTTTTAGACTCAAATGAAATAACAGAAACAGAAAAAAGTAGATTTAATTCTACATTTGAGTTATTACAAGGAGAAAATTTAAGTGGAGAAGATGTGTCAAAATCTATTCAAACGATTTCTAATAATATAGGTGGTATGGAAGTAGTTACAAACAATGAATTAAGACTAAATATAGTTAGAAATCAGGGAAATTCAGAGATAGTTAACACGTTAACAACATTTTTGGATGGAAATAGAAGTAATAAATATAATGTAAGTATAGGTTATGACGAAAATGGTCTTGTAAATCAGATATTTCTAATTATTATAGATAATAATTAAAGGCGAAAAACAAGATAAAAAAACAAGGTGAAAATTTTAAAAGTTACTGTTCAGACTTAAGTAATAAAAAATATCCTAATTAGCTATATGCTAACTGGGATATTTTTGTATATA
>CALXFH010000036.1 GCA_944387555.1 uncultured Clostridia bacterium | reverse complement strand
AAATCTAGTTCTTTATTACCAGTACCATTATTAAAAGATTTAATATTATCTTTTCTTGAAAGAAATGTTGACACCTGTCTATTTCTAATATCTTGTATTAATATATTTCTATCAAGTCCATATTTCTGTATGTCTCCATCACTTAAATTTAATAAATACTCATCTAACATTCTTTCCATACATTGTGATGCAATTTCTCCAAAAATTTTTCTTGCTTCGGTATCTCCATTGCTTAAGTCAAAAGTATGAGTTACCTCATGTACGATATTATATAAATCTCTTAAATCACCTCTTATGGGACAATATACTTCGCTAAAATTAATAACTTCTGCTTCTCTTGGATTTCCATTTCTATCCACTGATTGACCATATTTTTCAAAAACAAACTTGAACTGACTATCCTCACCAGATAATACTCGATTAGCTTTGTCTGATAACTCTGTACCTAAACTTGTGAAAAACTGTTTTGCTAGCGAAATGGTCTGACTTTCAGACAGTTTACTAGTCAATGGCAGATTATAAATATATTTTTCAGTACCTAATTTTTTGCCATATAAACTATCTAGCTTTACTATATTAAGCCCATTATTTATTTCTCTTTCAAAATCTTTAATTATTCCACCTCTTGTAAATTCGTTTAATAGCCTTTCACTTTGAGTTGGCGAAAGTAACTCTATCTTATTATTTTTTTATTAAATATTTTATTTATTAATTTTAATAAATTATCTTTTAATTTAGACATAAAAGAATCCTTTCACTTATTAACTCTAAATAAAAATTATTTGTTTTCACTAAAAATTTTATCATAAGAAGTTAATAAAAACAAGATTTTGAACTCATACTATTATCAATATTTAATATTAAAAGAAAAAGTATTAGAGTAATTCAATATGATGGAAAAAATAAATTAAAGACAATTAGAGAAGAAGTAGGAGATAAAGGGTATGCAATTATATTTGAAGGAATTATAAAATATATTAATACAATAATACCTAAAAATGAAATTATAGGAGAAACATTAAGAAAAGAAGTATCCATGTATCTTGAATTAGCAATTAGGAAAGCTGTTGCCAATAGTTTAGTACACCAAGATTTTAATATATCAGGAACTGGACCCATGGTAGAAATTTATACAGATAGAATAGAAATAACAAACACTGGGAAGCCCGTAGTAAAAATTGATAGGTTTATTGATAATCCTCCAAAGTCAAGAAACGAACAATAAGCTTCTTTTTTAAGAAGAATTGGTGTAAGTGAAGAACGTGGCAGTGGATTTGACAAAATAGTATATTCCACAGAAATATATCAATTACCTGCACCAAAAATCGAAGTTTATGATGAAGATACTAAAGTAACACTATATGCACATATGGCTTATGAGGATATGAGTAAAGAAGATAAAATAATAGCTTGCTATATGCACGCATGTTTAAAATACGTTAGCAATGAGCATTTAACAAATGCATCTTTGAAGAAACGATTTGGAATAACACAAAATTCAGTTGTATCTAAATTAATAAAAAAAGCATTAGATGATGGAAAAATAAAACCTTATGATAAAGATACAGCACCTAGATATATGGAATATATTCCTTATTGGGCTTAATTTAAGTTTCCGGTAAGTTTCCATTCTTCATATTTTTCATTTTTTATTTGCAATTATTTCTTCTTCATGTCCATCATTATATACCCAATGAATGTATTTAAAATCTCCACCAATTCTTGTATATTCATTTCCACCATCAATTGAACATGCTTCACATTTACATGTTTTATAATCGTGAACATTTAAAGATTCAATTATATCATTACATTTTAAGCATCTAATTTTCATAATTTCTCCACCTCTTATAGCTTTTCTTTAAGACAATTATACAAACATTTAAAAAATTTTTCAATAAAATTCATTCAACTGCATTCAAACTACATTCAAAAAATGTCGAAGTGCTAGAAAATAAGCAACTTTCAAAAGTAAATTCTTCTCACCTCGACCATCTAAAATGTTGATGAAAAAAGCTTGTATCCTTAGATACAAGCTTTTTTATTGTTTCATTTTGTTGTATATATTATATATCTTTTCTATTGATTTAATTGTATTTTCAAATTTAATGTTCTTTGCATATTCGTGCTCTTTTCTATATTTGTCCCATCTATTTATTAAAATTTTATCTTTTGAAATATTTGTTATTATCGTATTAAATTTTTCTAAATATTCTTTAGAATTTCTATGTTTAAAAGTTGTATCAATAGCTTTTTTTAATATATTTATATCTATATCATTCCACTTATATGTCGCAAAATAATATAAATCATAATAATCTTTCATTCTGCTGTTGGCTATATTTCTTTTTAGAATGGTTTCTAATTTTTCAGCAATTATTGTTTCATAATTATATGTATATAAACTAATATTTTCATTTTCTAATATTGTTTTATAGTTATATTCTATTGCCCCAGGTGTAATTAAATCCCCTGTAGAAATATCTATTGAAAATGGAATTCTTAAATTGCTTAATTTTGCAATTAGCTTAAATCTATAACCTCCATATTTATTATCTTCTTTTATTGGTGTGTTTTTATCTACTTCAAAGGTTACATCATCATCTATTTTTACATTAATAATTTTATTTATCATTTCTTCTATAGCATTTTGTTCAAAATTCATTCCAGTGATATTTGCATCTATGTCCATTGTTGTTCTCATATTAATTCCCATTATAGAAGATAATAAAAATCCACCTTTTATAATAAATTTTTCGTTATATTCTGATTTTGATAGTCTTTCTAAAAATCTTTCAAACATATAATTTTGTAATACTTCTTGGACAGATAGATTATTCTTCTTTGCAAAGTTTTTAGATTTATCCATTAAGGATTGAATATTTTTTATCATATCATTACCTCCATTATAATTCTTATTTTTCTCTCACATTTTAGTTTTTTAGAATATTCTATAATAGTGGTTCCATCAATCTCACCATTAGCAAAAGCATTTTTTATAACTTTATTTCTCTGTTCAATATCTAATCCACATTTTTTTTCATTTTTTACAATATCACAAATTGTTCTTTCTAAATTATATGCTCTTATTTCATTGCCAAATGGCGATTCAATGTTAATTACACCTAGTCCTATGTTTTCTCTACTTGTGTAGTGAATTCTTATTTCTTTACGGTTTATTGTCCTAACATTATAATCATTTGGTATTGTTATATCTATAATATTAGGAGTAACTTCTGTTTTATTTAGCAGAAAAAGGGCTGTATTATAAGAAAATATTGAATTTTTATATCTATTTTGAATTATAAAAAATTCATCATCAAAACTATTGTTTTTTCCATAAAGTCCTTTTCCTATTCTTGATATATAATTATCTTCAATTAGTTTGTTTATATAATAAAATCCAATTTCAGCATCTTTGAACTCCTTAATTGTTATTACATTATTTTTTTTATTTACAAATTTTATTATTTTTTCATAATTTTTCATATTTTAACCTCCACACTGAAATTATATCATATTTTCAGTGCACCAGTCAAATGTTTTTAAAATTTTTTATTGTTTTTGAATATTTAATTGATTAATTTAGATAAAGATTTAAAATTATAAATGCAAACAGCAGAAAAAGCGTAATATTAAAAATGATAAAATTCCTAAAACCCACTCAAAAGTAAGATTAGAAAGAAAGTAAGTTTGGTCACCTCGACCATCAAAAAAACAGATGCATTTTAAGATTACGGCATCTGTTTTTTGCTTAATGCATTATTATATATACAGTTAAGATTCTTTATAATATTTTCCTTGCCATAAATCTTGTTCTTTTAATAATTTTTCAAATCCATTTAATACCCATTTTTTATGCATATTCCATTCAGGAGCAACTAGTAAATCTTTTGGTGCATCACCAGAAATTCTATGAATAATGATATCAGGTCTTAAATGAGATATAACATAAGCTAGAGTGTTTAAATAATATTCTAAAGTTATAGGAGTGTATTTATTATTATAATACATATCTGCTAAAGCAGTATTTTTAACAACATAAGTAGAATGTATTTTAATTCCTTGAATATCATGATTGTTTATAAATTCTACCGTATTTTTTATATCTTCAAAACTCTCAGAAGGAAGACCAATCATCATATGAGCTATTATTTCAATATTATTCTTTCTTAGAATATTCACTGCTTTTGTGAATTGAATATTGGAATAGCATCTATTAATTAATTTACCAATTTTTTCATTTGAGGTTTGTAATCCAAGTTCGACAGAAACATTATACTTGTTAGAATATGAAGCAAGTAAATTTGCTATTTCTTCTGTTATGCAATCAGGCCTTGTGGCAACAGATAATCCAATAATTCTATCATCAATTAAAGCAGAATCATATTTGGATTTTAAATTTTCAATAGAGTCATATGTATTTGTATAGTTTTGAAAATACGCAATAAATTTATTGGCACGTTTGCCTTTGTAGCTATTTAAAAAATTTTGTACTTGTTTAGTTATATCTAAATTAGAGAATTTTATTAATTCACCTGAACCTTTTTTACTACAAAAGATGCAACCAGAATAGCTTAAAGTTCCATCACGATTAGGACATGTAAATCCTGCATCAATGCAGATCTTTAATGTCCTTTCACCAAATTTATTTTTATAATAAATATTTAAATGATTATATCTTTCCTCGTCTTTCATAATATAATTATTATAACATAGAACAATGTAATTGTTAAGTATAAACGAGGAGGTAACTGAAGTAAATAAAAATAGAACTAGATTTACTTATTTAGAAGAAATCTAGTTCAATAAACAAAAAATAAATATATAAATATATAAATATATGATTTATTCTAAGAGCATTGTAGCAAAAAAAATCCTAGAAGTCAACAAATTTAGCAAATATTTTATAAATCATAAGTATCTAAATTTTTAAAAGCAGGGTCATATAAATTTGTACCATCATAATTAAATCTAGAACCGTGGCAAGGGCAATCCCAAGTTTTATCAATATCATTCCAAGAAAGAAGGCAACCAAGATGAGTACAAATAGGCTTTACAGCATAAATCTTACCATTAGCATCTTTATAAATTCCAACCTTTTGCCCATTAACTTCAATAATACTACCAGAATTATTAGCTATTTCGTAAAAACTCATTTGAGGTCTTTTAAGTTTATTTAGTAAAAGGGAATTAGTAGATTGAACGAGCATATTTTTAAATTCATCATGATTTTTAATAGGCTTTAGACGAGTGGATTTAAATAGATATTCATATTTATTATAATTCCCACAAATTTTATCTACAATAATATTGGCAGCCACATTAGATAAAGTCATCCCCCATTTTTTAAAACCAGTTCCAACAAACATATTGGGCGTGCCAGTAGAATATGTGCCAATATAAGGTAGTTTATCTAAAGAAATACAATCACGTGTATTCCACCTAAATAGAATATCTGAATTAGGATAATATTTTTTAGCGACTTCCTCTAATTTTCCATAAGTATCTTTATATGAACTAGACTGTCCTGTCTTATGGTCCATTCCGCCAATTAAAAGTATTTCTTTATTGCTATATAAAGCAGTTCTAAAAGAAAGAGTAGGAACACCTGCTGATATATGCATGCCCTTAAATAAAGTCTTTTTAGTATCTACAGCAATTAAATAAGATGTTGATTGATACATTTTTGTAAAATAAAAACCAGGAAAATTTAAAAATGGATAGTGAGTTGCAATAATAACATATTTTGATTTTATAATATGATTATTTGCATAAGTTATATAGTCACTATCATCCATCTTAACATCTACGGCAGTAGTGTTTATATAGATTTCACCATTTCTATTAGTAATACATTTACAAAGACCAGCTAAATATTTTATTGGATTAAATTCAGCTTGGTTTTTAAAACAAATTGCTCCTGCAATATCAAAAGGAAGCCCTGTTTTAGTTACTAATTCACAATTATATCCTAGGTTAGAAACAGCTTTATACTCCTTTTTTATAGTTGCAAGCTCATCTTTTTTTATTGTATAAACATAGCTGTTTTGATATTTAAAATCACAATTAATATTTTCCTCATCTATAATATTTTTTATGTTTTGAATAGCTTCTTCATTTACATCTAAATAGTCTTTGGCAAACTTTTCCCCATAAGAATTAGTTAAATAATCATAAAATAAACTGTGCTGGCTTGTAATTTTTCCTGTGGTGTGTCCAGTTGCTTTAGATGCAATTGTATCTTTTTCTAATATAGCTACTTTATAACCTAATTTACTTAAATAATAACCACATGTAAGGCCAAGTATACCAGCACCTATAATACATACATCAGTTGTAATATTTTCTGTAAGTTCACGTTTTGTATCAATGTTTTTTAATATTTCATCAGAAAGCCACAAAGAATTCATATAATTCACCTCTTTTGGTAGTATGTTCAAAAAAGTAAAAAAATATTGACGAAATAAGAAAAAAGACATAAACTAGATGAGGAAAAATTTAAGGGAGATAATATGGGGTGGAAAAAAGTAAAAGAAACATATCAATAGATGTATTAAAATGTATAGGAATGTTATTAATAATATTGGCACATTGTAACCCACCAACTTTTCTAAATGAAATAAGAAATTTTGATGTGGTTTTATTAGTGATACTTTCAGGAACAGTAGCGGTAAAATCTTATGAAAGAAGCGAAAATGGTTTTAAATATATTGTAAAAAGATTAATTAGGTTAGTTATACCAACATATATTTTTTTAACATTTTTATTCATATTAGAAAAGATAGTATGTATATTTTATCCAGTATTTCCAATGGATGAAAATACAATTCTTTCAAGTTATACATTAACAAATGGAATTGGTTATGTTTGGATAATTAGAATATATATATTATGTGCAATTTCAGTATTTATATTAATGCATATAAAAAAGTATAAGAAAATAATAGTTATAGCTTTGTTTATTATTTATGAGATTTTATATTACACAATAGGAAATGCAAATTTATTTTTACAATATGAGATTTATTATATAATTCCATTTGGATTTCTTTGTATATATATAGGAATGAAATTAAATGAATGGAATAATAAAAAAATAATTGTAGCGGTTGCTATTTGTTTATTGATATTTGCTTTGTTATTTACATGTTTTTATATTACAAAAGGTGAGTTTGTAAAAATTAGTGATTATAAATATCCACCAAGAATGTATTATTTAAGTTATGGAATAGGAATATCATTAATATTGTATTATCTATTTGAAAGGAAGAATCTATTCAATATAAAAGAAAAACTAAATAATAAATTAATAACTTTTATTGGTAGACACACAATGTGGATTTATTTATGGCAGATATTTTATTTAAATACTTTTGCTTTTGTAAAATGTGAAGTTAAATGGTATATAAAATTTACATATCTTGTTGTAATGTCTGTTTTAACTACATATGCCCAAAGTAAAATTGTAGAAAAATTAAATATAAAAAATAAAAACGTAAAAGCTATATTTGATAGTTAGAAAATAAAAAAGTAAGAAGAATAAATATTAAAAATTATGGAAAAATATTAATTATAGTGATATACTAAGAAAGAAATAATAAAAAACAAGGAGGCAAAAATATGAGTGAAGAATTAAAGAAAAAACTATTTAGAAATCAAACTACAGGATGGGAAGAGGTAAGCGAAGAAGAAAAGAAAGAAATAAATGAAGTATCTAAAAGCTATATGGATTTTTTAAATAAAGCAAAAACAGAAAGAGAGTTTATAAAATATGCAAAAGAATTAGCAGACTTTAACGGATATAAGGATATTATGACTTTTGAAACATTAAAACCAGGAGACAAAATTTATTTTATAAATAGAAAAAAGAGTATGTATCTTGCAATTATAGGAGAAAATGGAATTGAAAATGGACTACATATTATAGGTTCACATGTAGATTCTCCAAGATTAGATTTAAAACCAAATCCTTTGTTTGAAGAAGGAGGATTAGCATATTTTAAAACACATTATTATGGTGGAATTAAAAAATATCAATGGACAACAATACCACTTAGTATGCATGGTGTAATTGTTAAAACAAATGGGGAAACAGTTGAAATTAATATTGGTGAAGATGAAAATGACCCAATATTTACAATTACTGATCTTTTACCACATTTAGCACAAGAGCAAATGGAAAAGAAATTAAAAAACGGAATAGATGGAGAGAATTTAAGTCTTTTAGTTGGAAGTATTCCATTTAAGGATGGAGATAAGAAAGTTCCAGAAGCTGTTAAATTAAATATTTTAAAAATATTAAACCAAAAATATGGTATAACAGAAGAAGATTTAACAAGTGCTGAAATAGAATTAGTACCAGCATTTAGAGCAAGAACAATGGGACTAGATGGAAGCATGATTGCAGCATATGGACAAGATGATAAGGTATGTGCTTATACTTCACTTCATGCAATGATGGAATTAGAACATGTTAAAAATACAGCAGTATGTATTTTATCAGATAAAGAGGAAATAGGAAGTATTGGTAATACTGGTATGGAGTCACATATGTTTGATTTCTTTATTTCTGAAATATTAAATAAATTAGGAGTAAACAAACCAAACTTATTAGATAAAGTATTTTGTTTCTCTAAAATGTTATCATCAGATGTTGATGCAGGTTTTGACCCATTATATGCTTCAGTATCAGATAAAACAAATGCAGGATATATAGGAAGAGGAATTAGTTTAAACAAATATACAGGTTCTAGAGGAAAATCAGGAGCTTCTGATGCAAATGCTGAATATGTTGCTTGGGTAAGAAATGTTTTAGAAAAACATAATATTAGATACCAAGTTGCAGAACTTGGAAAAGTAGACATAGGAGGAGGCGGAACTATAGCCTACATTATTGCTAATAAAGGTGCAGACGTAATTGATTGTGGTGTTCCAGTCCTTTCAATGCATGCTCCATATGAAGTAACAAGCAAATTTGATGTTTATTCAGCGTATAGAACATATAAAGCTTTCTGGGAAGAATAATAAACTAAAATAAAAATAAAAAGAAAAAAAGAAAAAATAAAAAAAATAAAAAAAGAAAAATAATAAATACCGCATGTTTATCATGCGGTATTAAAAAATGAAAGAAAAATTTATCTAAAAACGTTTAAAACTATTTAAAATTTTTGACCAAGTCAATTATTGAAGAAACAAATTCTTTTTCTTCATCTGATAATTCTGTAATTTTATTATACAAATCCATATCCTTTTTTACATTTGGATGTGTCATAAATTTTCCATACAAAGTATCTGGTGGAACTCCTAAAATATTCATGTATTGTATCAAGTTTTGAGTTTTAACACCATTATTTCCATTTTCAATTCTAGAAATATATTTTAAAGAAATTCCTAATTGCTCAGCTAAATCTTCTTGTGTAATCTTAGCTTTTTTACGGTAAGCTCTTAATACTTTTCCAAAATGTTTATCTATATCAGATTTTGTAATTGAATCCATAAATAATCACTCCAAACCCTTATAAATCTTAATAATAGTATAGCAACCAGCGTAAAAATATTGAACACATTTTTTATTGGAATAAAATGTCGTGAAAAATTTTACTAAAAACTTGTAAAAACACTTGAAATTATGTATCTTGTATGATAGTATGTCTGCATATAAGGTGTACTATTAGTTATACTCAAAAATAAGAAAAATATGAGTTAATATAAAAATAAGAAAAGAAGGTATGTAAAATATGGTAAGAGATGAAGATTATATTGACTTTTTAAAACAAATAGTTTCGTGTATTAATCATGGAGATTATTTTTCGGCAAAAGAGTTATCTAATTTAGAGTTAGAAAAAATGAAACATAAAGTAAAAAAAGATAGAAAATTATAATAAAATAAAGAAAATGGCAGAAAGTAGTATATCTTTGAAAAATAAAGGTATACTACTTTTTAAAAAACTAAATTATCGAAAAACAATAAAAAAATATTGACAAATGATAAAATATAGTTTATACTTATGGCGAGTTAAGGAGGAATAAATATGGGATTGATTATAGGAATAAGTGCTTTTTTAGCAATATTACAATCAATATTATTTTGGGGAAAAGACCCAGGAGTATCAGTATTTATATTTACGATTGCATGTGTTATGTATTTAATTTATATATTAAGCAAAAATAAGAAAATAGTAAATAAGAAAGCTTTAATACTAGCTATACCAATTGTGTTACTAAGTAGTACATATTTTATATTCAATAATTTGTTCTTTAAAACATTAAATATATTTGTAATTGTAGTTTTAGGAATGATAATGTGTGTATACTTAAGTAAACCAAGTTTTAAATGTTCAGAATTCTTAAGAAAAATAGGATGCGTATTTGGTGGAATGTTTGAGTCTACAAGTGATATTATAGACTCACTTAAGATACCAGAAGATAAGAAAGAAAATAATTCTTTTGAAAACTTAAAGAAAATAGGAAAAGCGCTTTTAATTACAATACCAATTATACTAGTTGTTTTATTACTACTAATGTCAGCAGACCAAGTATTTGAAGGTATATTTGATAAAATATTTTTAAATTTAAGTGATATATTATCTATAGATGGAATTATAAAACTTGTATCAAGATTAGCAGTAATATTAATAGTATTTCTACTTTGTGGAGGATTTATTGTAAATTTAGTAAAAGACAATACATTATTTAACAAAAAAGATGAAGAAAGTAGTAAAACAGGTATAAAGTTTGATAATTTAACAATAAACATGATACTTACAATATTAAATATTATTTATTTAATATTTAGTATAATACAAATAACAAACTTATTTATGCATACAAGCAATAATCCAAACTTTGATTATTCAAGCTATGCAAGACAAGGATTTTTCCAACTAATGTTTGTTTCATTTATTAATTTTGTAATACTAATATTTGCTAATATAAATAATGCTAAAAAAACAAAAAATCAAAAAGCTTATAACAAAATAATGAGCTTGCTAATTATAATATTTACAATTATAATTATAGTATCAGCTTTCTATAGAATGAATTTATACCAAGAAACATATGGTTATACATATTTAAGAATATTTGTAGACTTTGTTCTAATAACTGAAAGCTTGATTTCAATACCAATTATAATAAAATTACTTGGAGGAAAAATAGATATATTAAAAACAAGTATTGTAATTACAAGTTTTATGTATGTTGTATTAAATTTTATGAATATAGATAATTTTATAGCAGAAAAAAATATTGATAGATATTTTAATGACCCTAAAAATAGTAACTTTGATATGAGCTATTTAACAGGATTAGGAACAGATGCAACAGAAGAGATGACAAAATTATTAAAATCTGATGATGATTATATAGTAAAAAGAACAGAAAATTATTTATATGACCAAAAACAAAATTTAAATTTTGTTGAGGATGACTGGCAAGAATATAATATATCTAAAGAAAGAGCAAGAAAAATATTAGATAAACAAAATATACAAATAAATTATTATCAATAAAAGTTGAAGGAGAATATAAATGAAAGTATTAGGAAAGAAAAGTTTATCAACTGTAATTAAAATATTTTTGTGGATATTATTAGCTATTTGTTTATTAGTAGTAATAATGGGTGGAATAGTTGTAATAAGTGATTTTAGTTTTTTTAACTCAAGTAGCACATTAAGAAGCTTAATAGTGTTATATTTATCAAGTATACCTGCAGCTGTTTTAATAAGCCAGTTTATAGGAATATTTAAAAGCTTAGAAAATAATGAGGTATTTGATAAGAAAAATTTAAAAAGACTAAGAACATCTTATATATCTTCAATTATAATGGGAATAATGTATTTAATAAATAGTATAATGTTATTCTTTAGCCCAGAGGATGAGAATTGGATAATTATATATATGTTACTTACATATATAATAACTTTAGTATTTTTAATCTTTGGTGTGGGATTAATTGTATTATCAGAGATTTATAAGAGAGCAATAAAATATAAAGAAGAAAATGATTTAACTATATAAAGGAGGAAAATTATGGCTATTATTGTTAATTTAGATGTAATGCTAGCAAAAAGAAAAATGAGCTCACAAGAACTTTCTGAAAAAATAGGTATAACTCCTGCTAATTTATCTATATTAAAAACAAATAAAGGTAAAGCTATAAGATTTTCCACTTTAGATGCAATTTGTAAAGAATTAGATTGTACACCAGGAGATATATTAGAATACAGAAAAAATTAAAGGAGACAATTGAAAAATATGGAAGAAACTAATAATATCTATGAAATTTATAAAAATTTAGATGAAGTAAAAAACTATGTATTTAATGATGTAAATGAAGAAAATATAGAGTTACAAGAAGCGGATATTAGTAGATGTGTTTTTAAGAATTGTAAAATTATAAACTCTGATTTTGAAAATTCAAGCTTTAGTAATATAGAATTTCAAAACTGCGATTTTTCAAATAGTAAATTTGTAGGAGCAAATTTTGTAAGAGTGACTTTTAAAAATTGTAAACTAATTGGTTGCGATTTTACAGAAAGTAGTTTGTATGATATAAAAGTAGAAGAAAGTAATTTAAAATATATAAATTTGAATTTAGCTACTCTAAAAAATGTTACAATAAATAAAACTAATTTACAAAATAGTAGTATTAGTGAAGCTAAATTAAAAAATGTAAACTTTAAAGAAAATGATTTCCAAAATTGCCAGCTATTTAGAACAAAATTAAAAGGCATAGATTTTAGAACATGTAATATAGAAGGAATAATAGTAGGATTAGAAGATATAAAAGGAATGCTTGTAAATGATATGCAAGCGTTAGGTTTATCTAAATTGTTGGGGATAATTATAAAATAAAGGAGTACAAAAACATATGATAAGAAAATTTAGAGAAGAAGATACTGTAAAGGTTATGACAATATGGACTAAAGGGAATTTTGAGGCACATAGTTTTATTGATAAAGATTATTGGTTGTTAAATTTTAATAAGGTAAAAGATGAGTATTTAAAGAAAGCAGAAACATATGTATATGTTGATAATGATGAAATAAAAGGTTTTATTAGTTTGCTTAATAATTATTTTATAGGAGCTCTTTTTGTTAGAAAAGAATATAGAAGACAAGGAATAGGAAGAAAGTTAGTTAATTTTGTAAAAGATAAATATGATAAATTGGAATTACAAGTTTATGAAAAAAATGTAAGTGCTATGCTTTTTTATTCATCACTTGGCTTTGTAAATAAAAAAATACAAATAGATGAAGAAACAAACGAAAAAGAATATGTAATGGAATGGAATAATGCTGTTTTTTAGGACGGGGTCAAAAAACAGCAAAAATACATCTCAAAATGAGGTGTATTTTTTGTTTGGCATATTTTATTTTTGTGAAGTTGTTTTTACCACGTATTGAAAAACAGTGCTTTAAATAGAATTAGCTTCTTCCTCAGTTATATATCCATATTCAACCATTGTATCTAAAACGTGTTCTTGTCTTTTTCTTGCTAAATCTGGGTTTACGGTTGGAGCATATACAGAAGGTGCATTAGGAACACCAGCAAGCATAGTTGCTTCATCCAAATTTAAATCTTTTGGTTCTTTCCCGTAATATCCAATGCTTGCTTCATATATACCATAATAACCTTCTCCAAAATAACAAGTATTAACATATAGCGCTAAGATTTCATCTTTAGAATAGTTTTTTTCTATATCAAATGCTGCAACAATTTCGCCAAGTTTTCTAGAAGCGGTTTCTTCTTGTGATAAAATAACATTTTTTGCAAGCTGTTGTGTTATCGTACTTCCACCTTCTCTAAGTTCCCAGTTGCTTACATTTACCCATATAGCTCTTCCAATTGCTATTAAATCAATTGGACCATGTTCATAAAATCTATGATCTTCTACTGCAACAACAGCATTTAAATAGTTCTTAGGCAATTCACTAAAAGAAACAAAATTATCACTGTTTTCGATTTCATCCATTCTAGTAATTAATGGCTTTTCTTCTAATGCTTTAGAATATGTGCTGTAGCCTATAATAAAGCAAACTGTTCCAGAAACTATAATTAAAACAAGTAAAATTATTAATATCTTTTTAAACAATTTCATGGTTTTCACCTTCTTTAGAAATATTATATAATAAAAGGACAAGGAAGGAAATACAATTAATTAAAAATTAATAAATAAAATCACAAATCCATGAGTTCTTGAATAATATAGTAACAAAAAAGGAGGAACTATTGTGAAAATATTATTTACAAAAATGCATGGGCTTGGTAATGATTATATTTTTATAGATAGGATTAAAAATAAATATCCATTACTTTTAGAAGATAAGTTACCAAAAGTAGCACGCTATCTTAGTAAAGAACATTTTGGTGTAGGCGGGGATGGAATTATTTTAATAGAAAGTAGTAATAAAGCTGATTTTAAAATGAGGATTTTTAATAAAGATGGCTCAGAAGCAGAAATGTGCGGAAATGGAATTCGTTGTTTTGCAAAATACATATATGATAATAAAATGACTGTTAAAAATAAAATAACTGTGGAGACATTGGCTGGAATAAAAGAAGTAGAATTCATAAAAAATAAAAATGGAATTGTAGAAGAATATAGAGTAAATATGGGGAAGGCAAAGGTAGAAGGAAGCTTAAGATTAAATATTTTAAATCAACCTTTTATAATAAATAAGGTATCTGTTGGAAATCCTCATAGTGTTATTTTTGTAAGAGATGTAGTTAGATTAGATGTTTCAAGATATGGACCTTTAATTGAAAATAATCGTAATTTCCCTAATAAAACAAATGTAGAGTTTGTGCAGGTGCTAGATAGAAACTTAATAAAACTAAGAGTATGGGAGAGAGGCTCTAGTGAAACATTGGCTTGTGGTACAGGAGCCTGCGCAGCAGTTGTTGCAGGTTGTAACAGAAATTTAGTAGATAATAAAGTGAAAGTACTTTTAAGAGGTGGAGAATTACACATAAATATAGATAAGAAATCTAATTTGGTATATATGCAAGGAATTGCAACTAAGGTATTTGATGGAATAATAGAAATATAGAAAGATAGAAAATAGGAAAGATGCTGTTTTTTGAGCCCGTCCCCAAAAACAGCATCTTTTTTATACAGCTTGTTTTTCTTTTATCATTTCATCTATTATATCATTAATTACTATACGTTCATTATAAGGATATTTAACTCCCATATATTCGATATATAAGTCATTTCCAAGACCAGGAAGTACTAAAATATCATCTTTATTCATCATATGAATTGCGTATCTTATTGCTTCTGTTCTATTTATTATGATTTTGTATTTTCCGCCAGTCTTTTTTAAACCTACTTCAATTTCTGCCGCTATTTTTGCAGGGTCTTCTGTTCTTGCTTGGTCACAAGTAAGTATTGTAAAATCGGCAAGTCGACCTGAGATTTCGCCCATAATAGGACGTTTTTTAGCGTCTCTATCTCCGCCAACACCCCAAGTGCAAATAACTCTTCCTTTTGTATAAGGTTTTACAGTCTTTAGAATAGACTCTAAACTTGCAGGTGTATGTGCATAATCTATCATAATTTTATATCCTAACTTATTAGGAACCATTTCACTTCTACCAAAAACACTAATATTACTTAAAGCATCTTTTATATTTTCATAAGATACATCAAAATATCTACTTACTGCAATTGCACCTAGTGCATTGTATCCCATATATTTACCAGGTATAGAAACTTCAATTTCTTTTTCATATTCACTTGTAACTAATGTGAATGAAACAGATGAGTTAGTGTATTTAAAGTCTTTTGCCATAATATCTGCTTTATTTTCTACACCAAATGTTATAATTTTTTTATCTGGTAAAAGTTCAGGTATTTTTCTTGTGTATTCATTATCTAAGTTAACAACACAAGTAGGTGACATTTTAAGTAATGAAAGCTTTGCTTGGAAGTAGTCTTCCATTGTAGGATGTTCTTTTGGACTTATATGGTCTTCACTTAAGTTTGTAAATAATGTTATATCAAAATGACAACCAAGAACTCTATCAAGTTTCATAGCTTGTGATGAAACTTCTAAAACGACAATATCAACATTTTCCTTTACCATTAATGCTAACATTTTTTGGATTTCATAGCTTTCTCCAGTTGTTCTATCATTTATTTTTATTTGCTTATCTCCAATATATGTTGCAATACTTCCAATTAAACCTACTTTATATCCATGTTTTTCAAGTATTCCTTTTATCATATAAGTTGAAGTTGTTTTTCCTTTTGTTCCTGTAACTCCTATTAATTTTAATTTTTTTGATGGATTATCATATAAATTACAACTACATAGAGCTAAATTTTTTCTAAGATTATCTAGTTTTACAAAAGTAACATTTGGGTAATCAAAAGAACTTAAGTCTACATCTGGTTCTACTATAACAGCAGTAGCACCATTTTTGATAGCTCCTTCTATAAAATCAGTTCCTTTTAATACATACCCAGTTATTGCAAAAAATAACCCATTTTTTTCTATTAACCTAGAGTCTGAAGAAATGTTTGTTATATCTATATCTAAATCTCCTTTTGACTCTAATATGTTACTGTTTTTTAAAACATCTCTTAATTTCATAAATATTCCTCCTACAAAAAATAAAAAAGAAGGTTTTTTCAAACCTTCTCTTTTATTTGGTGAGCCAGGAGGGATTCGAACCCCCGACACCAGGCTTAGAAGGCCTGTGCTCTATCCACCTGAGCTACTGACCCATTTCCAAATGACAATTTATATAATAGCACAAAGAAATAACAATGTCAATAATTTTGGAGCAAAAAATCTTAATTTTTTGATAAAATAGTTACTGTTCAGACTTAAGTAATAAAAAATATCCTAATTAGCTATATGCTAACTGGGATATTTTTGTATATATTAT
>CALXFH010000035.1 GCA_944387555.1 uncultured Clostridia bacterium | reverse complement strand
AGGCAAAAAGGGGGCTGATAATATGAATAAAAAGAAATTGGGAATAATTATTTTTACAGTTATATGTGTTATAGTTGTTGCTATTTGTATTGTTATACAAGTTGTTATAAATAAACAAGCACAAGAACTAGAAAAAGAAAGTCAAAAATTAGATACATTACTTACAACAACTACAAGTGGTGTAGAAGTAGAAACAGAATACATACGTGTAGAAGAAAATAAATTTTTTGTAAAAGTTCCTACAAGTTTTAGAGCGTTAACTAGCGAAGAAATTAGCCAAAAATATAGTGAAGATGTACCAGGCGTAGCTTTTACAAATGATGAAGGAACAATTAATGTTTCAATAAATATGACTGATAATGATATGAAAAATAATGGAATAAAAAAATATATTAATAATTTACTTAGAGAAAACAATAGAGAAATTATAAGTTCAAATTATTATAAAGTAGATAATCATAATGTAGGACAAATAAAATCAATTAGTAATAGCCAAGATTCAAGTATTTATAATAATACAATATTTTTTTCTTATAATGATAAATTAGTAATAATTACATTTAATTGTACATCTAAATTGCAAGAAGAATGGCAAGGAGTGGGAGATTTTATAACAGATTCATTACTTTTTACAGACTAACAAAAGAATATTAAAAAGAGGTGTTTTTTATGAAAAAAGGGAAAAAACTTGTAATTATAATTGGGATAATATTAATATTAATTATTTTAGCAATGATAGGATTTTATTTATCAATAAAAATGAAAATATATACTTTTACAATAGCGAAAATAGATGGAAATAATATTACTGCTATGACTGAAAATCCAACAAGTAAAGTGTTTCAAATTAATGAAATAAAAGTAAAAGATGAAAACGGAAATGATATAAATATATATAGCTTACAAAAAGATGATGAAATATATGTATATGATGAAGAAAATGGCATTAATTATTTTTGTACGGTTCAAGAAATAACAAATAATGATATTACGGTTCAGATGCCAGATGTTAGTTATTATTCTTTTACAATAAAAAATCCAGTGATTAAGAATATAAATGGTAAAAATATTAATGCGTCTGATTTAAAAGTTGGAGATACAATAAGAGTAATTGATTGGATTCCTGAAATAACCTATGATTTAGCATATTTTACTGAAGGGCATAGTGTAGAACATTTAAGTGATGTCAAGAGAATTAAAGTTGTAAAGCAAGATATAAAGGATGTTCAAGCAATAGAAAATAGAGACAAAATAGCAACTAAAGAAGCAGTAGTAGTAAAAGTAAATGATGATAGCATAGATGTTATGGGAACAGATAATGAAGATGATTTACTTACTGTTAAATATTCAGAAGAAAAAAATCATGGATTTAAACAAGGACAAGAGGTATTAATCTATTTTAATGGAGTAATAGAACTAGTCCAGCCAAAGACAATTGACACAGTTGGAAAAATTGAAATTATTAAAGAAGAAAGTGGTATTCAAATACCAGAAAGTGTTTTAAGAAATTTTTATAGTTCTTTTGATAATGTAGAAGTTACAGTTGAGAATTTAAATAATACAGGAATAACATTTACAATAAAAGATACAAATAAATTTAAATATAATTATGCAGATACATATGTAATAAAAAAGAAAAATGTAAATGCAATGCCAGCAGAAGAAAATGAAAGTTATTCTTCAATAGGTGCAGTTGCTATAAATTGGGAAGAATTAGGAAAGGTTACAGAAGTAGAAAGTGAAACTACAGGAATATTTCAAAATGTAGACGAAAACACTGTTAGAAAAACTTATGATTGGAGTAATTTGTATGGAGAACTAGAAGAGCGGAGAATATCAATTTTTGTTACAAGGAGAAAATACAGTTACTTTAAGAATTAGTTTTTCAATAAATGGTAATGGAGAGGCTTATAATATTGATACAAAGCTATTTGAAGAATATAATATATAAGCAAGTGGCTAATACCCATTTGCTTTTTTATATTTTTTTTAAAAGGGTATAACTTTTTAAGTATTTACTTGTATAATATATGTAATACAAAAATAGGAGAAGAAGATGAAAGAGGATAAAATTTTATATGAAGAATTTTTAAATGGAAATAAAAAAGCATTTGATGAATTAATTGTGAAATATAAAAGTAATTTAATCTATTTTATAACAAGATATGTAAAGAATTTAGAGGTAGCAGAAGATATATTTCAAGATGTGATTTTGTATGTATTAGAAAATAAAGAAAAATATAATTCAAATTATTCTTTTAAAACATATTTATATACAATTGCAAAATCAAGAGCAATTAATTATTTAAATAAATCAAAAAGAACAGTAGAATTAGATGATGATATAAAAGAAGAAAAATTATTAGAAGAAATTGTGTGTTCAAATGAAAGAAAAGATAAAATATATAAAGTTTTAAATAAACTACCTAAAGATTATCAATTAGTAATCTACTTGACGAAGATAGAGGGCTTATCTTATAAAGAAACAGCAAAAATAATGGATAAAACTGAAAAACAAATAAAAGCACTTGCTCACAATAGTAAAACAAAGTTAAAAAAGATGTTAGTAGATGAAAAGGTGATTGAGATGAAAAATAATAAAATATTAAAGATATTATCAATTATATTAGCAATAGGAATAATAATATCTGGAGTAGTTTATGCAAGTTTCAAAATTTATGAAAATGTAAAAAGTACATCGATGGAACCTTCATTTACAGGAAAACTAGGAGATACTGATACAAATAATGTATGGGTTGGAAATTTCCAAATTGCTTGGAATGAATTCTTAGATACAAGGTTAAATGGTAAAAACTTAGAATTTGAAGATTATGATTCAGAACTTGCAAATGAACTAAACAAAAGAAGTTTTACAAAAGATATGTTATCTGATGATAGTTATTATATAAAGGTAGCAGAAACAACACCAGAATTAAAAACACAAATAGAACAAGACTTAAAAAATAAATTTAATTATAACTCTAGCATTTTGGATAACTTAGATTTTACTAAAGTAGATGGAAGAAATAAATGTTATACAATATATTCTATGATATGTAAGAATTTTGAATTTTTAAAACCATTTGATAAACTATCAGGAATAAAATTCAAAGACTCTGAAGGATTTTATAAGTGTTTTGGAATTGAAAATAGTAGTAGTGAAGACTTGAATTCTAATGTAGAGGTTTTATATTTTAATAAAATTAGTGATGATAACTTAAGAAGTAATGATTTTGCAGTAAAGCTAAAAACAAAAGGTAATGATGAAGTAATTATTTGTAGAACAGATTCTAATGACTCTTTTGAAAAGATATACCAAGAGATGAACGAAAAAGCTAAAAATTATACAGGAAGAAAAGACTTTACAGAAGATGATGAATTAAAAATACCATATATAAATTTAGATACTGTAATTAATTATGATGAATTATGTGGTAAGTTTATAAAAGGAACAAATGGGCTTTATTTAAAAAATGCTATGCAAAATGTAAAATTTTCTTTAAATGAAAAAGGTGGAAATTTAACAAGTGAAGCAGGTATTCAAGATATGTATTTAAGTGTAGGTATGGAAACAAGATATTTTTACTTAGATAATAATTTTATAATATTCTTAAAAGAAAAAGATGCTGAAAAACCATATTTTGCACTAAGAATTACAAATACAGATTTATTAGAACCATTTGAGCAAGAAATGTATTAAAAATAAAAGTAAAGTATAATCTTGATTTTTTCCTTAAAATTATGGTAAAATAATGATATCTTAATTTAGTTATGTTTTAAAAAGAAACCTAGTAGAATTTTATAGTAACTTATAGAGAGGTAATGGTTGGTGGAAATTATCAGGATATAAAATTCAAATTACAATTCTTATGAGTAACTAACGTGTAGCTACGAAGAAGCTTAATTGAGGCAATAATTTTATTGTGAATAAAGGTGGTACCACGACCTAGTTCGTCCTTTAGGGATAAACTAGCTTTTTTGATTTTAAGGAGGTGATGCTATGACCCAGAGGTTTAGAATGAAAACAATAATCCAAGGGTTCTTCTACGAAGATTCATATAATATACAAAAAATAAGAAAGGAAAGGAAGAGTATATAATATGAATAATGAGTTAGAAATAATAAAAAGAAAAGCAGTTCAAATATTTTCAGAAGAAGATTTGGATAAGAAAATAAATAGTGGAAAAAAATTAGTAATAAAATTGGGAGCAGATCCATCAAGACCTGATTTACACATAGGACATAGTGTGGTTTTAAGAGTATTAAAAGGATTTCAAGACATGGGGCATGAAGTTGTGTTTGTTGTTGGAGACTTTACAGGAATGATTGGAGACCCATCAGGAAAGAGTAAAACAAGACCTGCTTTAACATTTGAACAAACAAGAGAGTCTGCTAAAAGTTATTTTGAACAAGCAACAAAAATATTAGATAAAAATAAAACAAAAATTGTCTTTAATTCAGAATGGCTATCTAAAATGAATTTTGAAGATGTAATAAAATTAACTAGTAAATATACAGTAGCAAGAATAATGGAAAGAGATGATTTTAAAAATAGGTTTGAGAACAACTTACCACTTTCAATGCATGAGTTATTATATCCATTAATGCAAGGATACGATTCAGTACATTTAAATGCAGATATAGAAATAGGAGGAACAGACCAAACATTTAATTTGTTAGTAGGAAGAGAACTTCAAAAAGATTATGGAGAAGAACCTCAAGTTGTTATGACATTCCCTTTATTAGTAGGTTTAGATGGAAAAGAAAAAATGAGTAAGTCTTTAGATAATTACATTGGGCTTACTGACACGCCTTTTAAAAAGTTTGAGAAAAGTATGAAAATACCAGATGATGTTTTAAAGGAGTATTTTGAACTTGCAACAGACTTACCAAATGATAAAATTGAAGAAATAATGTCTGGAGATATAAGAGAAGCTCATATTACTTTTGCAAAAGAATTAATTAAAATGTATGATGATATAAATGTTTTTGATGAAGTTAAAGAAAGATATATGAGAATTGCAAAAGGAGAAATTCCTCAAAATATTGAAGAGATAAAGCTTGAAGAAAATGAGCTAAATATTTGTGATTTATTAATAAAGGTAGGTTTTGCAAATTCAAAAAGTGAAGCTAAAAGAATGATTTTAGGAAATGGTATAAAAATTAATGGAACAGTTGTTACAGATATAAACAAAGTTATTGATTTAAAGGATTCTGTAATACAGTTTGGAAAGAATAGGTTTAAGAAAATAGTTAAATAAGTTTTTTTACACAAAAACTACAAAAAAATTCATATTTTGTTGACAAAATGATAACAGTTGTTATAAGATAAATGCATAAATAATAAAAAATAAGGAAAAATAAAAAAGACAAAAGAGGGATAACAAATGAGAAAAGTAGATTGTAAAAGCCTTGGGGCTGTAAGAGAGAGAGAGAGAGAGAGAGCTATACTTTAGTGAAATAAAGGATAGTTTTAATTGCATAGATATAATTTTAAAAGATAGTGATGAAACCTAAAAAAATAGGTTTTGTTGCTGTCTTTTTTGCGTTTTTTTAGTTATTAAATTTTAAATATAAAAATTAAAGGAGGAAAACAAAATGAAAGAAAACAAAGAAATGAAAATAAAGGAACGAGGAATTACTCTTATAGCATTAGTAGTAACAATTGTAATATTACTTATTTTAGCTGGAATAACAATAGGAGCGATAAGTGGGGATAATGGTATTATTAATAAAGCTAAAGAAGCTAAAACTGATACAGAAATAGCTCAATGGAATGAAAAAATAGATCAAGCTATTATTGATGCTGAAAGTAAACACAGAAACCCAACAATGGATAATGTAAAAGAAGAATTAAAAAATAAAGGTATAATTACTGAGTATAGCCAAGTTAATGATAAAACTGGAGCTATTACAACTAATGAGCCAGTAGCTACTATAGAAGGTAAACTTGATGATTATTTATCTAAGATACCAGAGGGATTAGAAATAGGTGAAACAGTTCATTATGACCCAAACGGAACTTATAATTGGCAATCTAAGTATTGTAGCTCACCAGAAAATACAAGTTATGGGAAAACTTTAAATAGTGGGGATGGAGAGCCATTTAATATTAATACTTGGAAAGTATTTGATGTTAATGAAACAACAGGAGAAGTAACATTAGTTCCAGAGCATTCAACAGATGATGGGAATGATGGAGCAGACCCCAATAGTGGAACAGTATATCTTTATGGAGCACAAGGATATAATAATGGAGTAAAATTATTAAATGATGCTTGTAGTACATTATATGGAGATAGTAATAAAGGAATAACAGCAAGAAGTATAAATATAACTGATATTGAAGGAAAAATGACAGATGCGGTATTACAACAAGCACATAGTTCACCATATGGACAACAAGTATCAAATGCATATTTGCAAGGTAATAGTAAATATCCAATTATATATGCACAAGAAAAATTAAATGGAGTAAATGGAGGTTCATCAGTATTAGGAATGAGTGACCAGACAAGTTTAATAGAACCAACAGCAAATGGTGCAACAAATGGATATATACAAGGAAATGGTTTAAAACCTACTCAAACATATTGGGAAGGAGACAATAGTTTTATGCAAAGTGCTTTTGAAACTGCTCCAAATGGTACAAGTTATTATAGTTTGCTAATGCCAGATGATACAGATACCTACTATTGGGTGGCCTCTCGCTGCGTGTATACCTATTCGGACTATTGCAACTTCAATGTGAGCTATGTTAACGGAGGCGGGATGTATGCAGACATTATGTTCTATTCAGACGGCCGTGGCGGCGACAACGACTATTATGGGCTTTTCCCCGTAGTTTCTCTAAGCTCTGAGCTCATAAGTGGAGATGCAAGTTCTGGATTTGTAGTAGAATAGAAAAAGTGCTTGTTTTGAAAAGTAGAGTAAATGGCTCCTATCCGGCCCTTGTGGTCGGATGAGCCCAAGATTTTTTTGGAGGTAGTGAAGATGGCTACTGTAAATATGGTAAAAACTATAAAAAAGATATATCCATCTTATGTAGTTCTGGTTAAAATAGGAAATTTTTATAATGTGTATGGGAAAGATGCTTACATATTATCTTATCTTTTTGAGTATAAGATAGTAGAAAAAGAAGGAGTGCCAACTTGTGGTTTTCCAATAAATGCAATAAGTAAAGTAGAAAATATATTAGAAAAAAGTAAAGTTAATTATATAGTAGTAGATAGAAGAAATAATTATGATGAAGAAGAAAAATATGTAGATAAGCAAGAAAATAAATATGATAAAGTTTTTGAAAAATCAGAAAAATTAGTAGAAATAATATTAAGAATACAAAAATTAAATGACATACTTCTGCAAAGTAAAGAAGATGAAAATATAAAAGAAATATTAGATAAAATAGAAAAGGCAATAGATAGCGAAAGAAGAAAAATTTAAAGCTAGTTAGTTTATAAGAGAATTAATAATATATTTAGATAATATGTTAGAAGGTTTTCCTAAAAAGATTTAGAAATAAAAAGAATAATAGAATAAGAAAGTTACAATTGGAAAAATTTTCAAAAAGAGTTGCAAAATAATAAAAAATGTGTTAGTATGTGTTTACATATTTAATTAAATATTGAAGTTTCGAAACATTTTAATCAAAAATTAAGTCTAAAAAATTCCACAAAATTAAAAATTATTAATAATTTAAAGGTTTTTATTGCTTGTTTAAAAAGAGTTTTAATCAAAAGTTTATCATGTAATTTAATAATATTAGTTAATTGATTTAAAATATTAGTTATGGTTTATTATTTTATTTCGATAGTTTTTATAATTAATTCTTTTAATTTTAAAAGTATAGTGTTTGTTTGATTTTATATCTAAAAAGTAAAAAAATTCCAAAAAATATTCCGAAGAAGAAAAATAAAGAAAACAAGAGAAAAAATGAGTAATAGATAGAAAAAGACAAATTATTTACCAGTATAACAATTTGATTCTTGCAGTAAAAGATGGTAAAATTAGGAGGAAATAGATGAAGAAAAAAGTAAACTTAAAATTAGAAAAAGAAGAAAATAATTTAAGAAAAAGAATAAAAGTACATGATAGTATATTTAAAGAACTGCTAGATGACAAAGAAGATTTTAGAGATTTTATAGTAGATTTTTCACAATATGATTTAGAAGAAAAAGATTTAGAAATTCAAAATAAAGAATATAGGACAAGATTAGGACTAAGAACGAAATATATTGATATATTGTATAAAATAAAAGGGGAAGAATCTTTTATAATAGTTGAACACCAAAGTACAATAAATTATAAAATGAGTGAAAAAATGAGTGAATATTGTTTAGCAGTAGTAGAAAGTAGAGATAAATACTTAAAAAGAAGTAGAAATAGAGAAGTACCTGTAATATTACCATATGTATTGAACACATCAACTAAAAAATGGGATGCACCAAGAACAATGAAACAAAATGAAAATAATTTATATAAATTTCCTGTTCTTCACTATCCCAAATATAATGTAATAGATATAAATGATTATACAATAGATGAACTAGTAGAAAAAAGAACAAGCGTAGCTTTAGCTATGGCATTTGAAAAAGCAAAAAATATAAAAGAGTGCTTATACATATTAGAAAAGTTAAAAAGAAGAAAGATAAATAAAAAAGAGGAAAAGACAATAAAGTTAATGGCAGAATATATTGATGTTGTAATGTTAGCTAAAACAAAAGAGTTTACAAAAGAAGATATAAAAGAAATAACGGAAATAATTAGAGAAATATTAAATGGAAAGGGTGATTTAGTAGTGTCAAATTTTGAAAAATTATTATTAAAAACAAGGAGACAAAATGCTCAAAGAGCAAAAAGAGCAGGAAGAAAAGAAGGAAGAAAAGAAGGAAAAAGAGAAGAAAGAAACGGAATAATAAAAGTATTATTTAAAAATAATATGTCAGCAGAAGAAATCTCAGAAAAAACTGGTATAAAACTATCAGAAATACTAAAAATAGTAAATTGATAGAATATTAAATAATGAGAGGGTGATTTGGTAGTGTCAAATTTTGAAAAACTGTTATTAAAAACAAGGAGACAAAATGCTCAAAGAGCAAAAAGAGAAGGAAAAAAAGATACAATATTTAAAGCAGTCAAAAAAATGTTAAATAGAAATGTGAAAGATGAAGATATTATGGATTATATGGATATCACTAAAGAAGAATTAGAAAAGTTAAAATTAAAAATGGTTTAATGTTTAAATTAAAAAAATTATGGAGAATGAATTTGTTATGAGAGAATTATCAAATTTTGAAAAATTGTTATTAAAAACAAGGAGACAAAATGCAAAAAGAGCAAAGAGAGAAGGAAGAAAAGAAGGCAGAAAAGAGGAACGAAACGGAATAATAAAAGTATTATTTAAAAATAATATGTCAGCAGAAGAAATCTCAGAAAAAACTGGCATAAAGCTATCAGAAATACTAAAAATAGTAAATTGATAGAATATATTAAGCAACGAGAAGGTGATTTAATGTCAAATTTTGAAAAATTATTATTAAAAACAAGGAGACAAAATGCAAAAAATGCAAGAAGACAAGGAAGAAAAGAAGGAAGAAGAGAAATAATATTTCAAGTAGTAAAACAAATGTTAAAAAATGGTGTGAACGATGAAGATATTATGTATTATATGGATATTACTAAAGAAGAATTAGAAAAGTTAAAACTAAAAATAGTTTAATATTTAAATTAAGAAATTATTAAGAAGCATTACAATAGTAGTGCTTTTTTTCTTTTTTAGAAAAAAAGTAAAAAACTATTGACACGGTGTCAGAAAAGTGATATATAATAATTGAAAATTAATTGACACGGTGTCAGGAGGTAGAAATATGTCAAAAGAAATAGAAGATATAAGAAAAGAAGAAATAATAAAAGCATGTGAAGAACTTTATAAAACAGAAAACTTTAAAGATATAACAATAAAACATATAGGAGAAAAAACAACGGTATCTAGAACATCAATATATAATTATTTTCAAACAAAGGAAGAAATATTTTTAGCCTTATTCCAAAAAGAATATGAAAGATGGATAGAAGATTTAAATAAAATGTATGAAGAAAATAATACAATGTCTAAAGATGAGTTTGCAAAAAGTTTAGCACATACAATTGAAAAAAGACCTACATTATTAAAATTACTTTCTATGAATATGTATGATATGGAAGAAAACAGTAGAATGGAAAATCTAATAGAATTTAAAACAGCTTATGGCAATTCAATGAAAATGGTAAGAAAATGTTTAGATAAATTCTTTAAAGCTATGTCTGAAAAAGAAAAAGATGAATTTATATTCTTATTTTTTCCGCTTATGTATGGAATTTATCCTTATACAGAAGTAACGAATAAGCAAAAAGAAGCAATGGAAAAAGGAGGTGTGCCATTTAAATATTTGTCTATTTATGAGATTACATATAAAGGAATTTTAAGATTATTAAATTAAATTTATAAAGGAGTGATTTTTATGTCTAAAAATTTAGTTGCATATTTTTCATGTACAGGAACAACAAAGGGATTAGCAGAAAAATTAGTAAAAGTAACTGGGGGAGATTTATTTGAAATAAAACCAAAAGAGGAATACACAGCTTCTGATTTAAATTGGAGAGATAAAAGCAGTCGTAGTTCATTAGAAATGAATGATAAATCTTCTAGACCAGAAATTTTAAATAAAGTAAATAATATGGAAGATTATGACACAGTATTCTTAGGATTTCCAATTTGGTGGTATACAGCACCAAGAATAATAAATACATTTTTAGAGTCTTATGATTTTTCAAATAAGAAAATAATAGTTTTTTGTACTTCAGGAGGAAGTGGAATAGGTAATACTATTTTAGATTTAAAACCATCTTGTTCAAGTGATGCAAAAAGGTTAGAAGGAAAAAGATTTCCTAGTAATGTAAGTGCTTCTGAATTAGAAGAATGGGTAAATAGTTTAAAGGAGTGAAAATTATGAAGATAGTAATATTAACAGGAAGTTATAATTTACATGGTACATCAAATACTTTGGTTGATGAGTTTATTAGAGGAGCAGAAGAAAACGGAAATGAAATAGTAAGATTTGATACAGCTCATTTAAATATACATCCATGTATTGGTTGTAATCATTGTGGTATGGATGGTGATTGTGTATTTCAAGATGATATGGTTAAAATATTAGATGAAATAGAAGATGCAGATATGTTAGTTTTTGCAACACCAGTTTACTATTTTGCAATGACAGCTCCACTAAAAAGTGCAATAGATAGATTTTATTCAAGAACTGGTAGAATAAGTAGTAAAAGATTAAGAACAGCATATATAATTACTTGTTGGAACACAGATGATTCAACAGTAGAACCATTAATAGTTCATTATAAAAAATTAGTTAGTTATATGCATTATAAAGATGAAGGTATGATTGTTGGAAAAGGTTGTGGAACAGTAGGAATGATGCCAGAGCATTTTTATAAAGATGCATATGAGTTAGGAAAGAAGATTAAATAAAAGTTATAAAATAGAAATATACTAGCGGGAGAAAGAGTAAATAGAGGCGGAGGATGGAACGATTATGCTAAACATTTAAGATCAGCTTATCGTGCATCACTTTCGCCAAGCCAAAAAATGAGTAATATTGGTTTTAGAGTGGCAAGAAATGGAGATAATAATTCTGATACTACAGTTGTAAGTGATACAAATAGAGATTTACAAACTGAGAACAGTGGAAATATATTAATTGCATATTTTTCTTGGAGTGGAAATACTGAAAATGCAGCTAGAATTATTAGAGAGAAAACAGGTGCAGATATTATAGAATTAAATCCAGTAGAACCATATTCGGAAAATTATAATGAAGTTTTAGATGAAGCTCAAGAAGATATGAACAATGATGCAAGACCAGAACTTGCAAACCATGTAGAAAATATGGAACAATATGATACTATACTTTTAGGATATCCTAACTGGTGGGCTACAATTCCAATGCCAGTTGCAAGTTTTTTAGAAGAATATGATTTTAGTGGAAAAACTATAATTCCATTTTGTAGTCATGGTGGAGGAGAATTTGGACAAAGTATAACAGATATATCAAAACTTGCTCCAAATTCTAAGATTGGTGAAGGACTAAGCATTCATTACTCAGGAGGCTCTAGTTTGGAAAGTGACATATCAGATTGGCTAAGCAGTAATGGAATACAAGAACAATAGTATTAAGAGGTATTTTTATGAATAAGAAATTTAGAATAATTTTAGATATAGTAATGACATGTCTTTTTATAATACTCATGGGATATTATGTAACAGATAATGAAGTACATGAAATATTAGGAACTATTACATTTGTACTATTTATAATTCATCATATCTTAAATATAAAATGGTATAAAGGGATATTTAAAGGAAAGCATAGTTTTCAAAGAACATTTCATATTATATTAAATTTATTACTTTTTGTAGCAATGTTAGGAATGATGGTAAGTGGAATAATGATTTCAGCTAATGTATTTGCATTTTTAGATATTCCAACAACTATGTTTGGAAGAAGATTACATATGATATCAACATCATGGGGATTTGTGTTAATGGCAATTCATGTAGGACTTCATATAACATCACTTATGAATAAATTAAATACAAAGATGAAAAATAGTACCTTTGAATATGTATATTATTTTGTATTGGCTATTTTAGTAGGTTTAGGTATTTACTCATTTATAAATTTAAAAGTGTGGGAAGATATGTTTTTATTAAATGACTTTAAGTTTTTCGATTATGAACAAAGTCCAATATTATTTTATTTAAAATATTTACTAGTATTAATTGCAATAGCACTTGTTATCTATGTTATCTTTTCTATAATAAGAAAAGTAAAAAATAAAAATATAAAAGTTAAGGAGGAGAAATAATTATGAATATTACTAAGAAAGCAATGGAAAATTATAAAAAATTATTTGGAGAGGAACTAAAAGAAGGAAATGACAACGAATTAATGGAAATTATAACTAATTTTAGTTTAGATGAAGCACAAGAATATGACTATTTAGATGAGAAAACAAGACAAATGGTAATTCTATCTGCAACGATTGCAGTGCAAACACCTAAAAGATATGAGGTAGCTGTAAAAGCAGCATTAAATGTAGGTGTTACTCCAATAGAAATTAAAGAAATTTTATATCAAGCAGTTCCTTATGTAGGACTTTTAAAAGTATTAGATTTGTTAGATGTAACAAATAAAATATTTGAAGAAAGAGGAATAAAATTACCATTAGAAAAACAAGGAACTACTAGCTTAGAAAATCGTTTTGATAAAGGATTAGAGGTACAAAAATCAATATTTGGAGATGTGATTGATAAAAATTATGAAAACTCTCCAGAAAATCAAGTTCATATTCAAAAATTCTTATCTGATAATTGTTTTGGAGATTATTATACAAGAAATGGATTAGATGTAAAAACAAGAGAATTAATTACATTTTCAATATTAATTTCACAAGGAGGTTGTGAGCCACAAGTAAAAGGACATATTGCAGGAAATGTAAATGTTGGAAATGATAAGCAAACATTATTAAATACAGTAACAGCACTTCTTCCTTATATTGGATATCCTAGAAGTTTAAATGCAATTAGCTGTATTAATGAAGTAATACATGATTAATAAAGAATTAAAGGAGGAGAACAAAAATGCAAAAAAATATAGGTTCAAAATTAGCGTTATATCCAATGCCATTATTAGTAATAGGAACAATGGTAGATGGAAAAGTAAACTGGTTACTAGCAGGTCATAGTGGAATTATAGGACATGATAAAGTTATGGTAAGTTTAGTAAAAACTCATTATACAAATAAAGGAATCAAAGATACAAAATTACTATCTATTAATATAGTAAGTGAAGAAATGCTTAAAAAAGCAGACTATGTAGGTAGTGTAAGTGGAAGTAAAGAAGATAAATCAGATGTTTTTGAATATCGTATTGGAGAAGCAGGAGCACCAATTATAAATGATGCACCAGTAGTTATGGAATGCATTGTAGAAGATAATTATGAAACAGATAATTTTGATAATTTTATAATGTCAATTGCAAATACTTATGTACAAGAGGAAAACTTAGATGAAAAAGGAAAAATAGATTATACAAAATTTAGTCCAGTTTTATTTGAATTTCCAAATTACACATATTTAAGAACAGGAGATACTATTGGAAATTGTTTAAGATTAGATAAAGAATAGAAAGGAAGAGAAAAGTTATGAATAAGAAAAAAGTAATAGCAGTGGTTGCTTTTATATTAGTAATAGTAGTAATTGGAATAATTGTAGGAATTAATTTAGCAAGAAATAATAATGAAAATACAAGTACAGTACAAAATGAAGCAAGCAGTGAAAATCAAGCAGTAGGACAAGTTGCAAATAATGAAACAAATACACAAGAAAATCAAAATAACCAAGAAGGTGAAAGTGGAAAGGTATTAGTAGTATATTTCTCACACACAGGAAATACAGAAAATGTTGCAAACTTTATACATCAAGCAGTAGGTGGAGATATTGTAAAATTAGAAACTGAAGAGCAATATACTGATAATTATAATGATTTGTTAGATATAGCACAAGAAGAAAAGAATGAAAATGCAAGACCAGCTTTAAGTACTAAAATAGATAACATAGATGAATATGATACTATCTTTTTAGGATACCCAATTTGGTGGGGAGATATGCCAATGGCAATATATACATTTTTAGATGAATATGATTTATCAGGAAAAACAATAGCACCATTTGTAACATCTGGAGGTTCAGGACTATCAGGAACACCAAGTAATATACAAGATGGAGAACCAGAAGCAAATGTAACAGAAGGATTATCAGTAAGAGATAGTAATAGTGAAAATTCACAAAGTGCAGTAAATAGTTGGTTATCTGAAATAGGTTTTTAAGGAGAATTTAAATGAAAAAGGTTATTTTGATTATAATTTTACTAATTATTGCAATTGGAATTATAGCAGGAATTATATATTTTAATTCTGGAGAGAGTAAAAGTAACATAGAAAGTAATAATAGTTTAAGTCAAGAAACTATGGAAAATAATACTACTAATAAAAATGAAACTCAAAATTCACAAAGTGAAGGAGGAAGTTTAAATATGGAAAACGCAAGAATAAAATTAACTGTAAATGGAAACGAGGTATTTGTAAAATTAGATGATAATGTAGCAAGTAGAGATTTTCTAGAAATGTTACCACTAACATTAACATTTGAAGATTTTAATAGTACAGAAAAAATTGCAACATTACCAAGTGAATTGAATGTAGATGGATTACCTTCAGGATATATACCTGAAGTAGGAGACTTTTCATACTATGCACCTTGGGGAAATATATCTGTATTTTACAAAGATTTTAGATATTCTAATTCTTTATATAAATTAGGAACAATAGAATCTGGAACAGAGATACTAGGAAATATAAATGGTAATTTTGAAGTCACTATTGAAAGAGTGGATTAGAAAATATATAATCTTTATATAAAAGAGAGGAGGTTTTTAGTATGAGTTTTACAATCAATATTTATTATACAGGAAAAGATGGTAGTGCAAGAAAATTTGCAGAAGAAATGGTAGAAAAAGGAGTTGTAGAAAGAGTAAGAGTTGAAAAGGGAAATCAAAAATATGAATATTTTTTCCCAATGGACGATGAAGAAACAGTTTTATTAATAGATAGATGGGAAAGCCAGGAAGCATTGGATGAACATCATAAATCTCCAATGATGAAAGAAATAGCAGAACTTAGAGATAAATACAACCTTCATATGAGAGTAGAACAATTTGTAGAAAGAAAAAAATAAATAAAGTTGTTTTTTGGGACGGGGTCAAAAAACAGCATAGAAAGGAAGATGTAAAATGGAAAAAGCAAAAGTATATTTTACTAAAGAAATAACACCAGAAAGTGTTGTTAAAATGTATGAAAAATTAGGAGTTAATTTGCAAGGAAAAGTAGCAGTTAAGTTACATTCTGGAGAAGAAGGAAACCAAAACTATATTAGACCTGAATTTGTAAAAGCAATTGTTGAAAAAGTAAATGGTACAGTTGTTGAATGTAATACTGCATATGAAGGAGCTAGAAATTCAACAGAAAAACATGAAAAATTAATAAAAGATCATGGTTGGACTAAATATTTTGATGTAGATATTATGGATGCAGAAGGACCAGATTTAGTATTAGAAATTCCTAATGGAAAAGTGATTAAAGAAAATTTTGTTGGAAAAGATATTCAAAAATATGATTCAATGCTTGTTTTATCACACTTTAAAGGACATCCAATGGGTGGTTACGGTGGAGCATTAAAACAATTATCAATTGGTTGTGCTTCATCAGAAGGAAAATCTTGGATACACTCTGCAGGACAATCTAAAGACCAAACTAAAATATGGGATAATTTACCAGAACAAGATAAATTCCTAGAATCTATGGCAGATGCAGCTTCAAGTGTAGTTAAACATTTTGGAAAAAATATTGTATTTATAAATGTAATGTGTAATTTATCTGTTGATTGCGATTGTTGTGCAGTTGCAGAAGATCCTTGTATGAAAGATATAGGAATTTTAGCAAGTACAGATCCAATTGCTATAGACCAAGCTTGTATTGATTTAGTATATAATTCAAAAGACCCAGGAAGAGACCATTTTGTAGAAAGAGTAGAAAGACAAAACGGTAGACATACAATAGAAGCTGCAGCAGAACTTGGATTTGGTACAAGAGAGTATGAACTTATAGATGTTAAATAAAAATATAATTATTATAAAAAGAAAGTGTAAAAGAAACTACAAAAGTAGTTTCTTTTATTGTATTTAGAAAACCCCAAGATTGTCTTGGGGTTCGGTAAAGCTTTGAGCGATAAGTAGACAAAATTACTCCCTTCGTGTATAATTTGAATTGCGACTGGCAAGAAGCAATCA
>CALXFH010000034.1 GCA_944387555.1 uncultured Clostridia bacterium | reverse complement strand
AAGAAAAATAGCATAGAGAAAAAATATATAGGGCAGGGACTGCCCGAATTAACGCCTGTGGAGATAGTAGGTTACGATGTCTAAGAAGCAGGAAGCCCATTGGCTTTAGACAATGGGTAGTTCACCTAAAACAAAAAAGGTGTTATATTTTTGTTAGAAACAAAAGAAAAGGGGATTGAAATGGAAAAAATCAAAGAAGCAAAATTAAGAAAATACAATATGAGATTGTATTCTATTTATACAACTGTAGGATTTGATTTGCTATTTTATTATGGGATAAAAGTTTTGTATTTATCACAAGTAAAACATATTTCAGATGCAAACATTGTATTTTTATCAACAATATATGCTTTAGCATCAATTTTTAGTGTTATAATTGCAACTGTTATAAATAACAGAACAAGTAATAGGAAAACATTAATTATTGGTGATACGTTTAATGTGATTTCAGTATTTATATTAATAATAGGAACAGACTTTTCACAAATGGCAATTGCAGAAATATTAAATGCTATGGCTTTTGCTATGAAAAATATATCAAGTGGCCCAATGCTTGAAGAATCTATACCAAAAACTAATAAAAAAGATAGAATATTTACATTCATAGATGAAAAAGCATATTTTAAGTACTGTATCATTTCAGCAATATCCACAGTTGTAGCAGGTTATTTATATAATGTAAATCCATATATACCAATGTTTCTATGTTTGTTATTTACCATGTTCTCATTATTGGTTGCAGTTAGATTTGCAGAAATAAATAAAAAATCTAAAAATAGAGATGCTAACATGATAAAGGCTATAAAAGATTTAAAAGAAGGTTTCATATATACAATAAAATCTAAAAGAATTAAGGCATTACTTTTATCAGTTGGATTTTTATGGGGCATTTTTTCTTTATTTATAATATATCAAACAACTTTACTTAAAAATATGAATGTGTCAGCTCAGTATATAGGAATAATTGCAATGTTTTTAGAATTAGCTAGAGGATATGGAGGTAGATGGGCTAATCAATATAATGAAAAATATAAAAATAGAACTTTAACAAATATAGCAATGGTAGTAGCAGCTTCATTTGTTGCTGCAGGATTAGGAAGTATTTTAAATATCCCGTTTGCTATGCAATTAGTCATAGTAATTATTGCATTTTGTATTATTAGCTTATTGAGAGGAATATATATGGTGATATACAAGAAATATGTTAATAATTTTTCAAATGTAAAGATTTTGCCTACTATATATTCTATGACTAATTTATATTGGAATTTATCAAGAATAGTAATTACTTCTATTGGTTCTTTTGTTTTAACTATTGTAGATATTAAATATGGCATGCTCATAATGGGGTTATTGTTTATAATATTTGCACTTTTAATATATATGTATATGAAAACTAGAGTTGGCTTAAAACCAGAAGAATATAGTAAAGAGGATATAAAATATGCAGATAAATAGAAAATTACGTAAAAGTATTGACAAGAATAAAAAATAGTGTTATAATAAAGGTCATAGTTTGAAATTTAATAAGAAAATCGATGATTAAGAGAGTAGTTTTATATTGAAGCGACAGCGAGTTAGGTAGAGTGAGAGCTAACATGTGGATTGTAAAATGAAAAGAACTTATGAGTGACTATGGGAAAAATTAAAATATTTAGTATCATAGTTCGCGGACTCGGCGTTATAGAGAATGAGTGATTTATATAGAAATAAAAAATATATAAATAATTAGAGTGGTACCACGTTATTTAAGCGTCTCTTGTAAAAGAGACGTTATTTTTTTATATAAATTATTTAAAATAATCATCAGATTTGTATTAAAAGGGAGGATTTAAAATGAGTTATAAAAAAATAGTATTATCATATTCAGGAGGTTTGGATACTTCAATTATTATAACTTGGCTAAAAGAAAATTATGATAACTGTGAAGTAATAGCAGTTACAGGAAATGTTGGTCAAGGGGATTATGAATTAGAAGGATTAGAAGAAAAAGCTAAAAATTCAGGAGCATCTAAATTATATGTTTTAGATTTAAGAGAGGAAATGGCAAATGATTATATTGCACCAGCGATAAAAGCAGGGGCAACATATGAAGGTGTTTACCTACTTGGAACACCATTTACAAGACCATTACTTGCAAAAAAACTTGTAGAAATTGCTAAAAAAGAAGGAGCAGATGCAATTTGTCATGGATGTACAGGTAAAGGAAATGACCAAGTAAGATTTGAACTTGCAATAAAAGCATTAGCACCAGATATGCCTGTTATTGCACCATGGAGAATATGGGATATTAAAAGTAGAGAAGACGCAATTGATTATGCAGAAAAACATAAAATACCTTTAAAAATAAGTAGAGAGACAAATTACTCTAAAGATAAAAATTTATGGCATTTATCACATGAAGGATTAGATTTAGAAGATATAGCAAATGTTCCTAAATATGATGAAATATTAGAGATGGGAGTAACTCCACAAAAAGCAAAAGATGAAGAAACTATTATAGAATTAGAATTTGAAAAGGGATTACCTGTTGCTTTAAATGGTGAAAAATTAAATTTAGTAGAAATGATTGAAAAATTAAATAAAATAGGTGGAGAAAACGGTATAGGAATATTAGATATGGTAGAAAATAGATTAGTAGGGATGAAATCAAGAGGAGTTTATGAAACACCAGGTGGAACTATAATCTATAAAGCTCATCACTTATTAGAAACAATATGTCTAGATAAAGAAACAATGCATTTTAAACAAATTGTAGCAAATAAATTAGGAGAAATCTTATATAATGCACAATGGAATATGCCATTAAAAGAAGCTATATGTGCATTTGTTGATAAAACTCAAGAAACAGTAACAGGAAAAGTAGGATTAAAATTATATAAAGGAAATATAATTCCAAACGGATTAGAAAGTAAATATTCTTTATATTCAGTAAAAACAGCATCTTTTGATGAAGATGATGAGTATGATCAAAAAGATGCACAAGGTTTTATAAATTTATATGGTTTACCTGTAAAAATAAAAGCTAAAATGGAAGGAAAATAATAGAAAGAGGTGTTTTAGATATGCCAATGTGGGAAGGAAGATTTTCAAAGAAATTAGATGAAAGGACTAATGATTTTAATTCTTCAATAAAATTCGATCATAGAATGTATAAACAAGATATAAAAGGAAGTATTGCCCATAGCAAGATGCTTGCAAAACAAGGAATTATAAAAGAAGAAGAATCAAAATCAATAATAGATGGATTAAATGGAATATTAGAAGATTTAGAAAGTGGAGAATTAGAATTTGACCCAAATGCTGAAGATATTCATATGTTTGTTGAAGCTGAGTTAACTAAGAGGATAGGAGATAATGGTAAAAAGCTTCATACTGCAAGAAGTAGAAATGATCAAGTTGCTTTAGATATTAGGATGTATTTAAAAGATGAAGTAAATACTTTAATTGAAAATTTAAAGAAATTAGCAGGTACATTTATAAAAAAAGCAGAAGAAAATACACATACAATTATGCCAGGGTATACACATATGCAAAGGGCACAACCAGTAACTTTTGCACATCATTTAATGGCTTACGTAGAAATGTTTTTACGTGATTTAGAAAGATTAAATGAAACATATAAAAGAATTGATGTATGTCCTATAGGTAGTTGTGCTTTGGCAGGAACAACATATCCACTAGATAGAGAGTTTGAAGCAAAAGAATTAGGATTTTCTAAAATTACAAATAATAGTTTAGATGGAGTATCAGATAGAGACTTTATAATAGAATTATTATCAGATATATCTATTATTATGATGCACTTATCTAGAATAAGTGAAGAAATAATTTTATGGGCTTCTTGGGAATTTAAGTTTATAGAATTAGACGATAGTTTTTCTACAGGTTCATCTATTATGCCTCAAAAGAAAAATCCTGATATAACAGAATTGATTAGAGGAAAAACTGGAAGAGTATATGGGAATTTACAAACAATGTTAACAGTGATGAAAGGAACACCTCTTGCTTATAATAAGGATATGCAAGAAGACAAAGAAGCAATATTTGATGCCTTAGATACAGTTAATTTGTGTATAACAACATTAGATCCATTAGTAGAGACAATGACAGTAATAAAGGAAAATATGAAAAAAGCAGCAGCAGAAGGATTTATAAATGCAACAGATTGTGCAGATTATTTAACTGTAAAAGGAATACCTTTCCGTGATGCTTATAAAATAGTAGGTAACTTAGTAAAATATTGTATTGAGAATAAAACAACGTTAGAAAAATTAGACATAAGTGTTTATAAAAAATTTAGTGATGTTTTTGAAGAAGATATTTATGATGCAATTGATTTAATTAATTGTGTTAATAAAAGAAATGTTGTAGGAGGACCTGCAGCAGAACAAGTAATGAAGCAAATAGAAGCAGCAAAGAGCAAATTAAATGTATAGTAAATATGCCTATAAAAATTTAGGCATATTTACTTCAAAAAAATTCAAAAAAACTATTGACAATTATCTAAAAATGGTTTATACTTTAATCTGTGCTAAGTAAACAAGCACATGCTCCCTTAGCTCAGTTGGTCAGAGCAACTGGCTCATAACCAGTGGGTCCAAGGTTCGAATCCTTGAGGGAGCACCATTTTTTATATAGGGGTAGGTGGCCGAGTGGCTAAAGGCGGCAGACTGTAAATCTGTTCTCATTCGAGTACGAAGGTTCGAATCCTTCCCTGCCCACCATATAAAATAGCTTACGAACTATAAAAAGTTTCGTAAGTTTTTTTGTTCTTTTTACAGAAAGAAGGAAAATTTTTTGCTTGCATTTAAAGAAATATAAGAGGTTAAGCAAATTTTTGAATAGTAAAAATATATAAAGTTATAAATTAGTTATTTGAAAAAGTTTATACCTCTGTGTTTGTTACATAAAGGTGATATTAAATTGATAAGAAGTTAAGGAAGCTAAATAGTTATTGTGTATCCAGATAGAGTATAGTCAATTGTTATAATAATTATTTTACCAAACTCAACAGATTTTTTACTCAGTTGGATACTTGATTGAACTTCAAATAGATCCATATATTTTAGTAATAAGAAACCACCTTCGTTTCTAAGATATTGAGTATAAATTAATGAATCATCCATCCTTTTATATAAATTTATAAAAAAATATATAATAAATATTTTTAAAGGCAATATATTTTAGATTTTTTGACACCACAACATAAAAGATTTAATATATGAAAAAATAAATAATTATGGTATAATTGTTATAGGTGATTAAATGTTTAAAGGTTTTTTTGAAAATATAAATTATAGTAAAATTTGTGAAAATGAATTTCTTGAATCAGGAACGCAGACAGAACCAAATTTAAGAATTAAAAAGATAGCAGAGAGTATAGAAGGAAATAATAATACAACTATCCCAATAATTAGAATTATTGCTTGGATAAAAGAAAATCTGGAGTATAAAAGGATAAATGAAATAAAGTTTAGAAGAACAGCTTGTGATATAATAGAAAGTAAGTTTTATAGTGGATGTAGTGATTTTGCATTACTTTTTGAAACTATAGCAAGGAAAAAAGGAATACCTACTATACATGTTCAAACGGCCAAGAAGAAATTTGTAGAGGACTTAAGGGAAAGTAAAAGTATAGGAGTAAGAGGGCATCATTTTTGTGAGTGCTTCGTGGATAATAAATGGATATTAGTTGATCCTTTAGGAGAAGGAATATTACGAGATTATGATAATAGTGATTTGAATTTAGGACAGTATTATGTATTTGCTAAAAGTACAGACATATTTGAAACAGGGATTACTAATATTGAAGAAAATAATAAAATTATAAAAAATTTATTTTCTGCTTTTGATTTGGAAAAATTTCATCCAGCTAATAGCATGGAACAAGGAATAAGTAGATAAAAAGATTACTAAATTGAGTTTTTAGTAATCTTTTTAGATAGTGACAATTTTTTTTGTAAAATCTAAATTATTACAAGAATCAAAAGTGTAGCCAATAGTATATACATTTGTTGCAAAAATATCTTTATCAAGCATAAGTTTTAAATTCTTGTTAGTACAATTATCATTAAAACGTTTAACAGAAGTAATGATTTCAAGTTTAGGGTTAGCTTTAGCAATTTCAGAAATCAAGAATTTTCCCTTTTTATTTAAGCCTAGAACTCTAACATAAGGAGTAACTTTTTTAGATAAGGCCATATCTTTTTTAGTAATTCCAAGTAATGCATATAGTAAAATTCTTTGTAATCTTGTAGTTGTATATCTTTTTGATTTGATAAGTGTTAAAAACTCTTGGATAGTATTACAAGCATTAGCAGTCTTTTTAATAGCAAACTCTAAACCTTCTGTAACATCTGGAAGTTTTGCAATTTCATCTGTAGACATTTTTCTTAAATTATAAATAATTTGTCTTTCAAAAACAGATAAATCAGGAATAGCATGACCCTGTTTTATATTATCCATTAGAATACTAAAGCTAGAAGGCGGTAATAAATTTCTTAAAATATCAAAACCACCATTTTTAATAATGTTTCTAATAGCAGTTGCACTTGCGATATTTCCAGAGTAACTTAAATCATTGTAACCAGCTTCAAATCTTGTAATTGAAATAGGTTTAATCTTACTTTTATATTTTTTTAAAGCTTTTAAATATTCAATTCCTAAAATATTATTAGGAGAAGAAAGAACGTTTTTGTATTTTTTATCATTTTCTAAATAGGACATTAAAGCATTTTCACGAGCCTTTGGAAAAGATATTCCTTTTTTTAATTCATCAGATAATACATTTTTATAATCTTTTGGTTCTTTGTATAATACATCTGCAATTTTATCTAAAATTTCAACATCAGAAGTTTCAGCGCCAAAAGAAACATAGTCTACTACTTTAAGTAAATCTAAGATATGTATTGCTCCATCAGCAAAGTTTTCAGCACTAGATGTAGCATAAAGAACAGGAAGTTCTATAACTAAATCAACACCACATTTTAAGGCTGCTTGTGCTCTAGACCATTTATCAATAATAGCAGTGCTACCACGTTCAGTAAAATTACCACTTAATATAGCAACAGTATAATTAGAACCAGTCATTTTTTTAGACTGTTCTAAATGGTATAAATGTCCATTATGAAATGGATTATATTCACATATAATACCTAAAACTTTTCCCATGACAAATCCTTTCTTGTATATTTTTTAAATTACTGTTATAATATTACCATAAAATGGAGAAAAAAACAATGGAAAGGTAAGAATAACATGGAAAAAGTGACAATTTATACGGATGGAGCATGCTCTGGAAACCCAGGACCAGGAGGTTGGGGAGCAGTATTAATATATAATGAAAATAGAAAAGAAATATCAGGAGGAAAAAAAGATACAACAAATAATGTAATGGAATTAACAGCGGTAATAGAAGCCCTAAAATTATTAAAATATCCTTGTGAAGTTGATTTATATAGTGATAGTGCTTATGTGGTAAATTCATTTAAGCAAGGTTGGATTTATAATTGGGTAAAAAATAATTGGAAAACAGCTTCAAAAGAGCCTGTAAAGAATAAAGAGATATGGGAAGAACTATATAATTTAACAAAAAAACATAAAGTTAATTTTATAAAAGTAAAAGGTCATAGCGATAATGAGTTAAATAATAGATGTGATGAACTTGCAAGAAAAGCTATAAAAGATTTATAAATTATTTTACATAAAGTTGACAATCATAAAAAAAGTGCTATAATATATGCATGCTAAATTAGCATATATTTTTATTCTCCTGTTTTACAGGTTAATATAGGCAATATTGGAAAAATAAGTATTTAAGGAGAGAAAATGCAAGAGACTACTTTGCAAGATTATCAGAAGGTACCGATTTCTAGCATATATTTGTCAATCGTAATGGAAAAAGTACCAAGAGGGAAGATGCCAGCAATTACAATATGCCCAGTTATGCGAATTAAGCATAGTTTTGTTAGACTTGATAAAGGAGAAGTTATTGACTCAAAGAGATTTGTCTTAGCAGGGACAAGACCTCTTTCTGATTATTATAATGAGGGGCAATACAGTTTCTCTGAAAAAGATGGGCGTTTGTTTTTAGAGTTCAATGATTATGAGCCATACAGCAGGTATGTTGAATATGCGGGGAAAAACCTTGAAAAATATATGAAGAAGATTACTCATTGAACAATTAAGAAGATAATCCAAAGTGGGAAAACAAAGATCACACATTTAATAATTTGTGTGGTCTTTGTTTATTTTATATTACATTTTTATTACATTTAAGCAAAAATATTGAAAAATTTTATTTATTTCAGTATAATAAAAATGTATGATAGTGAACGAAAGAGAATTTTGCTAAGGAGGATTTTGGATGGATACTTTTGCAGACTACATTTTGGGAGAAACAGATTTAGCTTCTAAAATGGAAATAGTATATTATTTGGCTAAAAAGAATAGAATATTTTTTAATAAATCTGTTATATTTAAAACAGAAATAGCAAGGATGTTTTTAAACTATTCAAAAATAGAAGTTGATAAAAACTTAGTATTAACAGCATCTTTACTTTGTAATGTAAAAAAAGTTGATAATGCACAAGATATAGAGAGTGTCCATACATATGCCAAAAAAGGTGCAGAATACTTAGCAAAAATTGGATTTAGTAAAAGATTTTGTAAAATTTGTGAAGAAGTAAATCGTTATAGTGGTAGTAATCCAAGAGAAAGGGAAAGTGATATATTAGAATTAGTAGATCAATTTGGCGGTATGCTTTTAGATAGACCAGAAAGAATTGGTTTTAAACCAGATGAGGCATTAGTACTTTTAGAGCATAGAAATTTAAAGGATGAATATAATAGATATTTGGAAACATTCATTGATTTTGTAAACTTTATGGAACAAATAAATGTTAGCGAATTGGTTAATATGACAGCATTAAAAAGATTAGTAAAAATATATAATGAAACAGATGAAATAGTAAAATTCATGAAGGAAGTAGTATATAATTACGAGCCAAAAGTAGATAAATTAATAGAAAAACAAAAGGAAAAATTATCTAAAGAGATGTTTGGAAATTTAAATGATCCAAATAGGCCATTGTTTAGTAAAGAAACAGCAGAAAAAATAATGAATCATTTAGGTGAAGGAGTAGAAGGAAAAGTAGGAGAGTAAGAAATGTACGAGATATTTGCAGATTTACATGTACACATAGGAAGAAGTGAAAGTGGAAAACCAATAAAAATAACAGCAGCAAGGTCACTTAATTTTGCAAACATAGCAAAAGAATGTGCTGATAGAAAAGGAATAAATGTTGTTGGAATTATAGATTGTGCATCACCATATGTAATAGAAGATATAGAAAAATTCTTAAAAACAGGTGAAGCATATGAGTTAGAAGATGGAGGAATTATATATAAAGATAAAGTATGTATAATTCTTGGAAGTGAAGTAGAAACTTCAGAAAAAGGAAGAAATGGAAAGAAAGGCGCAGCACATAATTTGTGTTATTTTCCACACTTGAGTGATATAAAAGCTTTTTCAAAAGAGCTTAGTCATCATCTAAAGAACATAACGTTAAGTACACAAAGAACAGACTTATCAGGATATGATTTAATAGATATGGTAGAAAAGTATAATGGAATATTAGTTCCAGCACATATTTTTACACCATATAAAAGTTATTATGGAAATTGCACTGATAGATTAGAAAATGTATTTAAAGAAAAATTTGATAAAATATTTGCAGTGGAATTAGGATTAAGTTCTGATACATTCTTAGCAGATGAAATATCAGAATTAGAAACACGTACTTTCTTAACAAATTCAGATGCTCATTCTTTGCCTAAGATTGCAAGAGAATATAATAAGATGTTAGTTGGAGATATATCTTTCAAAGAAATTGTAAAAGCTTTAAGAAATGAGGATGGAAGAAAGATTTTAGCAAATTATGGATTAGATCCAAAGCTTGGAAAATATCATAGAACATATTGCGATGATTGTAATAAATCAATCGAAACAAAAGAACCAGTAGATAAATGTCCATATTGTGGTGGAAAGAATGTAACATTTGGAGTTTTTGATAGAATAGAATTAATAAAAGATAAAAAAGAAACTAGAAGTCCGGAAAATAGGCCACCATATATTTACCAAATACCACTTGGATTTATACCAGGTGTAGGTGGAAAAACTGTTCAAAAATTATTAGATAATTTTGAAACAGAGATGAATATATTACACAAATTAACTAAAGATGATATAGAAGCAGTAGTAGGAGAAAAGATTGCGGAAAATATAGATAATGCAAGAAATGGAAACTGCGAAGTACATTCAGGTGGTGGAGGAAACTACGGAAAAGTTTCTGTAAAAAAATAAAAATAGAGTTCTAAAAATCTCTTTATCGAATACACATTATGTATAAACGATAAGGAGATTTTTTATGAAGGAAAAAGGATTAAAAATTAAAGAAACAATAAAAGGGCATATATTAAATAATAAAAAAGAATATATAATTGTAACCTTATTATTTATAATAGGGATATTTTTAGGAGTATTTTTTGTAAATAATTTAGGTGATGGTCAGAAAACAGAAGTACAAGAATATTTGAATAATTTTGTAGAAAAGATGAAACAAACAGAAAGCTTAGATACTTTAAGTTTATTAAAAACAAGCATGACTCAGAATATTATTCTTGCTGTTATAATATGGTTTTTTGGAACAACAGTAATTGGAATTCCTGTTGTATTTGGTCTTATGATTTACAGAGGTTTTTGTTTTGGATATACTATTTCTGTTTGCGTAACTAGCATGGGAATGTCAAAAGGATTAATATTTGTACTTATTAATTTATTGCTACCAAGTATGTTTCTAATACCTGCAATTTTAGGAATTGCAGTAAGTGGATTTAAATTATATAAATCAATTGTAAAAGATAATAGAAAAGAAAATATAAAATTAGAAATAGTAAGACATACAGTTTTTTCATTAGTGATGCTTGTAGTTATGATGGTCTCATCACTAGTAGAGGTATTTATATCTACTAATATTTTGAAAGCTGTTATAAAATATTTCTAAAAAAATGTCAAAAAAATGAAAAAATGTATTTACTTTTTTCAAAATGTTTGATATAACATATGTAGTTTATGTAAATAAATTATTAGAGATTAGAGGTAGGTAGAGTTATGGAAAGACAATTAAAACAATATTTCGAATTCTTAGAAAATGAAAAAAAGTTATCAGACAATACATTACAATCATATAAAAGAGATTTAAAACAATTTAGAAAGTTTTTGGAGTCATATAGTCTTCATTATAATAAAGTAAGTGAAGATGATATAAATTTATATATAAAAGAATTACAAGAAAAAGGTAAAAAAGCATCTAGTATATCAAGAGCAATTGCATCAATTAGATCTTTTTATCAATATGCATTAAAGAGAAAAAAAGTTAAAAGAGATCCTACAGCAAATGTAAAATCACCAAAAATAGAAAAAAGAGTTCCTAGTGTATTAACAGCAAAAGAAGTTGAATTATTACTTGATCAACCAAAAGATGTTGATTTAAAGGGTACTCGTGATAAAGCAATGCTTGAGTTTGCTTATGCTACAGGTATGAGAGTTACAGAAATTATTTCATTAGATATAGATGATGTAAACTTAGAAGAAGGTTATGTAACTTGTAGAAATGGAAATAAAGAAAGAACAATACCTCTAGGAAACATGGCTTTAAAGGCTTTAAAAGAATATATAGAAGATGCAAGAGATATAATGATTAAAGATGAAAATCAAAAAGCACTATTTGTTAATGTTAATGGTGGAAGATTAACAAGACAAGGTTTCTGGAAAATTATTAAATATTATAAAGAACAAGCTCATATAACAAAGGATATTACACCACATGTTTTAAGACATTCATTTGCTACACACTTATTACAAAATGGAGCAGACTTAAAAGCAATCCAAACAATGCTTGGACATTCAGATATTTCTTCAACACAAGTTTATATGCAATTCCAAGATGGAGGATTAAAAGATATTTATAAAAAAGCTCATCCAAGAGCTTAAGGATAAGGCTACCAAATGGTAGCTTTTTTTGAGACAATTGGGGACGGGCCTTTTTTGTCTCAAAAAAATAAATTGCAAATTATGTAAAATTATGCTATAATAGTTCTATCATTGTCATTATTGTCGTTTGCAACAGGTGGTTGCAAGGAGGGAGGACAAATGTCCACGGCAATGGAAATTATTGAAAAGGCTAGTAGGGAGAATTTGGCTATTGAGATTATGGTTTCAGGAAGTAAGGAGATGGGCGATAGGCCTCATATTCTTTTGAGGTATAAAGACCTCAAACATGGTGATGCTGTTCAAGAGACAGCTCACAATGATGAAGAGATTGTTGTAGAAGTAGACTTGAGGGATAGCTTTAACAAGGTAGCATACGTTAATTGCGGCAAAAAGCGTATTAAGGTAATGTTACATGTTGTTGGCTCAACAAGTTCTGTTAAGAATGGTAAACCTGCTTATGCATTTCTTTCTAAACATGTGTATAAACCGCATGTCGAGCTTGGCATCTTTGGCGAAAGCAAGGTTCCGGTTAATCTCCAGACAAATGGACACCATTATGGAAATGAATGGTAGTCTTAACCACAAGTAAGCCTTTTAAGGTAGACCAGCAAGTTTTGTGCTTGCTGGTCTATTCTAATAAATAAAAAATTGTAAGCAGAATGTATAAATTTTTGAATATAACTTCTTTTAAAATGTACTAGACATAAATGTTAAAAAAAGATATAATATGGTTATTAAAAGAAAAGGTGTAAATTATGAAGAAAAAAGTATTGTTTATATCAAGTACAGGAGGGCATTTAAGTGAACTAATGCAACTTAGTCCTTTATTTGAAAAATATGATTATCATATAATAACAGAAAAAGATGAAGCAAATATTTCTTTAAAAGAAAAATATGGAGATAAATTAGACTTCTTACCATATGGAACAAGAAGTAAATTATTTAGCTATATATTTAAATATTTTTATTTGTGCTTAAAAACAGTGTATTACTATTTTAAAATAAGACCAAAAGTTATCATAACAACGGGAACACATACAGCAGGGCCAATGTGTATTTTAGGAAAAATATTTGGAAGTAAAATAATATATATAGAAACATATGCAAATAGAAATAAAAAAACAGCAACAGGAAGGCTTATTTATCCTATTGCAGACTTATTTATTGTGCAGTGGAAAGAAATGCTTAAGCTTTATCCGAAAGCTGTTTATGGAGGTTCAATTTATAAATGATATTAGTAATGTTAGGAACACAAAATAATAGTTTCCATAGACTATTAGAAGAAATAGATAGATTAATTAATCGTGGTGTAATACAAGAAAAAGTAATAGTCCAAGCAGGATATACTAAATATATGTCAGAAAATATGGAAATATTTGGCTTATTGCCACAAGAAGAATTAGAAAAATATCAAGAAGAGGCAGATTTAATAATAACACATGGAGGAGTGGGTTCAATAATTAGCTCACTAAGATTAGGGAAAAAAGTAATAGCAGTACCAAGACTTCATGAATATGGTGAGCATGTAAACGACCATCAAAAACAAATAGTAGAGTCATTTGATAAAAAAGGATATATAATAGGAATTGAAGATGTCCAAGACTTAGAAAATGCTCTTGGAAAGGTAGCAGAATTTGAGCCAAAAAAATATGATGCAGGTAATCAAAAAATGTTATCAATAATAGAAAATTTTATTGACAGTATAAAATAAAAAGTAAGGAAGTAATTTTTTGGAAGGTAAAGAAATAATAAAAAAAGAAAAAAGGATAGACAAAGAAAAAGTTATAAATGCATTAAATAAGTTTTTCAATTCTATAGCATTTCCAATAGTTATAGGAATAATATTGTTATTAAAAACAATATTATTTTACCAAAGTACTATAACAATTAGAGAAATTATAGATAAGGATTTAGTTATAGGAACATCAATGTTTATAATAACTTTTATATGTGTAATATGTATGTTACCAAATAGAGTAAGAACAATAGGTACAATTGTACTTGATATATTACTTAGCATTTTACTTTTAGGAGATAATTTATATTATACATATTCAAGTTCAGTATTATCAGTTGCCCAAATGACAAATCTCCAATATGGAGAAGAAATAATGGGGACTATTCCAATGCTTTTGGAATTTAAACAAATATTATATTTGATAGATATTGTTCTTATTGCGGTATTATTATTAACTAAATTATTTAAAATAGAAAAGAAAAATAAAGCAAATTGGAAAGTAAATTCTTTAAGACTATTATCAGCTATAGTTGCGTTTTATTTGTTTTGCACAGTAGATGCTGAATATGTGGAAAAAGCGGGGGAAGACCCATATAATAAAGACGCACAGGTAAAAAAAGGAACAATTTATGGTTATCATGTAGCAGATATAGAAAGTCTGATAAATATAAAGAAAAAAGCAAAATATGATAATAAGGAAGAAATGCTATCAGATTATGAAAAACTAAAAGAAGAATATAATGAAAAATATGGAGAAAGTAACTATAATTTAGAAGGAATTGCAAAAGGTAAAAATGTAATAATAGTACAATTAGAGTCAGTACAAGAATTTGTAATAAATAAAACAATAAATGGAAAAGAAATAACACCAAATATAAATAAATTTATAAATGAAAATATAGAATTTTCAAACATGTTTATGCAAAGCTATTCAACGACAGCGGACTCAGAATTTTCAACAGTAACATCTTTGTATCCAATGGAAAATGGTATGTCATATAGTAGATATTATTCAAATAAATATGATGATATATTTACTATGTTTAAAAATGAGGGATATGATACATCATATATGCATGGAAATTATGGATATTTCTGGAATAGGGGAAATGTATATAAATCATTTGGCGTAAATCACCTAGAGTTAAAAGATGAATTCGAAGATACATCAGAAGAAATAATGGGATATTTATCAGATGAATTATTATATAAACAAGCAGTAGAGAAAATGAAATCATATAATATGCCATTTTTTAGTTATATAGTATCAGCATCATCACATACAGCATTTACATTAGATGGACTTCAAGATGAAAGCAAAATAAATATTGATGTGGGAAAATATAAAGATACATTCTTTGGAAATTACCTAGAATCAGTTAATTATGCAGATTATGCATTTGGAATATTTATAAATGAGCTAAAAAAAGCAGATTTATATGATGATTCAGTAATTTTAATATATGGAGACCATAATGGAATAGATATGTATAATGATGAAATGCTAGATTTCTTACAACAAACAAATCCAAATCTTAATGATGTGGACATTAAACTAAATTATATAAGAGTAGCATGTGGAATGAGAATACCAGGGGTAAAGAATTTAACCATCGAAAAACCAGTAAATAAACTAGATATAAAGCCAACATTTGAATATTTAACAGGAGGCCAATCAGGAGTAAGCCTTGGAACTAATATGTTTGCAAGAAAAGATTTTGTATCATTAAATAATGAAAGAATTGTAACTAGCAGATATTATTATGATGAAAAATGGTTTAGAAGAATAGATGGAACAGAAGTTAATTTGGAAGAAATACCAGAAGATGAAAAAGAATTGTTGGATGAATACTATAATGATATGAAAGAAGAATTAGATATATCAATGTCAATTAGTATAAATAATTTACTAAAATAATGTTGTTTTTTGACCTTCATGAAAAACAGCATTAAAGCATAAAAGTGAAAGAAAGGGATTTAAGTAATGGAAGAAGAAAGAATTATAAGTCCAATGCTAGAAGGAAGTAATGAAGAAAGACTTGAAAATTCATTAAGACCAAAAAATTTAGATGAATATGTTGGACAAGATAAAGTAAAAGAAAATATGAAAATATATATAGAATCAGCTAAAAAAAGAAAAGAACCACTAGACCATTGCTTATTTTATGGACCTCCAGGACTTGGAAAAACAACTTTAGCAAATATAATTGCAAATGAAATGGGATCAAATTTAAAAGTAACATCAGGACCAGCAATTGAAAAACCAGGTGACTTAGCAGCAATACTTACGAATTTATCAGAATTTGATGTTTTGTTTATAGATGAAATACATAGACTAAGTAAAAGTGTAGAAGAAATTCTTTATCCAGCATTAGAAGATTTCACATTGGATATAGTAATAGGAAAAGGACCAAGTAGTAGGTCAATAAGATTAGACTTACCAAAATTTACACTTATAGGGGCAACGACAAAGGCGGGTTCTTTAACTACTCCACTTCGTGACAGATTTGGAATAATACATAGATTAGAACTATATTCACCAGAAGATTTGGCGACAATAGTAAAAAGGTCAAGTAAGATATTAAATGTTGAAATTGAAGAAGAGGCGGCACAAGAAATAGCAAGAAGGTCAAGAGGAACACCAAGAATTGCAAATAGATTATTAAAAAGAGTAAGAGATTATGCAGTTGTTTTAGGCGATGGACATATAACTCTAAAGATTGCAAAACTTGCACTAAATAAATTAGAAATAGATGAATTAGGTTTAGATGATATAGATAGAAAATTATTAGAAACAATGATAGTGCAATATGGAGGAAGAGCAGTTGGAATAGAAGCGTTAGCTGCAACAGTAGGAGAAGAAATAGATACAATAGAAGATGTTTATGAACCATATTTAATACAAATAGGATTTATTGCAAGAACATTAAGAGGAAGAAAAGTCTTGCCACCAGCATATAAGCATTTAGGTTATCAGTATTTAGGATGACCTATTAGGGACGTTTCCTTTTAGGACACAAAAGTATTTGTATTTTTAGATAGTTATAAAAATTTATAAAGGAGATAGAGGAAAGGAAGAATAGTATTTTGAGCGATTTTTATAATAGAGTAAAAGAAATATGTAGTAAATATAAAAAAGTTGCAATGTTTGTAGATATGGATGGAACAATAGTAGAATATAATGTATATCCAGAAGGAACTGTAACAACTAATTCAAAGGGCTTATTTGTAAATAATAGACCAATAAATATTATAATTGATGAATTAAAGAAAATAAGCAAAATAGAAAATTTAGATTTATATATTTTATAAGAAGGGAGCGTAAAACCCACTACCTTTAGGTGGTGGGATATAAGCGACCAGTTTCTGATGTGAGTAAAAT
>CALXFH010000033.1 GCA_944387555.1 uncultured Clostridia bacterium | reverse complement strand
TATATACAAAAATATCCCAGTTAGCATATAGCTAATTAGGATATTTTTTATTACTTAAGTCTGAACAGTAACAAAAAATTTAAAAAATATGAAAAAAATTTTAAAAAAGTATTGCAAATTATAAAAACTTATATTAAAATTTAGGAGAAGTGGAGAGAAGTGGTACAAAGTGGTGACAAAGTGGAAAGAGGTGAAATTTAATTGCTAATTGGTGAATACGAGCATTCTCTAGATACAAAAGGCAGACTAATAATGCCTGCAAAGTTAAGACAAGATATGGGAGATAAGTTCATCGTAACAAAAGGATTAGATGGATGTTTATTTGCGTTTTCACAAAATGAGTGGTTAAATTTCGAAACAAAATTAAAATCATTACCTCTATCTGATAGAAATGCCAGAAACTTTGTAAGATTTTTCTTATCAGGAGCAACAGAGTGTGAAATAGATAAACAAGGAAGATTTTTAATTCCTAATAACCTAAGAGTAGCTGCAAACCTAGAAAAAGAAACAGTAATCATAGGAGTTGGAACAAGACTTGAAATTTGGGATAAAGCTACATGGGATAAATGTGATGAAAATATATCTGCAGATGAAATTGCAGAAAACATGACAATGCTTGGTATATAACTTTTTGTAAAAAAAGTTTATATAAATACAAAAGATAAAAATACTAAAGATAAAATTGTTTAGGTACAAAAGAAAAATTAGCAGAAGAATTAAAATAAACAAAAGATAAAAATCAAAAGAAAATACTACAGAAGATAACAATACAAAAGATGAAGTTGTACAAAAGATAAATGTACAAAAGAAATTAAATTAAACATTTTTACGTAAGAAAAAACCAAAAGAAAGTACATATAAAAGAAAAACAGCTGGTAGTTTTGTAATTGCCAGCTGAAATTGCATTATGAGATTTCGAGGTGTAAAATTGGAATTTAAACATGAACCAGTAATGTTAGAAGAATGCATCAAAGGTTTAAACATAAAAGAAAATGGTATATATGTAGATGGAACTTTAGGTGGTGCAGGGCATAGCAAGGAAATTCTAAAAAGACTATCTAAAGAAGGAAGACTAATTGGAATAGATAGAGACGAAGAAGCACTATCTGCAGCAAAGGAAAATTTAAAAGAATTTACAAATGTTACATATGTACATGGAAATCATGATGATATAAAAAGTATATTAGAAGATTTGAAAATAGATAAAGTAGATGGAATATTATTAGATTTAGGAGTTTCTTCATATCAACTAGATGAAAGAAATAGAGGATTTAGTTATTTAGGTGAAAATGAACTTGACATGAGAATGGATAAATCCCAAAGTCTTACTGCTAAAGATGTAGTAAATACATATAAAGAAGAAGACTTAGCAAATGTAATCTATCAATATGGAGAAGAAAGATTTTCTAGAAGAATTGCTAAAAATATTTGTGAACGCCGACAACAAAAGCCAATAGAAACAACAAAAGAATTAGTAGAAATAATAGAAAAATCAATTCCAAGAAAATTCCAAAATGATGGACATCCTGCAAAAAGAACATTCCAAGCAATTAGAATTGAAGTAAATAATGAAATAAAACCATTATATGAAACAGTTATAAACTCAATAGAGTGTTTAAAACCAGGAGGAAGACTTTGTATAATAACATTCCATTCGTTAGAAGATAGAGCAGTAAAAAATGCTTATGTAGAAGCAAAAGGAAAATGTACATGTCCAAAAGATTTACCATATTGTGTATGTGGGGCAAAATCTTTAGGAGAGATAATAACTAAAAAGCCAATTGTAGCAACAGATGAAGAAAAGGAAAGAAATTCAAGAAGTAAAAGTGCTAAACTTAGAATTTTTGAGAGAAAATAAGTAGCAAAAGAGGAGGTGAGGTAACTAATGGCAAGAAATGGATATCAGTATACTACAAGTCCAAGAAAATTAGAGCCAGACTATAAAACTAAAAAACAAAAGAAAAGACTAAGAGTAGTAGAAGATGTACCTAGACAAAAAATCCAAATTTCAAAAGAGCAAAGAAAACATCAATTTAAAGTAACTTTATTTGTTGTTGCTATTTTTGGAATATTATTAACAATAAGTTACCGAAACTCACAAATAGATGAAAAGTTTTCAGAAATGAAAAACTTACAACAAGAATTAGCATCGTTACAAAAAGAAAATGAACAAACTAAAGTTAGTATAGAAAATGGATTAAATTTAAATAATATAGAAAAATTAGCAAAAGAAAAATTAGGTATGCAAAAATTAACAAACAAACAAACTGTATATGTAAGCTTACCTAAAAAAGATTATGTCGAATCAGCTTCTGAACAAGTAGTAATAGAAGATAATAAAAATTGGTTTGAGAAATTAGTAGATAAAATATTTAATAGATAAGAGAAATGAGCCTAAGTATGCAATTGCACACTTAGGCTCAAATTTGTTGCTTTGTTTATTTTATGTTTCTGCTATGTTTAAAGTCCTTAATAAAGGATTTGTAGAATGCATCTAATTGATTTACGTCTTGTGAACTATATATGCGCTTTTTATATACAAGTTCACAGTTGTCAGACTCATATAGAGAAACTACTCTAAAGTGAGAAAGTAAAATGTAATTTCCTTTATTCTTGGCGATTAATACATCGTCACCAACGTGTAGTTCTTTAGGACCAGTTGATTTTGAAACATCATATTCAATTCCTTTAGAACGCACACGAAAAGCTGTAAAAAAAGAATTAAAGTTAGTCGTTAATAATAGCTTTTCACAATCTCTTTCTGTAGGATACAGAGTGAGGAGATTGCTCTTTACTTTTGGCTGCCAATGTGATTTATAAAAGTGCGTCTCAATAGACATTGCTTGAGCTTTTAGATACATAGCTTTATCAGCTGTTAGTAAAACAACACTATCTTTATGTATCTCACAAAAGTTCAAGATACAGTCATCTGCAAGCTCAAAAGAAGTATCAATTTTAACTGACAGATAATGAGAATGCTCTTTGTCATTCGATGCAGCTGTAAGAATTGCTCTTGCATTTTCAGAGTTCTCAACAGAACGTTTTTGTAACTTATCAAGCTCGTCAATAGTAACATTTGTAAGAATGATTTTACGGTTTGTACCATCTATAGAACTAATAAGTTCTTCAAAAAGTGCTTTGGGGTTATCAATACCACAGATAGAAGTGTCAATAACAAAACCAGAAATATTATCAGGTTTGTTAAATCGTGATTTAAACTTTGACACTATATTAGTAAAAATATCCCGAATAGGTGAGCTCATCTTATCTCCTTTCTCTTTTTAGCAAATTAATAAAACAAAGCTCCTTTCTTAGTTCAACGTAACTTAGAAATTAACGTAACGACATTACAATAATATTATACCATAACTTTCTAAGTTTGTCTAGAAAAATCTTGAGTTTTGGGCATAAACAGAAAACTTCCTAATAGAATCTAAATAGGAGGTTTTTTATGATTGAAATAAAATTATCAAGCAAAAGGAAAATGAGGAATATGTTATTTATTTGCTTTTTAATTTTAATTTGCTTGGCTCGGAAGAATTGGTTATATTCAATTTATACAAGGAGGAGAGTTAAAAGAATTAGCATATATGCAACAAACATTAGATAGGACAATAAACCCTAAAAGAGGAACTATTTATGATGCAACAGGTAAAAACGTTTTAGCAATTAGCAGTAATGTTGAGACAGTAACAGTAAATCCAGGAAATATTGCAAAAGAGGATAAAGAAAAAGTTGCAAAAAAGTTGTCAGAACTATTTGAGTTAGATTATGATACTGTGCTAAAAAAAGTAACTAAAAGAAGTTCAATAGAAACAATAGTAAAAAAAGTAGATAAAGAAAAAACAGATGAACTAAGAAAATGGATGGAAGAAAATAATATACTTACTGGAATAAATATTGATGAAGATACAAAAAGATATTATCCAAATTCTAATTTAGCATCACAAATAATTGGATTTTGTGGAAGTGATAATCAAGGATTAGATGGAATAGAAGCAAAATATGATAATGAACTAAAAGGCGAAAAAGGAAGTATCCAGCGTCATACTGATGCAAGAGGAGGAGAAATTGGAGAAGAAGGAGAAAATTATGTGCCAGCTGTTGATGGAAACGACTTGGTTTTAACAATAGATTTGAACATTCAGTCAATTGTAGAAAAATATTTAGAAGAAGCATGTATAGATAATGAATGTACAGATGGTGGAAATGTAGTAATAATGAATCCACAAAATGGAGATATATTAGCAATGGCAACATACCCTTCATATAATTTAAATGAACCATATGAGCCTTATACAGATGAGTTAAAACAAAATTGGGATAGCATGTCTGGGGCAGATAAAACAACGGCACTTCAAGCAGTATGGAGAAATAAAGCAATTGCAGACACTTATGAACCAGGGTCAGTATTTAAATTAATCACAGCATCAGCAGCGTTAGAAGAGGGAATTACTGATACAGATAATGAAGGAGAATTTTGCTGTACAGGAGGAATTGAAGTTGCAGGAGTTAGAATAAAATGCTGGAGATATTATAGGCCACATGGAAGTGAGAGCTTAAGGCAAGCTTTGATGAATTCTTGTAATCCAGTATTTATAGGACTTGGTCAAAAATTAGGAGTAGAGACGTATTATAAGTACTTAGAAAAGTTTGGATTATTAAAAACAACAGGAATAGACTTGCCGGGAGAAGCAGGAAGTATATTCTTAGCTAAAGACAAAGTAGGACCAGTAGAACTTGCAACAATTAGTTTTGGTCAAAGATTTGAAATAACACCAATCCAATTAGTAACAGCAGTATCAGCAATTGCAAATGGCGGAACTAGTATAAAACCAAGAGTTGTAAAGCAAATAATTAACAGCAAAACAAATGAAATAACTAACATTCCAGTAGAAAAGAATGAAACGGTAATATCTAAAGAAACCTCAGAAAAAGTACTTAGCATGATGGAGTCTGTTGTATCAGAAGGAACTGGTAAGAATGCAAAAGTTGCAGGATATAGAATAGGAGGAAAAACTGGAACATCAGAAGATGGTGTAAATACCAATAAATATGTAACTTCATTTTTAGGAGTAGCACCAATAGATAATCCACAAGTAGTTATATTAGTTACACTTTATAATCCAACAGGAGAAGGAGGGCACCAAGGAGGCGGTGTTGCAGCACCTGTAGGAGGCCAGATTTTAAGTGAAGTGCTTCCATATTTAGAGGTAAATAAAACAGGAGAAGATGCAGAAATATTAGAAGAAGTGCAAACACCAGATGTCTTAGGAAAAAGTTTAGAAGAAGCAGAAAATATATTAAAGGAAAATGGATTAGAAGCAGTATATGAAACAACAGAAGAAGAGATAGATAAGAAAAATACTTATATAAAAGAACAAACACCTAAAGCAGGAATTACAGTAAATAAAGGAAGTAAAGTATATTTAAAATAGTTGTGAAAATAATAGATTTTTTGCAAAAAGTGTGATATAGTATGAAAAGAAAAATAAGGAAGAAGGAAAAAAGATGGAAAAAGAAAATTGTTTTAATCTAAATTTAGTAGATTTAAGTAAAAAAGCAGAAATAGTGGAAACTGTTTTAATAGCAATAGGAGCATTGTTAACACCATTTATTGTGCCACAATTGTTACAATTAATTTTTGGAAAAACTAGTTTTATAGCTAGCAATTCACAATATGTAGTAGGAAGTATTGTAAATATAGCATTAATACTTGCAGGAATTAATATAAAAGGATATAAAAAAATAATAGGAATTATAACACTTCCTAGTATATCTGCAATATGTAGTGGATTTATATTTAAAACAGCAAATATATATACAGTTTATATGATACCAGCAATCTGGCTTGGAAACTTTGCATTTGTTTATTTGTATAGAAAAATATATGTAGAAAAAAAGAAAAATTACATATTAGCATCAATCCCAGCAATTTTAGTAAAAGTTGCAATTATATTCTTTGGATTTAATTTACTTACTTGGTTTGGCGTAATACCTGGTGAAGGAAAAATATTCCAAGCTTTGCAATTATCAATGGGAATGAATCAATTAGTTACAGCTACAATTGCAGCAATAGTTAGCGCAGGAATAGTAGCTGGAATTAAAGCTAAAAAAGGACTATACAAAAAAGCATAATAGTTGTATAATGTATCAGAAATTGTAAGCAAAAATTTGCTTATTATGGATTATTAATAATCGAAAGGATAATACTATGAAATTAAAAGATTTATTAATCGGCTTAAATGGTTTGAAAGCAAGAGGAGATTTAGATATTAATATAAAAGGAGTTGCTTGTGATTCAAATAAAGTACAAAAAGGGGATTTATTTGTTGCGATAAAAGGCTTTGAAGAAGATGGTCATAAATTTATAAATGAAGCAATAGAAAAAGGAGCAGTAGCAATTCTAATAGAAGAAGGATGTGACTTAAAATCTTTTAAAGTAAAAGAAGATACAACAGTTGTTATGGCAAAAGATACAAGAGAAGCTCTAGCTATTGTTTCTTGTAATTTTTATAAAAATCCTTCTAAGAAATTTAAATTAATTGGAATAACAGGAACAAAAGGAAAAACAACAACTTCATATATGATAAAAGAAATTTTAGAAAAAGCAGGTAAGAAAGTTGGTCTAATTGGAACAATAGAAGCTTGTATAAATGGAAAAAAATTAAAAACAAATGATAGAACAACACCAGAAAGTTTAGAGCTACAAGAACTATTTAGCAAAATGGTAGAAGAAAAAGTGGAAGTTGTTGTAATGGAAGTATCTTCACAAAGTTTAAAACTTCATAGAGTAGATGGATGTGATTTTGACATTGTAGTATTTACTAATTTTTCAGAAGATCATATAAGTAAAATAGAACATCCTAATATGGAAGATTATTTACAATCAAAATTAAAATTGTTCCAAATGTGTAAAGTAGGAATAGTAAACAGCGATGATGTTCAAGGCTCTAAGATACCAAGACTATTTCCAGAAAGTACAATTACAACATTTGGAATAGATAATTTTGCAAATGTAATGGCAAGAGATGTTACAGTAACTAATACTTATGCAGATTTTAAAGTAAAATTAACAGATAGAAATGAAAGGGTAAAAGTGGGAATACCAGGAAGATTTAGTGTATATAACTCACTTGCAGCTATTTGTGTGGCTAAAAAATTCCAGGTGTCTCCAGAAGTTATAAAAGAAGCTTTGCTAGAGGTAAGGGTGCCAGGTCGTTCAGAAATGGTTGATAATAAATTAGAAATACCTATTATGATAGACTATGCTCATACACCAGAAAGCTTAGAAAATATATTACAGGCAGTTAAAATATATACAAGGGGAAAAGTGATTTGTGTATTTGGCTGCGGAGGAAATAGAGATTCTAGCAAAAGACCTGTTATGGGAGAAATAGCAGGAAGAGTAGCAGACTATACATTTATTACAACAGATAATGCAAGAAACGAAGAACCTAAGGAGATTGCTGACCAAATAGAAGCGGGCATAAAAAAGACAAAAGGTAAATATTCTGTTGTGTTAGATAGAAAAGAAGCAATAAGAGAAGCAATTAAAATGGCAAATAAAATAGATATTGTTGTAATTGCTGGAAAAGGTCATGAAATGTATCAAGAAATAAATGGTGAAAAAATACCATTTAATGAAAGAGAAATAGTAAAAGAAATAACAAATGAAATGAAGAAATAAAAGACAAAATATTTTTCTGTCTTTGGAAAGGTTTAGGATAATGAAAATAGAAACATCACTATTAATTATATCATTTTTTGTAACAGTAATATTAGGAATGATAATTATTCCAATACTTAGAAAATTTAAAGTAGGACAAATAGAAAGAGAAGATGGACCAAAATCTCATTTAAAGAAGCAAGGAACACCTACAATGGGTGGAATAATGATGATTATTGCAATGATACTTGTAGTAACAGGATCATATATTTATTTAAGTGTAGGAGGTCAAGGAGAATTAGCGCATAACTTACTTCCAATATTGTTATTAACAATAGGATTTGGATTAATTGGTTTTATAGATGATTTTAAAAAACTAGTATTAAAAAATACAAAAGGACTAAAACCAAGTTATAAAATGCTAGGATTATTAATAATATCAGTAGCATATGTTGTTTATCTAGTATATGGATTACATATAGGAACAGAAACTTATATTCCATTTATGAAAGACTATGTAACAATGCCAGTTTATTTATATATTCCATTTGCAATACTTGTAATACTTGGAACGACAAATGCTGTTAATTTAACAGATGGAATAGATGGTTTAGCATCTAGTGTAAGTGCAATTATAATAACTTGTTTAACAATAATTGGAATATTATTTGGACATCCAGAAATATCTGTATTTGGAAGTGTAGTAATTGGAGCAATTCTAGGATTTTTAATGTTTAATCTTCACCCTGCAAAAGTATTTATGGGAGATACGGGTTCACTTCTATTAGGTGGAGTAATATCCGCTATGGCACTATACTTAAAAATGCCATTGTTATTAATAGTAATTGCATTAGTACCAGTAATTGAAACATTATCAGTAATAATACAAGTTGCATATTTTAAAAAGACAGGAAAAAGAGTATTTAAAATGACACCAATACACCATCATTTTGAGTTATCAGGATGGAAGGAAAATAAAGTTGTAATAGTATTTAGTTTAGTGACTTTAATATTATGCATAATAGGACTAAAGATTATATAGAATTAAAGTAGAAACAAAAGTTAAGGAAGGAAGAATTTTATATGGCAAAAAAGAAAAACAAAACTTTTTCAAGCTTTGTAAATAATCCAATAGATTTTACTTTGGTAATAACTATTCTTTTGTTATTATCAATAGGATTAATAATGGTACTTTCTGCAAGTTCACCATCAGCATTAGCAGAAGATGGAAATAGTTATTCATATTTTACTAAACAACTAATTTTTGCAGTACTTGGAATAGTTGCGATGTTATTTATATCTAAAATAGATTATAGATTTTACCAAAAGTTTTATAAACATGCATGGGTAATAGCATTTATTTTATTAGTTTTAGTACTAGTAGCAGGAAGAACTATAAATGGAGCTAAAAGATGGATTTATGTTACAGATACTTTATCAGTTCAACCTTCTGAAATTGTAAAAATATTAATGATTATTTTCTATGCAGGAATATTGGTAAAAAATAGAGATGAGCTTCCAAAATACGGAAAAGGTTTTATAAAACATTTACTTTTTCTAGCACCAATTATTTTATTGCTTTTACTAGAACCACATTTTAGTGCTTCAATTGTAATTATAGGAATTTGTGCTATTATGATGATTATGGCTGGTTGTAAATTTTGGCACTTCCTAGCTACTGGAGGAGCTGTTGGAATACCAGCAGTAATAGCATTAATTATAACATCTCCATATCGTTTACAAAGGGTAACTACTTTCTTAGACCCTTGGAAAGATGCAACAGGTGATGGTTGGCAGGTTATTCAGAGTTTATATGCAATTGGTTCAGGAGGATTATTTGGTGCAGGATTAGGTCAGAGTAAACAAAAATATTTATACATACCAGAGCCTCATAATGATTTCATATTCTCTATTTTAGGAGAAGAGTTAGGATTTATTGGTTGTGCAGTAGTAATAATATTATTTGCAATACTAATATGGAGAGGAATATTAATTGCAATGAAAGCTCCAGATATGTTTGGAAGTTTGCTTGCAATTGGTATAACAGCATTAGTTGCAATTCAAGTTGTTATAAATATTGCAGTTGTAACATCATCAATGCCGGCAACAGGTATGCCACTTCCATTCTTTAGCTATCGGTGGTACGGCGCTATTTATATTACTGTGCGAGATGGGAATTTTGTTAAATATATCAAGAGCAGCAGCAAAAGAATAAAATTTTTGAGACACTTTGGAAATATGAATAATAAAAGTGTCTCTTATTTGATAAATTATTTGTAATGGAGGAAAATTATGAGAGTAATAATTGCAGCAGCAGGAACAGCAGGACATATTAATCCAGGTCTTGCAATAGCAAATAAAATAAAAAAAGAAGAAAAGGATTCTGAAATTATATTTATTGGAACAACAAGAGGATTAGAAAATGACTTAGTACCAAGAGCAGGATATAAATTAAAAACAATAGATGCTTATGGATTAAGTAAAGAAATATCAATAGAAAATTTAAAGAAAATGTATAAAACTTTTAAAGGTTTAGGAGAAGCAAAAAAGATAATAAAAGAATTTAAACCAGATATAGTAATAGGAACAGGTGGATATATTTGTGGGGCTACAATTACAGCGGCACATAGTTTAAAGATACCTACATTGTTACATGAATCAAATGCATTTCCAGGAAAAGCAGTTAAGATGCTTGCCAAAAAAACTAATACAATACTTGTTTCTTTTGAAGATGCAGTTCCAAGAATTAAAAATTGTAAAAATGTTGTGTTTACTGGAACACCTGTAAAAATTAAGAAACAAAACTATACAGAAGAAGAGAAAAACAGAATAATATATGGTGTAGATTTAGACATAAATAAGCCAATAGTATTAGTATTTGGTGGAAGTCAAGGAGCTAAAAGAATTAATGATACAATAATAGAAATAATAAAAAACAAATTAAATAGAGATTATCAAATTATTTGGGCAACAGGACCAAAACAATTCGATAGTATTAAAGAAGAATTAGAAAATTTAGGCTTAAATATTAATAATATAAAAAATATGAAAATCTTACCATACATATATAATATGGAAGAACTTATGAATGTTGTGGACTTAATAGTTGCAAGAAGTGGCGCAATGACAATTACAGAAATATCAAACTTAGGAAAACCATCAATATTAGTTCCACTTCCAAATGTAAGTCATAATCACCAGTTATATAATGCAAAAGCACTGGAAAATGTTGGAGCAGCAAAAATAATATTAAATGATGAGATTAATGGTGAAAAACTAAATAAAACAATAGAAGAAATTGTTTTAGATAAAAATGTGGCAAAGAAAATGGGAGAAAATGCATTGAAAATATCAACAGTGGATGCAGAAGATAGGATATATGATGAAATAAAAAAATTAGTTAAATAGGGGTAAATAGAACAATGATAAAAAGTATACAATTTAAAATTATATTAGTATTTTTCTTGGTAGGAATAATTTTAATAGGTGCACTTCGGTTGCTTTTATATGTATTCTTTGAATGTATTAAATAATGCAATAGAAGATGGAGCCTTAGATAATTTGGTACAGATTTCAGATATTATTACAAATGTAAGGTATAATACTTTTATAGCTTTAATAATGTGCACAGTAGTTTTCTTGGTTGTGGGAATTCTTATATTTATATTTTTATCTAAATTTGTAATTTATCCAATTAATAAATTAATAAAGAGTGCAGAAAAAATAGCAGAAGAAGATAAAGAAGGAACAAAAAAGGTAAAATCAAAAAAGAAAACAGATATGGACAACCTAGAAGATGTACTTGGACTTATGACTACAGAATTAAAAGAAAAATTAAGCGAAGTATCAACTCAAAAAAATCAAATAGAAACAATACTTTTACATATGACAGATGGAATTATAGCATTTAATAGACAAGGGGAAGTTATTTTAATAAATCCAGCTGCTAAGAAATTTTTAAGTATTAGACCAGAAGATGAAACTTTTGATGATATATTTAAGAAATTTGATGTGAATATTAATATGGAAAAAATTATCTATTTAGAGAATTGGACATCGACAGAGCAAAGAATACAAGTTGATGATAACTATATGAATGTATTTTTTGCACCATTTAAAAATGATACAGAAAGACCAGATGGTGTAATTGCAGTTATTCAAGATATTACAGAACACGTAAAACTAGATAATATGCAAAAAGAATTAGTTGCTGATGTATCACATGAATTAAAAACACCAATTACTTCAATTATGGGATATGCAGATACATTACTTGAAGGTGAATATGATAAAGAAACTGAAAAGAAATTCTTAAATGTAATAGCAACAGAAGCAAGAAGAATGGCAAGATTAGTTACAGATTTATTAACACTTTCTAGATATGATAATAATAATCAATCAGTGACTAAAGAGTCATTTGATTTAGGTGATTTAGTTAAAAAATGTCAGGACAAGCTAGGAATAGAAATAAAGAAAAAACACCATACAGTAAATTGTTTTGTTACAGCAGATGTACCACCAGTTTATGCAAATAAAGATGATATAGAAAGAGTAGTTTTAAATATATTATCAAATAGTATAAAATATACACAAGATGGTGGAGAAATAAAGATATATGTAGGATTTGTTTATAATGATGCATATATAAAAGTGTTTGATAATGGAATAGGAATTCCAGAGGAAGATTTAGGAAGAATATTTGAGAGATTTTATCGTGTAGATAAAGCGCGTACAAGAGAAATGGGAGGAACAGGTCTTGGTCTTTCTATTGCAAAAGAAATATTAGATAAAAATGGTGGAAGTATAGATATTAAAAGTGTAGTAGGACAAGGAACTGAAGTTGTAATTAGAATTCCAACAAAGCAGGAATTTTAGTTGATAAATTTAGAAAAATAATGTATAATAGAAAAGTCAGAAAAAACTAAAGTTAAAAAGGGAGAGATAAACTTGAATTCAACTGTAAAAGAAATATTAGAATGGGTATATTGTATTATAATTGCATTAGTTTTGGCGATGTTATTTCGTTACTTTATAGGAACACCAACAATTGTGAAAATGAGTTCAATGTATCCAACATTAGAGCAAAACCAAAGATTATGGCTTAATAGATGGGGAAGAACTACAAAGACTTTACCTAAAAGAGGAGAGATTATAACTTTTGAAGAGCCAGCAAAATTAGAGTATTCAGCATCTGAAATAGATTTATCAAATCCAGTTGCACAATATGAAAAAAGATCAGGCTTACAATGGTTTGTTAAGAACTTCTTAGAGATAGGGAAAAGAAGTTATATAAAAAGAGTTATAGCACTTCCAGGTGAACATGTTCAGATTAAAGATGGTAAAGTATATATAAATGACCAAGAATTAGATGAGCCATATTTACAAGATGGAATAGTAACAGATGTACAAGATGTAATAGCTATGGGTGGTGCTCCTTTTGATGATTTTGTTGTACCAGAAAATTGTGTATTTGCAATGGGAGATAATAGAAACCATAGTACAGATTGTAGAGCATTTGGTTGTATTCCACTAGATAAAATAGAAAGCACAGTAGCATGTAGAATTTGGCCATTAGATAAATGGGGTAAAGTAGAATAAAAGGAGAACTTTAAATGTTTCAAAATATTCTAGGAAATGATAAAATAAAAGAATTATTACAAGAAGCAGTAAAGGCAAATAAAGTATCACATAGCTATTTGTTTGTAGGACAAGCAGGTATTGGTAAAAAAATGATAGCAACAGAGTTTGCAAAAGCTATTTTGTGCCTTGGCGATGATAAGTATTGTAATAATTGTAAATCTTGTTTAGAGTTTGATGGTAATAATAATCCTGATTTTATATTAATTGAACCAGAAGGAAATAATATAAAAATTGACCAAATTAGAAATATGCAAAGAAAAGTACAAGAAAAGCCAATTATATCTAATAAAAAAGTATATATAATAAATAGTGCAGACCTTATGACAAAAGAAGCACAAAACGCGTTGCTTAAGACTTTGGAAGAACCACCAGAATTTGTAACAATTATATTAGTAGGTGAGAATGAAAATGAATTTTTAGCTACTATAAAATCAAGATGTATGATATTACATTTTAATCCAATTTCAAATTCTGATATGAAAAAATATTTAGAAGAAAATTATAATATGAATGTTACTTCTAATATGCTAGATGTTTTCCAGGGGAGTATTGGAAAAGCAATAGAATTAAAAGATAAACAAGAAGAATATTTGACTATAGAAAATGCAATTGATAATTTAGAAAAAGAAGATTTAATTGATTTAATTAAAAAATTAGATATATTATATACCTCAAAAGATGAGATATTAGATATGCTTGATTATATAAATATAATCCTATTAAAAAAATCAAAAGAAAATGTAAAATACACAGATTGTATAAAAATTGTGGAAAACACTAAAAGAAGAATTGCTCAAAATGCAAATTATGATATGAGTATAGATAATATGTTATTTAATATTTGGGAGGAAGTAGTTTGAAAAATATAATAGGAGTTAGATTTAAAAAATTAGGTAAAATATATTTTTTTAATCCTGGACATTTAAGGGTAAGAAAAGGTGTAAAAGTAATAGTTGAAACTGCTCAAGGTGAAGAATATGGGGAAGTTGTAATTCCTAATCGTTTTGTAGAAGATGAAAAGATAATTGCACCTTTAAAAAAGGTTATTAGGATTGCAAACGGAAGAGACCATAGACATTATGAAGAATGCAGAAGAAAAGAAAAAGAAGCCTTTAAAACTTGCCAAAAGAAAATAAAAGAACATGGATTAAAAATGACTTTAACAGATGTAGAATATAAATTTGATGATAGTAAAATTCTATTTTATTTTACAGCTGATGGTAGAATTGACTTTAGGGAGTTAGTAAAAGATTTAGCTGCAATTTATAAGACTAGAATTGAGCTTAGACAAATTGGTGTAAGAGATGAAGTTAAAAGGATTGGTGGAAATGGAGTTTGTGGAAGAGAACTTTGTTGTTGTACTTTTTTAAGGGATTTTGAAGCAGTGTCAATTAAGATGGCTAAAGAACAAAATTTATCTCTTAACCCAAGTAAGATTTCAGGAAATTGTGGTAGACTTATGTGCTGCTTAAAATATGAAAGTGATGTTTACGAAGAAAAGTTAAAGAAACTTCCAAGTATTGGAGCAATTGTTAAAACTCCTGATGGTGAAGGTGAAGTTGATAATATAGAGACTTTAAGAGAAATTATTAGAGTAAAAGTAAAAGATGGAGATAACTTTGTTTCTAAGAAATATCCAGCAAGTGAGATTACTATAATTAAGGACAACAAGGCTGAAAAAGTTGATGAGGAAGAAATAGAGCATCAAAAAGAATTAGAGGAACTTGAGAAGTTAGAGCAAGAAGATAAGAAGATGGAAACTAATGAAGACGAGTTTTAATACTTGTCTTTTTTTAGAAGTAAAAAGGAGAAAATAATGAAAGTTTTAACTATAAAACAACCTTGGGCAAGTTTGATAATAGAAGGTTATAAAAGATTTGAATTTAGAAGTTGGAAAACAAATTATAGAGGAGATTTATTAATTCATGCAGGAAAATCTGTTGATAAAGAAGCTTATGAAAGGTTAAAAGGTTATTTAAAGGATATGCCTTTAGGGAAGATTATTGGAAAGGTAGAACTTACAGACTGTATAAAAACAACTCCTGAATTTTTTGAAGAGAGATTAAAAGAAAATAAAGATATTTATACTAAAAGTATTTTTAAAGAAGATTATGCATGGCAAATGAAAGTGATAGAAAAATTTGATAAGCCAATAGAGACAAAAGGAAAGTTGGGACTATGGAATTACGAATTTTAAAAGACAGGTTGAATACCTGTCTTAGTTTATATATAATTTTTTTATTCTAAGTTATCTATAGCATATTGTGCTTCCTCAGCAGTAAATTTTTCGCCATATTCAGATGTTAGTTGGTCATAAATTGCACTTTTTGACATACTCATTGTATCTTGATAAGATTTAGCTTTTTCTAAAGCGTTGGCTTTGTAATCAGCATCTAGATTGTCTATAGCATATTGTGCAGCATCTGCAGGAAATTGTTCGCCATATTCGGATGTTAATTGGTCGTAAATTCCTTGTTTTGACATATGCATTATTTCAGAATAACTTTCAGCTTTTGCTAATGCATTTTGATACTCTTTTGGTACACTTGGGGCCTCAGTTTCTTCTGATGCACTAGTATTTGATGTTGCTTCGCTTGGAGTTTGTGTACTTAAATTTGTATCTTGTGCTTGTGCACTTGAATTTACATCTTGAGTAGAAGTTGTGGTGTTTGTAGTAGTTCCTTGAGAACCTCCAATAATTGCTATAACAACTATTACAATTATTAACCAAAACCACCATTTCTTATATATTGGTTTCTTTTCTTTAGTTGTGTGATCTGCCATTTTATTATCCCTCCTTTTATTTCTTATAAAAGAAGTATATACCAATATTTTACAATTTGCAACATTTTTGTATAAGTCTTGCATTTATATCATATAATTATTACATTGAATATGAATTTTATTTGACTTTTATTTTGTCAGAACCTTATAATATTATTAGCTTATTATTTGTCATAGTAAAACTCAAAGTTATTGTTCTTACTTTGAAAATTTATCTATTAGAACTTATAAATATTTTTCCATTATATACATATCTTCATCATTTGGTTCCTTTTTTCCATCTTTATATCTATAACCAAGCTTATAATAAAAACCATGAGCTGTTATAGATGCAGGAATTATTAATTTCTTTATAGGTAGAGTATGTGCATATTCTTCTATTTTTTTTATTAGTTCTGAACCAATACCTTGACCATGATTTTCAGGCTTAACAAAAACAGTTAAAATCCAATACTCATCGTCACTATACCAAGATTTCTCTAATCCAGCAGTGCCTACGACTTTTTCATCTAGTAAAGCTATAAAAACTTTTTTTCTATTATTAAAAGTCTTTTGTAATTTTTCTACAGTAAAATCTTGGGCCATTTCTTCAACTCTTTCCATTCCATAATCTTTACTATTTACATTAATTAAGTCTTGAATAATAAGATTTGATATTTCATTAACATATTTTTCTTCATATTCTTGTATTTTTAACATAGTAAGACTCCTTTTATAATTTATTTTACTTTTTAATAAATATAGTTTATAAAAGCAGAATACTCATTTGTTATGAATTATGTTTATATATCGTAATTGCTTTTATGTCATTTATATTTGAAATTATTATAAGATAAATAAAAATCAGAAACAATACTTTTAAAGAAATAATTTATTATTTTAATGGCAATAAAAATTATTTTTAAGTTTTATATAAATAATTTGATAACTCATAACCCGAAGGTCGTAAGTTCGAGTCTTACCCCCGCAACCAAAGATTTTATTAGAGTCGCAAGAGATTGTGGACTCTTATTTTTTGCCCATTTGAAGTTACATAAAATAAATTGGGCACCATTTGGGCACGGATCTATGTAAAAAGGTCATTGGTAAACCTTGAATTTTCGATATTTAAAAGTATATTTGATTAAATTCTATTTGAAATAAATTCAGTAGTTTCTGCTTAAGTTATAAAATATTAAATTGTAAAATTAATAAAAAGTATTTAAGCAGAAACCACCATATCTTGATTTACTTCTTTATTATTATAATTTTTCATAGAATTTCTTCCTTTCAATTTTTTGTTTAAATTTATGTGATAAGCCTCTAATTGGCTTTAAAATATTTTTTTGTATCTTCTCTATAAAGAAGATTATCAAGTTTATCTGATGCCTCTCTGTCCAT
>CALXFH010000032.1 GCA_944387555.1 uncultured Clostridia bacterium | reverse complement strand
CACTTTAGTGGAAGCCAGTAGAGAAGCCTTTTAGGCGAAAAGGAAAAACCACCAGCTAGGCTGGTGGATATTTATTTCATATTAATTGTTTCTTTATATTATCTACAACAAAACCACAAATAATAAATTCAACGCTAAATACTAAACTTAGTTTAAATAAGTTTATTCCTATGTAATATATTATAGGAGCTTCGAAAAATAACATATAGCTAAGCAATATAAATGCAGAAAATGAAGCTAGTAAAAAACAAAATTCAAGCCCTTTATATAATATTTTATATGTAGTTTTATCTAAATTCTTATAATATGTAATTATTTTATTTATCATTTTAAACCTCACTATATAAAAAAGTATCTATTAAAATGTTAACATCAAAAGAATACAAAAGCAATGGAAATATTATCTAACTTTTCAAAGGATATTAGAATGTAATTTTATAAAGGATAAAATATCTAATTGGAAACTATGAAATTGTACAAAAAATCTTGTAAACAAAATGTAATATATTTTTGGTTGAAATCATTGGAAAAATGAGATATAATAAAATTACCAAAATATAAAAGGAGTGAGTAAATTATGCTAAAAGCTGAAACCCTTGAAACTCTAAAAGAGAGAGAGAGAGCTATACTTTAGTGAAATAAAGGATAGCTTATTTAGCTTAGCATATTTTAAATTAGACAGTGATAAACCTATGGAAATGTAGGGTTTTGTTGCTGTCTTTTTTTGCGTTTACAAAAGAATAATATTTTATAGAAAACATTTAGTAGAGTTTAAAACAACAAAAAATATTAAAATTAAGAAGGAGTTATTAAAATGAAAAAAGAACTAAAAGAGGAAAAAGGAATTACAATGGTTGCGTTAGTTGTAACGATAGTAGTACTATTAATATTAGCTAGTATAACATTAGCAGCGCTATCTGGAGATGATGGAATAATAAATAATGCACAAAAAGCAAAAGAAGAAACGGAAATAGCACAATGGGAAGAAAAGATAGACGCAGCAATAATAGATGCAGAAAATAAGCATCGTGATCCAACACTAGATGATGTAATAGAGGAATTAATAAAAGATGGAATAATAGAAGATGAAAGTAAGGTAGATAGAAATACAGGGGCAATAACAACAAAAGAGCCAGTTCATACAATAGAAGGAAAGCTAGATGATTATTTAGATAAAGAAGAGCCAGAAGAACCAGACCCAGAGCCAGATGACCCAGATAATCCTGTAGTTGCACAATATAATGTAACATATAATTATAGTGAAAATGGTGGAACAAGTGCAGATAAAAAAAGTGTAAAACTAGAAGAAGGAAAAAGTATAGATTTAAGTGTGAAAGCAACAAAAGAAGGATATACATTTGTGGGCTGGAATACGAATAAAGATGCAAGAACAGGATTAAATTCATTAATAATGGGAAAAAAAGATGTAACATTGTATGCAATATATAGTAAAGTAGTAACAGCAACATTTTATTATTATGATGATGGAGAAAAAAGTCAAGAAGAATCAGTAACTTTATTTAATAAAGAAACACAGGGAGAAGTTTCTACACCACAAATAAATTCAGTAGTAAGAGATGAAACAACTTATTCTGGAAGAGCTTGGTCAGAAGAAAATGTTGCAGACGGAAATGCAGATGTTAGTCCAGGAAAAACAATTAATATAAGTGAAAATAAAAATTATTATGCATTGTATACAGGAATAAAAAGAGTAAATATGTATTATTACAACGGAAGCGGGCAAGATTTAGAAACAGATAGTGTAACAAGTTATATGAATGCAAGTGGAGAAATAAAAAATGAAGCGGTAGATATACCATATGAAATAACATCAAGTATGGGACCATATGGAACAACTTATAAAGGATTAGCAAGTTCACCAAATTCAACAGCGAGTGCAACAGTAAATGCTGATAATACAACTTATTATGCATTTTATCAAACAGAAATAAAATATTATTATAATAGTACTAGTACTTATTCAAGTAATAGAACAGGAACAAGAAGTTCTGTTTCAGATGGCTCAAGTTATAAGAATACAGTAGATAGTTATATACCATCAAGTTATGATGGAGCAACATTCTCTTATTGGTCAGGAACATCAGGAGTAGATGAAAACGTAAGTCCAAGTTTAAGTACTTATACAGAATATTTTGCAGTATATAAAAGAGAAATAACGGCTGATTTTAACTACTATAATGGATATAGTACAGATGTTGAGTCAGCTAATGGAACAAGAACATATATATCTACTAAGGAAATTGTAACACAGTTACAAGCAAATATATCAATACCAGATAAGGTAAAAGATAGTAGTGGACCAGAAGGTACAAAATATGCATATGTTGCAAGTGATGTAAACGGAACAAGTGGTAGTGTAACACCTTCTTCAGAAGGAGGAACATATTTTGCAATATATACAAAAGAAATAACTATAACTAAAAGAACTTACTATGATTCTTATAGTTATCAGTATGGAACGGCATATGGATATAGCAATGGAAGGACTTTAGGAGCGACTATACAATTAGGTTCTGCAATATCTACAAGTGGATATAGTTTTTATGGTTGGTGTACAACAAGTAGTGTAAATGCAACACCTATTTCAAACACAACTATATATAATGTCATGGACGATACAGAATATTATGCGTTGTATAGAAAATCAGTAACAGTAACATATAATGCAAATGGTGGAAGTGTTTATCCAAGTTCACAAAGTGCTGTAACTTATATGAATTACCAAGCAAATACGTCAGGAGGAGAAGTAACATTACCAACACCAAATTGGAGTGGATATACATTTTTAGGTTGGTATACGTCATCTTCTTCAGGAAATCGTGTAGGAGGTGGAGGAAGTACTTATACACCAAATTCAAATATAACATTGTATGCACAATGGGAAGCAGAAAAAAGTTATATAGATGTATCTATGCCACCAAGTCTTACAGCAAACACTGGAAAAATAGTAAAATTTACAGCAACTATGGAACAAAAATATGATTTCCAACTTTATAAAGCAGAAACAGAAAATGGTACAGGAGAGGCTGTTTGGGGAGTAGATTATAGTGCAAGCACATCGAGTGGAAAATATAGAATAACTTTTACGATTAATAACGTATCATATGATGATGAAGGATATTATTATTTAGTAGTACAAACTCCGGAAGGAGAAAAAGAGAGTTCTTCAAGATTTCATCTAATTGTAAATTAATAAGATAAAATAAAAGTATAGAAAATTAATTTTTTCTATACTTTTTGTCTTAAATAAAAAAATGCTGTTTTTTGAGCCCGTCCCAAAAAACAACATTTAATAAAAACTATGCATAATCTTTATTTCGCTTAAGCCATAGCTGCATTTAATTTTTTTGATAAATTAGATTTTTTTCTAGCTGCTGTGTTTTTAACAATAACACCTTTACTGCAAGCTTGGTCAATCTTTCTTGTAGCTTCAGAGAATAAAACTTTAGCTTCATCGATTTTACCAGCGTTAACAGCTTCTTCGAATTTTTTAACAGCTGTTTTATATCCTGACTTTATCATATTATTTCTTAAAGTTTTCTTTTCAATAATTTTAACTCTTTTTTTAGCTGATTTAATATTTGGCATTTCTTAAAGCACCTCCTTTAGTTTGTATTACATTATTAACATGTAATATTTTACCATAAATATTAGGAAAATGCAAGTAATTTTAAATAAATTATTGTAAAAGAAATGTTTTTATGTTATGATTTATAAAGAATGGAGGGATACATATGAAAATAGCAATTGGAAGTGACCATGGAGGATACAGATTAAAAGAAGAAGTAAAGAAGTATTTAGATGAAAAAGATATAGAATTTGTAGACTTAGGATGCGAGGGAGAAGAAGCAGTAGATTATCCAGATATTGCATCAAAAGTTGCAAAAGAAGTACAAAGCAAAAAATGTGACCAAGGAATATTAATTTGTCGTTCTGGAATTGGAATGTCAATAGTAGCAAATAAATTCAAAGGAATAAGATGTGCTTTATGCCATAATGAATATACTGCAAAATATGCAAGACTTCATAATAATGCAAATATTTTAGCAATGGGAGCAGATGACTTAACAACAGGTGAAGCAGTATGTATATTAAGAATGTGGCTTGCAACTTCTTTTGAAGGTGGAAGACATGAAGAAAGAATAAAATTAATAGATGAAATAGAAAAAGAGAATATGAAATAAAATAGGAGGCAGAACTTATGTGGGGAGATGTAGCCATTGCCTTTTTGCTAGCATTTATAGTAGCATTTATGGCAACGCCATATACCATAAAAATTGCACATAAAATTGGTGCAGTAGATGTCCCTAAAGATGAAAGAAGAATGCACAAAAAAGCTATGCCTAAATTTGGAGGTCCAGCAGTAATACTTGGATTTTTAGTATCAATAGCTTATTTACTTATAGTAATGAGTATGGAAGGTACAATAAATTTAACAGGGCCAGACCGGTTATGGTATGCAATTAATACGGAATGTTCTTAGGAATAGTAGTAATTAGTATAACATGTGTATTTGATGATATAATAACAATAAAACCACTAGTAAAATTAACAGGACAAGTAGTAGCTGCAATAGTTGCTGTAGCATTTGGAGTAAGAATAGAAAGTATAGATTTAGGCTTTTTTGCTACATCAGAATTTGGAGATGTGGCATCAGCAATTGTAACAATAGTATGGATTGTAGGAGTAACTAATGCAATAAACTTAATAGATGGTTTAGATGGACTAGCAGCAGGAATATCTGTAATATCAGCAATATCTTTACTTGTAATATTTGTTTTAAATGGTTCTCCTATGATAGCAATAATATTAATTACAGCATTAGCAGGAGCATTAGTAGGTTTCTTACCATTTAACTTTGCACCAGCAAAAACATTTATTGGAGATACTGGCTCAAACTTTTTAGGATATACAATATCAATAATAGCTATCTTAGGAGTTGCAAAAACTTATACATTAGCAGTTATAATATTACCATTAATAGTACTAGGACTTCCTATATTTGATACTTTATGGGCAATAATTAGAAGATTAATAAAAGGAAAATCTATAAAAGCAATATTTAAAGCAGATAAAGGACATTTACACCATAGAATAGTAGCAAAAGGATTTAGCCAAAAACAGGCAGTTTTAATTTTATATGGAATTAGTGCAACATTTGGTATATTTGCGGTTATACTATTAGATAGTGGAATATGGAAAGCATTATCTTTCTTACTAATGGTAGTTGTAGCAATTGGATTAGGATATAAGAATTTCCAAGAAGAGCATACAGATGAAAATCAAAGATATGAATGTATAGAATGTAAATACATTTATAATCCTAAGTTTGGAAATGAAAAAGCAGGAATAAAACCAGGAACACCATTTGAAGATTTGCCAGATGACTGGGTATGCCCAGTGTGTGGCGAAGGAAAAGATATGTTTCAAATACATCAATAAAATAATAGGAGGTGAATAGAATGTACGTATGTTTAGCTTGTGGATATATATATGATCCAGAAAAAGGTGATCCAGATGGAGGAATAGCACCAGGAACAGCATTTGAAGATATTCCAGATGATTGGGTTTGCCCAGTATGTGGAGTTGGAAAAGATATGTTCCAAAAGAAAGATTAATTATATATTAAGTTTAAGAAAAGATGTTTACAATGTCTTTTCTTTTAATTTTGCTTTGACAAATTACCAAAAAATGTGATATACTATATCTGGATTTACATAAATTTATTTCGAGAGAGGATTTTAGATAATGGCACAAATAAGATTTAGCATTATTATTCCCACATATAATTCTCAAAAAGAAGTTCAAAGAGCTATTTTAAGCGTACAAAATCAAAGTTTTAAAAATCTTGAAATCATTGTTGTAGATGATTATTCAACAGATAATACTTATGAAACATTAAGTAAATATAATAATATACAATTATTAAGAAATAGTGAAAATCTAAAAGCAGGAGGAGCTAGAAATAAAGGATTAGATATAGCAAAAGGAGAATACATAATATTTCTAGATGCAGATGACTATTTAGCAGATAAAGATACTTTAAGTAAAATTGATAAAACCATAGGAAAAAACAAATATGATGTTATATATATGGGATTTGAAATGTCAGGAAGGAGTGGAAAAAAATATATACCAACTAAAGAAGAAGTAGAAGTATCAAAAAGGATTAGAAAATGGAAATACGAAAATGTATGGGATATTTGTTGGAATAATAATTTTTTAAAAGAAAATCAAATGAGATTTGTAGAAAAAAGATATTTTGAGGATTTTGTTTTTTATTATAAAGGAATAATGAGGGCAAAATCATTTTGTATTGCTGATTTTGTTACACATATCTATACTGATACTAATTCAAATAGTATTACATCAAAAATAAGTGAACAAAAATTACAAGACTTAAACTGTAACATTTCTATACTTTGGGATGAATTAAAAGTAGTAGAGGAAGAAAGAAAATCCGATATGATTTTTATATTAACCAAAATGACAGAATATTTACTAAATTTGTTAAAAGATTATCGTAAGAAAGTAGGAGGGGATTAGATGGAAAATCTTAAAAAGAGGTTTAGTGTTATTATAGCAACATATAATGTTATGGATTATGTAGAAGAAGCAATTGAGAGTGTATTAAATCAAGATTTTGATAACTTTGAATTAATTGTTGTAGATGATTGTTCAACAGATAAAACAAGAGAAATAATAGAAAAATATAAAAGTGAAAAGGTAAGTATATATTCAACAAAAGCAAATACTGGAACAGCTGGAGGGCCTAGAAATATCGGATTAGAACATGCAAAAGGGGAGTATATATTATTCTTAGATGGAGATGATATACTATTTGATGAAAATGTATTAACAAAAATAGATAAACTAATAGGAAAAGACGAATATGATTTAATATATTTAGGATATCAAGATATAGGAAATAATAATAAAACAAGAGTTTCAAATAAAAAGAATTCTACAAAAGTAGCAAGAATAGGATGTGATCTTAGCTTTTCTGTATCTAGTAGATGTTGGAATAGTAAATTCTTAAAAAGAATAGATGCAAGATTTGTTGAAGGCTTGTATTATGAAGATGAAATTTTTAGTATGAAAACAAATATATTAGCTAATAAAACAACATATGGTGAGTTTTCTGTTTTTAGATACAGAAGAAATAGAAAAGGAAGTGTGATGTCTACACCATCATATAAAAAATGTTCAGATTTATATAGAATGCTAGCAGAATTAGTAGATTTATTTAAGATTACACCTAAAGAGTATAGAAGATATTTAATGGGATTTATTAAAAATGAAAGTGAATATATACCTATAAAGATAAAAGCTATGTTAGAAGCATTAGAGAGTGGAGAAAATAATCCAATTTTTCCAAAGAGGGAATATTCTATAGAAGAAGAGGAGGAATAAAATTTTGAAAGATAAAATAACAAATTTTTTAGCATATGATGGAAGAATAGCAATAACAGCAATAAAGACAACTGAAATGGTAGAAGAAGCAAGAAAGGTACATGATTTAAGTCCAGTAGCAACAGCAGCACTTGGTAGACTTCTTACAATAACTTCACTAATGGCAATAGAAATGAAAAATAAAGAAGATAAAATAACAGTACAAATAAAAGGAAATGGACCAATTGGAACTATGCTTACTGTTGCAAATAATGTTCCAGAAGTAAAAGGATATGTACAAAATCCTTATGTGGATTTACCTTTAAATGAATTTGGTAAATTAGATGTAGGTGGAGCAGTAGGAAATAATGGTTATATACATGTAATAAAAGATATTGGATTAAAAGAACCATATGTTGGAGTATCTAACCTAACATCAGGTGAAATTGCAGATGACTTTACAAATTATTTTGTGAATTCAGAACAAAGACAAGCAGCAGTTGCCTTAGGAGTGCTTGTTGATAAAAATGGCGTTAGAGAAGCGGGAGGATATTTAATTACTCCAATGCCAGATGCTACAGATGAAGATATTTCAAATGTAGAAAAAGGAATATTTGAGGCAGGAGCAATTTCTAAAATGTTAGACGAAAAATTAAGCCTTATAGATATTGCAAAAAAAGTAACAGGAGATAAGAATATAAAAGTTATAGAAGATTGTAAAGTACCTGTATATAAATGTGATTGTTCTAAAGAAAAGATGGCAAATGCATTATCTAGTATAGGAAAGAAAGAATTGGAAAATATAATAAAAGAAGATGGAAAAGCAGAACTTGTATGTCATTTTTGCAATAAAAAATATCAATTTAATAAAGAAGAGTTAGAAAATTTAATAAAATAAAAAGAAAAAGACTTAAAAGATAGTAGTTGCTACCATTTTAAGTCTTTTTTCTTAGGAACTTATGCATACTTTGCATGAAGTCGAATTGCTTGCCACATGCCATTGAAAGAGTTCTTGCTGACATATCCAGCAAACTCAACCCAGCCATCAGAGGAAGGATGAGCTTTGCGGATATCATCTAGTACTTGAAGAGCTTGCTCTTCAGTACGCAGATGTGCCGGTGACTCAAAAGTCTCTTCAAATACTTTTTTCTTTCCATTAAGTTCAATAGGTGCAAACATGAAAGCTCCTTTCAACGAAGGTATATAACCATACTTATATTATACTATAAATTTACATAAAAATCAAATTTAAAGAGTTCTATAATATCTAAAAACATTGACAAATGAAGATTTTACTAATATAATATGTGAAGTAAATATAATAAAACATAGAAAGGAAGAAAAAATATGGAAAAAGAAATTTTAATATTCGGACACAAAAATCCAGATACAGATTCAATATGTTCTGGGCTAGTAAAAGAAAGATTAAATAAAAAATTAGGAAAAGAAAATTGCAAAGCAGTAAGACTTGGAAAAGTAAATAAAGAAACAAAATATGTATTAGATTATTTAAAATTAGAAGAACCAGAGTTAATAGAAAGCGTTGAAGAAGGACAAGAAGTAATTCTAGTAGACCACAATGAATTTAACCAAAGTGTAAACGGAATAGAAAATGCAAAAATATTAGAAGTTGTAGACCATCATAGAATAGCTAATTTTGAAACAGCAGAGCCATTATATTATACAGCAAGACCATTTGGATGTACATCAACTATTCTATTTGAAGAATATAAAGCAAATGGATTAGAAGTAAGTAAAGAAGAAGCAATACTTATGGCAAGCGCTATAATGTCAGATACATTATTATTAAAATCACCAACTACAACAGAGCATGATAAAAAAGCTTTAGAAGAATTAGAAAAATTAGCAGGAATAGATATTAAAGAATATGGATTAGAAATGTTAAAAGCAGGAACAGACTTAAATGATTTTACAGCAGAAGAACTAATATCTTTAGATGCAAAAAGCTTAGATAAAAACGGAACAAAATTTGTAATAGCACAAGTAAATACAGTAAGCATAGATGATGTATTAAAAAGACAAGAAGAATTAGAAAATGCAATTAAGAAAGAAATAGAAAGTAAAGGATTAGAATTATTTGTACTTGCTATTACTGATATTTTAAATAGCAATTCAGAAATAATTGCTTTAGGAAATAAAGTAGATAGCGTAGAGAAGGCATTTGATAAAAAACTAGAAAATAATAGAGCTTTCTTAGAAGGTGTAGTTTCTAGAAAGAAACAAATACTTCCAAATATTGATAAAAATATATAGAAAATTAAAAAGGGGACGTTTCCTTTTGATAAAAAATGAACAATCTGGGACAGATCTTATTAAAGATGTGTCCTCTAATGTTAAAAAGGTGTCAAAAGGAAACGTCTCCTTTTTCAAAAAAACTATTGAATATTTTAGTAATTAAATTTATAATATTAAAGTAAAATAAAGTATAAGACAAAATAAGAATTGGAGTGATTTGATGCCAAAACATATGAAAACAAAGGAAAAGGGAGCAAAAAAAGAAACTTTTATGCAGAGTGTTATAACCTTAATATTTTCACAAGTTTTGATAAAATTATTAGGTTTAGTATATAATTTATATTTAACAAATAGAGAAGGATTTGGAGATAAAGGTAATGGAATTGTATCAGCAAGCTATCAAATATATGCTTTGCTTTTAACAATTTCATCAATAGGTGTTCCAAATGCTATCTCTAAATTAGTTTCAGAAAGAGTTGCAATTGGAGACCATAAAGGTGCTCATAGAATATTTAAAATAGCATTTGCAACTTTTGCAGTTATTGGTTTAGTAGGAACATTAATGTTATTTTTTGGAGCACATTTAATAGCAGTAGAGTGGTTACAAATACCTGAGTCAGAAATGACTTTAGTTGCTTTATCACCTGCAATTTTCTTTGTTGCTATAGCATCTGTAATGAGAGGATATTTTAACGGTAGACAACAAATAAAAGCAACTGCAAGATCACAAAGTTTAGAGCAGGTATTTAAAACAGCTCTAACTATTATATTAGTAGAAATAGTTGCAATTGTATCAAATGTATCAACAGAATGGATGGCAGCAGGGGCTACACTTGCTACTACTTTAGCTACAATGGCAGGTTTTGGATATTTATATTTATACTATAAAGTAAGAAGAAAAGAAATAGCTCAAGAAATAAAATCTACAGTAAATTATAAATATGAAAGAGTAAGAAGTATTGTAAAGAAAATAGTTCTTGTATCTCTTCCAATAGCAATAACTGCTATACTTTCATCAGTAAATAAAAATATAGACTCTTTTACAGTTGTAAGAAGTCTAAAAGAATTTTTACCAGATGATGTAGCAGTTAGCCAATATGGAATATTAGGAGGAAAAGTAGATACATTAACAAGTCTTCCATTATCTATAAATGTAGCCTTTGCTACAGCATTAGTTCCTGCAATTTCAGCAGCAAAGGCAAAGAAAGATAGAAAAACAATAAAACAAAAAACAACTTTTTCATTGCTTGTTTCAATGCTAATTGGACTTCCTTGTACTGTTGGAATGTGCATATTTGCAGGACCAATTCTAGAATTATTATATCCAAATGCAAGTGATGGAACAGTAATACTTCAAATAAGTTCACTTACAATATTGTTTACAATACTTGACCAGACAATAAATGGAGCTCTGCAGGGATATGGTTTGTTAAGGATACCAGCAATATCTCTGGGACTTCGGAGTAATAGTAAAATTAATTTTAAATTTAACTTTAGTACCAATACCATCTATTGGAGTAAATGGAGCAGCGTGGGCTTCTGTTGCTTGTCATGCAGTTGCATTTTCAATTTCAATAGTTTGTCTAAAGAAAGCATTTAGATTAAAACTACCAGCTAGTAAATTTGTAATAAAACCAATTATAGCAACTGTGATTATGGCAATATGCTCATATTTCATTTATTCTGTGCTTTCAGGAATAATTGCAGGAAAATTGGCTACAATATTAGCAATAGTATTTGCAGTAGTTATCTATGCTTTGGCAGTGGTGGTCTTAAAGATATTTACTAAGGAAGAAGTACAAATGATGCCAGCAGGAGATAAGATTTGCAGAATACTTACAAAGTTAAAAATATATTAAAATCTAAAAAATAATAAAAAAATGTGAAAAAAAGAAGGATTTTAAGTATTTTTGGCGAATTATTTAAATTAGTAGTACATTTATTGCTTGGTTCAGGCGGTAAAGTACATAAACATTATACTTATATAGGAGGTAATTTAAATGAACAAAGCTGAATTAATCGCAGCAATGGCTGCAAAAACAGGTGAAACAAAAAAAGCAGCTGAAGCATCAGTTAATGCTTTTGTAGAAGTTGTAACAGACTCACTAAAAAAAGGAGATAAAGTTCAACTAGTTGGATTTGGTTCTTTCGAAGTTAGAAAAAGAGCAGCTAGAAAAGGTAGAAACCCACAAACTAAAGAAGAAATCAAAATACCTGCATCAAAAGCTCCAGTATTCAAAGCTGGTAAAGCATTAAAAGACGTAGTAAACAAAAAATAAGATTATTAAAAGATATATAAATATATGATATCATATAAAAGGAAGCTAGAAATAGCTTCTTTTTTTGTAATAAAAATGTAATACAAATTTTCATTAAAACTATTTACAAAAATTTTTGGTTTGTATAAAATAAATACGTAGTATATACGAGAATAATACGTAAAATAAAAATAATTTTCTTATTTTTTATTTAACAAAACATTTTTGTATAATTTATAAAATATGGAAAAATAATAAAACCAAAGAGGAGGAGAATGAAATGGGAAAAAGAAAAACACGAACAAAAGAGAAAATAATAAAAAATAACAAAGGTATTACTATTCTAGCTTTAGTAGTTACTATAATTGTACTTTTGATTTTAGCAGGGGTATCAATCTCAATGATAACAGGAGATAGTGGAATAATTAATCAAGCAAAGACAGCAAAAGAAGAAACAGAAAAAGGAAATGTAATAGAAAAAGCACAGAAAGATATTTTAGCAATAACGGCAAGTGGAAGAAGTGATATTACGCAACAAGAATTACATGACATTCTAGAGAAATATTTTGAAAGTGTACCAGATGATGTTAGTACAGACGACATATTAACAACAAAGGAAGAATATGGAGGAAAATACGAAATAGCAGTATCAGAAATTTATGATGGAGAAATAGAAATAAAAGGAATAACAGCAGCAGAATTAACTGATGAACAAAAGAAGGAATTATATGGAAAATATGTAACAAACTATGAATGTAGCAGTAATGATGCAATAGAAACTACTGCACCAGGAAAATGGATGATATTTCATATAGATGATGATAATATATATTTAATAGCAAGTGATTATATAGATACTGATTATTGCCCAACAGTAAATGGAGCAACAGTAACTAAAGGTAATACTAACTATAAAGCGAGTTTTTCTGGAGTATATAATCAATATGCAGGTTCAACAGATGTGTCAGATATCGGAAAAGAATTAAATAGAAGTTATTTTATAGATAATAATTTTACAAGTACAAGTAGTAATATGAAATCAGTAGCATATATGTTAGATACAAATGCTTGGAGTGGTTTTAAAGGTACAGATGCAGATTATGCAATAGGAGGACCAACAATAGAGTTACTATTTGAGTCATATAATAAAGCTCATCCAGATGCAAATTATCCAAATGGTAAATATAAAGCAAAAGCAAGTAGTACTACAGGATACCAAATAAGTGTAGACGGAGGAAGTAACTGGAGTAATATGACAAGTTCTTCTAATTATTTAGATACTGCTGATCCAACTTATGTAATAAATTCTCAAAGCAATGCTAGTGGAATGTGGCTAGCCAGCCCGCCTGCTAGCAACACTAACGGTGTGATGGCTGTGTACTATAACGGCAATGTGAGCAATGACTTCTATAGCAACGGCGCTTATGGTTTTCGTCCGCTAGTTTTTCTTAGGTCTGATGTCCAATTGAAAAAGACCGAAGATAATACTTATGAGATAATAAAATAAAGGTAGAAATTAGAAAGAAAGTAACCACCCAAACAGGCCTTGTGGTCTGCCTTCGGTTGGTTAAAAATATGGGAGTTATAAGTATGGCAAAAGATATAAAAAAGGTGCATCCAGAATATGTTGTTTGTTATAAGGTAGGAGCATTTGGAAAAGATGCATAGGTGATGTCATATTTATTTGGGTATAAATTATTTAAGGCAAAAGAAAATAAATTATATATTTATAGATACAAGAAATAATTTGAAGTAGATGTAAAGTAAAAATAGAAATAAAAGATAGAAAAAGGCATGTGAATGTCTTTTTTGTTTGGAAGTATTAGTTTTCTTTTATTCTATTTCATGCTTTTCTATTTCTTTTTTTAAAAGTGAGGAAAAATTATAAAAGTAAAGAAAAAATGAGGAAAATATAAAAACAAAATTAATTTTACTTAAAAATAAAAATTGCTTTATACATAAGAAATGATAAAATGAATAAAAAGAAGAAAAAAGTTTACACTAAAGATGAGGTGGTATAAATGGAATTAAAAAAAGAAATAGAAAGAGAATTGGAAATATTAATGGCACTAATAAAAGAAGGAAAAGATGAAGAGGTAAGAAAACAAAGAAAAATAGTAGATAAATTATTAAATAAATATTTGAAAAATCTTTGAAATATATTACTATAAAGTACAGAAATAGTTCGTTTATACTATACTAATTTTTTGATAATATAAATAAAAAAGTAAATAGGTGGTATAGATGAAAAAGGCAAGTAGTATAAAAATAGGTAAAGTGATACAAGAAATAAGAAAAAGTAATGGAGACACACAAGAAAAACTTGCAGAAAAAATAGAAGCATCTGTAAGGTACATAAGCGATATAGAACAAGATAGAGCAAAGCCATCTTATGAAATATTAATTAGAATTTGTAATTTATATGGAATAGGAATGAATCAAATTTTTAGTGAATATTTAAAGGTAAAAGATAATAAAATTTTAGAATATAAATTAGCAGGATATGATAAATTAGATAAAAAAGATAAAGAAACAATAGAAAATTTAATAATGTATTTTAATAAGAAATAAGTTTTTGATTTTACTTATTTCTTTTTTTGTTTTGAAATTCAATATAGAATATCGTAACACCTATAAAAAATGTGAAAAGTAAAATTTTTCACATTTTTATATTTTCCAATATAAAATGGTAATATAATGAATAAAATATTATAAAATAAAGCACTAAAATTATTAATTGTAATATTGCGCTTTACTACGGAAAAAGGAGAAATAGGGCTTTTGAGTATTAAAAATTTACATAATTATTACAAAATTATTAAAAAAGCTTTACAAAATGACAAATTTGTAATATAATGTTGTCGGACTTAATTAAAAACATAGGGAATAGCCATATAGCTAGGAGTTCAAAAAAATAAAAAAGAGGGAAAAAATATGAAAAAAGGACGTCAAATTATTAATTCCGTAAGTAAAAATAATAATGGAATTAAAGACAATGAACAATATGTGATTTGTCTATACGTTTGCGGTGCTTTTTTGTGTAATTAAACTTAGGATTTTACTTGAGAAAAAATGAGAAAAATCTTAGGTTTATATTTTTTTCTTTAAAAAAATTTTAAGGAGGGGAAAGAAAATGAAAAGCTTTAAGGCAAAACTAACCATACTACTAATTGCAATGTTATTAATTACAATGTTAGTACCATTTGGTAGCGTAGCAGCAGCAAATGAAGGAGTACAATTAATTGAAACTAACGATGGTAATATTGTAGTTTATGTAGATGGATTAGAAAAAGAAGCTTTTGATTATGCTTTAGCAGGAGAAAATGCAACAGAGGCAGACAAAACTTGGATAAAATCAGTCTCAGACAATAGTGGAACAGAAGCTAATCAAGTAGCAGTAATAGCAGCAGAGGATTTAACAGATGAAAATAATTATTTATACATAAGAGAAAATGATGGTACAGAAAAATCTGTACAATTAGATAAAAATAACGTATTTACACAAGATAAAATGAGTGAAGTTGAAATGACAACTAAAAGAATATCAACTGAAGAGGCTAAAGACCTTAGCTCAAGAGGAGAAACACGTGATGGTGTAACATATACATATACAGTTGGAGGTCTAAAAATCACTGATGACCAAGATTCAACATATTCTTATGTTATGGTCAAATTACCAGCAGAAGGGTATAGTCAACTTCAGGAATTAGCAAATGAACTAAATAGCGATTATGAAAGTAAAACTATGTATTCAAAAATAGAATTTGCCAATAGATTTTATAGTCAATACAACACATTAATAGAAAATGCAGATAATGAAAATAGTTGGCAAGCAGTAGAAAATATGCAAATATTACAACCAGAAGATTATGGACAACAAGAATATTATGTTGTATTACTAAAAAAGGTTGCAGAAGATGGAACTACAACATATGATGCTAAATTTATGAGAACATATTATGAAGGAATAGAAGAAGTAGAACCAGCAAGACTTGAACAAGTATCACATCAAGAAACTTCTAAATTACCTATAACAGGAGATAGCATTGTTTTATTCGTTCTATTAGCAGCTTTAGTAATAATTGCAATAGTTGTATTTATTAGAATGAAAAAATTAAATAAAAAGGCAGATAAATAATGAAAGCGAAAATATATAAGATAATCTTTTGTATTCTTATTATTTCAATCATATTAGTAATAGGTTTAATTCTTATTAAAAATATGCAAAGTAATGAAAATGAAAAGAAAAATCAAGAGGTCGTAGAGGTATTTTCAAGTGCAGATAGCACAGAAAAACAAGAGTTAACATTAAATGGTTACAAAGTAATAGGTATAATAAAAATTCCAGCAATTGACTTGGAATATCCAATTTTAGAGATGGATGTTTCAAACCCAGAAGAAGCAAAAGAACCAATGAGACTTGCTATTATAAAATACTGGGGTGGAGATGTTAATGGATATGGAAACCTATCACTTGCAGGACATAATAATTATAATGGAACAATGTTTGGAAAAACAAAAAATTTAAAAATAGGTGATATTGTAGAATTAACCGATTTAAATAATCAAACAGTTCAGTATCAAATATATGATATTTTTAAAACTGATCCAAACGATGTAACTATATTAGAAACAAAAGATGAGACAATAAGAGAGGTTACTCTAATTACCTGTACAAATGGTAATAGAGAAAGATTAATTTTAAAGGCCAAAGAAATTATGTAGAAGGAGGAGGTTTTGATGGCACAATTTACGAAGCCAAGTAAAAAAGCAACAATTATAACAGTTGCCATAATAGTAGTTCTTTTAATTATTGCTGCTGCTGGTACAGTAATGTTCTTAAAAGATAGAGGAACAACAGAAGCTGCTGATTTAGAGCAAGAACAAGTTGCAACTCAAAGTGAAAATTCAGACAGCCAAACTCAAACTGGAGAACAAGCAACTGATGGACAAACAACACCAGAAGAACAAACAACTACTGGAGAAGAAGGAACAGGGGCAACTCAAGGAACAACAACTGATGTAACAACACAAAGTACAAGTACAGGAACACAAACCACAACAACAAGTACTGGTACAACAACTGGTACTACACCAAGTGGAGCAACTGGAACAACTACAGCAACAGAAAATATTCAAGACTCAACAATTACTAGAACAGAAACTGTAGAAATTCCAGAAAGAAAAGTATCAGAAGATCATGATGTTTGGTGGGAACCAATGGATGTTAATGCGGATTTAGCTTCTGCAAACATAAACCCATCTAATGATGAAATAGTAGACGTTGAAAAAACTGGAGATGAAACAGTTATTCAAGGTGAAACTATCAATTATACAATAACAGTAACAAATAAAACAGAAAATGACCTTACAGGAATTGAAGTTAAAGATGTATTAGATGATGCTAATCTTGATTTAACAACAATAGAATATGCTACAAAGCCAGCAGGAACTTTATATGGAAACACAATTAAATGGAATGTAGATATTGAAGCAGGTCAAACATTAGAAATTAAATTTTCAGTAAAAGTTAAAACAAGTGTAGCACCAGACACAAAAATTACTAACTCAGCTATAGCAAATGGCGAAGAAAGTAAAGAACAAGTAATAACAGAAGTGAAACAAGCAACAACAAAACTTGATGTAGAGAAAGACTTTGCAAATATGGAAAGTGATGCAGCGCAAGCAAATAAATTAAGTGGAGTAGTTGTAACATTACAACCAACAGGAGCAACACTAGAATTAAATGAAGGAAATAGCTGGAAAGGTGTATTTGATAATTTACCAAAGTATGATGAAGAAGGAAATGTAATCAACTATACAGTAACAGAAAGTGCAAAAACAGGAGAAGAAACAAAATTTGGATATTA
>CALXFH010000031.1 GCA_944387555.1 uncultured Clostridia bacterium | reverse complement strand
ATATTATACATGAGGTTTTATATTTTTTCAATTTTATTCATTCGGTCCATAGCGAGGTACGAGCTATTTAGTACTATGGTTATAACTAATGCTATAAGTGTAATACCTTTGCTTGATTTTAATTTTGTTTTCATTTTTCTTTTTCTCCCTTCTTTAGTTAATTAATCTTTTTTTCTTTTTGTTATAAATTATTATTTTATATCTTTATTAATTAAAATGTCTTTTTTTAATAGTATTTCCCTTTTTTTAGAATTTTAAACAAAGATACATTATAATATAGCTTTTTTGCTTTTTTGTTTTCTTATTCTTTTTTCAAGGTTCATACTATTTCAATCGAACATTTTAGTCCTATTTATTGTATCTTTATTTTAATTTTTTGTAAATAGTTTTATAAAACATTTTTTCTTTTCTTAAGAAAAAATGTTACTGTTCAGACTATATAAAATTTATTAATTTAGTCAGCGTGGTTAATCTCTAAAATTTTATTAAAGAACCTTAAATTAGATTTTCATAAGAAAAATACTTCAAGTCTGAACAGAAACGAAAAAATTAATTAGTTTTTTATAGTTTTTTCACTTTCAGTTCACAAAATGGACAAATTTCCTGATTAAAATATAAGCATAATCAGTTAAGGACTGATTTAAAATAAAAAACATCCCCTTTTATTTTCAAAAAAGAGAAGCTTTTGCTTCTCTTAATTTTTATCCTTTTAAATTTAAAACCTTATAAAATAACTAAATCCATTTCACTAGTATCTGTTTCATTTCCATAAGCATAAATTATATATAATGCATCAGGTGTTAAATAAAACTCTGTTGAATTTTCTAGTTTATAAATATCACTATTTATATCTCTTGAATAAATATTATAACCTAAGCTATGTAAATCTTCTGCTTTTTTTTCTTCTTCCTGTACTTTTGTATGTATTCTATTTTGAATATCTTGTTCATCTAATTTTTCTATTTTTAATACTTCTTGCAGAGTTATTTCTTTGTTATTTCTTAAATCATAATTATATGTTTGTATAATAACCTTTTGTGCATTAGAACCTTGCTTAAAGTTTGATCTTATCATAAGTGATAAAATTCCATCTTGAACATTTGCAACATAATCAACAGTATAAATTATGTTAGAATTTTCAGTTTGTAACACATTGTTTGCAAGTTTTAAAAATATATCTTCTATTTCTTTATTATAATTATTAGTTATTTCATTGTCTACATTTATATGTGGAATATTTACTTCTAAATTATAACTATTTAACTTACTTTCTTTTCTCTGATATCCAGTATAAACTAAATTTTTATCTTGTTCTTCCTTTTTACTATTATTTTCTCCATTATCATTATTAATTGTATTTGTAAATAAATTATTAAATTCAGTTTCTAAGTTAATAGTTTCCTCTTCCGTTTTGTTTCCATATGCCGGCTCACTTCCAAGTCCTACTAAACTTGCTAAATCTATTCTTGCATAAAATTGGACATAAAAAGCAACTACAACACATATAATACATACTAGAATAATAGAAACATATAAAATTATTTGCCCCTTTTTTATAGCTTTTTCTTCTGGTAATGTAACATTCATCTTTTGACCTCTTTTTATTTTATTTCTTAATTATATCTATTTTATTATAACATTGATTTTTTTATTAATCAATACAAATTTTATATTAATTATTTTTATAAATTGTTGACTATTCCCGTATTTTGGGGTATTATTATATAGATATAATATTATAAAGAAATGAGGAATTTAAAGTATGTTATGTTCAGAATGTAATAAAAAACCTGCCATACTTTTTTATAAAAAAATAGAAAATGGTAAAGAGTCTATAGAAGGATATTGTTATGACTGTGCCAAAAAGAAAGGTATTGACCCTAATGAAGTATTGTCAGAGCAAAATAATATTCTTTCAAAAGGTAATCCAAATATGAATGATATGACACAGCAATTTGAAAATATTTTTAAAGACTTGGCAGAAAATATAAATTTAGAAGATATTGAAAATATAGATGGTGCTATCACTTTTGATAGCCAAAATAGTGATGATCCAGACGCTCCAAAAATATCAGGAGCTGCTATTCCTATTGGCTCAATCTTTTCTAATATGTTTCAAAATAAAAATGGTAATGATGAAGAGCCTGAAGCAAGTAATGGCAGAAAAAAAGTTAAAGTAGAAAAAAGGAAAAACAAAAAACAAAATAAGAAGAAAAAATTCTTAGATACCTTTGGTACTAACTTAACTGAAAAAGCTAAAAACAATGAATTAGATATTGTAATTGGTAGAGATAAAGAAATTGGAAGAGTTATACAAATACTAAATAGACGTTCTAAAAATAACCCTTGTTTAATTGGTGAGCCTGGTGTTGGAAAAACTGCAATTGCACAAGGATTGGCAATTAGAATTGCTAACCAAAATGTACCTGCAAAACTTTTGAATAAAGAAGTTTACTTATTAGACATGACTTCTATTATTGCCGGAACTCAATTTAGAGGTCAATTTGAGTCTAGAATGAAAGGTATTATCGATGAATGTAAAGAATATGGAAACATTATTCTTGTAATTGATGAAATCCATAACATAATTGGTGCAGGAGATGGAGAACATTCTATGAATGCTGCAAATATCTTAAAACCTGCCCTATCAAATGGTGAAATACAATTAATTGGTACTACTACTTTAAAAGAATACAGAAAATATATTGAAAAAGACTCTGCTTTAGAAAGAAGATTCCAACAAGTTTTAGTTGAAGAACCAAACGAAGAGGATTCTATTAATATTCTAGAAGGAATAAAGAAATATTATGAAGAATATCACAAAGTAAAAATCTCTTCTGATGTAATTCGTCAAGCTGTAATTATGTCTGAAAAATATATTCATGATAGATTTTTACCTGATAAAGCAATAGACATTCTAGATGAAGCTTGCTCTAGAAAAAATCTAGAAAATAAAGCTTTATATCAATTAGAAATGTTAAAACAAGAACTTTCTAAGGTACAAGCTGAAAAAGAAGAAGTTATTGCAGCTGATTCAACAGAAGACTATCAAAGAGCAGCAGACCTTAAAACTCGTGAATGTCAATTAATCGAAGAAATTGATAAATTAAATGCAAAAGCAAAACCAATGCAATTAACTGTTCAAGATATTGCAAATGTTATTGAAAGCTGGACTAAAATTCCTGTTAAGAAAATAACAGAAGAAGAAACTCAGAAATTATTAAACTTAGAAAAAAATCTTCATAAAAGAATTATTGGTCAAGATGAAGCTGTAAATAGTGTTGCAAGAGCAATTAGAAGAAACAGAGCAGGTTTAAAAAGCACAAACAGACCACCTTCATTTATATTTGTAGGTCCTACAGGTGTTGGTAAAACTGAACTTGCAAAATCTTTAGCTTACGAAATGTTTGGATCAGAAGATTCTATCATTAGAATTGATATGTCTGAATATATGGAAAGTCATTCTACTTCTAAGCTAATTGGTGCACCTCCAGGATATGTTGGATATGATGATGCAGGACAACTTACTGAAAAAGTAAAAAGAAAACCTTATTCAATTATTCTTTTAGATGAAATTGAAAAAGCTCATCCTGACGTATTTAATATTTTATTACAAGTATTAGATGACGGAAAATTAACAGATAGTCAAGGAAACACAGTAAGTTTTTCAAACACAATAATTATTATGACATCAAATGCTGGTTCAAACACTAATACAAATTCAATTGGTTTTGGAAAACAAACTGTTGATAAAGATAAAGTTATGGATAAGCTAAAAGATGTATTTAGACCTGAATTCTTAAACAGAGTTGATGAAATTATTAGCTTTGACCCATTAACTAGAGAACAATTACTACAAATTGTTGATTTAATGCTTAATGATACTAAAAAAGCCTTAAAAGATAAAGATATAACAATGGAAGTTACACCTAAAGCTAAAGACTTTTTATTAGAAAAAGGAACAGATATAAAATTTGGAGCAAGACCTTTAAGAAGAGCTATTCAAAGATATGTTGAAGATGAATTATCTGAAATGATCTTAAGAGGAGAGCTTCAAGATGGTCAAAATGTAAAAGTAGATTTTGAAAATGATAAATTAAAATTTGAAGTTATTAAATAGGAGAAAATTTATGTTAAAACATATACCAAATGCACTAACGATTATAAGATTTTTATTAATACCATTTATACTATTTTATATTTTTACAGGCAACTATATTCTAGCATTTATATTTTTTACCATATCTGGTATAACTGATATTGCAGATGGTTGTATTGCTAGAAAATATAATTTAGTATCTAACTTCGGTAAACTAATGGATCCACTTGCTGACAAACTAACACAAATTGCAACACTAACATCTTTAGTTGTAGTAGATATAATTCCCCTTTGGATTTTAGTTATTGTACTTTCTAAAGAATTTGTAATGATTTGTGGAGCTTCTTTCCTTTATGGAAAAGATGTTGTAGTCTACAGCAAATGGTATGGTAAGCTTTCTACTGTTTTACTTTATGTAGCAATTGTATTTTCACTACTTACAAAACAGTTTGAACTTACTGGAATATGGGCAAATATTGATATGGCTCTATTCTGCTTAGCTTTAATTGCCACTATCTTCTCTCTTATTATGTACATTAAAGATTTATATAAAAAAGGCTTTATTGATAAGCAAGACCTAAAGAAAGAAGTTACTGTTGATAAGAAAGAAAAAAGAGAAAAAAATAACAAAAAATAATAATTATTAAAAACAAAACAACACCATTAGTTAACCTATTGGTGTTGTTCTGTTTGTTGAGACTTTTATTTTAGTGTTTCATCAAGTATACAGTTATCACTATTCCTACAATTGCAAGAATAACGAAAAGCGCATAATTAGCACTTTCGAACATTACTGCTTCTGCAATCAAAAAAATAGCAAAACCAATGAATATAGCTAAAATAATTCGCAGGCCATAATAGCCAGGCTTTGAATGTCCCATTTTTCCTCCTTGTTAATCAACTTGGAGGTTACCCCTCCAAGAATTTACCAAATCCCTTTTGGGGTATAGCTTAAAGCTACTTTTATTATAGCATATTTACATAATAAATTCAAATTTCATCAAAATTCTTCTTTTGCAGCTTTTATTTAAAACTTATTCATAATCTTCTATTAATTGATTTAAATTCTGTTTTCCATTTACCTCTATTCCCTTTTCCATCTCAATTTTATCAGTATCAGTTAAATATTCGGTTGCAATATCAGTTACCATATATTCTTCTTCTGTTCCATCTTCTAATACATGGAATACTGTAACAGTCCCGTCTACATCTCTTACAATATAATGTTCATCACAGCTTCCTTCTACTTCTTTACTAAGTATTATATCTGTATCTGTAAACTTTTCAACTGTCCAGTCTGAATATTTTTCTTTTAGTTCTTCTTCAGTTAAATTAACAAAATCTTGTGGTACTTCTACAAACTCTACTTTAGTATGTCCACATCCTTTATACGTTTGTTTAAATGTAATAAAAGCATTTGGTGATATTCTAATTTCATTTGAATTTGTTTCTACCATATTATTTGTATTTTCTGTTACATTTTCTACATCATTTACAGTATTATTCTCCACTGCAATATCTTGAACTATGGTATTTTCTCGTGATTTATCATCTGGTAAATAAATAAGTACTCCTACAATTATTGCTCCAATCACTACAATAATTGTAAGCATTGTTATAATTACTTTATTCATAAAATTACTAAGCGCGGAACCCCACTACTTTTTAAGTGGTGGGAGGAGCGCCATTCCTCCTTTCAAATATTTTTTTAAAACTTTTTTTCGTCTTTTTGTTGACAAACAAATTTTCTCATGTTAGTATTATCTACAAAGAGAAAACCGTTGGTAGTTTTTCTACAAAGGCACTCTTTTTGTACTTTGAAAAGTTAAGATATGGAGTTTTTACAACTAACCGTTTGTAATGTAAAATCTTAAGCGTTAAAATATAAGTTGTTTTACTACATAACTTGGGAAGTTTTTTGAGTACCATATGTAGTTGTAGCATAGTATATCTATGTTACAAAGGGCGTATGTCAACCGTCCTGCGATGTAACGTCACTTTAGAGCAATCTATTGCAAAAAGGTAGGAGATTAAAATTTTAATCGCTCGTACTACTGGGCAGTTACAAGCCCATTACCTTTAGGTGATGGGTAGTTGACAATCTTTCCTCCAATTTATCTTTTGTACTTATTGTTAACAGTTTTAAAAAAATTTATACCATAATTTTACATATTTAATAGATTGAATTTATTTTATACTTTCCTTTACTATTTACAATTATAGTAATTTCTCCATTTAAGTCTGTTCTATAAATTTTAGTTTTTAATTCTTCTAGCCTTTCGATAACTTCACTTGATGGATGTCCAAATAAGTTATTTTCTCCTACACCTATTAAAGCAACTTTAGGTTTAATTTGCTTTATCATTTTTTCTGTTGTAGAAGTTTTAGATCCATGATGTGCAACCTTTAAAATATCACTTTTAAGTATTTGTTTATTACCATATAATTTTACAATTTTCTCCTCTGCAACTTTTTCTATATCACCTGTAAAAAGACACGAAAATCCATTATAATTTAACTTCATAACAATAGCATTATTATTTATCTTATTTTCTTCAATTTGCTTTTCTTCAGGCCACAAAATATCAAAATAAAAATTCTTTTCTACATTTATCCTGTCTCCTATTTTTACAATTGTGACTGGAATATTTTTTTCTTTCACTATCTCTAAGAACTTCTGGTAATTCTCTGAATTTTCCTCTTGTTTAGAAATATATACTTTATTTACTTTAAACTCTCTTAAAATAGTAAGAAGTCCTCCTACATGGTCTTGGTCAAAATGAGATATAAACATTAAATCTATTTTTTTATAACCTCTATCTAAAATATATGGAAGTAACGTGCTTTCTCCTACATCAAAATCACTACCTGTACTTCCTCCTCCATCTATTAAAATAGTTTTATTTTTAGGAGTAACAATAAAAGTACAATCTCCTTGGCCTACATCCACAAAATAGATTTTTAAATCTTTTGGAATAAAATTAAAGAAAGAAAAAATTAGAATAATTAATATTGATATAATTAAAATTTTTTTCTTATATTTTTCTTTATACCTCTTGTATTCGTATTTATAAAGAGCAATTAAATTTCTAAAGCGTATTTTAGTAATATTTAAATTTCTATCATGATAAATTTTATAAATATAATTAAATGCTATAAAAATAATATATATAATTAAAATTAAAGCTATTTTAGGGGTTACAACATATATTTTAGAAAATGGCAAATTACTAAAACTTGAAATAGAAATTAAAATATTAATAAACACTTCCAATATTCCTGATAAAAACTCTGCTATTGGAAAATAAATAAAAGATATTATAACAACCAACGTTCCAAAAATAGTTAAAGGTCCGAAGGATTATACTTACTAACAAATTAGTTATTAAAAAATAAGTTCCAAATAAATTAAAATGAAATAACATAACAGGATAAACGCCCATACTTGCAGAAATTGTTACTGCTAATATTTCTTTTATTTTAGATATGGCAATTATTACTTTCCTATTTATTTTATATTCATACTTTTTATTTTTAGGCTTTATATTTTTTAGTATTTGAAAAACAGTTTTATTAAATACAATAATTCCTATTGTTCCTAAATATGATAATTGTAAACCTACATTTGTAATAAGAAATGGATTATAAACAAGCATAATTAGAAGTGATAAAAAAATAGATGTCCAAATATCATTCTTTCTATAAACTAAACCTGCTCCCATAATTAATATCCCCATTATACTTGCTCTTACAATTGACGGAGAAAAACCAGTAAGTGCTGTATAAAAGATTAAAATAATAATTATTATAATTTTTGTTTTTCTTTTTCCTAAACTAGACTTAAAAACAACATACATTCCAGAAATAATATATGTAACTTGCATGCCTGATACTGCTAAAACGTGTGAAAGACTACTTATCTTAAAGGCTTCCTCAATATCTTCTTCTATACTTCCATCATCACCGAGTAATATTCCTATAAGCATACCAGCTTCTCTAGAATTCATAAAAGAATTTATTTTTTCTTTTATAGAATTGGATATGTCTTTAGTAAAAGCAATTAAAGGATTGCCTTTGTCCTTTTCTACAACTTTCATATTATCTACTTTAACTGTTCCATATACATTTATACTTTTTAAATAATCTTTATAATTAAATCCACCGTAATTTCTTTTTCCGCTTGCTTCCTGAAATTCTCCTTCAAAACTTATTACATCTCCATATTCTAAAAGAACATCATTTTTCTTACTTACCTTTAAGTATAAATATGTATTTTTGCAATTTTCTTTTCCTATATTTAATATTTTTATTTTATATGTATAATTATATTCTTTTTCCTCCCTTTCACTTATAACTATTGCTGTTCCAGACAAACTTTCTTCATCATTATACAAATTTTCATATTTATTATTTTTAAAAATTGTTATTGTGTTTGAAATAATAGATGTAATACAAATTACAATTAAAACTTTTGGATTTAAAAATAGTTTAAAATATCTAAAATATCTTCTTGGATTTAATAAATTTAATTTTTTTACTTTCCTTTTAATTAATTTCCTTTTTATAAAATATATCATAGCTATTAAGATATAAAAAGGGACTATACTAAAATTAAAGTATAGCCCCATTATTATCCCTATTGTATATCCTATAGCTACAACTAAAATTGGTCTTTTTATTTTTATCATCCTTTCTTAGTTTGCTATATTACTCTTCTTGCTCCTACATAATTAGTATTATAATATCCTGAATTTATTGTATCTATTGTTACACCTCTTGATGGATTAGCCGCATGAACTATTTGACCTCCACCAATATAAATTCCTACGTGATTTATTCCTGATACTGATGGTCCAAACATTACTAAGTCTCCTGGTTGTAAATCACTTCTTGCAACTGCAACACCATTACTATATTGTGCTTTTGCTGTTCTACTTAAAGACACTCCATGTAATTTAAATACATATGAAGTAAATCCTGAACAGTCAAAGCTATTTGGCCCAGCTGCCCCATATACATATCTATATCCTATGTAATTTTTAGCAGTTTCTACTACTGTTGCACCTTTTCCAGATGATGCTGTTGTTGTAGTCGTTGTCTCAGTTTTATCTTCAGTTGTTTTCTCTCTTGTTACTCCACCTCTTGATGTTGCTGTTTCTTGTGTTTTTGACGAAGATAATAAGTTTGATGCTACATATCCTTCTTTATTATTAACACTTACTTTACTCCATCCACTTTCTTCTGATAAAACTGTTACTGCTGTATTTAATTTTATTTGTTCAACTATGCTAGAATCTTTGCTTGCTTCTTTTCTTATATTTACAGTTGCTGAATTTGCATACATTGTTTTAGTTGTTTGAGTTTGTGTTTTTGCTTGTTCTTGCTCAGCTGCTTGAGCTGCTTGTTTTGCTGCTTCTTCTGCAGCTTTTTTCTCTTCATCTTGTTTTGCTTTTTCTTCAACTGTCATTAATTTATCGCTTCTTATCCAACCTTTTGTTGTTTCTTTTTCTATACAAATCCAATCTCCCATTGTTTCTACTATTGTAACTTCATCATTTTGTTTTACTTCAACAATGTCTGTCGCATTAATAGTTGGTACTATTTTTAGTTTTGTATTTTCTTTAACTATTCTTGTACTTGATGTTGTTTCTGTACTTGTTTCTTCTGTTTGAGTTTCTGAGCTTTCAGCATTACTTTCTGTTTCATTTGAAGTATTCTCTGTTTCTTCAACATCTCCAGAAACTTGAACTAAATCTTCTCTTAAATATCCTGTAGTACCATTTTTAGTTTTTACTTCATACCAGTTCCCTGTTTTTTGTAATACTTCCACTTCATCATTTAATGATAATTGTACTAAAATTCTGCTATCCTCATCTGCTGTTTCTCTTAAGTTTGCAGTTTCTACACTTACGGTTGCTGTATTCGCTGCAAAGATTACATTCGTAAAAAACATTATTGCTATTCCTAAAGCGGCTATCATTAGTATGTTTTTTATTACATTTTTCTTTTTCATTTTCATATTACTCCTTAAATAAATAATATATACATCCTGTTAGTTAACGAACTTAGTATACACAAAACAAAATGATTTGTCAAGTTTTCTAAAAAAATTCGCTACAACTATTGACAAACTAGCTTTTTCATAATATAATAGTTTAGCGATATTGATAATATGATTTAAATATAGTGCTTCTCCCCGGTGGCCTTATTTAAATTTCATATATAAATATAATAAAAATAGGAGGGTATAAATTACCATGAATAATACAACATATAGTGCAAAAAAAGGTGAAGTAGAAAGCAAATGGTATATTATTGATGCAGCAAATAAACCAATTGGTAGAGTTGCTACAGAAGCTGCAAAATTATTAAGAGGAAAACACAAACCAACATTTACACCAAATATTGATGTAGGTGATCACGTAATTATTTTAAATTGTAAAGACGCTGTTCTTACAGGACACAAATTAGATCAAAAAATCTATAGACATCATTCAGGTTACATTGGAGGAATGAAAGAAGTTCCTGCAAGAGTAATGCTTGAAAAAAATCCAGAAAAAGCTATGACTTTAGCTATTAAAGGAATGTTACCTCACAATTCTTTAGGTAGACAAATGCTAAAGAAATTAAGAGTATATGCTGGAGCAGAACATGAAAATCAAGCACAAAAACCAGAAGTATGGGAGGTAAAATAAAATGGCAAAAAAAGATAATATTGTTTTTTATGGTACAGGTAGAAGAAAAAACGCTATAGCTAGAGTTAGAATAGTTGAAGGAACTGGAAAAATAACAATAAACGGAAAAGACATTGATGAATTTTTCGGTTTAGAAACTTTAAAAGTTATAGTTAGACAACCACTTACAGTTACTAACACAACATCTAAATATGATGTTATTGCAACTGTTAAAGGTGGAGGATTTACAGGTCAAGCAGGAGCTATTCGTCATGGATTAGCAAGAGCTTTAAATGAAGCTAACAGTGAATATAGACCAATATTAAAATCAAACGGATTCTTAACAAGAGATCCACGTATGAAAGAAAGAAAGAAATATGGTCTTAAGAAAGCTCGTAAAGCACCACAATTCTCAAAAAGATAGAATTTATCAAACCTTGGAATTATTTCCAAGGTTTTTTGTTTTCTATTTATTTCTTATTAACTCTCTATATTCTTCTTCTAACTTTTGTTTTTCTTTCTCATCTTTACAAATAGAAAGTTTAGAAGTAATTTCTGCAAGTTTAATATCTAAAAGTAAATCATTGTTACTTATACTTTTCTTTTTGTTTTCTTTATATTCTAAATATTTAGTGTAATTCCCTTCAAATTCTGTTATTTTCTTATTTTCTATTATCATAATATTAGTTGCAACATTATCTATTAAATTTCTATCATGAGTTACAAAAAGAATAGTTCCTTTAAATTCTTTCATTAAATATTCTAGTGCTTCTATTGACTCTATATCTAAAAAGTTAGTAGGCTCATCTAATATTAAAAAATTACTATTTGAAGTCATAATCTTAGTAAGAGATACCTTTACTCTTTCTCCTCCACTTAAGACTTCTACTTTCTTATATATATCATCTCCTTTTATATTTAAGCTTGCTAAAATATTTCTAATTGTTGTTTCATCTTGGCTTGTATCTTTTAAAATATTTTCTATAATAGTTTTATTTTCATATAAATTATTTAAGTTTTGTTTAAAATAAGAAATCTTACTACTTGGATTTATCTTTATTTTAGAATTTCCACTTAATATTTCTTTAATTAATGTAGTCTTCCCTACTCCATTTTTACCAATTAAAGCCGTTTTACTATTTGTTTTAATATTAAACTTAGTATTATCTAAAAGCTCTTTATTTCCTGCTTTTAACTTTAAATTATCAGAACTTACAATTATTTTACTTTTTACCTTTAAACTTTCTGGCATTTTCATAAAAATATTATATTTAGTATTTGGCTTTTCTTTTACATCTAATTTTTCTAATCTTGTTTCTAAACTTTTTGAACTTTGTTCTACTTTTTCTCTTTTATTTTCAACTCCTCTTTTATGAAGTCTTGCTTCTGAATTTCCCATTCTCTTTGGAGTTTTTCTCATGCTTTTTGCTTCATTTTTCACCTTATTTATTGAAACTTCTAACCTTTTCTTTTCAGTTATATATTGTTCATATTCAAATTGTTGTCTTTTTCTGCTTTCTTCTTTTTGTACCTTATATTTAGAATAGTTTCCTTTATATTTAGTAACTACTCCATTTTCTATTTCTAATATACTATCTACAACACTATCTAACAAATTTCTATCATGTGAAATTAAACACAAAGTTCCCTTATATTCTTTTAATTTTCTTTTTAAGTTTTCTATTTCATCAATATCTAAATTAGAAGAAGGCTCATCTGCAAGCAAAATATCTGAATGTTCCCCTAATTTTTCATCAATCTTCTTTGTAGTTATTTCTCCACCACTTAAGAAAGTTTCTTCATTATTTAGCTGTTCTATATATGACATACTTCCATTTACAATAACTTTTCCACCATCTATTTCTACTTTTCCTGAGATAATGTTTAACAAAGTAGATTTTCCGCTTCCATTAATCCCTACTATTCCTATCTTCTCTCCTTGTTTTATCTTAAGTTCATCAATATCAATTATTTTTCTATCTCCATAATATTTCACAACATTTCTTAAAATTATTTTTTCCATATAAAAAATTCCTCCTTTAAATCATATTAAAGAAGAAATTTATTAACACACTATTAAATTACATATAAAAATACTTTTATATTCTATATTTTTAGGCACAACTAATAAATCTTCCAAAATATGATTACTCTTATTTTATTTCATTTGATTTATTAGTACTGCTCATTTCTCCACCATTTAAACCTTTCTTTTTACTACATTTCTATTTTACCATATTTTAAAATGTTTATCAACATCATTTTTATCTATTATTTTTAAATTATTTACAATTTGAAGTCGCAAATTACAATTTCAAATTCTCATATTAAGTTTAAGATGAAAATTTTTCACCTTTATATTATAAAATGTGGTTTCAAACTGAAACCACATTTTATTTATTCTCTATGCTATAAATTTTTCTATTATTTCTTTATCTTCTATTCTATTTATTCCAAAACACTTCTTTCCTAAATCTTTTATAGATGCTCCACAATGGTATAATTCCTTGTTGTCTATTACTATAAATCTATCATGGAATTTATTTGTTTTTAAAATCTTTAAAGTTGGATATTCTTCATTAAATTTTTTCACATCTAAACTTAAAATATTACATTTAGGAGATGTTAATATTATAACTTTTACATCTTTATTTTTCTTAGATAACATTTCTAATATACTTTCATCTATGTAATTATCTATTATAACAATTTTATCTTTAGCTCTTTTTATTATTTTTACAATTAAACTATATGCATCATATATTTGCCCTTGGAAAAATATTTTCTGTTTAAAACCATCTTCTTTTTGCAGTCTATCAAATATTTCATCAAATTTTTTATCATGTTCTAATAATTTATATTCTACATTTGTTAATCTTTCGAATACTTGTGCATTTGAAGATATGAATTTTCTCATTTTTACAAATGCATTCATAATATTTATGCTTACCTTAACTGCTATATCGCTTTTTAATAAAGCTGAAAGCATAGCTATTCCCTGTTCTGTGAATACATAAGGTAAATACTTTTTATTTCTAAATTTATTTGTTTCTATATTTCTTGAGGCGGTCGCAATTTGCGACCACATATTTTCTTTTTCTTCCTCTGTTAATTGAAAACAAAATTCCTTTGGGAATCTTTCTATATTTCTACTGACTGTTTCATTAATACGTTTTGTTTTATAATTATATAACATAGCTACATCTCTATCTAACATCACTTGTTTTCCTCTTATTGTGTAAATTAGGTTCTGTATTTCTTCGTTTGTAGCTATTTTTTGTACTTCTAATTCTTTTACTTCATTTTCCATCTACTTCACATCCTTTTATTTTGTTTATTTATTATAAAACAAATGTTTTGTGCTGTCAAGTACTTTTTATTTTAAAGTAAATTTTTATTTGTTATGTTTTAATTTTTTGAACTGGTCGCAAATTGCGACCTTAAAAATTCTACTTCATTTTTCTATATATCTATCATCTTTTTATTTTGTAATATCAAGAAAAATCTATAAAAGAAAAATAAGACTTGAAAAGTTCTATCTTTTCAAATCTTATTCCACAACTTCCAATGCATCACTTTCATTTGTTCCCTCAAAATTATAATAGTTATCTGGAATGTGTCCTACAATTACATTTTCAGCAAGTAAAACTTGGTTTGTTATCTTTCTTTCTATATCTCTAAAAGGTGTTAATACCTTTACATTACATACTACCTCTAAATAAATTCTATGTAATGTTTGGTTTATCCCTTGCGCCGTAAACTCACTTTTTAAAGTAGTTTCAACATTTCCTATTGAAGAAATCCTAATCTTTACTCCTGGTCCTCTACCTGATAATAACTTCCACCCTGTAAAACTTCCGAAGTGCTATTTGTATATCTTCTCTACCCTTGCTGTCTAATTCATTTTGTATATTTGTTGCTATCTTAGAAGTTATCTCATTCATATTAGTTACATTTGATTTTATCATAGTTATATTATCATTAGCATCTTTTTCAACTGTAAACAAATCATCATATGTGTAATCTTTCATAACAGCAATTGCTTGTTCATTTGAAACAGTAGTTGCAATTGATTTTGCTCTTGACTCGCATAAAGTATCAAAAATAGGGTTAACTGCATCTAAAACATATTTCATCGTACTAAAAGCAATTATAAGTATTATAATTATTGTTGCCACTTTTTTAGAAAACCTTTTGCCTTTGTCTCCCCTATTTCCTATAGCTTTTGGAAGTTTTATTCTTGGTCTTGAATATATTTTATACATTAGTTACGCTTGGTACCCTAGTATAATGTGGTATAAAAAGTTTTTGTCCTGGCATTATTAAATTTTCATCTTCTATTCCATTTGTTCTTGCAATATCTTCAACTGTACTTCCAAATGCCTTTGCAATTTTCCATAATGAATCTCCTTTTTTTACAATATACATTATTATACTATAATCTTCTTCCTCTCTTTCTCCATTTGCATTAATCTCATCTATTACATTTATACTCGAAGTCCTATATGAATCCATTGCCATTCCTAAATCAATGTTACAAGTAACTACTCCGCCATCTTGAACAATAAAATCTTGGTTTAGAACTTGCATTTCCATAGAAGTTTCCATATTCTCTCCATTTTCTTTTATTTCAACACTGTAATCAAATGGAATTTTTGCTGTTCTTGTATCTACTTGAAGCTCACTATTAGACAATATGAATTTTAATTCTAATTCCCCTTCATATATAATTCTATTATCCTTTTTATGTTCTTTCTCTATCCTTGGCACAACATCTACATCTATTATACTCTTGTCTCCCATTCCTTCTAAATTCACTTTTTCCCTTATTTGTAAAGTATCTGTAAAAACTTTTTTATCTGTCATAGTTGTTATCTTTCTTTGATTAAATTCTAAATTCTCTACTGGGCTATATAAATCTTGAATTAAACTAATTTCTTTTTCTTCATAACAAGCTGCTGATACTTCCATTTCTATTTCTACATATATAGAATGTTCTTCTGTAGAATTTGGTTTTAAAACTATATTTCTTATTCCATAATCTACATCACAAATATTTTCTTCTGTTACATCTGGAATATCTATAAAACCAATAACTGGTACTCTAGCAGTTACTGTTCCTATTCTGTTATCCTCTGTTAGATACATTATTCTAACCTCAGCATCTGCTTTAGTTAATATTTTATTATAACTAATTTTAACATCTTTGTTGCATATAACAACATTTGCTTTTAATATTTCTGCTAAGTTATCCTCACTATTTATATTTATTGTATCTTTTGCAAAAATCTTATTATCTCCCATTCCAACTAAAGAATTTACTGTTAAATTCTCTTGCAAAGTTTGTATCCCATCATTATTTGGAATACTATTTACAATTGCAACATCTTCATTGGAATATACTTTAACCTCAACTTCTACTGCTGCTTTTATTCCAACTTTTCTTCCATTTATCACTTTTGCTTCTATACTTTTTAGTTTAGTAGTTACTTTGCAATTCATTCCTTCAGTCGCATTTGCTATTTGTACATTTTCTGAAAAATCTAATGTTGTTGTAAGTCCCCTTACCTTGTCATTTTCATCCTCTGCCATATACATTATATATGTATTAATATTTCCATCAATTCTGACTTTTCCTTCTAAAACCTCCTTTTTATAAACACATACAACCCCACTTGTACAAATTGTATTTAAAATATCTGGCTTAGAATCTGGAACTATCATATCACCTTCTACTAATATTACTTCTGATTTTGTCGCAACTAATTTATTTACAGATAAACTTTCTTTTATTGTTTCTACAACCATTTGATTTGACCTCCTTTAATATTCTTTATTCATTTATATTAAAGAAGTTACTATTTTATTCTAGGAAATAGAAAATAAATTTAAAATAAAAAGAAAAAAGCAGAATTTTTTCTGCTTTCTAAAAAATCTTATAATGATGTTTTCCTTGGTTTTGGCTCTGGAGCTGGTGGTATCAATGGAGAATATGACTCACCATCAAAAACGTCTACTTCTACTGTTCTTGTTAAAACATCTGTGTAACTATAAGTTACATTTCTATTATTCTCATCATATTTTACTACAAAAATATTTGGATAAGCTTTTTCTATTGTAGCTTCTTTCTCAAAGGCTTTGCTTCTTCCTAAAGAACCTTTTACAATTATCTTTTGTCCTTCTTTTTGTAAGATATCAGTTTTTAGATTTGCTATATCTGACCTACAAATCATGCTATCACCTTCCCTTAAGATAGCTTGATTATAGCATTTTTAGCGTTTTATGTCAAAGAACAAATTTTTATGTCGAATTTCTGTGTTTCTTTGTTTTCAAGGCTTTCATAGATTTATTTTCTTAATGTTACAACTATATTACATTTATGTTACACAAGTGTTAAGTTGGTTTATCTTTATAGTTACGTAAGTTTTTTTAACTTTCCATTTGCTCCAATTCCGCTTACTCCATCTTTACCATCTCTTAATTCATATGCAATATCATCTATTGTTATATATTTATACCTCTCTGTAGTTGCTATTTTTTCCGCTACAAGTAATGGGTCTAAAAAGTCTATTAATATACGTGCAGGCGATGACGCAAAATTTGCTCCAGCAGATATCAAGGCTTCAAAATAACTCTGACATGCACCTGCAAATATTACCAAATTCTTTTGTTTTTCCTTATCATAAATTCTAGCCTCTTTTACTGTTTCAATAAAATACCTAGAATTTCTATAATTGTAAATATCATTATACCTTTTTCCCCTTTTAAGCATTCCATCATGACCTGTAATTACTAAAATATCTGGATCATATATCTCAAGCAAACGTCTTACAATTCTTGGCTGTTTATATTCAGGAATGTTTTTTACAACCGCATTTAATCCCACTTTTTTATAATAATTATAAGATTTTTCACTATATTTTCTATCACCATCTAAATGAAGTATTTTTCCTGTAATTATTTTTTCATTAGTTCTTTTCTCATCTGCTGCAGATATTCTTTTTTCTAATGATTTATCTAACTTTCCTAATCTTTTTCTTACTTCTTTCCTTGGTATAATTTCTAAATCTGATAAAGGACTATCTGCTTCTATTCTTTCCACTAGTCCATTTAATATAGCAACTTCTTCATTTGTTTTTTCTATTATGTTACTAACTTTGAAGTAAATATCCTTACCGTAAGACTTCCTTCCTACTATATCTCCTTTTCTAATTTTACTCATAATGTTTCACCTCATAAAATAGGGCTATTATATTTTATGTCTTATTTTGTAGAAAAGTGATATTTTAAAAATTTAATGTCCGTATTTCCTTTTAGTCGCTAATCCTCCTCTTATGTGTCTTTCTGCTTTATTTTCATCTAGAACAACTCTTACCTCCTTTGCTAAAGCAGGATTTATCTTCTTTAGTCTTTCTGATACATCTTTGTGTACCGATGTTACTTTTCGTAACGGTAGAACTATTTTTAGAAGTATTAATATCTTCAAAATTAGTTATCA
>CALXFH010000030.1 GCA_944387555.1 uncultured Clostridia bacterium | reverse complement strand
AGGCTGGTCTAATGAGTTATTCTAGTCTGATTTTTTACAGCCTAACCATCGATAACATACTAAACATAATTGTCCTTCTAATCCTTGCAGGAGTAAGTATTGCTATGCTAACAGGACAAAATGGAATACTAACTCAAGCACAAAGAGCAAAGAATGAAACAGAAAATGCAGCAGCAAATGAGGCGGCAGCCTTAAATCAAATAGAGCAAGAATTAATGAATCAAACAAGTGGAGGAACTTCAACTGGAGGAGGAAATAAACCAGAAACAGATTCAAATGGTTTATATGTAAATAATAGTACAATAAATGGAGAAGCAGGAAGTGCAATGAACCCAATAATACCAGCAGGATTTAAACCAATAGATGAAAATGGAGCAGTATGGGGAGATGGAACAAAAGCACCAGAGGAAGCAAGTGTAAATAATGGATTAGTAATAGAAGATGGAAAAGGAAACCAATTTGTATGGGTACCAGTAACAGGAGAATATAAAAGAAATACAAGTTATGCGAATACAAGCGTTTCAGCGCAAGCATATACAGATACAGGATATTTACCAGAAGGAATGGAAACAGGAGATAACACAAATAATGAAAATGCTGAAAGAGAAGCAGTAACAAGTAAAGGCGGATTTTATATTTCAAGATATAAAGCAGGAAAAGAAACAAGTGGAGATACAAATACATTAGTAAGTAAATCAGGAGCAACAGTATGGAACAGTATTTCACAAGCAGATTGTAAGACAACAGCAAAAACATTCATAGATAACGCTAATGTTAAAAGTGCACTTTGTTCAGGAATACAATGGGATATGACAATGGCGTTTGTGAATGGCAAAAAAGATGGAGCAGGAAATACAATAGATGTAACAGTAAATGGAGATAGAGGAGGTTCTTCAGCAGCAAAATCTGGAGAACATACAGCAGATAGGATGTGTAATATATTTGATTTAGAAGAAAATTATAGAGAATATGTAGCAGAAAAAAACTCTTACGACACTAGCTATCCGTTTGTTAGTAGGGGAGGCTATTACGACGTTACCTATTCGGCTTCTTACCGTAGCACCTACTGCGCTGGCACAGCTGGTGCCGTCTATTCCTTCCGTTTCGTACTTTATGTAATGTAGAACTGAAAGCTAAAGCCGTGTTTTTGAAGAGTAGAGTAGTAGTTTTAAATAACTAAATAAGAAGGAATGTAGGAAATTCACTGATGGGCGAAGGCACCGAAAGTGAATTTCCTATTGGACTAGTCCTACTGAAGTGAACCCAAATTATTAGACAAAAAAGTTTAATAAGGAGGGTTTATTTTTATGGAAAAATATACTAGACAGTAACAATATAAAAATTAGATATAAAAGATATAATTATAATTAATTTTTATACTGTTAATAAGAAAGGTGGGATTTTTTTGAGTTTTAGTGATATGATGGAAATATTAAAAGAAGAAGATAAAGGTAGAATAGTATTATGTAATAATGGAAGTTTTTATGTAGCAGTAGGAAATGATGCAATTTTGTTAAATAAAATATTAAATTTAAAACTTAGCTGTATGAAAACAGGACTTTGTAAGGTAGGTTTTCCAATTGAGGCATTAGAAAAATATATTGGTTTATTAATAAAAACAGGTTTTGGTTTTGTTATTTATGATTTTAATAGCGAAAAAGAAGATTTAGTTATAGCACTAAGTTATAAAGGTGAAAGATTTAATTATGAGACTGAAAAAAATAAATGCTTTACTTGTGAGAAGTATAAGAATAAAAAAGTAGATAAATATACACGAGCATTAATAAAAATGTATGAACATGAAGAAGTAATAAGAGAAGAAAAAATATTAAAATTAGAAAAAGAAGAAAAAAATAAAGAATTAAAAGATATAGAAAATAAATTGTTAAAATTAAAAGGTGGAAATAAATATGGCTAAATCTGAAAATGAAAATAAATTAAAATTAATACCAAAAGCAGAAGTATATGTAGAATATATAATAAATATGATAATAAAACTTCCAAGAACAGAAAAATTTAGTATAGGAAATGAATATAAATTAAGTTTATATAAAATGTTAGAGCAGTATTAAAGAGATTTATTCCTTCCATTTTAGGTAAAAAAGTATCAGTAAAATAGGTATTAGTAGAAATATTTAGTATTTTATTTTAATATTTTGAATATACTTATTTTACGTTATTTATATTATTTATTATTTGGTTTTTATTTTATATTTTAAGAGGTATTTTATGAATTTTTGTTTTGTAATGGGAGAAATAATAAGTGAAATAAAATTTGATTTTGTAATTGATAATAAAACTATTGGAAGTAATGTATCAGTAGTGAGATTTTGTATAGATGTGTTTGGAGAAAAAATAAATGTTATTGGCTATAATAATATAGCTGACTGGTGTTATTCTAAATTAGAAGAATCAGATAATGTATTTATAGAAGGAAGTATTTCTACAAAAGGTAAAATAGAGATAGAAAATATAAGTTTGATAAAAATATTAAATAAAAGTGGTTAAATAAAAAGTTATAAAAATTAATAAATAAATGTTGACTTTTGTATTAAGTGATAGTATAATAATTTTAGTAAAAAGATGTTACAAAAATATAACATATATTTTACAATTATATAATAAATATTGATTTTTTTTAATATTATTATATAATAAAAAAGAGTAAGGCTAAGCCTTACTCAGAGTCAGATTGTTTTAGGATTTTGTCGGTATTAGTTAATGGGCTAATATCGACTTTTTCTTTGCTTAAGCTGAATTGATATTTAAAAATACCAATGATGCCTACTAAAACTGCAAGGCAAAGAATAACAAATCCTATACCTATGTATATCTCCATAGGCTTTTACACCCCTTTCTTTAGTATTACACTTATGTCTTTTGGACTAAGTGCATAAAATAATATTTATAGAAATAAATATTAATCTATGCACTTAGGCCCCATAGAAAGGGGAAAATAATCCAACTGAAATGACTATACCATGAATTTATTTATATGTCAATATTTATTTTGTAAAAATTTATTAATAATATCTAATAAAAAATAAACCTTTTAAATTTTGATTTCAGTAAAATCAAGGAAAATTTTTGGTTAATTTTTTGTTTAACCTTTTTTAAAATAAGTATTGATTTTTTAAAATATTATTGTATAATAAAAAGGAGTAAGGCTTAGCCTTACTCAAGAATTGAACTATTTTTTTGAATTTGGTCGGTATTAGTTGTTGGGCTAATATGGACTTTTTCTTTGCTTGCTATGTTATTAAATATTAATTAAAAAAATGTAAAAAAACCAATTCCTATGTATATTTTCTAGGTTTAAACTATTTTTTAGTATTTATAACTTAGTTTGCAAAAGAAAAACACCTTATTAAAACTTTTAGTAATAATAAGGTGTTATTTTATTATTTTGTTTCTTTTTTATTTTATCTTTTTTATTCTTTATTTTCTATTTTTATTTGTCTAAGGTTGTTCAGCAAGAGTAACAGTTAAGTCTCTTTCTTGACCATCACGGTTAACTTTAAGAGTCATTTGGTCACCTATTTGGTGTTTGTTTTTAATTTCATTTAATTCATCCATTTTAGTAATTTTTTGTCCATCAGCTTCAATAATTACATCACCAGGTTTAACACCTGCTTTTTCAGCTGCAGAGAAATCATCAACAGCTTTTACATAAACACCAACAACTAAGTTATTAGCTTTTGCAGTATTTTCATCTAAGTCCATTCCTGTAATACCAATATAAGGTCTTTTTACTTTACTATATTGGATTAGTTGAGAAGTTACATCTTCTGTTGCATTAATAGGGATAGCAAATCCCATACCTTCAATTCCTTCACCTTGTAGTTTTAAAGTGTTAATACCAATAACTTGACCTTCGCTATTTACTAAAGCACCACCACTGTTACCAGCATTAATTGCAGCATCTGTTTGGATTAAAGTATAAGTATTTCCGTCAGAGTCTGTAATTTTTCTATTTACTGCACTAACAACACCACAAGTTATACTGCTTTCCATACCTAGTGGATTTCCTACAGCCATTGCAAATTCACCAACTTTAATATTATCAGAGTCTGCAAATTCAGCTTTAGGTAAACCTGTTTTATCTATTTTAATAACAGCTAAGTCTGTTTGTTCATCAGTTCCTACAATTTTAGCTTCATATTCTGTATCATCATTAAATAATTTTACAGTAACCTTTGTAGCAGAAGAAACTTCATAAAAATTATTTTCTGATGTGCTAGAAACTATATGATTATTTGTTAAAATATAACCATCTTCACTAATAATAATACCAGAACCAGTTGCTGTTGCTGTAGAAGTTTGACCTTGATTTCCAAACATAGAAATTAAAGAATTAACATTATATTCTACAGTAATTCCTACAATAGAAGGAAGGATTTTATTTGCAGCATAAACAGCTGTATCTGAATAATTAGAAAGTGAAGTTTGGCTTACATATCCACTTGCTTCAGAAGAACTTGAAGAATTAGTATTAGAACTTCCGTTTCCTAATATACTAGAACGAATTGCTGGAACACTAAAACAAGTTCCTAGAACTACGGCACATCCTACTACTCCACTCACAAATGGTAATAATACACTTTTTCCAAAACCGGTTCCTGATTTTTGTTTTTTGTTATCATTTTCATAATTTTTATAAGAATTAGGATTTTGTACAGTTTTAAAATTTGTATTATTTGAGTTTTCCTCTTTCTTTATTTCGATAACCTCTTTTTTGTTATTATTATTTTCATCCATTTTCAAGACCTCCTAAATTATCTTTATATATCTTATCCGATTTCAATGATATAATACAATAGGTTTGTGAATGTTTTGTGAAAAAAAGTAGAAAGTTTCTTGACACTAAAATAATTTTTGATGTATTTTATTTATTTTTTCTATTGAAAAAATTACTATAAAAATATATAATAATGGAAAATAAAAAGTAAAGGGTGAAACAAATGCAAATAAAAAATAACAAAGGAATAACATTAGTAGCATTAGCAATAACAATTGCAGTACTTATAATACTTGCAGGGATAGGAATAAATTATGGAAAAGATACTATAAAAAAAGCAAATTTAGAAGAATTAAGAAGTAATATGTTATTAATAGAAGCAAAAGCAAAAGGATTAGTTGAAGAAGCAAATTTTAAAATAGGTTTACCAACAGCAGCAGATTATGCGGATAAACAAAAAACAGTAAGACAGGAACTTTATATTAATACTGCAAAGATGACAAAAGTAGATAATGCACCATCAGGAATACCTCAAAATGAAAATTTATATGAAGTAACTACAGAAACATTAGCATATTGGGGATTAGATGATATAGAATTAGAAGATGGAGAAAAATATTTAGTAAAGCTAGATGATGTAAATACAACTGTAGAAGTGTATAACACTTTAGGTTATGATGGAAAATATTCATTAACAGATATAGATAAATTGGAAGTATAGGTAATAAGAATGAAAGAAAAAGAAATAGAAAGATTAACAAAATTAAAAGAAATAGAAAAAGATTTATATAGTAAAGGATTTAAAAATATTTGTGGAATAGATGAAGCAGGAAGAGGACCGCTTGCTGGACCTGTAGTTGTTGCTGGTGTTATTATGCCAGAAAATTCTATGATAGAATTTGTAAATGACTCTAAAAAAGTAACAGAAAAAAGAAGAGAAAAATTATACGATGTAATTAAAGAAGAAGCAATAAGCTATTCAATTGCAGTAATAGATCAAAATATAATTGATGATATAAATATATTAAATGCAACAAAAAAAGGTGTAACTGAAGTCGTAGATGGTTTAGATGTAAAACCAGACTTAATATTAGTAGATGCATTAGAACATATAAATACAAGAGGAATACCATATGAGCCATTAATAAAAGGAGACGCTAGGTGCTATAATATAGCAGCAGCATCAATCTTAGCTAAGGTTACAAGGGATAGAATAATGAGGCAGTGGGATGAAATATATCCCGAGTACCGGTTTTTTATCAAATAAAGGATATGGAACAGCAAAACATATAGCAGCAATAAAAGAATATGGACTTTGTCCAATTCACAGAATAAGCTTTACAAAACATTTCACAAATGGATAAAAAATGGATTTCTATTTAAAGTGGAGGAAATATGACTATTTTAGATATTATAGAAAAAAAGCGTGATAAAAAAGAACTTTCTAAAGAAGAAATAGAATTTTTTGTAAGTGGATATACAAAGGAAGAAATAACAGATTACCAAGCAGCAGCATTAGTTATGGCAATATATATTAATGGAATGACAGATGAAGAAATTGCTAATCTGAGCTTAGCAATGGCTCATTCTGGAGAAATATTAGATTTATCTAAATTAAATAAGATAATTGTAGACAAACATTCAACAGGAGGAGTAGGAGATAAAGTTTCTTTAATTTTACTTCCATTAGTTGCATCTTTAGGAGTTCCAGTTGCGAAAATGTCAGGAAGAGGATTAGGCTTTACCGGAGGAACTGTAGATAAATTAGAGTCAATCCCAGGGTATAAAACAGATATAACTATCAACAAATTCTTAAAAAATGTGGAAAAGATAGGCATTAGTATGATTTCACAAACATTAAATTTAGCACCTGCTGATAAAAAACTATATTCTCTAAGAGACTCTATTTCTTGCGTTGAAAGTATACCATTAATTGCATCTAGTATAATGAGTAAAAAGATAGCAAGTGGAGCACAGAAAATAGTAATAGATGTAACAGTTGGAAAAGGTGCTTTTATGAAAAACTTACATGATGCTGAAAAACTTGCAAAAGAAATGATATCAATTGGAAAATTAGCAGGAAGAGAAACGGTATGTGTACTAACTAATATGGATGAGCCACTAGGTAAAAGCATAGGAAATTCTTTAGAAGTAAAAGAAGCAATAGAGGCATTAAATGGGAAAATAGCAGATGATGTAAAATCGGTTGTATTAGAACTTGGATCATATATGTTAGTTTTAGCTAGAGTAACAAATGATTTAGAAAAAGCTAAAAATATGTTAAATGAAAACTTAAATAATGGAAAAGCATATAAAAAGTTTGCACAATTAGTAGAAATGCAAGGAGGAGATATTTCGTATTTATCTGATTTAGAAAATTTTGAGACATCAAAATATGTAGAGCCAATTTATAGTGAAAAATCAGGATATATTTATAGTATAGATGCAAAAGAAATTGGAAAACTTGCATGTAGTTTAGGAGCTGGAAGAGTAAGAAAAGAAGATAAGATAGATCATTCAGTAGGAGTCGTGTTGACTAAAAAGGTAGGAGATTATGTTACAAAAGATGAAATACTTGCATATCTTCATATAAATAATCCAGAACAATTAGAAACTGCAAAAGAAAATATAAAGAAAATTATTAAAATAAGAAAAGAAAAAGCAGAAAAACCAAAAACAATTATAAAAGTAATAAAATAATAAAAAAATATAGGGAATTTTTAGAAAAACAGGTTAACTGTTTGAAAAATCTATAAAATGTGCTATAATATTGTAGAATACTTAAGTGAAAGGATTGAAAATGATGAAGAAAAAAGATTTAAAAAAAGATATAAATGTAGAGAAAAAACATAATAAGCATGACAAAGGACAAATATTTGTTAAAGTAACAGCGGGAGTTCTAGCTATTCTTATGGTAGGAGGAACAGCAATAACACTTGTATATGCTTTAATGTAATAAAAGTTAGGAGAAAATTATATGGTAATTGATTTAGGAATGAATTGGGAAAATTTTTATAGAGATAATATAGTAGCATATATAAAATCTTTACAGACAAATCCGTTTGAACTTGTGACTTTAATATTAGATTTATCAATTGTGTGCTTTTTAATATATTGTTTCCTAAAAGTTGTTAAAGGTTCAAGAGCATGGCAATTAATAAAGGGAATAGTACTTTTAATAATTGCGACAGGCTTAAGTGGTTTGTTAAATTTAAAAATATTAAATTGGATTTTGACTGGAATAATGAATTTAGGAGTTATTGCAATCATTGTAATATTCCAGCCAGAATTAAGACGTGCACTAGAACAACTTGGAACAAATAAATTAGGTAAGTTTTTTGGAATTGATAAAGATTTAGCAACCAAAACGAAAGAGGATATTTATAAAATTGTAATTGCAGCAACAGAGCTTGCTAAAACTAAAACAGGAGCTTTGATTGTAATTGAAAGAGATATAAAAATACAAGATATAATTGCAACAGGAATTCCTATGGATGCAGAGGTTTCACCACAATTATTAGTAAATATATTTGTACCAAAAACACCGTTACATGATGGCGCTGTTGTAATATCAGGAAATAAAATAGCAGCAGCAGCTTGTGTGTTACCTTTAGCAGATGATAAAGATATTGCAAAAGAGTTAGGAACAAGGCATAGGGCAGCAATAGGAGTATCTAAAGAGTCTGATAGTATAGTTGTTGTTGTTTCAGAAGAAACTGGAAAAATTTCTGTTGCAAAAGATGGTACATTAATTGCTGATGTCAGAGAAGATGTTTTAAAGAAAATATTAATTAGTAACATTGTAACAAAAAGATTTGCAGTAGAGAAAAAAGAAAGAAGAAATAAACTAAAAGAATTAAGAGAAAAATTAAAAAAAGATAAAAATACAGCTAAAGAAGAAAAAGATAAAAAAGAAGAAAAATAAAGGTCGCAAAAAGCGACTTTTATCGTTTTAGGAGTTGAAGAATTAAAATGAGAAATATTAGACTTACTATAGAATATGATGGAAGCGGTTTTAATGGTTGGCAAAAACAACCAAATAAATTAAATATACAAGGAACAATTGAAAAAGCAATTGAAAGAATAACAGGTGAAGAAATAGAATTAATGGCATCTGGAAGAACAGATAGGGGAGTTCATGCACTTCGGGCAAGTTGCGAATTTTAAAACTAATTCAAAGCTTCCAATAGAAAAGTTTCCAATTGCAATTAATAGTAATTTGAAATCTTCAATTAGAATAAAAAGTGCAGAAGAGGTAGATGAAAGATTTCATAGTAGACTTAGTTGTAAGAAAAAAACATATAGATATGTTATAAATAATTCTAAGTATGGAAGTGCAATATATAGAAATTTAGAAACACATATACCTGTAAAATTAGATGTAGAAAGAATGAAAGAAGCTGTAAAATATTTTGAAGGAGAACATGATTTTAAAGCATTCAAAGCAAGTGGAACAAGTAGTAAAAGTAGTGTAAGAACAATTTATAAGGCAGAAGTAATAGAAAGAAAAGATGAAAGAATTTGGATAGAACTTACAGGAAATGGTTTTCTTTATAATATGGTAAGAATAATTGCAGGGACATTAGTAGATGTGGGTCTTGGAAAAATTAAGCCAGAGGAAATAAAAGATATTATAGAATCTAAAGATAGACAAAAAGCAGGGAAGACCTTAGCTCCACAAGGATTATTTTTAGTAAATGTAAAATATGAGTAATTAATTTTGTTAACCAAAATAAAAAATATGCATAAAATATAGTAAAACATAAAGGAGAGAAAAGATATGAATGTTTTACTATTATTTTTTGCCCTTCCAATAGCAACAATAATTATTTCTATAGCTTTACAAAGAATATTTAAATCTCCAATTTTAGTTGCGGCTATTGTATTTGCTATATTCTTAGTTGTTACGTTTATTGTAAATAACATAAACTTTTTGATAGCAACGATTGTGTATACAATTATAAGTTATATAACAGCTGTGATTGTTTGTATTATAGCCAGAATAATAAGAAGATTAGAAGACAGAGACAGAGATAGAGATTGTGACTGTTGCAGAAGAGACAATGATAATTGTTGCTGTAAGAATACAACTAATAACAATGATTTGCTTACAATAAGCAGTAACTGTGGAAACTTAGAAGATGGCAATTTACTTACTATATCTAGTAATTGTCAAAATGGAAGAAATAGTGATTTATTAACGATTAGCTCTAATGGTGACACATGTAATAATAACAATAACTGTTGTTGCAACAATAATAATGGTTGTAATAATGTAGGAAGTAATGAAGTTACAGCAAGAATTAATGTTATTCCAAATTCTAATAATAACGGAAGAACTGGTTGTGTATGTGGCAGATATAGAAGAAATTAATTTTGTATAATTTGATTATTTGGTAAAAATATGCTATAATTAATATGCAGTATAAATATACTCTAAGTATAGGAGGAAATGTAGTATGAATGAACAACAAGTAGAAAAGGTAAAAGAGCGGCTTCTAGATGCTAGAATTAAGTTTAGCAACATTTATCCTGAAGGGAATGAAGTAATTGTTGAAGTAAACTTTGACGATGATACAGACGAAAACAGGAAAAGTCTGCTAGAATTGGGATTTGTTTTTAAAGATAGTAGAGTTTTCTTTGTAGCTAAGCGGGATTTGCCAGAGGAGAAACAAGAGCAGATTAGTTTTCTTAGAGATGAAACCAGAAAGCTTCAATACGAGTTGGGAGTTAACTTTAGGGGCTATTCAACTATTGATTCTGAATTTGGCAATCTTGCAATAATGGTCAAAAGGACTGCAGACACAGATGAAAATAGAAAAAAGATAGCAAAGGCTGGCTATAAGCCAAAAAATAAGAAGCTTCTTTATTCTATTTCAGAGCAATCCATTAACAATTGGGATGAAATAGCTAGACTGGCAACTCTTTTGCATAGCGAGTTTTAAAGTTTCCTCAAAAGGTCACTTCGATATGAGGTGACCTTTTTTCTATGGAAATTCTTTACTTTTGAGCTAGTTTATGATAATATAAAAAACGTTAGGAGAGAAAATATGTTAGAAATTATAGAAGATACACTAATTGATAGTATAAAATTATTACCATTTTTGTTTGTTACATATTTAATAATGGAATACATAGAGCATAAGACTAGTGAAAAGGCAAAAAATACAATTAAAAAATCTGGAAAATTTGGACCTTTGATAGGAAGTCTTTTAGGTGCATTTCCACAATGTGGATTTTCAGTTGCAGCAACTAATTTGTATGCAGCAAGAGTTATTACTCTTGGAACTTTAATTTCTGTATATTTATCCACATCTGATGAAATGATACCAATATTTATATCAGAGGGAGCATCTTTAGTTACACTTTTTAAAATATTAGGAATAAAAGTATTAATTGGTATGATTGCAGGTTTTGTAATTGATTTAGTTCTAAGATTAAGAAAAAAGGACAATGAAGATGAAAGAATAATAGATTTATGTGAGAAAGAGCATTGCCATTGTGAACATGGAATTTTAAAATCTGCTTTAAAACATACAATTAATATATTTTTCTTTGTTTTAATAATTACTTTTGTTATTAATATAATTATTCATTTTATAGGAGAAGATACAATAGGAAATTTTGTTAGATCAAATGTTGTATTAGGACCAATACTTGGTGGAATTATAGGATTAATACCAAATTGTGCTTCATCTGTTATATTAACACAATTGTATTTGGAAAATGTGATTCCAGCTGCAACAATGATTTCAGGATTGCTTGTTGGAGCAGGTGTTGGATTAATTGTACTATTTAAAATGAATAAAGGAATAAAACAAAACTTAAAAATAACTGGTCTTTTATATGCAATAGGAGTAATATCTGGAATTGTAATTCAATTAACAGGAATACAATTTTAAATTAAAAAATGCTATAGAATAAAAATCTATAGCATTTCTTAATTATTTTTTTCTCCTTCTTTTGAAATTAACTACAATTGCATCTTGATTATCAAACATATAATTTGAGTCTGTTGTGTCTGTTTGAATTGGGTCTATTTCATTGTTCTTATCTATAAAATTTATATTTTTTGGATTAAATTTTCTGTGAGCTCTACTACTTGTATCATCTTCAGTATCTGTTGTAACTCCATCAGAATATTTACCAAAATCATAAGTTCTAATTTTATGTGGTTCTTTATATTTTGACTCTAAGAATGATAATGTAGCAGGTCCTATCATAGGTTTTCCATTAGAGCCTCTAATTTTATAAGCACACTCTTTAGCACCAAGTACTTGAAGTTTTCCTGCTTTAAAATTAGTTACAAAATCCCATTTTACATTTCCGTATTTAGGATCATATTCACCTTTACTCATGTCCATACTATTTGAATATGTCCATTCTCTGTGATTAACAAATTCACCTTCCCACCATTTTAATTCATCATATTCACCATTTCCAGTAAAGATTTTACTAGCACAGTTAGCAAGAATAGTATTCTTATAATTTACCGCTAATTCTGGTGTTTCAAGTTGTTGTAAACTTTGTGTAGAAATAGTTGTTCCAACTTTATATTTTCTATACATAGTAAACATTGCTTCTGTATCCTTACAAATAAAGTCTGCAAATTCATCAATGTATACAAAGTATGGAACTCTTGATGTTTCTGTACCTGGACGTCTTAGTACAGAGTTTTGCATTGTAAGTAGGAAGAATAATCCAAATGCTTTATGTCCTGCAGCACCTAAATCTCCACGTCTTGTACAGATGAATATAACTTCAGAATTTTTAAGTGCATTATCAAAATTAATGTTATTATATCTGTTGCATAAAATACCCTTTATTCCTGGTATTCTAAGTAAGTTGTCTAATTGACTTACGACAGAATAAATATATTTTTCCATACTAGACTTTGCAGGGGCATCACTATAGAAGTTCTTCTTAAAATATGTTAGTAATACACGATATTTATCTTTTGCAAATTCATCATTTTCTATTTCGCGTTCTAATATTTTACACATTTTTTCTATTAATTCAAAGTTAGTAAACATTTTAAGCATGTCTTCCATATTAGGAAGTCTTCCTTCATTCATTCTAGGATAAACTTCTTTAAGCAATACTACTAAGTTTTCTATTGCTTGTATCACAATATCTTCTTTATATGCTTCATCAGTGTCTGCATGTGAAGTATTATACATTGATTTTATTACTGATGAAATTACTGTAGCTGTTTTGGAAGAATCTTCATAAACAAATGGATTTAAACCAACTGAATTTGGATTATTTGGATCTATTAAATTATATTTAATACCAAAATTATCACAAACTTCAGTCATATGACTAATTACTTCGTAATCAGGTGCCATGAGTGTAAGCCCTATATTTTTATATGTTATATCATCTCCAAGAGAAGCTAAAATCATTTTTTTCATATATGTTTTATATAGAGTTTCTTTACCGTCTACAGGAACTAGCATATTTAAACTAAAGTTTTCATTTAAATAGTCATTTTCATAAGGTGCATCAAGTACTGCTAATCCTGTTTTTAAAGCAGTATATCCCATTTCTTTTGAAACTTCTTTAAAGAAGTATTTTTTCTCTAAATCTCTTGCAAATAATGGTTCAAATACTAAAGATGTTTTTCCAGAGCCAGAACCACCACACACAAATAATGATTGGTATCTTGATTCTTCTGGAATAATGACTGTTTTACCTGTTTCACTGTCATTAGCAAAATATACTTCACAAGAATAAACACCTGCATCTTTTGGTTTACTTGCTAAGCTAATTCCACCATAGTCCCAGATAGAACGAATTTGGTCTTTACTATCATTAACACCCATATATAATTTCTTAAAGAATGGGAAAATTGTAGCTAGTGGCAAATATAGTGAAATACTTACCATTGCAGGTACTACTAAATCTGAAAAATCAGTAATAAGTTCTACGTAATTAGGTACTGAAAGAAGTAGTAACCATGCTCCCATATTAAGCCATTGGGTAAACATCGAAATTGCTATTATATATAAACCAATTACATATAAATAGAATAATGTAACCTTTTTAGCTTTTGATGTTGAAAATTTCGATGGCCCAGAGAAAAGATATGCGAATACTGGACATGCTAATGCAAAAGTATATTGAATTGGACCCCAATATGAGTATGATACTCCTGTGAATATCATAAGTAACATTTCTACTAATCTATCTACTGCTAAATATACACTAATTAATGTTAGAACATATGTTGCAAAAGTATTTCTATCAGTGTTTAATACTTTTAAAAATTTATCTATATACTTCATTTAAAAAATCCTTTCAATTAAATATATTCATACATATATATTATCCTATAAAATTGGGAAAAAAACAAGTATTTTGTAAAAAATAATCTCAAGTTTTAGAAATAAAATAAAAAATAACATAACAAAATAAGTATTTTTACTATTTTGTTATGCTAAGATGTACAATTATTACTAATAATTTAATTAATTTTTTGAATTTCTTCCACAGATAATCCTGTTACCTCAGATATAAAGTTTATATCCATATTTTTTTTCTTTAAATTTTTAGCAATCTGTAATTTGCCTTCTTTTAATCCTTCTTTGATTCCTTCTTCTATACCTTCCTTTCTGCCAGTAGTTCTGATTGAAGCTTGCTCTCTGTAATAAGATTCTTTCCAGTCAGCAATTTTTTGCATAACTTCATCATTACTAATTTCCTCTAATTTTTCTTTAGCTTTTTCTACACCTTTATTTTCTTTCATAATTTTTACCACCTCATCTGATTCAGGATTTTCTAAAAAATGTAACCAGTCAAGTAGCTTTAAGTTTTTATTTAGTTTATTGTTTTTATAAATCTTTGGCAACTCAATTATATCTAGTTCTAAAAGGTTTGTCAATATAATTTCTCTGCTTTCAGTTTCTATTATTTTCCAATTAGAGAAATATTTTAGTTTTTCTAGTCCCTTTATTTCAAAGTTTGCAATTAAAATAACAATAGTTCTTTCTAAAGAATTATAATCTTCGCTTTTATGAATATTTCTCGAATATGTTCTTGACCAATAGTATAAGAGCCTTTCAGTTATATTTCCAGTATCAACCATTTGCATTTCAATATTACAAGTAATTTTATTATCAATTTTAGCAATAACATCTAAAACTCCCATTTTATCAGAAGGAGTTAATCTTCTAAGTATAGGATTTTTACTTAAATCCACACTTGTAATATTCTCATTTAAAATAGCTTTTAAAAATTCTTTCGTAATTTCTTCACTTCCTACTTCTCCAAATAGAACTTGAAAAACTGCATCTATTTTAGGAGATAGAAGTTTTCTCTTAGGTAATATTAATTGTTTATTTTCTTCCATAGGCAAATTCCTTTCATAAAAATTTTTGAATAAGTTTGTTTTTTGGTAAATAACGATTAAAGTAATAAAAAATTAAAATTAAAATACAAAATTAGAGACAAAAAATTAAATGCTAAATAAGATAAAATTGATTAGATAAAAAATAGATTTAAATAAATTAGAATGAATTAAATAGCATCAAAATGAAATCAAAATGAAATTAAAAAATATTTGTAAAATAGGTAGTAGAAGTGGTAAAAAAGTTGATAATAAAAGTTATTTGTGAAATGACAAGTGATAAAATTTAAAGAAATAATCAATATGAAAATTAATTAAAATTATGAAGAAAATAGTGTTTAAATAATAGCACAACTTTAAAGGTTTTGCAAGAAAAATCGTTCGACAAAAATCGACAAAGTAAGCTTATAAATGTAAATTGATATAAAAGGGTATTTGTTGAATAGAAAAATACATTATGGAATATAATAGAAATAAAAAGTAAAAAATAGTAAAGGAGATGCTTATGCAAGAAGAATATAGAAGAGAAGAAAAAATAGTTGAAAAGACCGAAATTGAAAAGGAAATGGAGCTAATAAGGTCAATTATAAAAACAAGAGAAGAACTTAAAAGTGATAATAAGAATTTTGAATATGCTAAAGAAGAATTAATAGATTATTATACTTATCAAATTAAGGCTAACCAAGCAAAACTAGATTACCTCATTAAGCTTGCAAAGCTAAAGGGAATAGAGGTAGACATGATTAATAATAAAAAATACACATTTTTAGGAGAAGAAGCAGGTTAGTAATATTTGTCCATTTTTCATCATAAAAATTAATAAGATTTAATTTGGAGTTGATAAAAATGGACATTAATATTATTACATATTTAGCTTGCATATGTTTTATATTTATATTTGGTAGAATTTTTATTGTGCCTTTAAAAAAGATATTAAAATTAGTTTTAAACTCTATCTTAGGTGGTGTAGTAATTTTTATTATTAACTTAATAGGTGCAAATTTTGGCTTTCATATTGGACTTAACTTCTTTACAAGCATATTAATTGGTTTACTTGGACTTCCAGGAGTTGTGTGCCTTATTGTTGTCAAATTATTAATAGGATAAATAAGAAAAGAGAGGTTTTTTATTGAACCTCTCAAATTTTTGCTTTTTTATAGATGTGTCCCAGATTGCGCATTTTTGTGCAAAAGGAAACGTCCCTATTCTACTGTTACTGATTTTGCTAAGTTTCTTGGTTTATCTACATCAAGTCCTTTTTCTTTTGAGATGTAGTATGCAAGAAGTTGAAGTGGAACTACAGAAAGTATTGGAGAAACAAATGGATCTGTTTCTGGAATACGAATTACTGTATCAAATAGTTTGCTATCTACATCTTGGTTTGTTACAACTAATGTTTTAGCTCCTCTTGTAATAACTTCTTCAATATTACTTACTGTTTTTTTAACAAGTTTTGGGTCTGTTATTATGCTGATAACAGTAATACCATTTTCTATTAAAGCAATAGGGCCATGCTTTAATTCTCCTGCTGGATAACTTTCAGCATGAATGTAAGAAATCTCTTTTAATTTTAAAGCAGCTTCTCTTGCAACTGTTTCATCAATTCCTCTTCCTAAGAAAAATACATCTTTTTCTTGGTAAATTCTGTGTCCAAATTCTTTTATACGTTCTTCACATTTTAAAGTTTCTTCTATTTTTTTAGGTAATTCTAAAATTTCTTTCTTTAAGTTTAAAACTTCTACTTCTGATGTTTCTAAAGTTTCTGCAAAGTAAATTGCAACCATGGCAAGTAGTACAACTTGTGATGTATAAGCTTTTGTTGAAGCAACTGCAATTTCTGGACCTGCATGAGTATATATAGAATAATCAGCTTCTCTTGTTATAGAGCTTCCAATAACATTACTAATAGCAAGTGTTTTAGCTCCTTTTTCTTTAGATAATTTTAGCGCTGCAATTGTATCTGCTGTTTCTCCTGATTGAGAAATAAAAATACACAAAGTTTTATCATCAATAATTGGGTCTCTATATCTAAATTCAGAAGCAATATCAACTTCTGTTGGTATCTTGCAAAGTTTTTCTAACATATTTTTCCCAGCAAGACCTGCGTGCATTGCAGTACCACAAGCAACTAAATATATTTTGTGTAATCCTTTTAAATATTCTTTTGTAAAATCTAATTCATCAAAAGTACATTTACTGCCTTCATCTAATTTAGCACCTATAGTTTCACGAATAGCTGTTGGTTGTTCATGAATTTCTTTTAACATGTAATCTTCATAACCTTCTTTTTCAGCACTAGCAGCATTCCATTCAATAGTTTGAACTTTTTTATCAATAGGTTTTAAATCTGTATCATAAAATTTAACATCATCTCTTGATAAAACAGCAAATTCTAGGTCATTTAATAGATAGAATTCTCTTGTAAAAGATAGTATTGCTGGAATATCAGAAGAAATATAGTTTTCTCCGTCACCTTTACCAATAACAAGAGGGCTATCTTTTCTTACTACTATCATATGGTCTTTATCATATTTTGAAATAATTTCTAAAGCAAAACTTCCTTTTAAATCTTTACAAGCATTTCTAACAGCTCTTAAGAATTTTAATTCATCATCTTTATCATCTTTATTATAGTAATAATGAATTAAATTAGGTACAATTTCTGTATCTGTTTGAGAATAGAAAGTATAACCGTTATCAGTTAAGAACTTTCTTAATTCATTATAATTTTCAATAATACCATTATGAACTACACTAAAACTTTCTGAATTATCAACATGAGGGTGAGAGTTTTCTTTAGATGGTTTTCCATGTGTTGCCCATCTAGTATGAGCAATACCAATTGTTCCTTCTAAATCATCAATTCCTGGTAAATTATATAAATTTTTAACTCTTCCTTTGTCTTTCATAATAGAAAGACCATCTTTTTCAATTGTTGCAATACCTGCTGAGTCATAACCTCTGTACTCTAATCTTAAAAGTCCATTGATCAGAATTGGACTTGCTTTTTTTGTTCCTATGTAACCTACAATTCCACACATAGTAAATCCTCCTTAAAATAAATAATATGGAATTGAAAGATATGCGAAATAAAGCTTAAATGTATTAATCCTTTGTTACAATATCACTACTGCTCTTTAAATTAATACTTTGACCTTAAGCAAAAGCCACTAAGGAACCCGCCGAATCTTTCGAATACCTTAGACCTCGTCAACACTTTTAGAAGTGTCCTGGCGCTAAAAACTTACAAATAAACTCCTTTCTTCTAAAATTTCATTTTTTTATTTTTGCATTTCTTTCAATTTACTTTATTATATTACATTAAAATATAAAAAGTTGCAAGTCTTAGTAAAATATTTTTGCTAATTAAAATTTGAGTATGTTAATTTGATAGACAAATATTAAACATTATGTTATAATCAGCACAGTTTTTAATAAAAATAAAATGGAGTGATAGAATATGGATAAAATAGGCATAGTAGTTGCAATGGAAGAAGAAAAAGATGCAGTTTATAACTTAATGGAAGATGCAGAACTAGAAGAAAGTTACGAATTGAACTTTTATAAAGGAAAAATACAAGGAAAAAAATGTATATTAGTGCAAAGTGGAGTAGGAAAAGTAAATGCAGCAAGAACTACTCAAATATTAGTTGATAAGTATAAAGTAAATAGAGTAATAAATGTAGGAGCATCAGCTTCTATTAATCCAATGCTTAATATTGGAGATGTTTTAATTGGAAAAAATGTCGTTCAACATGATTTTGATATAACAGCATTCGGACATAGTAAAGGATATATAACAGGAGTAGGAAATAGTGTTGAATGTGATAGTAATTTATTAGAGAAAATAAATGAAATAATAAATGAAAAGAAAAGAGATTATAATGTAAAACTTGGAATAGTTGCAACAGGAGATGTATTTTGCACAGAAATTTCTATGAGAGATGAAATAAGAGCTGTTTTTGATGCTGATGTTGTTGATATGGAATGTGCGGCAATAGGTCAGGTTTGTTATTTAGATAATATACCATTTAACGTAATTAGAGGAGTTTCAGATACACCAAATGGTAATAATGCAGGAACATTTGATGAAAATTTAGACCTTGCAGCTAAAAGATGTAGCGAAATCCTAAATGAGATTTTAATGAACATGTCTTAATATTTTACAAAATTACAGAAACTGTAAAAAATAAACTAGAGAATTAAATTTACAGAAATCACTTGATTTTTTCTTTTATTTATGGTAAAATTAATATGTGTTTAAAAAGAGAGGTGAAAACTTTAAGATTATGGAAAGAGAAGTAAAGACAAGCTGGAGAGAATTAATAAAGTCTTTTATTAGTTCAGATAGTGATTTAGAAAAACAAGAAAATGAAGAAGAAATTAAATTTAGAAATAAATATAGTAAGATTTTATCACAATCAGAAAGTGATATAAGTTCTTTAGAATCAATGTTAGATCATCCTGATATTAAAGTTAAAGGTAAAGGAAGAAGACAGGAAAGAAATCAAACTAGAGTTAGAACAAAGGAGCATACCACAGAGACTAGAAATCAAATAGTTAATGAAACAGACAAAGAAATTGAAAGATAAAATACAAGAATTTTTAAAATTCTTGTATTTTTGCTTGACAAATGGAAAAACTACCTTTATAATAATTATTGTCGTTTGATATGGCGAAGTAGCTCAGTTGGCTAGAGCATTCGGTTCATACCCGAAGGGTCATGTGTTCGAATCACATCTTCGCTACCAATTTTTTAATTTAAAAAGATAAATAAAAGAAAGTAGGAAATGAAGTGAACCCAAATTATTAGACAAAATTAGTTTAATAAGGAGGGTTCATTTTATGTCTAAATATTCAAATGA
>CALXFH010000029.1 GCA_944387555.1 uncultured Clostridia bacterium | reverse complement strand
AAATAGCATTCATATAAAAAGGTACTTCGAACAGTATAAATATCAATTGAGTGTGACATATGTTTGACAAACCTACATTGGCAATAAATTTTATTTTTAAAATATATTTGACTTAAATCTTACGGATTGTTATAATAGGACTGTTAGAAAACAGTTCTATTTTTTTGGAAAAATTAATAAAAAGAAATGCTGTTTTTGATCCCGCCCCAAAAAAACAGCAAGAAAGAGAAAGAAGAAAAAAGGGAAGGGAAGAAAAAAAGGAAAGAGGTATAAGATTGATGGATAAAATTATTAAAACAATAGCACAAGAATTAAACATAAAAGAAAAACAAGTTGAAAATGCAATTAAATTAATAGATGAAGGAAATACTATTCCGTTTATTGCACGTTATAGAAAAGAAGTAACAGGTGGATTAAGTGATGAAATCCTTAGAGATTTAGGTGAAAGACTTACTTATTTAAGAAATTTAGAGCAAAGAAAAGAAGAAGTTATAAAATCAATAGATGAACAAGGAAAATTAACAGACGAAATATTGCAAGCAGTTGCAATAGCTAAAACTCTAGCAGAAGTAGAAGATATTTATAGACCTTATAAACAAAAGAAGAAGACAAGAGCAACTGTTGCTAAAGCAAAAGGTTTAGAACCACTTGCAAATATTATATTAGAACAAAAAGAAACAAAAGATATAAAGGAAATCGCAAAAGAATATGTAAATATAGATAAATTAAGTGATGAGGACAAGAAAAATAAAGATAAGGTAGTTAAAACTGTAGAAGATGCAATAGCAGGAGCATTAGATATAATTGCAGAAATGATTTCTGATGAGCCAAAATATAGAAAGCAAATAAAGAAAATTTGTTATAGAGAAGCTTTAATTGTAACAAAAGCATCTAAAGAAAATGAAAAGTCTAATTATGAAATGTACTATGACTATAATGAAGCAATAAAATATATACCAAGCCATAGAATTTTAGCAATAAACAGGGGAGAAAAGGAAGGTTTCTTAAAAGTTAAAATAGAAAAGCCAGAAGATAAAATATTAAATTATATCGAAAGAGATATAATAAAGGGTGAGACACAATTTACTTCTATGCTAAAAGAAACTATTTTAGATAGTTTTAAAAGACTAATAGAACCTTCAATTGATAGAGAAATTCGTTCTGATTTAACAGAAAAAGCTGAAGAAAAAGCAATTAAGGTATTTGGTAAAAATTCTAAACAATTATTATTAGGAGCACCTATAAAGGGTAAAACTGTTATGGGATTTGACCCAGCATATAGAACTGGTTGTAAAATAGCAGTAATTGATGAAACAGGAAAGGTACTTGATTATACAACAGTATATCCAACAGAGCCACAAAATGATGTAGAAGGTGCTAAAAAAGAATTATTAAAGTTAATTGATAAGGACAAAGTAGATATGATAGCAATAGGAAATGGAACAGCATCTAGAGAGTCTGAAATGTTTGTTGCAGATATGATAAAAGAATGTAAAAGAGATGTCCACTATGTAATTGTAAGTGAAGCAGGAGCATCTGTATATTCTGCATCTAAGCTTGCAACAGAAGAATATCCAGATATTAATGTTTCTATAAGAGGAGCTATATCAATTGCAAGAAGATTACAAGACCCATTAGCAGAGTTGGTTAAAATAGATCCAAAAGCTATAGGAGTTGGGCAATATCAACATGATGTAAATCAAAAGAAATTATCAGAAAGCTTAACAGCAGTTGTAGAAGATAGTGTTAATAAAGTTGGTGTAGATGTAAACACAGCAACACCATCACTATTATCTTATGTATCAGGAATAAATAATACAATTGCTAAAAATATTGTAAAATACAGAGATGTAAATGGAAAATTAAAAAATAGAAAAGAATTATTAAAAGTTCCAAAGTTAGGAAAAGTAGCATATGAACAGTGTGCAGGTTTCCTAAGAATATATGACGGAGATAACCCATTAGAAGTAACAGCAGTTCACCCAGAATCTTACGAGGCTACAGAAAAATTACTTGCTAAAATTGGTTTTGACAAAAATGATTTAAAAGATAAAGAAAAATTAGAAGATTTAAGAAATAAACTAAAAAATGTAAATGTTGCAGAAATGTCTAAAGAATTAGATATTGGTGAAATGACATTGGGAGATATAATAGAAGAATTATCAAGACCAGGAAGAGACCCTCGTGAGGACATGCCAAAACCTATTCTAAGAAGCGACGTTCTAAAATTAGACGACTTAAAGGAAGGCATGGTATTAACGGGTACAGTAAGAAATGTAATCGATTTTGGTGCTTTTGTGGATATTGGTGTTAAACATGATGGACTAGTTCATATTTCAGAAATGAGTGATAAATATATTAAAAATCCATCAGATGTTGTATCTGTTGGAGACATTGTAAAAGTTAAAGTAATTAATATAGATAGAGAAAGACAAAAAGTAGCTCTTTCAATGAAAGTCTAAAAAAATAAAAAGCAAAATAATAAAATGTAAAAAATTAAGAAGCGGTTTAAAATCGCTTCTTAATTAGTATATTTTAATTAGCATCATATTCTTCATCTTCAATGCCTGTATATTTTTCTTGTATTTCCTTAATTTCATCATAGTGATTTTCTAGAATATCTAGGAATAAATCAGCTAAATTAGGGTCAAATTGAGTTCCTCTATTTTTTCTAAATTCTTCTTTAATAACATCTAAAGGTAAAGAATCACGGTAAGACCTTCTAGAGTTCATAGCGTCAAAACTATCAGCAACAGCTGTAATTCTTGCTAAATAAGGAATATTTTCCCCTGCAAGCTTACTTGGATATCCTTTTCCATCATATCTTTCATGATGATGTTCAACAATTGGTAAAATATTTTGGAATATTTTTGCGTGTGATAATATATGCACACCAATATTTGGATGTTGTTTAATTTGAGAATATTCATCGTCAGTAAGTTTTGATTCTTTTTGTAAGATAGTATCAGGAACCCCAATTTTTCCAATATCATGGAATAAGCCACCAATTCTTAATGTGTAGAGATCAGCTTCTGGCAAACCTAAATACTTTCCAATCAAAACAGAATATTCAGAAACACGGTCAGAATGACCTCTTGTATATGTATCTTTTGCCTCAACTGTATATCGTAAAGTTTGAATACTTTCTAAATATGCTTGTTCTAATTTTTCATATGTATCAGATAGTTCTTCATTAATTTTTTTAATCTGGTTCATTTGTTCAATAGATTTTATACCAGACTCAATAAGTAATAGCAATTGGTCAAATTTATCACTTTTTTCACAATAACCTTGAATATCTAATCTTCTAATAGTCTCTAATGGTGGAGCTAAGTCCTTGTGACCTGTAAGTAATAAAATATATAAATCTTTGTTAAATTTTCTAATTTCTTCGACAACTTGATCACCATGAATAGGAGTCATAATAAAGTCTAGTATCATTAAGTCGAAATGTTCATTTTTGACTCTTTCAATTGCTTCCAATGGATCTGTTATTCCTACAAAATTATAACCAGACCTTTTCAAGAAAATAGACAAAGAATCTATAATACCCTGTTCATCATCAACAGCTATAATTTTGTAATTTTGATTTTCATTATTTTCTAAATTCTGTAATCCTTTTCTCATTTTATACCTCATTATAATTTATGTTGTTATTTTTTACATATTATATTAATAAAAATAATAAAAATCAAGAGTTTTGGTAAAAAAATTTCCCCAAACCCTTGACTTTCAAATAAAAACAAATTGTATATTATAAAGGTAATATTATAGTGAATGTGGTACCTTTTCCAGGCTCTGATTCAAAAGTAATATCTCCACCAAAATGAGCTTTTATTGTAGAATATGACATGTATAGACCAAGACCAGTACCATTCTTTCCTTTAGTTGTAATCATCTCTTTAAATAACTTATCCTTAACCTTTTTAGGTAATCCACAGCCATAATCTTTTACAGAAATATAAAGTTTATCATTGTGTTTTTCAAAAATTAAATCAATATTTTGTTCAGGTTTTCCTTCATATGCTTGGATAGAGTTTGATATCATATTATTAATTACTTGGACTAAACTATTTACATCTCCATGTAATATTGTGTGTTCAGGTAAATTAACAGAAACTTTTAAGTAAACTAATGCACTTTTTAACTCATGTTTCATTAAAATATCAACACGTTTAACAAGTTCTTCTACATCAAAAGTAGTATTGTCAGCTTCTGACATTGTAACTGCTTGACCTTTTACAACAGTAATTACATCTGACATATAACTTGTATATTCTCTAATTTTCTCGATCCAGCTCATCATATCTTTTGCAATATCATGATGGTCTTTACTATTTACTTCAGGGTCATCAATTGAAGAATCATATTCTTTAATTAAATCTGACAATCCTTCGGTTGCACCAGATATAGACATAATAGGAGTTTTTAAGTTATGAGCAATACCACCTATTAATTGTCCTAAAGAGGCTAGACGCTCACTTTCCATAAGCATATCTTGATTATCTTTAATTTTCTTTATATCTAAAACATGTTGAGTAATATCTTTAAACAAAAGTAATACACCTATAAAAACTTTTTTATTAAATAGTGGACTAATTTCAAGGTTAAAGTATTTATTAGCTACTACTTCATAATATTCAATTGTGTATGTTTTTTTATCCTTTATTGCCTGATAATAAGTAGTTTTAAAATTATCTACATTTTTAGAAGAATCTAGTAACTCAAAAATAGTCTTTTTACGTATATCTGCATCTTCTAGTTTAAAGGTTTTTCTAAATGTATCATTATAATCTATAACATTGTTATTGGTATCCAAAACTAAATAGCTATCTGACATTACATTAACAATTTTTTGCAAAGCTATTGGTGATATGCTTAAAAAATTAAATTTTAATATAGCAAAAGCATAGAAGACAATACCAATAGTAAATGAAATAGGTGTTGAATATACACTCATATCAACTATTCTAAGTGTTCCCAAAATATTTGTAACAATTGGAATTATAGTTCCTAAAATAAGTAAAATAGATTGTTTTGAAAATACACCAGATGTCTTTAAAGAAGTTCTTATTAGCATAAACATACTTATAAATAGCAAACCATAAGTATAAATTGAGTGTATATAGAAATATGGTCCAAAAATAGCATCTGCCATTCTATTATTAGTAAACCTAATATAGAATAAATGATGATATTTATTTGTCCATAATACCAGTAATGTAATTACCGGTATTATTAATAATAGCAAATATCTTTTTTCAAACTTAATTTTTGTATTTTTAAAAATCAAAGCAGTAAAAAATACAGCAACTGGTAAAAAGCATGTACCTATATAAATAAAGTATTCAAAATATATAGGCTGAACATCAGTATATTTTATAAAAATGTCTTGTACTAAAACACCAATAGATATGATAGATACGCAAGCCAACATTGCCAAAAAGCTTTTTTGTAATTGTACCAAAGGTCTTTTTGATAAAACGTAAAACATAAGCAATACTGTTGACAATATTGAAATAATAAGTAATAAAAATGGTACGCTAATAGTAGACATATTATCCTCCTTTGTTTAAATAAATTTAATCTTCCTAAAATAATCAATATACTTAATTAAATAATTTTTGTCAATATTTTTCCAAGAAAATCCAATATTTTTTAGATATTTTCCTGTAAAATCAGCATCTAATGCTATTCTTGAAGTATAAACTAATTGCTTATTTTTATCTAAATCATGTATAATTCCTGAAAGAATATCTTTTTTATTATCATCTTTTAATAATTCATCTATAATATTGTTCATTTCATCATTAGAAACTGGTAGTAATTTATAACCTTCCTCATATAATGTATCAACTAATAATTTAATTGGTAATAATTTTGTATTGTATATATGAAATACATTACAAGGACTAGAATGTTCAGCTATTTTTAAAATAGCATCTGCACATAAATCAACAGGTGTAAGTTCAATTTCATGTTCAAGAGAATAGTCAGGAAATACTCCCATTTTGATAAATGATTGTAGACGTTTTGCAAAAGCATTTCCTTCTACATTTCGTTGGAACATACCATCAGAATATCTATTAGTTATATTACCAATTCTAACAATTTGAGCATCTAAACCATCTAAAATTGATTCTAATACAATTCTTTCCGCTTCAAACTTCGTTATTGTATAAACATTATTTAGTTTTTGGTCAATGAACAAGTCTCTTTCAGAAAATACAACTTTATTATTAATACTTTCTGGTGTTTCAACCATGGTTTCTTCTTTTTCACCATTTCCTGAAATACTTATTGTTGAAGCATGAATTAATCTTTTATTTAAAGATTTACATATTTGAACAACATTTTTTGTTCCAATTACATTTATTTTTTCAAATAAATCTCTTTGACCAAAATGCTTAACAATAGCACCTGAATTTATAACAGTTGTTACATTGTCTTTTACAACCTTTAAATCTTCTTCTGTAAGTCCAATATGATTTTTGATTATATCGCCTTCCAAGATATGTATTCTATCTTTATATTTTTGATAAAAGTTATCACCAAAATAAAAATCAAGAGTATTTTTCAATCTTTCATTAGGTATCATATTGTTCTTTTGTCTAATAAGACAATAAATATCATTATCAGTATTTTTTAAAAATGAGTATATTAAATGTGATCCTAGGTAACCAGTAACACCAATTAATAGTACATTTCCAATATCTATTTCTTTAGTATTTATAATATTATCTACTGAATTTTTAGCTAATAACTCGTTTATTTTACTATAATCATAATCTCCTAGACTAGTATCATATTTATATGATATTTTAGAAGCCAAATCCTTTATAGTAGGGAAATTAAATATATCAGCATATTCAAAGTTAAATCCTTCCTTTAAAGCTTCAATTTGCATATTAATAGCTGAAATAGAATCCCCACCAATGTCAAAGAAATTATCATTTATAGAAATAGAGTTATTATGTAGTATTTTAGACCAAATTTCTAATAATTTTTTCTCTTTTCTATTTAATTTCTCTTTAGGTCTAATATCTGTATTAGTATTTAAATCAGGTAAAGGTAAAGCTTTTCTATCTATTTTTCTGTTAATAGTATATGGCATTTCTTTGAGTTCTACAAAATAAGTTGGAACCATATAATTAGGAAGTGATTTTCTTAAAAATTCTCTTACAGTATTTTCAGAAACTTTTTTACCGTCATCACAAACATAATATCCACATAAGAATTCTCTACCTTCTAATTCTATTTTGTTTACAACAGAAGCTGTTATACCTTTGATACTTTCCATTTTTGTTTCTATTTCTCCGAGTTCTATTCTTAAGCCACGTAATTTTACTTGATTATCAATTCTACCAAGACATTGTACTTTGCCATCAAAAGTCCATCTACCAATATCTCCAGATTTATACATCTTTCCTTCACCAAATGGATTATCTAAAAATCTTTCTTTAGTCATTTGAGGTTTTCCAAGATAACCAAGACCTACTTGAATTCCAGAAATATAAATTTCACCGGTTACTCCAATAGGTAATCTATGACCATTTTTATCTAAAATATGTATCTTGGTATTCATAATTGGAGGACCTATTGTAATTTTATCTTCTCCATTTAAATTTTGTACATTTGATAAAACAGTTATTTCACTAGGGCCATAAATGTTATAAATAGTGACTCCTGGAGAAAGAGCTCGTAAGTCTTTTACAAATTTCTCAGGTAAAGGCTCGCCACCAAAGACCATATGTTTTATATTAGATAATGCTGAAGGATTTAATCTATTGTCATAGTTGATTTTCATAAGGCTAGGTGTAACAGTCATAACATCAGCTTTATATTTTTTAATCAAGCTATCTAATAATATTGGATTTCTATGTTCTGCATTGTTAGCTAAAAGTACCTTCATACCATGTGTCAAAGATACGAATATCTCATATACAAATATATCAAAAGGAGTAGAAGTAACAGAAGCTATACAATGTTTATTTCCTTCCTTCAAATAATCAAGAACAAGAGTCATAGCCTTAACCATATTAGCAAATCCAACTTGATGCAATAAAACTCCTTTTGGTACACCAGTAGAGCCAGAAGTGTATATAACATAAGATAAATCAAATTGTTTTACCTTAACATTTGGATTATCGAAGTTTTTAGTATACAATTCATTATCAAGGTCTATTTCTATAAGGTTATTAGCTGCTTTAACTTTATCTTTTAATACTTTTTGTACAAGAACAACCCCCGCTTTACTGTTTTCTAAATAATACTTAGTTCTATCTTGAGGATATGTTGGGTCTAAATTTAAGAAAGCAGCTCCAGCTTTTAGAATTCCAAGCATACACACAATTGTCTCTAAAGAACGGTTTGCCATAATAGCTACAATATCATTAGGCTTAATACCAACACTTATTAGGTAATGAGCCAAGCTATTAGCTTTTTTATTTAGCTCTGAATATGTAAGTGTTTTATCATCACAAATTACAGCTATGTTATCTTTATTTTGTTCAACAATATTTTCAAAAATAGAAACAACTGTATCATCATTAATTTCTGAATCTGTATTGTTGAATAAAGCAAGTAATTTGTCTTCTTTTTTAGTTATAATATTTATATCATCTAAACAAACATTTAAATCGTTAAATAAGTTTTCTAGTAAAAATACATAATGTTCATAAATAGCTTCAATTGTTTCTTTATTAAATAAATCTGTATTGTATTCAAAATTAATTCCATAAGTACAAGGATCAATTTCAACAGTCAAATTAAATTTAGCAGCTTTTGGTTTAGAAATAATTGTTTTAATACCTTTTTTAGAAAAATCTATACTTTCATTTTGATATGTAAAGACAACATCAAAAAGTGAATTATTTGCAGGTATTTTTAAATCTTTTATAAGCATATCATAAGGATAAGGTTGGTTAGATATTGAATCTAACACCAAATCTTTTATAGCTTTTAAAAATTCTTCTAAACTCATTTTGCCATCAATTTTTGTATTTAAAACAATATTATTTACAAACATACCAATCATATTCTCTACTTGAGGAGAATATCTAGATTCTATTGGTGAGCCTATAATGATATTTTCTTGTCCAGTATATTTATATAATAAAACATATAACATTGATAAAAATACCATATATTCTGACATATTGTGTTTTTTTGCAAATGATGAAATATTATCAAATAAAATTTTAGGTATATGATAATAAACTTTATTACCATTATATGTTTTCTTATTAGTTGGTTGATTATCATAAGGTAAATTTATGATAGGTATTTCATAGTTTTTAAATCTTTTATTCCAATAATTTTTAATAGGCTCTATATTATCACTATTTAAATAATCATTTTCCCATACAGAGTAATCCTTATAATCAATATCTGAAGTTTCAATCTCTTTTCCATCATATAAATCCAAAAATTCAGATATTAAAATATTCAAAGAGACACCATCAAATATTATATGATGTGAGTCTATTAATATTAAAGAAGAATTGTTTATATAATGTAATTCTACTCTTAATAATGGTGCAAAATCTAAGTCAAAAGCTTTAGGAAAATTATCTACAATGTTTTTAATATCATTACCTAGCATTATTCCATCATCATGAAATTCAACATGTATTTTACAATCATCTAAAACAAATTGTCTAATTTCATTATTGTATGATGAAAAATAAGTTCTAAAAGCACTATGTTTTTCAATTATTTTATTAAATATATTTTCAACCTTTTTTACACTTAAAAGACCATCTATAAGAATTCCACCACTTACGTTGTACAAAAGAGAAGATGGACCTGCCATTTTTGAAGCATAATATATTCTCTTTTGTGCTGAAGATAAAGGATAACTATTATCAGAAGGAGCCTTAGAAATTGTATAAATGTCTGTATCTGAAACAGTTTGTTTATCTAATAAATTAGCTAATTTATGAATATTATTATTCTTATATAAAGTTGCAACATTCAAATTAATCTTAAAATCATAATATATATTTAAAGATAGTCTAATAGTTAACAAAGAGTCTAAGCCTAGTTCGAAAAAGTCATCATAAATAGAAATTTTATCTACATTTAACAAATTGCATAATATATTGTGCAATTTTATTTCAGTTAAAGTAGAAGGTTTTACATATTTAACAGGTTCAATGTCTATATATGGTAAATTCTTTCTATCTATTTTTCCGTTAGCTGTAATAGGTAATTTATCTAATACTATTATATGATTTGGTATCATATAATAAGGTAAAACCTCAGATAATTTGTTTTTTATAAAATCAGGTGTAACAACAGGGCTAGATGTTGAAACATAACTACAAATAGCAGGTACATTATGAACTTCTTTAAATATAGTAACAGAGTTAGTTACATTTTCTATATCTTTAATACAATTGTTTATTTCGCTTAATTCAATTCTATGTCCACGATGTTTTATTTGAGAGTCATTTCTACCAACGAATGATAAAAATCCAGCTTTATTCCAATAACCAATATCGCCAGTTTTATAAATCAAATCCTTTGACAAAGAAGGAATTGTAATAAATGATTCTTTGGTCTTTTCTGGATTATTTAAATAACCTTTAGAAACATTTTTTCCAGTTATGCAAATTTCACCAGGAAATCCTATAGGTTGTAAATTGTTTAAAAAGTTCAATATAAAGATATTGTTATTTTTTAAAGGGTATCCAATAGGAACAATATTTGTTTCATTTTTATTATATTTATATGGGTAAAAAGTAGAGCAAATAGTAGCTTCTGTTGGACCATATCCATTAATGATTTCTATATTTGGGTTTAAATCTATGAAATGGTTTAAAGTGCTATTTTTTATAGCTTCTACTCCCACTAACATTTTATTTACACCAAATTTTTTATTTGAGGTTTTAACAAAAGTATATACATCATCTAACACATTTGGTGGAATATATAAAAATGTAATGTTTTCTTTTTCTAAAATATCTACTAAAACTTTTATATCAGTTAAAGTGTTTTTTGGATATAGTACAAGTGTGGCACCAAAACATAGAGGAGTATATATTTCAGCAACACTAACATCAAAAGAGATATTTGTTAAAGATAAACAATTATCTTTTGGTGAAAATTTATTTTTAAAACAGTCATTAAATACATATACAAAATTTATTAAATTCTTATGTGTAAGCATAACCCCTTTAGGTTTTCCAGTAGAGCCAGATGTATATATAACATAGCATAAATCATCAGAAGAAATATTAATGTTTAAATTAGCATTATCAAAGCTATCTAAATTAACTTTACTTGGGTTGATAATATTTATGTTATTAACATCAATGTTGTTATTATCAGATATTAATAGCTTAGAGTTACTATCATTTAATATATAAGAAACTCTTTCTATTGGATAATCTGGGTGCATAGGTAAATAAGCTCCTCCAATTTTTTGGATAGCTAAAATAGATATAATAAAAAAGTCGGTTTTATTCATATAAACACCAATAATGTCCTTAGATTTAGCTCCAATAGACAATAAGTATCTTGCAAATTTATTTACAATACTATTTAATTCTTTATATGTATAAACTTTATCATTATAAATTAAAGCATTTTCATTTGGATATTTATAAACCATATCTTCAAAAATTTTAACTATATTAGAGTCAAAAGGACAATCTAAAGTATGGTTATTAAAATCATTTAAAATGTGAGATTTTTCCTCATCTGCAATATATTCTACATCTTTTATAAGAATAGATTTATCATTTATTACTTGAGAAATAATTTTTAAAATACGTAAATGCCAAGATTTAATTTCATCTTCAGAATACTTATCTATCAAATAATCATAATCTATTCTTAAAGTACCTGTATCATTAATATCATATAAACTAATGCTAAGTTCATCAATACCTGTACCTGTGAAAAACCAGTTTGTTTCATAATCATTTACATCTTCTGATGCTTTTGTAATTTGATAAGAAACAGAAATATTATAAAGGTTAGAAATAGCATCATTTTGTTTTCTAACATTTTCAATTATGTTCGTATAAGAATATTTTTGATGTCTAAAAATAGACATAATATCAATATTGCTTTTAATTGCAAAATCTAAGAATGATGTATCTGGTAATATATGAGTACGGAAAGGTACTGTAGATATAAATACACCAGTAGAATTCTTTTCTTTATAGTTAGTTCTGTTTAAAATTGGCGTACCTATAGCAAAATCATCAGAGTTAGTAGAATTAGCCACAAAAACAGATATTACAGACATAAAGAAAGAATATACTGATAATTTATTGCTTTTACAATATTCATTAATTTTTGACATTAAATTAGAATCGATATAATATGTACTTCTTGAAGCTTTTCGTGAAGTACTTATATTGTTTGTTTTCCTACTTATAGAAGGAATAGAAACAACATTAGAAAAATCAGACAAATAATTTTTCCAAAATTCTTTATCTTTTAAATACTTTTTACTATCTTCATAATTTTTTTCAGAATTTATAAAATCAATATAAGAAAATGTAGGAGATACATATTCTTCTTTTTTGATTAGTGAATGATATATATTAACAATTTCCTTAATTGTAATTCCAAGAGACCAAGAGTCAGAAATAATATGATGGATATTTAAAATAACAGCAGCATATCCATTTGGGAATAAAGCTAATTTAAATTTAAAAAGAGGCGAATTTAATAAAGTAAATTTTTCTTTTACCATAGAATTTTCTAAATCTCTAAAATCTTCCATAGAAGATACATTTACAACGTCCATATCAAAAGGCTCATAGGCTACTAGATATTGCATAGGGTTACTATTTTCTAGGGTTAATTGGATTCTAAAACTATCGTTGTTACGAACCACCATATTTACAGCCTTTTTTAATAAATCAATATTTATATTTTCTTTAATAAGCCCAGAAGCACAAATGTTACATATGTTAGTGTCAGAATAGTAAAATTCCATGTTCCAAATATTCTTTTGTGGATTAGTTAATTTAAACATCTTTTTTTCCATTTTCTACTCCTTGTATTATAAAAATATTAATTATACTATAATTATACATAAAAAAACAAAAAAAACAATACACAAACTTGACATTTTTCTTAAAATAGACAAGATTTTTTCTAATAATTTTTCTACTTTTGTTATATAAAGCTGATTAAATTTAAAAAATATGGAAACAATATTTTTGAGGTGGAATATTTGGGAAAAAGAAGAAAAAATAAATTAAAAAAAATTATATTTATTTCTTTGTTTTTAATATTTGTTTGGATATTTGGATTTTACTTATATACTACATATCAAAATATTGAAATAAATGAAGGAAGTTATACTGCAGAAAGACAATTATCCACAATTGGAGAACAAACTGTGGATAATGTAGAAGAAAACAGCATGACAGTTGCGGATATGCTTGAAGAAACCACAGAGAAAGTAGTTGGAATATCAAAATTAAAAAGTACAGGAAGTAGTATATTTTCAAGTAGTGGAGAAAATGATTTAGGGTTAGGAACAGGCTTTATAGTAACATCTGATCGGTTATATTGTAAGTAATAGCCATGTAACAGGAGAAAAATATAGTAAATGCTATGTAACATTAGAAGATGGAACAAATTATGAAGGAACTGTAGCTTGGAGTGATGCGGATTTAGACCTTTCAATTGTAAAAATAGATGCTAAAAATTTACCTTATATTGAATTAGGAGATTCTAGTAGTATTAGAGTAGGAGAAACAGTTTATGCAATAGGAAATCCAATAGGGTTCGAATTTAGAAGAACAGTAACATCTGGAATTATAAGTGCAAAAAATAGGACAATAAAAATAGATGAAGAAAATAAGTCTTCATATATGACAGACTTAATACAAACAGATGCAACAATAAATCCAGGAAACAGTGGAGGACCTTTAATTTACCCAAATGGAGAAGTCATTGGGATTAATACTGTAAAAATATCAACTGCAGAAGGAATAGGGTTTGCAATACCTATTAATATAATAAAACCAATAATAGAGAGTTTTAAAAATACAGAAACATTTGAAGAAGCAACAATTGGAATTTATGCTTATGATAAAGAAGTTATACCATATTTAGATTCTAACTATAATACAATTAATTTTGACACAGGAATATATGTAGCACAAATTACAGTAAATGGACCAGCTTATAATACAGAGTTAAAAGAAGGAGATATTATTACAAGCATAGATGGAAAAGAATTAAATACTATGAATGATTTAAGAGAATATATTTACACAAAAAAACCAAATGATGAGGTAACTCTAAAAGTTACAAGAGGGAAGCTAACTAAAGAAATAAAATTAGTACTTGGAAAAAAATAGGGACGTTTCCTTTTGCGTATTTTTGAGCAATTTGGGACACATATGTATGACTTTATTAATAAAAGATGTCCCAAAAGGAAACGTCCCTAATGGGACATTATTCTATGTTTTCATCCATATAATCAAATTTTCTAGAATAATCTTTAGTTTCTTGGTTAGACATGTAAACTTCTGAACGGTTTTGTTTTAAGAATTCTATAATTTCATATACATCAATCCATATTTCATTTGGGCTGTCTACTTGTGACTCATCAAAAATAAGTTGCATACCAAAGTGAAGGTGTGGAACATTTATATTATTTACATTTTCTTTTATACTATAGCCTGTCATACCAAGATAACCAATTACATCTCCTGCTTTTACACTATCTCCTTCTTGTAAATTTTCTACATATGGGTGGTCTTTTCTTAAATGTGCATAATAGTAATATCTTTTACCATCAAAGCTTCTAATTCCAATTCTCCAACCGCCATATTGGTTCCAACCTAAGTGTTCTATCGTCCCAGACTCCACTGCAACAATTGGAGTTCCAATACTTCCCATTAAATCATTTCCTAAATGTGTTCTTTGGAAACCATAGGATCTAGATTTTCCAAAATCATCATAATGTGAGAAAGAATAATTTTTTGCAATAGGAAGAAATACTTTTACACCATATTTTTCTGTAAAAGTAGTTTTTCCATTTTCGTTTGGTGTTTCTATAGAATAATTACCTATAAAACCAGAAAGGATAGCAGAATACGCTTCATAGTAATAATCATAGTATTTTAAATCTTTTGTAATGTCTTCCATTGTTTCACCGTTTTGTAATTTTTCTACTAGCTTATCTAAATCAGATTTTTTAAAATTATCAAAATCACCACCACATTTACAAGCAAGGTAGCTTAGAAGTTCTATCCAATTATATTTAATTTCTGAATTACTATTATGTGAGTCAATATCTAATTTAGCTGTTAAATTCATAGCATCAGAAGTAACATTAAAATCAACCCATTTTATATAATCATCTTCTTTTTCTTCATTTTCATCGTTTGCAAAAGATACAAAAAGAATGATAGAAAAAGAAAGAATTAACAAAATTAAAAAGCAAATTATAAATTTTTTATTTATTTTAAAAGTTTTAATAAGCAAAAAAGTCACCCCATACAAATATATGGTAAAATATTTAATATTATGATAAGATATAAAAGGTGAAATTAATAATAAATAGAAAAGAAAAATAGAAGCGGAGAAAGGAGAGTGTATGATGAATAAATTCATGAAAATTGCAAATGAAAATGCTAAAAATGGAATTGAGAAAAAAGAGGGAGGACCATTTGGTGCAATAATTGTAGACAAAGAAGGAAATATTATTTCAAATGGAAATAATAAAGTACTAAAAAATAATGACCCTACAGCACATGCTGAAATTGAAGCAATTAGAAATGCTTGTAAAAAATTAAATACTTATGATTTGGAAGATTACATCTTATACACTTCTTGTGAACCTTGTCCTATGTGTTTATCAGCTGCTATTTGGGCAAATATAAAAACAATTTATTATGGTTGTACAAAAGAAGATGCAAATAGTATTGGCTTTAGGGATGATATTATTTACGATTATTTAAGAGGTGAAAATAAGAATTTAATAAAACTAGAAAATATTGATAGAGAAGAGTGCTTAAAAACATTTGAAAAATATAATAAAGAAAATGGAATAATTTATTAGAAATATAATATTTAAATCATGAATTGGAAAATAGGAGGGGTAATATTGAAAAAAACATTAAAAATTATTCTAATATCTGTATTCTTTTTACTTGTTTTTAGTATTTCTAAAAATGTAGAAGCAAATTCAATAAGTAAGATCTCAATGGATATATATGTTGATAATAATGGAGATGCTACTATTAATGAAGTCTGGAATTGTAGGGCTGATAGTGGAACTGAAGTATATCACCCATATTATAATTTAGGAAAATCAGAAATAGAAAATTTGACAGTAAGTGAAAATGGAAGAGAATATCAAACATTATCATCGTGGAATACAAGTGGAAGTTTATCTACAAAAGCATATAAATGTGGAATAAATAAAATTAATAATGGAGTTGAACTATGTTGGGGAATAAGTCAGTATGGCTCACATACATATAATGTAAAATATACAATAAGTAATTTTATAGCAAATTTAAATGATTCACAAATGCTTTATTGGACGTTTATACCATATGACTTTTCTGATACAATAGGAAGTGCATACATAAAAATTCATACGGATTTTAATATACCAGATTCTACTGATGTTTGGGGATATGGTAATTATGGTGGAACAGCATATGTATATAATGGATATATAGAAATGCAATCTGATGGAAGATTAGATAAAGATGAATATATGACAATGCTTGTAAAATTTCCAAGTGGGACATTTAATACATCTAATACGATAAATCATGATTTTGATTATTATTATAATATGGCAGAAGAAGGTTCTGTAAAATATAATAAAGAGCCTACAAGTTTTGGAGAAAGTATTATAAGGATATTAAGTGCTATAATAAATTTAATTCCAGTTATAATAGTTTGGGTGGTATTCTTTTTTGCAATAAAAAGATTTAAAAATGATGGAGTAGTCACTAAATTAAATTTTGGAGTAGGAGGTAAAGAAATTCCAAAAGATGTACCATATTATAGAGATATACCTTGTAATAAAGATATTTTCAGGGCATATTACATAGCATATAATTATACTTTATTAAAAAATAAAACTGACCTTTTAGGAGCAATTATCTTAAAATGGATTAAAGATTCTGTTATTAGGATAGATAAAAAAGAGAAAGAAGGAATATTAAAAAAAGAAAATGTTTTAATTTATTTAAATGAAACAATGCCAGAAACTTCTATTAAAAATAATACAGAGAGAAAATTATTTGATATGCTTTATGAAGCGAGTAAAGATGGAGTACTAGAAAATAAAGAGTTTGAAAAATGGTGTAATAAAAGCTATTCTAAAATATTAAAATGGTTTGATGATATTTTAAAAGAACAAAGAGATTTATTAGTACAAGAAGGGAAGATTACAGTTGAAGAAAAAACTACTTTAAAAGTTTTTAAAAGTAAAGTTTATACAGCAACTCCTAGGCTAAAAGATGAGGCAATACAATTAGAAGGATTAAAGAGATTTTTAAAAGAATATACTCTTATTAAAGAAAGAGAGCCGATTGAAGTAACTTTATTCGAAGAATATCTAATATATGCACAAATGCTAGGAATTGCAAAAGAAGTTGCTAAAGAATTTAAGGAAGTTTACCCTAAGATTATTGAAGAATCTAAATTTACTTCTTATGATAACATTATTCTTATAAATATGTATGCATCACATAATATAGCAATAGCAAAAAGCGCAGAAAGTAGAGCAAGAAGCTATTCATCTGGTGGAGGAGGCTTTTCATCAGGCGGTGGCGGAGGCGGTTCCTTCGGTGGAGGAGGAGGCCGGAGGAGGTTTCCGTTAATAAGAAAAGACTCTAGAAAATACAAATGTAAAAAACTAAAAGGAGAGTATATCCTCTCCTTTTAAATTATTTATTTTGTGGTATTGTTCTTATATGAACATCTCTTAATAAATCCATCTTAATATTGCTTGGAGCTCCCATCATTAAATCTTGTGATCTACTATTTAATGGGAATGCAATTACATCTCTTATTGATTCTGTGTTTGCTAAAAGCATTATCATTCTATCAATACCATGAGCTATACCTGCATGTGGTGGAGCACCATATTGGAATGCTGTATATAAAGCACCAAATTTTGTTTTAACTTCCTCTTCTGTATATCCTGCCATTGAGAATGCTTTAAGCATTATTTCTATATCATGGTTTCTAACAGCGCCAGAAGCAAGTTCAACTCCATTACATACCATATCATATTGATATGCAAGTATGTCTAGAGGGTTTTCGTTTTCTAAAGCTTCTAATCCACCTTGTGGCATTGAGAATGGATTATGACTAAATGCAAGTTTTCCATCATTATCTTCAAACATAGGAAAATCGACAATCCAGCAAAATTCAAAACGATTATTATCTATTAAATCTAATCTTTTTCCTAATTCATCTCTTACTTGACCTGCAAGTTTTTCAACTACGCCAGGAACTTCTGCAACAAAGAAAATACAGTCTCCTGGTTTTGAGTTTGTTCTTTTTTGCATTTCAATTCTTGCGTCATCTGTAATAAATTTAGCAATAGGTCCTTGGAAAGAACCATCATCTAAAATTCTTAGCCAAGCTAGTCCTTTTGCTTTTAAATCTTTAATTGCAAAGTTTGTCATATCTTCAAAGAAGCTTCTTGGTTTATCTCCAACATCATGTGTTGCGATAACACGAACTATCATATTTTTAAATGCTCTTAAGTCTAAGTGTTCAAAAATATCAGTAACATCTACAATTTCTAATGGGTTTCTTAAATCTGGTTTGTCTGTTCCATATTTTAACATAACATCTTTATATTTTAATCTAGGGAATGGACAAGTATTTATTTCTTTATCAGAAAATTCTTTAAATAAGTTATATATTACAGGTTCTATTGCTGTTAATACATCTTCTTGAGAGGCAAAACTCATTTCCATATCTAGTTGATAAAATTCACCTGGAGTTCTATCTGCCCTAGCATCTTCGTCTCTAAAACATGGTGCGATTTGGAAGTATTTATCAATTCCTGCAACCATTAATAATTGTTTGAATTGTTGTGGTGCTTGTGGCAAAGCATAAAACTTTTCAGGGTGAAGTCTACTAGGAACTAAGTAATCCCTTGCACCTTCTGGTGATGAACTAGTTAAGATTGGTGTTTGTACCTCTAAAAAGTTTCTTTCAATCATTTGATTTCTTAAAAATTGTAAAACCTTGGCACGTAATATTAAATTATTTTTTAATTTTTCATTTCTTAAATCTAAGTATCTATATTGTAATCTTAAATCTTCTCTAATATCTTGATTACTGTTAATTTCAAATGGTAAATTTAAAGTTCTTTTACCTAAAATATCGATTTTTTCAATTTTAATTTCTACTAAACCTGTTACTAATTTTGGGTTGATAGTTTCTTCATCACGTTTTTTAACAGTTCCATATACTGCTACTGCTGACTCAATTGGTATGTGTGATGCAAAATCAACATCTTCATCTTTTCCTGATGTTACAACTTGAGTTATTCCATACATATCTCTAATATCTAGGAAAACTAATCCACCTAAATCTCTTATTGTTTCAACCCATCCTGTTATTTTTGCTTTTTCTCCTACATTTTCTAAACGAAGTTCGTCACACTTAAATAGTTTGTACTCTGACATTTAAAATCCTCCTTTTTATTATGTAAGCAAGGATACAAAAAGTCCCTGCTAATATTGCAGGGACGAAATATCTTTTTCCGCGGTGCCACCCAGCTTGAAAATTATAATTAATTTTCCACTTTATTTAATATGCTCCAATATGTTTCACTTTTTAGGTTGACCTTCAAAGGTTTCCAGCCTAAGACCTTTGTTCTCTAGTAAGTAACTTCTAAAAGCTTTGTATTGTACAAGCGCAATTTCTTATATTTTATGAAATTTTTATATATAATATTCATTAAATATAAATGTTATATATAAAAATTATAAATAATGGTGCGCCTGGAGGGACTCGAACCCCCGGTCTCGAACTTCGTAGGCTCGCATTTTATCCAGCTAAACTACAGACGCATATTTTATAGATACTTAATTATTATATAGTAAAATAGTAAATTTTTCAATATTTTTGTTAAAATTTTTCAAAAAAATCTTGCAAACTAAAAAAAAATATGTTATTATATATAAGCGGTAGTTAAAATACCAAATAAATCGAGGTGTAGCGCAGTTGGTAGCGCGCGTGGTTTGGGACCATGAGGTCGCAGGTTCGATCCCTGTCACCTCG
>CALXFH010000028.1 GCA_944387555.1 uncultured Clostridia bacterium | reverse complement strand
ATTTTCTTTTGTCAACAAATATTACATAGTTTTTAAAACTGTAATATTTTTGTAAAAGAATTGTAACATTTCTTTTACCATCTGTCAATATTATAACATAATTTTATTAAGATTTCAAGTACTTAAAATCTTATTTTTTGTTGAAATATCAAGTGAAAATGGAATTACGATAATCGATTTTAAGCCGTTTTATTTTTTTAGATAACAAGTTATACGTCTAATTTTAGGCACAAAAAAATAGCTAGACTAGAAATTAATCTAATCTAGCCTTATATTTTATTTATATCTTGTAGAAGTTCTAGCAACATATCCAACTCTACCTGTTGCAATTGCTCTTACTTTGTCCCAAATGTAACCATCTGCATTAGCTACATTTTCTTCTAGTATCTCTACTGTTGTATTTGGTAAATATAAATGTGCTACTCCACTTAAAGATGGTGTTTCTCTAATGTTTGTTTTAACTGCAAATACTTTCTTTGTTCCAACGCTAGAACTTGTACTTCCTCCAACTTTACTTTGGTCTTTTGGTCTTAATACTCCTAAAAATCCTTTGTAATTGTGTTGTACTTTATGTACTGTTTTACCATTCCAGTTTAAATCGTATGAATAGAAGTTATGTGTATCTCCTTCTCCTGTTGCTATACATATATGTCCGTATGTATTACCTAGTCCACTTCCAAAGACTGCTATATCACCTTTTTGTGGTACGAAAGAAGGTGTATTTGCTATTCTATTAAAGTTTGCTTTTAAAACACTATTGCTATTATAGTTCTCGTAATAATCTTTAGCATTTCCCCAAGCTCCTGGTGTAAGTCCAAATACTTTATTTAAGTACATTTTTATTAAGTCTACACATTGTACTCCTGCTACTCCATCATAATCAAAGCTTTTTCCATTATATGCATTAATAAATTCATTATAATTCATGATTTATTCCTCCTTATTCTTATTATAATTAATATTAGATATTCCAAGTATTGCTCCCATAAATGTTGTTACTGCTGTCATAATAGTTAATACAATATCTGTACAACCTACATTAAAACAATTTAGTATTACACCTGTTAAAGTTGTAAAAGCTGGTAAGAATACTAGAGTAATCCATTTTAATACATCATAAACCTTATTAGGCATATCTATTTCCCCCTCTCTAATAAAATATCTACTTTTTTATCTGTACTTTCCATTTGCTTTTGTAAAAGTTCCAAAGATTTTGCAGTATTAGCATTTGTTTGTTGCATTTCTATTAAACAGTTAGAGATAGTTGTTGTTGTGTTTTCTACTACTTGTAAAGTAGTTTTAATAGTTTCTTGATTTTCTGCATTTTTCTTTTTATTTACAATATAGTCCCAGATAAAAACGATTATTATTACTGCACTTACACCGTAATTTAATAAAACTTGTCCGATTTGATTTATTTCTTCCATGCTTCTATTTCCTCCTCTAACGTGTTTACTTTTTCTTCTGTCTGCAAAATCCTATTTTCTACTTGCTTCCAACGTTCATTTCCACTTTCTTTTCTAGCTTCGTAATCGTCCATGGTATGTACTGTAGAAAAGATGTTTATAATTATAAATAATAGAACTAATATCAATCCTGCTACTACTACTTTATCTTTCTTTTCCATACTAGCCCTCACTTTCTACATCTACAACTTCTTCCCAACCTGCTGGGTAAGCATCTGGCGTCCATACACAGTTGTCTAATTTACAAATGTACTTTTTGCCGTTATATGTTATTTTATCTCCAACATGGTAAGCATCGTGTGCTCCTGTTGGTTGTACGTACTCTGGATATTCTTCTACTGGTTCTGTTGGCTCTTGTGGTTCTTCTGTGCTTTGTTCTTGTTCTAATAAAGATATCCTTGCTTCTAAATCTTTCATATCTGCATATAATTTATCTATCTGTTCTTGCAAAGGTGCATAGCTGTTTTCTGCTTTTGCATTTTGTCTTGCTAAACTGTCTAGTTCTGTCTTTTCTTCTTCTGTTATTGCACTTTCTATCCACATTTTGTTTATTTTATATAAAATATCTTCTAGTTTGTAATCTTTGCTATTTATAACATTTTTTATTACTTCATACATAATTAACTCCTCTCTAATAACACTGTATTTAATTGTGTTATTATACTATTAAAATCTTTAATTGCTGTTACTTTAAATATTGGGCTTATTTCGTTAGTGCTGTAGATGTTTGTTTCGCCTTCGTAAGCTTTTAAATTACATATTTGGTTATATGCTTCTTGCTGTTCTGGTGTATATGCTTCTATTTCTTCTTCGGCTAATTCGTATTCTGCTATTACTGGAGTACCTTCAGACTTTTTAGAAGATAACCAATCTTTATATTCTTGCAATGTTGTAAACTCTGCTATTCTTATAACTATTCCATTATTACCTTCTGCTCTTACAGCAATTCCATTGTCTGCAACTCCCATTTGCAAATCAGCTTGTGTTTCTGTTTTAAAGAAATTTGATAAAATACTACCAATATGACTTACATTAGGAACTCCTTTTACATCACTTCTTGAAATTCTTGCAGCTTTATCAGAATATAGTTCCCAATTTTCTGTACCATCTAACTCTATCTGTTTACGTACGTGATGTATTCCGTCGTCTGCTAGATAATCGCCTTTCATTAGTTTTTGACCTTTTGATAGTGGGAAGGTTACGGTTTGTTGTTCTGTTTTTTCTTTATTTGCAACGGTTACATTTACATCTCCTTCTACATTTTGTATCTCAGAAGGATATTCTGGACTTGGCATTGCTCCGTATGGTTCCCAATCTCCTATTTCAGAGCCCTCTACTAGCATTGGATATACTGTAATATTACTTAATGTTGTTCCATTGCTTATAAATAAATATGCAAAACATTGTTCATCTGTTTCTCTATTATATGTTAATGTTACTTCTTCGACTGTTGTAGAAGTATCTAAAGACAGCAATGAATAATTTTTAGTTTCACTTCTAGCTACCAAATTTAATCCATTAATCTTATTTTTAAGTAAAAGACTGTATGTAACACCATTTGTTAATTTAAAATATCTTTTAGTATTATTATCATCATTTGCATTTAAATTGTAATAAATATTTCCTGTTGCTATTCCATTAAGTGTTACAGATCCATCTTTATTATTTGTACATGTAATTCCGTTAGATGTTTTTGTAACATTAATAACTTCTAACAAATTCTTTCCGCTTCTAGTCTCCTGCTTGCTATTGCCACTAACCTTAAACTCTTTGAACTTTACTGGTATTGTGCCTTTTATGTTTATGCTTTCTCCTTCTACTGTCTCTGTTGGCAATGCGTTTGTTAGTATTTCTATTTCTTTATCTTGTTCTGTTTGTTCCGATTCTAAATTAGAGATATCTTCTTTTATTTCTGCTGGGTCAAATTTATTTTTATCTATTGTATTCTCTATACTCTCTGCCATTTGTTGCAAATCAGAAAGTATTGTAGCTTTTTGGGTTTTATCGTTTGGATAATAGATTCCATTTTTTGTCGTAGCCATATTATTCTCCTTCCAGTTCGCTATATGTATAATCTTCTATTTCTTCATAAGCTTTAGCTGCAATTTCTTCATACGTCATATAACGAATAGCTTTTATTTTTAATTTAAAAGTAGAACCTACATAAACCTTGTTTGGCTCTACTATTATTTCTGTTATTTTATTTGCCATATTTTCCTCCTAATCCATATAATAAGTAAGAGAATTATAAAATGATTTATTAACATTATCCTTTTTCGTTATTCTAAAATATTGCAAGCTCAACAATGAATATGAGGAAATTTCATAGTTATCAAGTTCATCTACAGATGGATTATAACTTAATAGTGCTCCATTGGTATCTGACGGTTGAGAATCTTCTGGCAAGGTAAAGCTAAAGATTTTAGAATTTGTAATTGTATGTTTTGTATATGCAATTATAATTCTTAATTTTCCTATTTTTATCAATTTTACAATTGCATCTTGGTCGTTTATTAATTCTACTTTTTCTGTTAAATTGTTTTTTAATACATAGGCACTTCCATCCACTACAGACGCTAACTCTTCTTCTAATTCTTCTAAAATTGCACTGTAATCTGCTTGTATTTTACTATATATACTATCAAAATCTAAAAATGTCCTCATATCTTGAAAATCGCTAATTCCACTTGAAGAAGTCTTAAATCTAGCTAACTCATACTGATAAACTCCTGCATTGTTTTTTACAATATCATTTTGTGTTAAAGCTGGATAACCGCTACTACTTTTCAAAATTTTATATGATGCTTGATTTAATAGTTCATCTGTATTTTGTTTGTCTAAATCTATCTCTATTACTAATTTACAGTAATTATTATCTGTTCCCGCATCAATCTCTGTGCTTGTATCTTCTTCTAGAAATCTTCCTTGAATACAAACTGCACCACTATCTACAGTGACTGAATTTCCACTATAAGTAACTGTCATTCCATTTTTATAATTATTGCTTACTCCATTTTGCCCATTTAAAAAAGTATTAATAAATAGAGCAAATATTTGATTTCCAAATACTTGCTCTTTAAAAACGTGTCCTTTTAACATAATTAATTATTCCTTTCTTTTAATAATTTATCTATAAAATTAATTCTTATATTTCCGCATGTATAGTCTATAGATTTTTTTGGTGTTATTGTAATTGATGAAATATAAGTATCTAATATATTACTATCTTTAGTCTTTATAGCGATTGGTGTCCCTACTTTTATGTATTTATCAAACATAGTAAAATTTACCATATGGTTGTAAGAATTTTGCTTAAACACATCTAAAGCTGCTTGTCTAGCATCTTCCATTTTCTCTGTATATATTCTCTCTGTAGTTCCTTTTGCTCTATTTACATTATTCATATCTGTTGTTGTAGTTCTATCGTTTAGCAAATATAATACATATCTTCCTTCTTCTTTTGTTTTTACAATTACTTTCGATACCACTTTTGTTTCAAAAACTTCTGTATAATTAACAATCGGTTGTGCTTTTACATTTAATAGTTCTTTGTTTCTTTCTTCCTTAGATATTGTCATTATCATTTTTTTATTTTCAACAAAGAAATTGTACACAATATCATAGTTCTGTGTACAATTAGTCATCCACGTATGTAAATTATAAATTCCATTTTCTACATTACTTACGCTTGTTTCTAATTTAGTATGTGTCAAAACTCTTACTTCTAAATATTTTCTATTTATAAAAGTATCCTCATTTGTAATAAAATGGTCATCTATTGTCTCTTTCAAAAAATCTTCTATACCAACAGTCCTAATCTTATCTTCTAACCCAGATTTATATTCAAGCTCTACATTCTCATCAAATAGATTTGTTATATATTTTAGAGTATAATTATATATTTTTTCTCCGTCATTATTTTGTATATTGTCTATTATTCCCCAATAAATTTCCTCATTGTTTTTCTTCACTACTACAATATCATTTGCTTTTGCTGTTGTCTTCTTTAATACTTTTATTGTAGAGTTCGCATTAGTTTCTTCATCTATATTTATTTCATAATCATAAAATTCTAAAATATCCTTTAATGCAAAATCATTGTAATCAAAAATCCACATAAAGACTTTATTAGTTTCTATTTTAACTTTTTCTTTTGCAAGTACTTGTATTACTTGTGTATCTTCATAACTGCTTCCAAATAAATCTGTATATTTTATATCAGCATTATATATTCCACCTGTTTCAGGTGCTTGTAAATCTACTTCATAGTAACCACTCTGACTATTATATTTTGCAACATAGTTATTATTATTAAAATTTATTGTCAAATCTCGGCTCATTTTATCCCTCCTATATTGCTTTATAAAATACAAAAATGGTTACTTTTGCATTCAAAATATCTGTATCCGCTTTTAATTTTAATGTACAAGATTTGTTTTTTGGAAGTCTTATAACTGGATCTTCTTCAAAAGTTATTATATCTAAATTAAATAAATCTTCTAATGTTCCATCTGTTTTTTGCTTTTGTAAATAAAATTCATTTTCTCTGCTACTATATAGTAATTTTTCATATTCTTCTAATTCCAAGTTTAAATTAAAGGTTTGGTATTCTTCTCCTTCAACGTCTAGCTCAAAACTTGGATTTGTAACAGGTCCATCGATTTCTATTATTATTGGTGCTTCTACATGTCCGTTATTTATAAAATCTAACTTTCTATTATTGTAATCTTTAAAACTAGAATCCCATTTAAAATCCCAACGAATTTCATTTTCTTGATGCTTCATATTGTAAATGGTTGTGTTTTCTTCATACCATAAAGAAAGACAATCAAAAGTGATTGTTTCTTTTATTATTCCATCAGTTTGCTTTTGTGTTTTTGTTATACTTTGTATATTTACATCTTTAAAAAATTCTTTACTGCCGTCTTTAAAAGGAATTTTATATGCAAATCTTAGTTCTTCAGATTTTTCTATAAAGTCTATAAGATTTCTATAATTATCATAACTTAAAAAATTAGCTGTTCCACTTATTTGACTTTGTTCTAATTTTCTTAAATTTGTTGTAAAAGTATTTCCTAACTGTTCGTATTCTGTAGAATAGCTATATCCTAATCCATTTGGATCTGTTAGAAGACAATAATTATGAATATTCATTAATGAATATTCTTGTCCTTTTTCATTTACTAGTTTAAATTCTCTTACCATTTTTGCCTCCTAATATTTGCTTCCGAATTTTCTATTTATATAATTAAAACATCTGTCTAAATTTTCTTCATTCATTTCCTGTACATTAAAAGTAATTTGTGGTGTTGTAAATATTGTTTGTGTTTGCTGTTTGATTTTTCCAGCTAAAACATTCATTTTTGGAGCTGAAATGTTTGGATTTACATTAAAAGCACTATTAAATCCCTGCGTAATGCTCTTTGCTAGGTTTTTAGCATCACTACTTAGTTCTCTTTCTCTCTTTGAGAAAATGGTTGATATTGGTTGTAAGAAGTATTCTGTCATCTTTTCCATTAATTTAGATGGAGAATGTTCATCCCATTGAATATTAAATTGACTCGCTATGCTTTTAGCAATTCCTGCAGCCTTACTTATCAAATTTTGTCCTAAAGTTCCATTATTTAGTCCATTGTACAATCCTTGCAACACATTTTTTCCACTTGTTTCATAATCACCACTTTCAAATTGTTTTGCTACTTCAGCTGCTCTGTCTCCAACTGTTTGTTGTAAAAGTTGTTTCTTTTCATCATCATTTAGTCCTTCGTAGTATCCTTGTAGAGTTTTTAAAGCTTCTTCTTTCGCTGTTGTATTTTTATCAAATTGTTCAGCTACTTGTTGTCCCATTTCTCCAGCTTTCGCAGCAAACTCTGGTGTATTAGCTGCAACAATACCAGTTGCTTCTTGTATTTTTGCTTGCATTTCTGGACCTACATTTTTAATCTTTTCACTATAAGCATAAAATGACCCATCTGCTAAACTTTTCCAAGCTTCAACTTGCTCTGGTGTTAATTCTTTTACTTTATTCGTTTCTTTAACCAATTGATCCCCTAAGTTTAATAATTCTTGCTCATAAGCAGCTTGTTGTTGTGCTATTCTATCCGCTTGTATTTCTAAATCATTACTAGCATAAGTTCTTTTTAAATCTTCTAGCTCTGCATAATAACCACTTGCTTGAGAAATTTGTTCAGAAAGATTAGCTCCCGCATCTATCGTTTGTTGGGCAGTTAAACTCTTTTGCTTATCTAGATACTCTTGCATTTTCTTAACATCACCACTTTGCAATATTTCTTTCTGTTTTGTATAGTCCGAAATTGTATTCAATATTGCTCCATATGATAACTTAGCTTCTTCTTCTGCGTTTTCTGCAAGTGTTAAATTTTCTAATGCATTAAATCTGTCTGTTGCACTTCCTTCTTCTTTTGCTTTGTTGTATTCCTCTTGTTTTTTCTTAGTCTCTTCAACTGTGTTCATATAATTTTCAAGAGCTTCTGCCTCATTGTTTATTGCTTCTGTATATTTACTGCTATTAGTATCCATATAAACTTGAAATTCTTGTTTTACTAAAGCTTCATCTATTTTATCTATAAGTTCCTGATATTTTTGAATTTGACCATCTATTATTTTGTATTCTTCACCTGTTGCTTCACTTAGCTCTCCAAGTATATAATTTACTCTATCTTCGTATCCTTTTTTTACGTTTCCGTTTGCATCTACAAGCTTTTTAAGTTCATCACTTAACTTTTTAGCATTTTCTATTTCCGCTAATTTTGCTTCTGCATCTTTGTTTATTGTTTCATAGCTATCATTTAGTGAATCTGAAAACTCTGCATTTTTATCTATCATTTTTTGTAGCTCTGGATCTACTTTTGTTAAACTATCTATATATTTTAATGTGGCAACTGTAAGTCCTGCAAATAATCCTATCCCTATTCCCATAGGGCTAGTCATTCCTTTCAAAGCACTTGCCAAACCATTTGCGCTCTTGTTCGCGGATTGTGCACCTGTTTTAAAAACTCCAATAGCAGTACTAAGTGTTCCTATTCCTTTTGATACTGTTCCTATTCCTTTACCTAAAGTTCCCAGTATTTTTATAGCTGGTCCTATTGCTGCAACTAAAAGAGCTGTTTTTACTATATTATCTTTTTCCTCATCACTTAAATCATTAAAATCATCTACTAAGTCTTGTATCCATTCTGATAAATCTTGTATATGAGGAGCTAATTCTTGTTGGATTGCAATGCCTGCACTTTCCAAAGAGCCACTTAAACTTTCAAAAGCTCCTTTGGTATTATCTAGCATAGTTTCTGCCATATCACTTGCTGCTCCATCACAATTTTCAAAAGACTTAGTCATATCCTCTAGTTCTACAGATCCTCTGTTGATTAGAGACATCATACCAGACAATGACTCTGTTCCAAATAGAATTGTTAATGCATTTTGTTGTTGTTCATCTGTTAATCCTTTTGTAGCATCTTGTAGCATTGCAATCATTTCTGTTAAGGATTTCATTTTACCTTCATTATCGTAAAAACTTATCCCTAAATCTTCCATTATTCCAAGCATCTTATCGGTTGGTTTAGTTAATCTTGTTAATGCCCCTCGTAACGATGTACCTGCTTGACTTCCTTTAATTCCAGCGTCGCTCATTATACCAATTGCAGCTGCAACTTCTTCTATTTTTAAGCCCATCGTGTTAGCAATTGGTGCAATATATTTCATTGCTTCTCCCATATCTTCAGTCTGTGCGTTAGTTCTTGCTGCTGCTTCTGCAAACACATCTGCAACGTGAGTACTTGTACTTGCTTCTAATCCAAAACCTCTTATTGCACTTGCTGCAATTTCAGAACTTGTTGCTAAATCTGCTCCACTAGATGCTGCTAAGTCTAATAAACCTGGCATTGCTTCCATAATTTCTTGAGTCGTAAAACCTGCACTTGCTAGATTTTCCATGCCAGCTGCAACCTCAGAGGCGCTAAAACTTGTAGATGCACCCAAATCAATTGCTTGGTCTGTTAATTGTTGCAATTCCTCCTTTGTGGCTCCTGCAATAGCTTGTACCCTACTCATCTGAGCTTCAAAATCATTTCCTGTTGTTACTGCTGCAGTTCCAATTGCTAAAACTGGCAATGTCAAAGAAGTTGTTAAAGTGCTTCCTAAAGTATCTATCTTGCTAGAAATATTTGTTACTTTATTTCCAAATTCTTCTAAATTTTCTCCTGCTTTAATCCAATTACTCGCTTCTAATTGTAATTGTTTTAATTTATTTTCTGTATTTATTATTTCTCTTTGTAAGTTTCTATAATTTTCTTCAGAAATATATGTTCCATTTGCTATTTTACTATCCGCTTCTTGTTGTATCTTTTTTAATTCTTCTAACTTTCTCGAAGTTTGTCCTATGTTTTCTGCTAAAACACTCTGTTTTTGTGATAAAAGTTCTGTATTAGAAGGATCTAGTTTAAGTAAAGAGTTTATACCTCTAAGCTCCTTACTTAAGCTAGAGGTAGCAGTATTTACACTTTTTAAAGCTTTTTGTAATCCAGAGGTATCTCCTCCAATTTCTACAATTATTCCTTTTATTGTTCCTGCCATTTTCTACCTCCTACATTCTAGCAACCAATCTCTGTATATCCTCTTGAGTTGCCTCTCTTACTCCGTTTTTAGTTACACTTTCTTTTTTGTTGTCTTTTCCTATAAAAGATATAAGTATTTTTAAAACATCTACATATGTCAAAATTTTTAAATCTTCTATTCTTAATCCCATTCTTAAACAGGTACTTAAAAATTCATGTTCTGGAAATAAACTTTCTTCTTCGTCTTCTTTGTTTCCATTAATTTTTTCTAATTCGTCAGATACCTTCTTGTCCACAAAAGCAGTTTACGGCAAGTTCCGTTACCTCCACAACCCACATGTCGTTTGTATTTACTCTTTTAAGACCTTTTAGCCATTCCTCATATTCTCCAACATTTTTATTAGCAGTATAGCAGCAAATATAACCAACTCTTGTTATTGCTTCTATATATTTATCTAAATAAGGAAGCATAGAATTAGATATTGCTTGTATAATCTCTGCTTCAGTAATATCTGGATCTTTCTTTTTTAGTTCGTTTGTTAACAAAACTTGCATAGTTTCAAAATCCTTTATCGTTTTAAAATCTTCAAAAATTCCATGCTCTGGAAATTTTTTTCTATACTCAATGTAAGTAAAAGCATTGCAATCTATCTCAAATTCTTTTCCACATATATCAATTTTTTTCATTTTCACTTCTCCTCTTTAAATTCCTTCAAAAGTGCTATTTTAAAGGCATATAAGTATATTAATTTAAAAATAAAGAGCCTTATTTTTGATTTATAAGGCTCAATTTTTTCAACTAAACAGATGCTCCAGTTGGCTCTGGTACAGCATCAAAGAATGCATCATATGCTGATTTATTTTCGTCTGTTAATGGTAATTTATATCTAACGTCTCCAGTATCTGTACGTGCAGAAGTTGTAATAGATAATGTATCTGTATTTGGAGTTTTTGTATCTTCAGTTGTGTTAGCTTCTGTAGAAGGTCTAGAAACTGTTGCATTGTAATAGCAAAATCTTGTTCCTGTTTGATCTCCCTCGATTTGGTACATAATTGCAAATGGAGATATAGTATCGTTTACATTCTCTAACATTCCTCCATTTTCATCTTGCTTTTGTCCCAATATTTCTGTAAAGAATTGATCTGGTAACTTAGCAACCTCTAAATCTCCAGAGTAACCATTATTTGCGTAACTTTCATAATATTTCATATTGTCGGCATAGAATGGCTCGCTGTCTCCTTCAGCATCAAGTGATAGAGATACTGCGCCTTTTATTGCAAAAGGTGTTCCATAAGTTACAGCTCCATCTTCTCCAATATTCATTTTGGCAATATGTACATTACTTAAACCGAATTTTACTTTGTTTTTATCCATTTTTTATTCCTCTCTTTCTTTTAAATTTCAAAAAAATAACTTACCTGCCAGACTTGTTCATCTTCCAGATAAGTTTCTTCTGTTTTGTTCCAAGCAATATCGCCTAGAATTTCATTTTCTATTTTTTCTTGTTCGTCTAAATCTTTATCTATGTATGTATAATCTAGTTTTATAGGTACTTTCCCATAATAAGTTTTGTTATCCGCAAAAAAATTATCAGTATCATATATTATACTAACTAAATGTGGAGGCTCTGTTGCTTGCTTAAATTTGCCATAAGCATATTTAAAGCCTGCATTTTCACAACTTTCTTTTAATTCTTTTAATTTTTCTTTTAATGTCATTTTAAGCCTCCTATTTTTTGTTTTAGTTCTCTTTCGAATTTTTCAGAGTATTTTTCTTCGGTCGGTCTTATGTGTGCTTGTGGTTTAGTTCTTCCACCGTTTCTAGTTGCATGTCCAAATTCCAATAAATGCGTTAATTGGTAATCTGTTTTATTGTGTATTTTTATTGTATATAAATTTTTTCCTTTTTTATCTTTTTTGATTTTCCAACCTTTAGCATAACTGCCACTTGCTCCTTTTGGAGATATTTGCTTAAGCTCATCGGTCGCTTCTTTCCCTACTTTATTAGTTGTTTCTTCTACTTGACCAGATATATCATCTGCATAATTTTCTAGAGCTTTTGATAGCTCCTTGCTTAAAAGTTCAGGATCAATTGCTTTTGACATTTTTTATCTTCCTTTCACAAACTAAAGCAACTTCATCTGGACAAGGCTCATCAACTCTATCAACTGTATAGGTTATCCCGTTATATATTAATTCAGTTTCATTGTTGTAATTCAAAGCACTTATCCTAAGTCTTAAAGTAGGTTGATATCCTGCTTGATTTGCTTCGTAATACTCCTTAGAATAAACTGTTTCAACTTTAATAATTGGTATTTCTTTTTCTTCGTTAACTTCTTGTTCGACACCTATTTCATTTTGCACAATTTTAGTGGATAATAACTTGCAACTAACATCACGCATTGTCTTCCTCCTCTAGATAATCTTTAGACAAACCTAAATTAGCACAAAGAAGACTATATGTTCTCTGTGCTAATTCTTTTTCTTTTATATCTACATTTCCGAAATTTGCTTTTACAAACATAACAATAGCAGATTTTGTAAGACTGTCTTCTGTTTCTTCAGAAGCTTTAATTCCTTGTCTTTGTAAATCTGCTATTCCTGCTTGTATCCACATTTTAATTTCTTCGTCTTTTAATGTAGCTGTTTCAACAATACTTAAACATTGTTTAACTAATTTTAGCAACTCATCCATATAGTCTCCTCCTTACTTTCTAAACTGATACTGCTGGTGTATATTGACCATAAGCAAAAGCTTCTGGTTTTGCTTTACCATCATAGATAGCATATCCACCATAAGTTGTCTTTCTTCCTTTTACTGTTCTTTCTCTATCTACTCTTAAAGGTGTTACTTCATTTAGAATGTAGTTTCTACAATTTCCAACAATTATGTCATTATTCTTTAGATATGGATCTTGTTCTATAGAAACTAAATTTGTAGCAGCAATTCCTTGTAAGAATGGATAATTTCCATTTTTATCTTTATATCCAACTATTGCAATATTTACAGAAGTAGATATATAAGCCTTAGCTCCTATTCTATCTTCCTCTTTTAAAGATTTATATGTATCTATAATATTATCAATTGGTGTTTCTCCAGTTTTAACTGCTGTTAATCCATTTGTGATTCCTGTTGGTTTATTTACACCATCACCATAGATTATTGCATTTACTAAAGCTCTACCCATTTTGTTTGCAAGTTCTTCTAAGATAAAACTTATAAAAGATTCAACTGCCATTTCTTCTAATTTCCATGTAATTACAACGTCTTTTGCAAGTTCCCATCCAGTTAATTGTAGATTTCTATATTCTTGTCCTTCATTTTTGGTATCTGTTAGTTCTACATACCACTCTGCGTCATCAGACTCGAATAAATAAGGTAAATCTATATTTCCAGCTACTTGTAATTTTCTAACATCTCTATAAATTGGAGACTGTTGAGTTATGATTTCCATTAATTCATTTCTAACATCTGTTGGAATAAATAATCCACCATTGTTTATACCTTGTGTACCTTCAGCAGATTGTGTAAAAGTTGTTGCTGTAGTTGTTACTGCATCTCCTAAAGCTCTTTTTTCTTCTTCAGTAAACCTATCTTCTGATAATCCCATTAATTTCTTAGCCCAAGCTGTTCTATATTCAGCACTTTTTAAAACTTCTTCTTTACTTCTTTTCACTTTTCTTTCCTCCTCATCATTTTTAATTACATTTGTGATTTCTACTTTTCTTTGTTCAAGATTATCTACATCTGTAAGTAGACTTCTTTCTTCTTCATGTGTTATAGTTCCATCATTTCTTTGTTCTTCGACTTCTGGAACTTCTTTGTTTATTGCCTCTACTTCTTTTCTTAATTCTGCTAATTCTTCTTCAGATTTAACTTCATTAATTTTGTTTAAAAGTTCAGCTTTTTTAGTTTCAATTTCTTTTTTTGTCATTTTTATTTCCTCCTAAAATTTTAAATTTTGCAGTTCTACCACCGCTTTATAAAATCTCTATTTCGTTTCTACCAACAAAAAAAGAAGCAGTTCTACCACCGCTCCTCTTTCGAGAATTATAAACTTAACATTAATTTAATTTTTTCTTTTTCAAGTTCTAATTTTTTATGCTCTGCTTTCTTTTCTTCATATTGTCGCTTTTCCTCTTCATATTTTTCTTTACTTCTTGCATAAATTTCTGTTGTTTCATAAGCAGGAACATCTACTACAGAAACATCAAATATTTTATCAAATTCTAATATTTTTCTAGTATCTGTATCATAATCATATTCATCTGATTTTACAGTAAATGCAAAACTCATTTTGCTTAATACTCCCTCTTTTATTAAAGTGTAAATATCTCTATTTACAGATGTGTCTGGAAGTTTTGCTCTTATTTTTAATCCATGGTCATCCACATTAAATTGTAAAGAGTCTCCTCTTGTCCTTGCCATTGGCAATACAGAGTCCTCGTGATTGTATTTCATAACAATGTCACTCATATCTGCATTATCAAATGCATGTCTATCTATTACTTCTTTCATCCAGCCCAAGTCTGTTACAGTATCAAAAACTGCTGCATACCCTTCTACTATCATTCCATCTTCTTCTGATGCACGCATATCTACCAATCTTATTTCCTTAATTGCTTTCTCCATTATTATTTCCTCCTTGATAATTATTTGCAATTGCACTATCTATATTATTTAAACTTTGTAATATTTTAGCTCCTTCTTCCCCTCCTAGTGCAGGAAGTTCTATTATTTCTCTAGCTTCATCTTTAGTTAATAATCCTAAAGCTCCAGCTTCTTTTAATAGAGTAATTTTATTGTTTAAGCTAGCATATTGTAATCTATTAGCTGTAAAAACTATCCTATGTCCGTCTCTTATAGATTGTCTTTTAAATATTTTATTTGTAAAAGCATATCCCATTTGAATTGCTCGTGGCTCAATAACTCCTTCATAAAAGGCATTCCATTCTTCTTCTGTAAAGCTATTATTTATAATTTTTTCAGATATTCCAAAATAATCGAAAATATTATAGTTTACCTGTTTTAATTGGTCTTTATCTAACGTAATTGGCTTTAAGTTTACTTCTTGAAATTTTGCTTTTGCATCCAATGCTGCAATTCCACTTTCATTCTCTAAATTTAAGAAGTCTTTTACAAAATTTTCTTTATTTTTTTGTAAATCTTTTTCTTTAAGCATAGAATTTTCATATTGTAGGATACCTTTTAAGTTACTTGTAGTTTTTATTGCGTTATTTATTCCTTCAGATGCAGTATGTGCTGTTTCTAAATCTGTTCTTAACACTCTATTGCTCATACCAAAAACATCATTTCTATTGTAAAATAATCTTAAATGTATTAAATCCAAATATGGAATCGTATAAGTTTGCCCATTTACAAAATCAAACTGCAAATACATTGTTCCATCTGCACCTTGTAGAAGTTCATAATTTGTAGCTAATACTGGATAAAATCCTGTTATAAATCCTGTATTATCTCTTGCAATAAATATAAAAGCATTGCAGTCTGTATATAGTAACGATATTATTCTATATATAAAATCAAATGTATTCATTAATGGATTTGGTTGATTACTTAATAAAAAATTAATATCGCCTTTTATGTTGTTAGTTATATCTGTTTGTATATGTTTAGGAATCAGCTTTGCACAATGTGTTGCAATTCTATCTATTGCCTGCCTTGCTACTTTACTGTTATATGTTCCTTCTTGCAATGTTGTAAACTGTGTATTCCAGCCACTAAGTAGTTGAAATTGTGTTTGCGTTACATTTTGCTGCTTATTTTTCTTTTTTCCAAATATGGAATTAAACAAATTTCGTTTTTCTTTCATTTTATTCCTCCTGAAGTGCCAAATAATCGTTTAATTTATCAAATAGAACACAGTAAGCTATTATTAAACTTACTGTGCCATCAATTCTTGCTCTTTGTTTCTGTCCTTTTACTGGTCTTATGTTATCGTTTTCGTCTCTTTTTACAGATGTATTGCATAAACACCATTTTAAAATGGGATTATTATTATAGTTTACATTCTTTTCTATTAAATCTGCTTCTAGTTGTTTCATTGGGTTAGACATTGTTTTAGCCCCCTGTCTTACTTCCACCATTTCAAAGCCATATTCTTTCATTTCTTCTACCCAGTATTGTGTATTCCACGGATCATATCCTATCCATAAAGCAGATATTTTATATTCTTCATTCATTCGTAGAAACCATTGGGTAACATCACTATAGTTTACCTTAGCACCTTCACAAACTGTTACTAAGCCTCGTTTTTCCCATTTGTCATATGGAATTTTATCATCTTTTATCTTAAAATCCAGTCTTTCTCCTGCAATAAAATACTGCTGTATTACATATTTTTTATTATGTTTCAATATTAATAGAGTTGCACAAGTTAAATCTGTTGTACTAGATAAATCTACTCCTCCAATTGCATATGTATCATATACTTGCTCTAATTCAAACGTGTCTTCATTGTTGGCTATATCGAAATTGATCCATTTGTCCTGGTCATTTTGTCTAATGTTAAAATCTTTGCAAAGCAAATTAGTTAATTCTGTTGGGTTGTTTTTAGCTCTGTTTACTTTGTCTCTTAAGTCTTTTATATTTTTAATAGTACCTAGTCCAGGATTAGCTTTATACCACTTCTTTTCATCTTGCCATTCATTTGCATTGTCTAATTCATAAATAATTGGAAGAACTGTTTCATCTACTATCTCACTCTTGCCTTCATATCCATCTATTATTTCAGAGCAATATTCATATTCATTATCAAAGACTCCTTCTCTTATAGTTCCCATTGTAGAAGTTTCTAAAAGTAGTGGTTCTTCTCTGGCACTCATACTGTCATACATAACATCAAGTAAATTTTTATCCTTCCAAGCATGAATTTCATCTGCTATTACAAAAAATGCATTAAGACCATCTAAAGAATTACTGTCACTTGCTAGCGCTTTAAAAAAACTTTCAGTTTCATCGTAGAATAAACCATTTACTAGAGCTCTTATTCTTTTTGCTAAAACTGGACTTTTCTTTATCATTCTTTTGGCTTCTTCCCAAACAACTTTTGCTTGGTCCTTTTTAGTAGCAACAGAATAGACTTCTGCTCCACCTTCGCCTGCGGAAGTTAGCATATAATTTCCAAGTCCTGCATCTATTGTGGACTTTCCATTCTTTCTTCCAACAAATAAAAGCCCTTTTTTGTACTTTCGTAATCCTGTATCTTTATCTACAAATCCGAATAATGCCTGTATGAAAGCTTTTTGCCATAATTCTAATTTAACAGGCTTTCCTGCCCATCTACCTTTAGAGTGTTTGCAAAATTTTTCTATAAATTGTATGGGTCTATTTGCTTTATTTAAATCAAATATATATGTATGTGTTTCATTTTCTTCTATTATTTCATTAAAAAAAGAAACCTGTTTTGGATTATTTAAATCTTTAACAAGTTTCTTATATACTGTTAGAACTTTATGACATGCTTTGTCAGGATTTTTCAGTAAAAACTGATAATATTCTTCTATATACGTCATGTTAAATCATTGAATTTTTTAAATTCATCATCCTCGTCTATTTTTTTCTCTTCAGGCAATAAATCATTTAGTTGTTTTATTATGTTTGTATAGTTCTTTATCATGTTGTTGTATGTTTTACTCTCTATAGACTCTTTATATCCAAACTGATTTTTACCATTCATATATTCTTCTTTTACACCATAAAGTTTTATATGCTTCATTAGATCTTCTAAGGTTACAGACATAAAAGCAGCATTTTCTATTGTTCTTTGTACAAGTTTTTTTCTGTTTTCTGGAATTTCTTTAAATAATTTTTTTAATCTATTTGTCTCTTTTTTTATTTTTTTATTTTTTTCAATAAGTGCTTCTCCACTTAATTTTTCAGTAAATTCCTCGTTTTCTTCTTCCATGTCCTCACCTCCATCAGCTACACCCTCACACAAAAATATCATGTGCATTTTTCGAAGGCCCACCCACCGTTCTCCCACAAGGCATCTTTTAAAAGGTTTATGGGGGGCTATTTGTACTGTGTTGTCTCTTCTTTAATTGGATTTCCTTCTTCATTATAATATGTTGTTGTTGTATAATCTCTTCCTTTTGCATAATCTATTCCAATACTTATTGCTTTATCTATCTTTGTTCCTTCTGGTATTAATACACATCTTACTCCTATTCTTCTTCTTAAGTCTTCTTCTATAAAATCTATATTATGTTTAGAATAACTTTTATTTGTTGTAACAATTAAAATAGTTTCTTCATTTATATCTAATATATTACTTGTACTAAAATTGTTGTCTATTTCTTTTATTTCTTTTACTAATTCTTTTATCTTCTCTAATCTTTCTATATCTTTATCTGTAAATAATTCTATAGTATTACTAGCCATATTTATATACTCCTCTTATTCTATTTATTATCTTCTTAATAAAGTTTAATAATGTTTTCTTTGCATACTTATATTGTGTTGTGTTAGTACAACCATATCTATCTCTATGACATATAGCACAGTTTGTTTTACTACATTCTTTGTTTCTATAAACATCACAGCTATATATTCTTAGCCATTTATCAATATAGTTCTTATCTAAAAACTTGGCTATTTCTTCTATCTTTAAAGATTTAAGTATTTGCATTTTTAAATTATCAAATGCTATTTGCAATTTAATTACTTCTTTCACTTCTTACTAGATCTCCATTCTCGTCAAAACTATATTCCGCTTCTTCGGTAAAATGTTCTTTGTTATGACAATCTTGACATAAGCTCTCTAAATTCTCTATATTAAAGAATACATTATCATCCTCGTAATTCTTATCTGTTACATATTCCTTGTGATGTACTATGTAAGTAGGATTATATATTCCGCTTCTTTAAACATCTTTCACAAAACGGATTTAATAATATCTTCTGTTTTCTTAACTTCTGCCATCTTTTGCTTTTATATTTCCTTGCTATCTCTGGATTATCTCTGTATGTCATTATTGGGTTTTCTTTCTTGTTTTCTTTACAGCTGTTTCTGCTTTTACTTTTTTAGCAGTAGTTTCTATTTCTTCTATCTTTTCTACTTCTGCAAATCCAGATGCTTTAATTTCTTTTGCTCTTTTGCTATTATTTATTACATATACATCGTTCTTTTTAATAGTAGCATTACCTTCTACATTGTAATTAATTTCTTGTCCATTATTATATTCTTCTATTAACTCTGGTCTTTTGTCTGTATAATCTTGTTTTGCTATTACTTTATACATTTCTTTTTTTCTCTCCTTTGCCTTTTTGTCTAATAACTTAATCCAATCTTCTTCTTTGCATTTTTCTTTATATTTAAATTCTTTTGGAATTTTATTAATTATTTTATCTATATCTAGGTTGCTTAATTGCATATCTAATAAATATCCGTTTTTTCCATCTTCTATACTTTCGTATACACTCGGAAAGTCTGTACAAATTACAGGTGTTCCATATTCCAAACACTCGTTTACAAAATAGCTATAACCTTCTGTGTCTGAAAGTTGTACTCCATAATCCGCTTCTACTATGTAGTCCCAAAAGTCATGTGATGGTTTCATATAAACTATTTCTTCCATATTAAACGGCTTTTGTCCATATAAATTCAAGTTTGTAAAAATAGTCCATCTAAATTTTACTTTTGCTTTCTTTAATTCTTGTGCTAACTTAAGCATTCTATCGTAACCTTTTTCTTTGCTCACTCTTGTTGCACTTATTAATTTTAATATTGGTTTTGTTTCTTGTACATCATCTAATATGTTATATATTCTTGTTATTTTTTCTTTTGGAAATAGCTGCTTGAATATTTTACAAACATGATTGCTTACTCCTACATGTTCTGTTGTTTTATGCCATTTGTTATATGTAAATCCTACCTCTTTAGCTCTTATATAATCTGCATGCACCATTTGTATATACCTTCCAGATTTAGCATGGAACAAGATATGGAAGAAGGCATAAAGAGGTATTCTAGCTACCTCCGACCTCTTGGGTATGAACCAAGCGAACTGCCATTGCTCTATTCTGCTATATAAAGGACTGTTAATGTACAATCCTTATTAAATCAATCGGGACCTATTTGCTTTCGCAATTTTACTATTGTTATTATACTATATACTTTTATATAAAACTATATAATTTTTATGTAATTTTCACGCCTAAAATATTTTCAACATTTTTTGTATAGCTTTTTCAGCAATTTTTTGTATAGCATTTGCAGATCTAGTTTGTCCAAAAATCTTCCAGAATACTCTATTCCCAATATCTTCATAGCTATTTCCTTCTATATATTTTTCGTATATTATAGTCTTTTCTTTAAACTTTAATGCTCTTAATGCTATGTTAACATCTTCTATTTTATCTTCTAATATACTATTTTCCGCTTCTAGCTTTTCTTTTCTTTGTTTTAATTCTTGTATTTTTTCTTCTTTCTTTTCAATGAGATTTTCCATTTTATTATTTATTACATTAGTTTTGCCACTAGATACTTCTGAATATGATGTTGTTATTCTAGTCTCATAATCTTTTTCTATTTTCTCTATGTCTTTATCTATTTTTTTTATGTCTTTCTTATTCTTTTCATACTTAGATACATCTTCTTTATTTTTATCAAATAATTTTATCAATTCTTCCTTCGTCATTTTTTCTTCTCCTTTAAAAAATCGCTCTAAATCCTTTTGTTTTATTATCAAAATTTACTTTTGTCCCAGTCATCTTTATTATTTTCTTAGTTTCTTCTTGTAATGTATTATATATTTCTTTTTTTATTTTTATTTCTCTAGCTCCATATTCTTCTATTGCTTGTATTATTCTTTTGTCTAATGTCATTTTTACTTTTCCTCTCTTTCTACATATTCTTTTATATTAGGTATTGCTTGTTTTTTTATTATTCTATTTATATCTTTTAATATTTGCTCTTTTTCTTCTTCTAAAATATCTTGTGAAATAATATCTAAGTTTTTAAATATTTCTCTATAATCTTCTGGCTTTGGATTTTCTATCCCTAATACTGTTAAAAACTTACATATTCTAGCTGGTGTTATATATTTATCTAGAAATGCAAATGGGCTTTTTGTTTCTGAGTTTTTAATACTTTTTACTTCTTGAAAATTGTTTCCTACTATTTTTATTCTTTTTTCTCCATCTGATGTTTTAATTACTATTCCTTCTCTTATACAATCTGCTCCTTCTAATGCTGATTTTTGATTATCTACATATTCTTGC
>CALXFH010000027.1 GCA_944387555.1 uncultured Clostridia bacterium | reverse complement strand
GCAAGAATATGTAGATAATCAAAAATCAGCATTAGAAGGAGCAGATTGTATAAGAGAAGGAATAGTAATTAAAACATTAAATGGAGAAAAAAGAATAAAAATAGTAGGAGATAATTTTCAAGAAGTTAAAAGTATTAAGAAGACAGAAACAAAAAGTCCATTTGCATTTCTAGATAAATATATAACACCAGCTAGAATATGTAAGTTTTTAACAGTATTGGGGATAGAAAATCCAAAGCCAGAAGATTATAGAGAAATATTTAAAAACTTAGATATTATTTCACAGGATATTTTAGAAGAAGAAAAAGAGCAAATATTAAAAGATATAAATAGAATAATAAAAGAACAAGCAATACCTAATATAAAAGAATATGTAGAAAGAGAGTAATGAATATGAAAATACCAAAGATATTAAAAAAGAATAATAGAAAGTATAAACTTATAAGGATTTACAAAACTTATGTGCTTTATGAAGAAGTAGAAGTAAAATACAAAGAGTGCTTTATGAAACATGATTTAGGTTTGCTAAAAGAACAAGTTAAGCCAGACAGAAAAAATAGTATATTTGGAGGTTACTAATGATAGAGAAAGAAGCCAAAAAAGAATTATATTCTTATTTACATAGTAAAAAGTTAGAGGAGAGAAAACTAGAACAAATAGAAGAGACTAAAACTAAGTTAACAAAGACAACTACAATTTTATCAGATATGCCAAAAGGTACACCTGAAAATGATAAAATGAGTAAAAACATAGCGAGATTATTAGATTTAATCGGTGAACATATAAAAATAATGGAAGAAGAGGAAGAAAATCTGATAAGAATAACTAAAAAGATAAACCAAGTAGAGCAACCATATAAAAACATATTAGAGTTAAGATTTGTTCAAGGGCTAAAGATAGAAGAAGTGTCTGTAGAATTAAACAAAGAATATAGATATACTAAAAAATTAATAAGAAAAGCTATACAAAAATATGCAGAAATTTAAAAAAAAGACACCTTTTTTACCTTTTATGACACCATAAAAATTTGGTATAGTTATAATGGAAATGTAAAATGCAGTCGCAATTGGAGAGAAACCAATTTGAAACCGAGCGACATAGGTCCTTTTTAGAATTGATTAGCTTAGAAGAATAGCCGTTATTATTAATAGCTATTCTTTTTATTTATAAAAAATTTCATAAAGGTATTGACAAATAGTATCAAATATAGTATCATATAATTAGTCTTGACGGAAGGCTAAATGTTTCTGGTGAAAGGAGGAATATTTATGCCAGACATAAGTAAACTGATACTTAAGATGAAAAGACAGCCAAATGGAATTAGGTTTCAAGAATTGGCAAAAGTTTTAGAGTACAACGGATATGAAATGAAACCAAAGAAACGGAACATCACATAGACAATTTATAAATAAGCAAGGTGATGTAATAACAATAAAAGAAGAAAATCCATTAAAAGCTGTATATGTGAAAGATGCACTTAGAAGAATAGACGAATAAAAGTCTATTCTTTGAGTACACTATAAATAAAGGAAGTAAGGAGGGACCTTTATGAAAAAAGTTAAAGATTATATGAAATTACCATATAACTATATAATTCAGCCAGTCAATGACGAGAGTGGGTTTTATTTTTATGCTCGTGTTTTAGAGTTAGATGGTTGTCAAAGTACAGGAGATACATTTGAAGAAGCATACGAAAATTTAAAAGAAGCAATGGAAGGTTGGATAGAAGCAAAACTAGAAGGAGGTTTTGAAATTCCATTGCCAGTAGGATATGATGATTTTAGTGGCAAATTTGTAGTTAGAATACCAAAATCATTACATTATAAATTATCTGTGGAAGCAGAACAAGAAGGTGTATCTTTAAACCAGTATGCATTATATAAATTAAGTCATTAATTTTTTCACATATATAGTTAATATAAAAGGAGCTTATCAAATAAGATAGGCTCTTTTATTTTGTAAAAAAATAGGAGTGATATAAATGAGAAAGTGGACTAAAGAAAGCGCTTTAAATTATATAAAAACAGCAAAACAAAAAGGCTTAACATATTGGAGTGCTAAAAATTTTCTAAAAAATCATAGGACTATGCACTCTATAATATAAAAATTGTGTAGTGGCGGAATAGACAATTCTAGATTAATTTTAGAGTTGGTAAAACTAAACGGCTTTATCTTAAACATAATTAGATTTTGCTGAATGGTAATAGTAGACGCTGGATAGTTGGGCATCAGAAACAATAAAAGGCTATTATAGGGTGTGTATGGGGAATAGCTAGTTTCATGTTAAGTGCAAATCTTAACCTACACAATTGTAAATAGTATGTAAGATATAAGAAAGCAGACAGAAGCATATAGAAGCGTAGGTTGAGATATTAATCCTGTTGCAGTGGAGAAAAGTATCAAGACTTCTAAGAGGTTCGACCTTAATGGTTAAAAGGACAATCTGCAATAGTCCAGTAACCCAAACGGTAAAAGATAGCGTCTTTTACAATCCTTTATATCTTACATAGTGTTTATAAAAAGAGGTATGAAATGACAGATATAAAAATATTAGAAAGAATAGATAACTTAATAGATAAAATGGAATATAAAACGGCTTATGTTGAAATTCAAACAAAGAATAATAAATATATTTTAGAAAAAGAAAAAAATAATAAAATAGGGTTTGATGTAAAATGACAAATGAAGAACGTTTTAAAAAGTATGTTAAAGAACATTGTAAGAATTGCATAAATAAAAAGGATGATTTATGCGATATTAGAATTAATTGTATAAATGGAATAGTGAAAACATATTGTGAATTTTATGAAAGGAGTAAGAAATGAGCAAGAGAATATTTGGTACAGATGTAGAATTTAAAAATAAATTTATTAACTATATAAAAAAATGCAAGGCGAAAGATGAGTTGCCAAATATTGCAGGTTTTTGCGTATATTGTGATATAAACAGAGATACTTTCTATGCTCAAAAAGAATATTACTCCGACACATTTAAAAAGATACAAGACATTTTAGAAGATGCAACATTAAATGCTAGAATAAATGATACATTTAAAATATTCTATTTAAAAAATAAATTTGGATACAAAGATAAACAAGAAAACATAAATGTAGAAACAAAATACGAAGATTATATAAAAAGAGTTGAGCGGAGATGAGTATTAATACAAAGGCATATATAGAAAATTATATTAAAATCAGAGATAAAAATGGACAAGTAATACCATTAAAGTTAAATGAACCACAACTCAAATACTATAATGTAATTAAAGAAATGCATCAAAAAAGAAAACCTATTAGAATAATAATATTAAAAGCAAGACAAATGGGATTTAGTACAGAAACAGAAGCAATAATATTTAAGAATGTAGTTACTCATCATAATTATAATGCTGGTATAGTAGCACATAAAGAAGATTCTACAGCAAACTTATTCAATATGAGTAAAAGAATGTTAGAGTATTTACCAGAAGATATTAAGCCAGAACGAAAGAAATCTAATGCAAAAGAATTAGTTTTTAATAATGAACAAGGGACAGGTCTAGATAGCAGAATGAAAGTTATGACAGCAGGAGGAAAAGGAATAGGACGTTCAGATACATTTACAGCATTACATCTATCTGAATTAGCTTTCTGGGAAGGCGATAAAAAAGTTACAATGACAGGTTTGTTGCAAGCAGTACCTAACACTCCAGACTCAATGATAATAATAGAAAGCACGGCAAATGGATATGAATATTTTAAAGAAATGTGGGATAAGGCAGTAGCAGGAGAAAATGATTTTTATCCTTTGTTTATAGGGTGGAATGAACTAAAAGAATATAGCATGCCATACACAGGCTTTAAACTTACACAAGAAGAAAAAGACTTGCAAAAACAATATAATTTAACATTAGACCAATTAACTTGGAGAAGATGGTGTATAAAAAATAACTGCTCTGGAGACATAGACCAATTTAAGCAAGAATATCCTATATGTCCAGAAGAGGCATTTTTAAGTACTGGTGCTTGCTATTTTAACAAAAATAACATAATAAATAGAATAAAAACAGCTCCAAAACCAATTATAACAGGAAAATTTACTTGTTATTATGACGGTACAAGAGTTAGAAACCAGAAGTTTTTAGAACAAGAAAAAGGAACAATAAAAATATACGAATATCCAGAAAACAGAGTTCCATATGTTATAGGTGGAGATACAGCAGGAGAAGGCTCAGATTATTTTACAGCACATGTAATTAATAATATAACAGGAAAACAAGTAGCAACACTAAAACAACAACAGAATGAGATAGAATATGTTAAACAAATATATTGTTTAGGTATGTTTTATAATCAAGCATTAGTAGGTTTAGAAAATAACTTTTCCACATATCCTACTCAAAAGCTTACTGAACTTAATTATCCTAATCAATATGTTAGAAAAAAAGAAGACCAATATAACAACAAATATGAGAAAAGCTTTGGTTTTAGAACAACAGCTATAACAAGACCTTTAATTTTAGGAATATTACAAGAAATAGTACACGATGATATAGAGGTAATTCAAGATATAGAAACATTAAAAGAAATGCTAACTTTTATTGTAAATAACAAAGGAAGAGCAGAAGCGGAAGAAGGATATCACGATGATTTAGTTATGGCTTTAGCAATTTCTTATTATATTAGAAATCAACAAAGGTTTACTAAATTTGAGAGAGAACCTAAATACGATAATTTAGAAGATGAAATAAATAAGATATTTGGAAAAGAAGAAATTTCAGAAGGGGACTATGGAGATGAAATAGTTCCTTTTTAATTTGGAGGAAATTATGGAATTTATATATACATTAATTATAGTTTTTTGTTTAATATTTGGATTTTATGCAGGATACAAAATAGGAAAAGAGCAAGCGATACCTAAGATACCTAAAGAAATATTGCATCCTGTGAAGACAATAAAAGAAAATGAAAAAGATAAAGAAGAAGAAATTAGATTACAAAAACTTCAAAAAGATTTAGAGGAATTAGATAATTATGGAGGCTAATAAGTATGAAGAAAAAAGAAGAAACTAATATAACAACAGTTTGGCAAGAATATGAAAGAGGAAAAAACTATAATTATCAACAGCAACTATATGATAAAAGTAAAAAGAATTATGACTTTTATCATGGAAATCAATGGGAAGGAATAAAATTATCTGGAATACAACCAATTACGTTAAACATAATTAAAAGTATAGTAAAGTATAAAGTTGGTGTAGTAAAAACCAATTCATATCAAATATACTTCAATTCAGACACCTATGAAAATGAAGAACAAAGAAAAAAATTACAAGATATATGTGATATGCTCAATAGATATGCTAATAGATTATGGGAGAAAAACAAAGTAAACAAAATAGTTAGAAATTGTGTAGATGATGCTTGTATAGATAATGAAGGTATCATCTATTTTTATGCAGACCCTGACCCAGATAGCAATAATATCCTATGTGAACAAGTGGATAGGACAAATATATGCTATGGAAATGAAAATGATGATGATATTCAAAATCAACCATATATAATAATCTCATTTAGACGTACGGTAGAAGAAGTAAAAGAAGAGGCAAAAGAAAATGGTATAAGTGAAGATGAAATAGAATTAATAACAGAAGACCAAGAAATAGAAGAACAATCTGGTAGTGAATTAAGAACTACAGAAATAGTACCTATGTGCTTAGTTCTACTTAAATTATATAAAAAAGATGGAAAAATATGGGCTAAAAAATGTACTAAACTAGCAACAGTAATGCAAGACACTTGTTTAGAAATAAGTTTATATCCTGTTGCACATATCCTTTGGGAAAGAGTAAAAGGTAGTGCTAGAGGACAAGGAGAAGTTGAATATTTAATACCAAACCAAATAGAAATAAATAAAACAGCTACAAGAAGAGCTTTAGTCGTTAAAATGGTGGCATTTCCAAAATTAGTTGCAAATGTTAAATACATAAAAAACCCTAAAGCTTTAAACAAAGTAGGGACAACAATAGAGCTTAATGAATTAAATGCGGACGATGTAAATAAAGTAGTAAATTATCTAAAACCAACAGGGATTAGTTCAGATGCTTATAATCTTCAAAAAGAATTAGAAGAAGACACACAAAGTCTAGCAGGTGCAGGAGATACAGTAACAGGAAATGTAGACCCAACACAAGCATCAGGGAAAGCTATTTTAGCAGTACAACAAGCATCACAGCAACCAATTAATCAACAAGTTGAATATTATAAGGATTTTATTGAGGATATAGCAAGAATATGGTTCGAAATGCTAAAAGTAAATAGCGTTAAGGGAATTACACTGGTACACGAACAGAAAGATTATGCGAACAACATAACACTCGAAGAACCATATAAAATAACTCAAAAAGAGCTTGATAGCTATAATTTATATATAAAAATAGATGTTACTCCAAAATCACCTTTTGATAAATATGCAATGGAAATGAGCTTAGAAAATTTATTGGGAGCACAACAAATAACATTTGAAGAATATGTAAATGCATTGCCAGAGGATGCAACAATGCCAAAAGCAAAATTAAAAGAGATACTAAAAGACAGAGAAGAGAAAGAAAATGTTATAACGCAAATACAAAAACAAGGTAATGCTTTAGATGCTGCAATGCAACAAGTTATGACAGAGCAACAAATGCAAAATCAAGAAAACACAGGAGTAACACCACAAGAAGCTAACATTGTTGATAATGGTATGAATAATAATACATTGGATGCAATTCAGCAAGGACAAACACAATAAGTTTTTAACATTGCTTTATAAGCAATTTATATATAGCGCTCTTGACTAGAATAGGTAAAACTATTCTTTTTTTATGACCAAAACTTTGAAGTCTCAAAAAGCTTAAGGAATTAATAGACGACGGTCTTTAAACGGGAGGTAACATATGCCAGGAGAAGAAAACGAAAATATGGAGAAAGAAGGAGAATTAACGGTAACAGACACTACTAATAATACTGATGCTAATTCTAATTCTTCTGAAGAAACAAACAAAGAAGAAAAGACTTTTACTCAGGAAGATATTGACAGAATAGTTAAGCAAGAAAAAGCAAGATTAGAAAGAAAATATCGTAGGGATGAGGAAAGCAAATTAAGTAAGGCTAAACAACTAGAGAGTACTTTAAGGTCTGGATTAGGTCTTACTGAAGAAGATGATGTTCTAAGTAAAGTAAAAGAATTTTATAAAGAACAAGGAGTAAATATTCCAGACAGTCAAGCAATTAGTGATAAAGATGCTGAAATCCTAGGAAGAGCAGATGCAAATGATTTCATCAACGATTATGATGACGAAGAAATTGAAGCTAGAGCAAATGAACTAGCAGTAAAACAAAAACAAGGTAAAACCTCTGCACGTGAAGATGCAGAGTTTTTTAAGTTAGGTGAATACTTAACAGAAAAATTAGAAGAAAAAGATTTAAAAGCCAACGGAATAGATACAAGTATTCTAAAAGACAAAGACTTTAAAAAGTTTGCTGGAAGATTTAACAGAGGTACTAAAATGACAGAGATATATGAATTGTATCAAAAAGTTAATGGTAGTGAGCCTAAGAAACCAGCAAGTACTGGTAGTACTAAGTCTACTGTGCCAAACAATGGTGAAAAAGAAAGATACACATCTGAAGAAGTAGATAAATTAACAAGTGAACAATTAGATGACCCCAAAATTTGGAAAAGAGTACGTGAGTCTATGAAGTTTTGGTAAAAGTAAAAGGAGAGATTAATTATGAGTTATGCAAATTTTAAACCAACTGTATGGAGTAAATACATACAACATGAATTACCAAAATTTACAGTATTTAAACAAGATTGTGATTTTAAATTTGAAGGAGAAGCTGGAGAAGGTAAAAGAGTAAAAATCCAAAATATTGGTAGACCAACAATTAAGAAATATGTTCCAGGAAAAGATATTGACCCAGCAGAAAATGTTGGTGGGACAAGTGCTTACTTAGACATCGACCAATATGATTACTTTAACTATGGAATAGATGATATAGACAAAGCACAAGCACAAGATGGTGTAATGGAAGCATTATCTATCGAAACAACAAGAGCTTTAGCAGAAAAAGAAGATATATTCTGTGCTACACAAATGGCAAAGAATGCAGGATTTAAAACAAATTCAATTCAAATAACTGATGAAGCCACAGCTAAAAAGAATATTGATGCTTTGTTTGTAAAATTATGGAACAATGGAGTAAGTACAAAAGATGATGTAACAATGTACTTAACACCTTGGCTTTATATGTTATTCCAAAATAAATTAATAGAATTAAAAACAAATAATGATTCTTTAATTGCTAAAGGAATTTTAGGTACATATAATAATGCAAAAGTAAAGATGACAAATAATGCTTATAATGATGGAACAGATGATTATATTATCTTAAAAACATCTAAAGCATTTGCATATTGTAATGGTATTGATAAATTAAAACCATACGAGCCAGAGAAAGGATTTGCTGAGGCTATTAAAGGTCTTAATACTTATGGTGGTAAAATGGTAAGACCAAAAGAATGCGTTGTTTTAAGATGTCATCAATAATATTAGAGGCTGAAAAGCCTCTAGAAAATATATATAGGAGGAATTTTAAATGGATAGTGTAACAAATACAGTTTTAGTAAGGAATGAAGCTAAAGAATTAGAAGCTGCAGTTGTTGTAAAAACAACAGGAGTAGCAATTGATTATGAAAACAAATCTTGTGGAAAAATATTGTTAATAATTAGCAATACAGGTTCAGCAGCTAAGAAAGCTACAATAGTAAAAGGAGACTCTTTACAAGGAGTAGAAGATTTAGAAGTAAGTGTTACTAATGGTAAATCTGTAGGAATTGTTATCGAGTCTGGAAAATTTGAAAATGTTTCTGAAGAAAATAAAGGAAAAGTTGTAATCAAAGGTGAAGATGATACAAGCTTAACAGTTCAAGCAGTAGAATTGCCTTAGTTGAAGAGGAGAGTGACTCCTCTTTTTATATCAAGTTGAAGGTTTGAGATAGTTCGACTCTATCAAACTTGAGGAGGAAATATTATGACATATGGAGAGAATAAAAAAATAACATTGGCATTAATAGAAGAATATACACCTAATATGAAGGCATATACAGAAGATGAAGATATAGCTACAAGATTACCTTTCTTGTATAATTTGGCTTATCAGGAATTAGCACAAACTAAAAAGATAACAGCTACAAAAACATATAGTGAAATAGCAGATGAAAACAAACAAGACAGATATACGTCTTATAGTTTACCATCAGACTTGTACCAAATAAAAAACATATTTGTACAAGATAGCAATAATAAACAAATAAATGCAGATTATTATATTGTAGGAAATAAGATTTATATAAATGATAATACACCAGGAAATACAATATTAGAATATTATAAATATCCACAAGAAATAAATGAAGAAACAGAAGATGATTTTTATTTGGAATTGGATAATGATGCACAAGCATTATTACCATATAAAGTCGCTGATGATATATTAAAAACAGACCCAAGTGCAGATTATACAGCTTTTGCAACAGAGTACCAAAGAAAATTGCAAGCATTAGATACAAGAAGGAATATACCAGCAGTTACATTAAACGAACCAGATATTGATATTTAGGAGGGAAAACATGGCAACTGGAATAAAAAGAACATATACAGACTTTAAGGGAGTAGACTTTTTAAATGAACCAAGTCTTGTAGACATAACAAGAAGTCCAGATGCCTTAAACGTTTGGAAAAACTACAAAGACACAGAAGGTGCATGTATAGAAACGAGACCAGGATGTAGGAAAATAGCTAAAATAGGGACGAAGATAAATGGAATATATATCTATAGCATTACAAAAGCTATAGTTCATAGTGGGACAGAGCTTTATGAGTGGAGTAATTTCCCTAATATACCTAATTCGGAAACTTTAAAAAAGATATACGAAGATATGAATGACAGTAAAAGTGTTAGTTTCAATGAATTAGATAATAAATTGTATATAAATGATGGAAAGACATATTTAATATATGATGGCGAGACAGTAAAGAAAGTAACAGAAGATGAACCATTCATTCCTACAACTACAATAAGTAGAAAGGCAGGAAATATCGGTGGGGGAGAAACATTACAAGATGTTAATGTTTTAACACCTAAAAGAAAAAATACATTTTTAGGAGATGGAGAGTCAACAGAGTTTTATCTAGATGCACAAGAAATAGATATTGCTGAAGTTGAAGCTATAGTAAATGATGTAGAATTAAAAGAAGATGAAGATTTTACAGTAGATAGAATAAAAGGGAAAGTAACATTTAATGAAGCACCAAGTGAGCCGAATTTAAGTGGATATGATAATGTTGTTATAACATTTTCAAAAACGGTAGAGGGATATTCGGATAGAATAAATAAATGTGATAAAGCCCTACAATTTGACAACAGGATATTTTATACAGGTAATCCTGATTATCCAAACGCAGTATTTCATTCAGAATTAAATAATCCACAATACATATCAGATTTGAATTATTATGAAGATGGCTCAGATGATGCTCAAATAACCTCTATGGTTGTAGGTAATAATGTTTTATGGGTATTTAAAAATTTAGACCAGAATAATGCGAATGTGTTTTATCATACACCAGCACTAGATCAAGAACAAGGAAAGTATTATCCATCCAGTCAAGGTAATGTTGAATTAGGTTGCTTATCTGCAAGTGGAAATTTTGGAGACGATATAGTTTATTTAAGCAGATATGGATTAGAGGGAATTACTACAGACAATTTAAACAGTAAACAAGTAGTAGCACATAGAAGTAGTCTAGTGGATTCTAAAATGATAAATGAAAATGATTACGAAAATGCAACTTTAACAGAATATAGAGGATATTTATTAATATTGGTAAATGGAAAAATATTTCTTGCAGACGGAAGGCAAAAGTATGCAAGTTTGAATAGCTTTGAATATGAATGGTTTTACTGGGATTTTTCTAATATAAATCCTAATATATTAAAGGAATATAACGATGATTTATATATAGGAGCTAAAGATGGCTCTATTTTTATTGTTGATGGGACAAATGATAATGAAAATGCAATAAATAGCTATTGGACTACACCAATGGATAATTTTGGATATAACAATATGGTTAAAACGACAAATAAAAGAGGAGGACTTGCGAAAATAAAGACAATTCCTAATGGAATTATAAAGGTTGCAAGGAAAACGGACAAATCAGATGAGTATAGATACACAACAGAAAAGTCAGCAACAGGTTTTTCTTTTTTGAGTATAGACTTTAGCAATTTTAGTTTTATAACATCTAATAAATCTTATTTAATATACAAAATTAAGGAAAAGAAGATAAACGAAATATCACTTAAATTTTATTCTGACGAAAAGGACAAACCTTTTGGCTTATATAGTGCAGTTATAGAAGCATTCGTTGGAGGATATGTAAAGAAGTAGGAGGAAGTTATGGATTTAACAAATTGTGAGGTAGTTACAAATAATATACAAAACTTGCCTGATACTCCAGCAATTGGAGCAGATGAATTAAAGAAAACATTTGATAAAACAGGTGATGACTTAAAAAAGTATATTAATAATACGTTGATTCCTGAGATAGAGCAGGGAACGGAAGATGATAAAGAAGAAATCAATAAAAAAATAATAAAAACATATCGATACAATGTTAGAACATTGGCAGAGATAGAGGAAGATACTGATTATACTATTCCTAATACATATAAAGTAAATTCAAACGGATTAGATGTATATTTTGAAGGATGTTTGTTAGAACCAAATGAAAATTATGTAGAAAGAGGTACAGGAGAAAGTAGTACAATAAGATTTAAATTTGACGTACCGAAAGATAGTTTATTAGGTTTTGTTATAAGGAAGTAGGTGAACTAAGTGGCAACGGGTTACGAAGATTTAGATAATTTGGTAAATCAACAAAATAGTTTATTAAATCAACAAGAGCAGAAACAGAATGAGTTAATAAATCAACAAACTCAAATGCAAGTTGATGAATTAAATAGAGATAAAGAAAAATTAGATAAAGAAACACAAAAAACAACTTCTGGATTATATAGTAGTTGGCAAAAGCAAGCTAACCAGTATGGTGCTGGTATGGAGCAATTAGCACAACAAGGGTTAGGCAATAGTGGTTATGCTGAAAGTACAAGGACTTCTTTGTACAATGCATATCAAAAGAGTGTAACAGATACATTAAACAATGCAAACGAGCTAAAAGCAGATTACGATTTTAAAATAACGCAAGCAAGACAAAATGGGAGTGTTCAACAAGCTCAAGCAGCTTTAGATTTATATTCTCAAAGATTGCAACTGTTAACGCAAAATTATGAGTTAAGACAAAATAGAGAGCAATATTTATATCAACAAGAAAGAGACAGAATTGCAGACCAACAATGGCAAAAATCATTTGATGAGCAAGTAAGACAAAACGAAATTGAAAATCAATGGAGACAGAAAGAATTTGATTATCAACAACAAAGGGATGCTGTTGCAGATAGCCAATGGCAACAACAGTTCAATTTATCAAAAAAAAAATCTAGCTCGGGTAGTAGCTCAAAGAAAAAATCTTCAAGTTCAAGTGGTAATTTAAGTGTATCAGGAAGCAATGGATATGAAGATAGTTATGCAAAAGCATATGATTATTTGCAAGAAATTATAAATGTACCTAAGAATGTGTATAATCAAGCAGTTAAACTACTAGGAGGAGGATAGAAAATTGAATTTCAATGATTTATCTGATAAAGAAAAAAAGAAATATTTAGATGGGTTTAAGCAATATGTTGCCGAAAGACAAGGAAAGAAAGTAGAATCAAACGAGGTTATAAATAGTGTTATTGATGATATGTATAATGGAACAAATACAAGAGAAAAGTATTTTAACAATAATGCTACTAATAATAACAACGATAATAGTATTTGGAATAAAGTACAAAATACAGCTAATAACAATATGACTAATAGCAATCCTTTTAATGGAAACGACATATTAAGTAGAAGAATTAATGGACAAAATAAGACAGAAACTCAAAATTTGCTTAATAGTACATCAAATAACAATCAAACTTTTAGTGAAGAACTTATAAAAAGCCTAGCATCTATTGAGAATATTGGAGAGAGAACAAACAAAATTAAAGCATTTGTAAAAGATAAAGATGAACAGGCAAAATTAAATTTAAAGGTTAATGAGTATATACAACAACAAGAGAGTCAGGAAGAAGCACAAAAAATAAATTCAGATATTCAACAAGGCAATTATTTATCATCTATAGGTCATGTTTTAAAAGGAATACCAGAAGAGGCAAAAAATTCAGTAATAGATACAGTTGCCGCAATTCAAAGTATTGCACCAGCTCCAAAAACTTCTAATACAGCTAATCCAGAAAGATTAGTAGATGCAGCAAAAATTGCAACAAATAAATATCAAGATACAACATCACAAATAGATAATGGTGTTGTACAAACCGCATCAAATATTTCAGGCACAATAGGGCAAATGATACCTTCAATGTTAGCAAACGCAATGATACCAGGCTCTGGTAATTTAGTTCAAGCAGTAAATGTAGGTAGTGATAGTTATTTAGATAATTTAAATGAAAATCAAGATAATAAGGCACAATCAATTTTAACAGGTGTATTAAAAGGAACAACAAGTTATGGTATTGAAAAATTGACAGGAGGTAACTTCCTAAGTGGAGGCTCACTAGATGATATAGCAAAAAAAACAATTAAATCTAAGGTCTCAAGTAACATAGGTAGAAGAATAGCATCTAAGATATATGAAATAGGTGGTGAAACTTTAGAAGAAAATTTAGAAAATCAAGCAGGATACGTAATAGATAAACTAGTAAATAATAAAGATATAACAAGAGAACAATGGTTAAATGATTTAGGAACAACAAGTAGAGATACAGTACTAACAACTATTGTTCTTAATTTATTCGGACTAGGTGGAAACACATATAAAGAGATACAAAATGACGAAAAAGTAGATTCTAATACAAAAGATTTAGTAAAAAAAGCAGAAAAGATAATAAAAGATGAAAATTTATCAGTAGATAATGTAAATCAAACAAGAACCGTAGAAACAACAAACTCACAAAATAACATAGACAACAATGAAAATGTTCGAACAGATAATATATTTCAACAACAAAATCAAAATAATATAGACACATCAAATTTGAATTTTGAAGATAGTGCAAAAGCTTATAACTTAGATACAAACAATGAAACAATAAAAACAGTAAATCAAGTATTATCTAATAGAGATATTTCAGGAAGATTTGATGCATCATATTTTAATAACAATAATGAAAATGCCATATGGAAAACATCTACAGATGAAAACGGAAATACTACAAGAGAAGTTATATTTAATCCTAATGGAAATACACAGGATACAATGCAACAAATAAGTATTCATGAGTTAACACACGATTTAGCAGGAACTAAAGAATTTGATGAGTTGAAAAATTTAGTACTAGATAGAAATAAAACAATGCAAGGATATACAGAAGCAAGACAGTCTTTAGAAAATACATATTCACAAGTATATGACCCTAATAGTAAAGAGTTTAAAAGTCTAGTAGATGATGAGGAAGTTGCAGATACATTAGCACAAAAATTAGGAGACCAAGATTTTGTAAATTCATTAAGCACAGAAAAACCAACAGTATTTAAGAGAATATATGACTGGGTAGTTGATAAAGTAAATAAAATAACAGGAAATAAGATAGAGAAAGTATATTGGGAAGATATAAGAAACAAATTTGAGAACGCTTATAGACAAACATATCAAGGAGAAAGTAATCAAACTAGATATTCTTTTGTGGGAGAAAAAGGGTTAAATAATGCAATAATGCAAGAACCAGGAACATATATGACAGTAGAACAAGGACTTAACAGAGCTAAGCAAATGCAAAAAACAGGAACAGATAATGAAAACATAAGACAAAATACAGGTTGGTTTCAAGATAGAAATGGAGACTGGAAATTTGAAATATCTGACAAAAATATGAAAATAAAAGATAATATACAACTAAAAGAAAATACTAACTATAAATTAGGAGATATTATAGAACATAATACTTTATTTACAATGTATCCTAATTTTAAAAATATAGATATCAATTTTAAAGATTTAAAAAATGTAAATGGCTTCTACGACAAAAAACAAAAATCAATAACAATAAACAATAAAATTATAAATAGTGGCATAAATTTAGAAAAAACAATAATACACGAGTTACAACACTCTATACAAAATGAGGAAGGATTTGAAAACGGAACTACATCGAGATTAAGCAGGAAAAGATATTATGAGAACTTAGGAGAAATAGAAGCATCTGATACAGCACAAAGATTTTTAAAAGAAAAATATGAGAACAGTAGTAATAGTACAGCTCCTGAAAGTTCAAAAGCTAACCCAAAACACAAAAATTATGATAGATATATGCAGAAAAGAGGAGTAGTTGACAAAATTAAAGATAATATGTTTAAATCTAGTAAAAAAGGAGATAAGTCATATGAAACTTTTGAAGAGAATATATCAGAAAATCAAATTAAAGATAAAAACTTGGTGGCTGGGAGAGAAAGAGGAAGATATTTAAATGAGATAGAGAGTAAACCTTCTATTTCTGAAAATAATAAATGGCAAGACTTTTTAAATACTCAAATAGGGCAAAGAGGCAAAGGTAAAACAGTTCAAGAATTAAAGTTACCAACTAAAGAAAATTTAGAAATAATACAAAGCAAAAAAAAGATTGAAAATATTAATAAAGATAAACTAAAAAAAATAGGAATAACAGAAGAAAAAGATATAATAACTGATAAAAAAGAAAACGAAAACAAAACAGAAGAAGAAAAAGTGGCTGAAATATTAACAGAGATACCAACAAAAGAAAAAGAAAAAAGTAGAATATGGGCGATATTTAAAGCAAATGTATTAGACAAAGGAATTGTATTTGAAGAATTGTCAAGAAAGACTAAAAATAGAGAATTACAAGGAAAGTGGGATTATACTTTAACAGCAAATGCAAGAGGACAAAATGCAATAGGAATGCCTAGATATGAATTGGATTCAAAAACCAAAAGTCAAAAACAGATAAGTAAAAGTTTAGAAAGTATAAGAGAAGAAGTAGGAGAAAATAAAGAAGATTTTAGCAATTATATGTATCATCAATTAAACATAGATAGAATGACATTAGAAGAAAGATTTGATGGAGACACAGGAATTAATTACGAGAGAAAAAATCCTATAAAGAATAAGCCTGTTTTTGCAGATAAAATTACTGCTGAAATTTCTCAAGAAATAGTTAATAAATATGAACAAACTAATCCGAAATTTAAAGAGTGGGCAAAGGATGTTTATGATTTCTTAGATGCAAACACAAAAGAATTAGTAAAATCAGGAGTAATATCAGAAGATACTAGACAATTATTTAAAGAAATGTATCCTCATTATGTACCAATAGCAAGAGTAAATAGTAAAGGAAATACAATATCAGTACCATTAGATACAGGAAGAACAGGTATAAACAGCCCAATAAAAAGAGCAAAAGGTGGAAATCAAGATATTTTACCATTGTTTGAAACTATAGCAGATAGAACATTACAAACATATAGAGCTAGTGCGAGAAATAATTTTGGAGTAGAATTATTAAATACATTAAAGACTGTACAAGAAGTAGAAAATGTAGATATGGAAAGTATAATTGAAGATATAAGCAATACTGAAAACAATACAGAATTATTAAAAAAAGGAGATAAAACAACACCACCAAGTTTTACTGTATTTGACAATGGTGAAAAAGTAACTTTTGAAATAAGCAAAGATATGTATGATGCTTTAAAACCTGTTAGTGAAGGATTAGCATATAGAAATAAAGTATTAAATAAAATAAGCAATTTCAGAAGAGGAGTATTAACTGAATATAATCCTGTGTTTATGATTACAAACTCCATAAAAGATATTCAAGATATAGTGATAAATTCTCAACATACAGCAAAAACTATCTTAAAAATGCCAGAAGCTTATGTTCAAATTATAAGAAAAGGATATTGGTATAATGAATACTTACAAAATGGAGGAGAACAAAATAGTTATTTTAATGCTAATGATGGCTCTTTTGAAAATGATAAAAAAGTCAGTTTAGTAAAAAATGTTGCTACACTACCTCTTAGAGGTATAAGCAAAGTAAATAATATAATTGAAATGTCGCCAAGACTAGCAGAATATATAGCAAGTAGAGAAAAAGGAAAAAGCATAGAAACTTCAATGCTAGATGCAGCTAGAGTTACTACTAATTTTAAAGCGGGAGGCAATATTACTAAGCTTTTAAATAGAAATGGTGGTACTTTCTTAAATGCATCTGTCCAAGGAGCAATGCAACAGGTTAGAAATATACAAGAAGCAAAAGTAAAAGGATTAAAAGGGTGGACAGTATTAGCTTGTAAATATGCAATTGCAGGGCTACCAACAATATTATTAAATAATATTTTATGGGACGATGATGAAGATTACAATAATTTGCAAGACTATGTTAAAGACAATTATTATTGCATAGCTAAATATGGTGATGGCAAATTTATAAGAATACCAAAAGGAAGAACCGTTGCAACTATTCAAAAAGTAGTTTCTAATGTGAATAAATATGTAACAAAAGATGAAAAGTTAAATATAGATAATTTAGCAAAAGATTTTTGGGAAGATTTACAATTTGCTATGGATAATTTAGCACCAAACAATCCTATAGATAATAACGTAATTTCTCCTATAATACAGGCTGTTACAAATACAAGTTGGTATGGAGAAGATATTGTCCCAAGCAGACTACAGGATAAACCTGTTACAGAACAATATGATGAGACTACTGATAAGTTTAGTAAATGGTTGGGCGAAAAATTAAATGTTAGTCCATACAAAATTAATTATCTACTTGATCAATATGGGGGAGGAATTAGTGATATAGTATTACCGATGTTGACACCTCAAGCAGAAAATAATATGGTAGAGGATAAGTTCACAACAGATTCAGTAATGAAAAGCAAATATCCTGGAGAGTTTTTTGAAAAGAGTGACGAGCTAAATGTAAAAGCTAACAGCGACAAAGCGACAGATATAGATAAGATCAAAAGCAAATATTTATCTCAAGTTTCTGAGGAGATGAATAAGCTTTATAAAGAGAAAAGAGAAATACAAAATTCTGCTGTAGATGATGAACTAAAGAAAAAACAACTTAAAGATGTTCAAAAAAATATAAATAAATTAGCTGAAGAAGGAATAAAAGAAGTCGACAAAGCAAAAGTAAGCGGAATAACGGCTAATGTTGGTAATGAATTATATTATAAATATCACGGAGAGTGGACAAAACTATCAGATGAAGAAAAAGAAAAAGGACTTGATAAAATACTAGATTCGTATGCAGATTATAAAAATAAAGTATATGAAGTTACTGAACAAAAGAAAGCTACAGGGGAGATAGAAGGAGAAAGTCAATTAAAAGAAAAAGAGAAACTCTCAATTTTAATAAATGAAAAATATGCTAAAGATGATAAGCAAAAGATTTATGAATCTACAATAGGAAATGATGATGACTTCTACACTAATGTATTAAAAGAAAGCAATATTGATATAAATGAATATTTAAAATACAAACAACAAAAATTCGAAAGTGATAAAAAAGATGACGGAACTTTAGAAGGAAAAACAATAACTAATAGTAAAAAGCAAAAAGTATATAATTATGTAAACAATATGAATGTAAATTATAATCAAAAGCTTTTAATATTAGGAAAACAATATAAATTAAGTGATAGTGAACAAAAGAAATTATATCAATATATAAATAGCATTCCAGGACAAACATCAAAGGAAAAGTTGGAAATATTTAAAATGTATACTAATAATTTTCAAATTTATAAAAATGGGACGATGAGTTTCAAGTAGGAGGATAAAATGGATTTAGAGTTTATAAGAGGAGATACTCAATATATACAATTTCAATTAAAAGATGGCAATGGTAATCCTATACAACTAACAGATGATGAAAAATTATATTTTACGGTTAAGCAAAATCAAAATAGCAAAAAAATATTAATCCAAAAAATATATCCATCAGATATAACATTTTCTGATGGATATTATCAATTTGAATTAAGTTCTAAAGATACATCTAAATTAGCTTATGGAAGTTATCAATATGATATTGAATTGAAAATAGGAGAATATGTTAAAACGTTAAGTTTAGGAACTATAACATTAACAGATGAAATTACATTTCAAGGAGATGAGAAATAATGATAATTTTAGACGATTTAAAAGATATAATCGTAGAGAACATTCAAATAGATGGATTAACAAATATTCCGCTTATCAAAGGAGATAAGGGGGACAAGGGAGATAAAGGAGACCCATTTAGATATCAAGATTTCACAGAAGAGCAATTAGAAGAACTAAAAGGTCCTAAAGGAGACCAAGGAGAACAAGGGCCTCAGGGAAAGCAAGGGCCTAAAGGTGATAAAGGAGACCAAGGAGCTAAAGGAGATAAAGGGGAACAGGGCATACAAGGCGAACAAGGTCCGCAAGGTGAAAGAGGTATACAAGGTATTCAGGGACCAAAGGGCAACCAAGGAGAGCAAGGAGAAAAGCGGAGAAAAAGGAGATGTTGGACCAGCTAATGTATTGACCATAGGAAAAGTGGAAGCAGGAGAAGAAGCTAAAGTAAGTATAACAGGAAATTCACCTAATCAAGTTTTAAATCTCACATTACCTAGAGGAGAAAAGGGAGAAAAAGGAAATACTGGAGAGAAAGGTGATACTGGTGATGTAGGACCTTCAAATACATTATCAATAGGTACTGTTGTTAGCGGAAATGAAGCAAAAGTTACTATAAGTGGTAATTCACCTAACCAAGTATTAAATTTCATATTACCTAAAGGTGATAAGGGTGATATAGGACCAGAAGGACCTCAAGGAGTACAAGGAAAGCAAGGTGTTCAGGGAGAACAAGGTATACAAGGTCCACAAGGAAAACAGGGAGAAAAAGGAGAACCTGGAAAAGATTTTTCTATATTTAAAACATATTCATCTATAGAAGCAATGGAAGCAGACAAAACAAATGTAGAAGAAGGTAGCTTTGTTCTTATAGCTTCTAATGTTGACGACCCAGATAATGCAAAATTATATGTTAAAGGAGGAAGCGATTTTACATTCTTAACAGATTTATCTGGTGCACAAGGAGTAAAAGGAGAAAAAGGTGATAAAGGCGATACTGGTGAACAAGGTCCGCAAGGTGAACAAGGTCCCCAAGGTATTCAGGGACAACAAGGATTACAAGGTATACAAGGAGAAAAAGGAGATACTGGAGCAGCAGCAGGCTTTGGACAGATAACAGCAACAGTCGATAATAATATTGGAACACCAACAGTTACAGTAACTACAGGAGGAACAAATACAGCAAAAACATTCAACTTTGCTTTCAAAAACTTGAAAGGCGAAAAAGGAAATACAGGTTCTCAGGGTCCTAAGGGAGATAAAGGAGATCCTGGAGAAAACCCTACAATAAGTGTAACAAAAATAGAAACAACACAAGTAATAACACAAAATACTAATTACACAGTACCTAAATACACACTTGGAGACAATTCTCTAAGTGTGCTTTTTGAAGGGTGCAAATTAATTAAAGATATAAATTACATAGAAGTAGATACAACTCATATTAAGTTTAAAGACTGGGATGTACCTGCTAACAGTAATTTAGAATTTATAGTTAGAAGTTAGAAAGGAGAGAGACAATGAGTGAACCCTTAATATTAAAATTAAAAGAACATATTCTATATGAAAATGCAACAGGAACAGGTGGAGATATAACTTTAAGTAAAAGTGCTAACAATTATAATATGCTTAAGATATATTACCAAAACGTAGATGGCAAAAAGGGAATAAAGGAAATAGAGCCAAATGGAAGTTTTATCTTACAAATTGTAGATATAGGTGAAACACAGATATATATTTGTGCTGCTAGTTTTAATGTTTCTGGAAACAAAATAAATGTAGAATGGAACAGAAGAGCATCTGACTGGTATGCTAAAGATATGCAAAGTAATGCAATAAAAATAACAAAAGTAGTAGGATACAAATAAAAAGAAAGGATGATAACTATGAATAAAAATCTTGTAAGCCTTGAGGCTCTACACACACACACACACACACACAAGTAATCTAGTAAAAAAGATTGGGGGTGAGCAAATATGAGCGCACCCTTAATATTAAAACTAAAGGAATATGTACTATTTGAAAACGAAGAAGGAACAAAGGAAAATGTACCATTAAATGAAAACTCTAATAATTTTAATAGAATAAAGATAAATGGCTATGTAACGTATGCTACAGGAAAAACATATTTTTCTGCAGAAATAGAAAATCCAAACGGTAAAAATTTAGGAATATTAGTTCCTGCTTATAATGGAAGTTCTTTTACTTATTTAGTAAACGAAATAATAAACTTTAATGGCAGTAGCATAGCAAGAGGACCACAGTGGTATTTAGGTATTGGAGGAAATACAACAAGAGTTGAGGGAGAAGTCTATATAACTAAAGTAGTTGGATACAAATAAAAAAGAAAGAGAGAATGATATGGAAAAAAAAGATAAAATAATAGTAGCAGGACTTATATTGGTTCTGCTTTTTATAATTATTAATATTTTTTCTACAGTACATACAATGGACGATTACGAAGCTAGAAAAGAAAGTGGGAATGAACGTTGGAAGCAAGTAGAAAATAGGATTTTGCAGACAGAAGAAAAAGTAAACACGTTAGAGGAGGAAATAGAAGCATGGAAGAAATAAATCAAATCGGACAAGTACTATTAAATTACGGTGTAAGTGCTGTAATAATTATAGTCTTTATCTGGGACTATATTGTAAATAAAAAGAAAAATGCAGAAAATCAAGAAACTATTAAGACTACTTTACAAGTAGTAGAAAACACTACAACAACCATCTCTAACTGTTTAATAGAAATGCAACAAACAAACGCAAATACTGCAAAGTCTCTAGAGCTTTTACAAAAGCAAATGGAAAGTACAGATAAAAAAGTAGATATTTTATTAGAGAGGGGGAACTAACAAATGGAAGCACAAACAATTATAGGAATAGTAATAGTAGCAATAGTAGTAATAGCTTTTGTTATTTGGTTAGTATGGCAAATAAAAAAGAAAGGACTTAAGGAGTTTGCCACAGAGATGATAGTTAAAGCAGAAGATATGTTTCATAAAGGAGAAAATACAGAAAAATTAAATTATGTTATAGATAAAGTTATTGCAATGTTGCCAAAGCCATTGCAATTTTTTATTACAAGAGAAGCAGTAGAAAAATTTGTACAAAGCATCTTTGATACAGTAAAGAAGGCATTAGATTATGTGCCAAAGAAGGAGGAAAATTAATTATGAATTATAATGAATTTATAAATACATATAACGGAAAAAGTTTTGACTATGATGGAACAGCAGGAGTACAATGTGTAGACTTAATAAAAATGTACTTAAATAAAGTATTTGGACTTACACCAGGAGCTTGGGGAAATGCTAAAGATTATTACGAGAACTATAATAGCAATAGTGTTTTAAAAGCAAACTTTAATAGAATAGCAAATACACCTTCTTTCGTACCACAAAAAGGTGATATAGCAGTCTTTGGAAGTGGACTAGGTAATACATACGGACATATATGTATAGCAACAGGAGAAGGAGATACACATAACTTCTATTCATACGATTTGAACTGGAATGGTAAAACAGTACATAAAGTACAACACAATTACAAAGGCTTCTTAGGGGTATTAAGAACAAAAGACCAAAGCAAAGTAGGTGGAAGTACAAGTTCTAGTGTTGGAACAAAAAAAGTTTTTGCAGTAAAAACAAATATAAGAGAAAAACCATCTCTAAGTGGAATAGCTCATTTATATAAAGCAAATACAACAGTAGAAATATTAGAAGAAAATGTAGCCAATGCAGATGGATATATTTGGGATAAAGTAAGAGCAATTGCAACTGGTAGAGTTGGATATGTTGCTAGAACAAATACAAGATATAAATAAAAGGTAGGCTAATATAGTCTACCTCTTTTTTGTGCCTAAAATTAGAGGATAAAAGTATATTACTCAAAAAATAAAATGCCTTAAAATCGATTGTCGTAATTCGAATTTTGCTTGATATTTCAATAAAAAATAAGTTTTTAACTACTTGAAATTTCAAAAAAAATATGCTATAATATTGACAGATATTAAAAGAAATGTTACAATTCTTTTACAAAAATATTACAGTTTTAAAAACTATGTAATATTTGTTGACAAAAGAAAAT
>CALXFH010000026.1 GCA_944387555.1 uncultured Clostridia bacterium | reverse complement strand
ACATTAGGTTCAGAAGCATTAATTACAATAATATTAAGAATCTTAGATTTATCAAAAAGAATAAATATATCATCAGAGACATGGGTAAATTATATTAGTAGTATATTAGGTATAACATTAACAGCATTTGGTATTATAATAACATTAAATAAATATTTTAAAGATAAAGAAGAAAAAGAAAGCCCAAAATTAAAAATATTATCAGTTAATAAACCAGAGAAGATAGACTATTGTTGTAAAATTGATAATGATTACACAAATAATTTAAAACATAAAATATACATTAAGTTAATAAATAAGGGTGATACAGCTATATTATCTCCTAATTTTAGAGATGAATATACTATTTATGAAATAGAGCAAAAAAATATGGAAAATCAAATTTTATATCAAATAGATCCGTATGAACAAGAAAATAAGGATAAATATATAGTAGAATTAGAAATATCTTTCAATGAAGGGATGTCAGAAAGAGTTTATAAAAGCATTGATTTAATATATAATAATAAAGATTATAACGAATATATGACGACAATTAGAATAGAATTTGATAGAGAAGATGGAAAGAATGTATCTATTACTTGTGATAAGCAATTAAGAAATTATGATAGAATTTTAGGGATGGGGTAAAAAATGAGAAATAAGTTAAATAAAATAATAGGTTATATTGTAGTCATTTGTTTTATATATTTAATTATTTTTGAAAATAAATTTAATTTAGATTCATTCATTATAGGAAAATTTAAATGTAAAACAGAAGAAGTAATATATTTTAAAAGTGTAATGTTAATTATAATCTCTTTAACTATTATGTTGATTAATCAAATAATTAACAAGTATGCGATTAATATAGATTTACCACTCAAATCTTATATAAAAATTCATCCTATAAGAAGTGTAATTTTATTTGTAATATTATTAATAACTATATTAATATGTTCAATGTTTTTATTAGGCGTAACTAACATATTATGGTATATTATTCCATTAATATTAATTTGCTTTAGTGGTATTATTGGCTTTTATATAGGGATGATAGAAAAAGATTAAGAAAAAAGTGTGATAGATAATACAATCTGAATCACACTTTTTTTAAAGTTACAATTTTAATAAAGCAATTGTATCTTGAATTCCATTCATATAATACTTCTCATTCCAATAAACACAATGATTTAGAAGTTCTTCCCTAAAAACATCAAGAGTATCAGAAACATAATCAGAATCTTTGTCTGAAATAACATCAAGAATCTTTTTGCAAAAAGTATCATAATAAAGAGCATGTTTTTTATCTTCGTCAGTTAAATTACTTTCTAATTTCTCAAATCTAAACTCTATCCAATCTTTTAATAATTCATTATCATCATTATTTGTATTCATATTATTAAAACAACAAAAACATTTTCTATTCATAATCAAAACCTCCATAAATTTATTAAAATAATTGGGCTCAAAATGGGCACACAACTGACCAAAAATGAACCAAAATCACATAAATTTACAAAGCTAAAAAATTGGGCACACCAAATATACCAATGAATACAGTTCAAAACCAGATTTACCAATACTTTGCGAGCTTTACTCATAACCCGAAGGTCAATGAATTAAAAGTACAATAATTCTAATGGATATATGGAAAAAATTATTGAAAATTAAAAGCTCTTATAGTATCTATAAACATTTTTATATGTATTTTATTATTTTTAAAGAACGGTGTTTGACTATAAAAAAATGATATGATATATTATAAATGCAAATTTTAAAATGGTAAATAAAAGAAAAAAATAATGCTTAGATGGAATAATAAAATAAATTTAATACAAAGTTTTAGATTATATATTTGTTATAAATTATATATATTTGATTTAAAAAGAGATAAATAGGGTATAATTTATAGTAAAAGAAAATTTTAAGATTTACTGGACTAATATTTATTTTTTGGGGAAATAAAATTATATCAAAAAATATTGTAAAATAAAAGCAGTTATAATAAAATGTGGCAAGGAGGAAAAAATGATTTACACAATAACATTTAATCCTGCATTAGATTATATTACACAAGTTGAAAAATTTAAAATTGGTGAAATAAATAGAACAAAAACGGAAACAATATTACCAGGTGGAAAAGGACTTAATGTTTCCATTGTACTAAAGAACTTAGAAATTGAAAATACAGCATTAGGCTTTATAGCAGGATTTACAGGAGAAGAATTAATAAAAAAATTAGAGGCAAAAGGTGTAAAAACAGATTTTGTTAAAGTAGAAGAAGGATTTACTAGAATTAATGTTAAAATTAGTTCTACAAATAAGGTAGAAGAAACAGCTTTAAATGGAATGGGACCTAAAATTACTCAAAAAGATATTGAAGAATTATTTAATAAGTTAGATAAAGTTACAGTAGAAGATATTGTTATTTTATCAGGAAGTGTACCTAAAAATATAAGCAAAGATATCTATAGAGAAATATGTAAAAAGCTTAATGAAAAAGAAATTACATTTGTTGTGGATTCTACACAAGAGTTATTAATGAGTGTATTAGAATATAATCCTTTTTTAATAAAACCAAACAAAGAAGAATTAGAAGAAACACTAAATTGTAAAATATCATCAAAAGAAGATATAGTAAATGCAGCTAAAGAATTAAGAAAACTTGGAGCACAAAATATTTTAGTATCTTTAGGAAAAGATGGAGCACTATTATTAACTAAAGATGGTGAAGTATTATACTCAAAAGCACCTGAAGGAAAAATTGTAAATACTGTTGGCTCAGGTGATTCAATGGTTGCAGGCTTTTTAGCTGGATATTATAAAACAAAAGACTATGAATATGCATTAAAAACAGGAGTTGCAGCAGGAAGTGCAAGTGCTTTTTCAATAGAACTTGCAACTAAAAAGGATGTAGAATTACTATTAAAACAATTAATTTAATTTATTTTGTATAAAAAATTTAAGCATAATTTAAGCTAAATTTTTATAATAAATATATTACAAAAGAAAGGGGTAAAAAAATGAAAATTACAGATTTACTTAGTGAAAAATCCATCATGTTACAAGGAAAACCAAATAGCAAAAAAGAAGCAATAGACCAATTAGTAGACCTAATGATGGAAAATGGAAACATTAAGGACAAAGAAGAGTACAAAAAAGTAGTACTAAAAAGAGAAGAAGAAGGAACAACAGGAATTGGAGAAGGGATTGCTATACCTCATGGTAAAACAGATGCAGTAACAAAACCAGGATTAGCTGCAATGGTAGTTCCAGATGGAGTAGATTTTGCTTCATTAGATGGAAGTCCAGCAAAATTATTATTTTTAATTGCAGCGCCAAATACAGAAGATAATGTACATTTAGAGGTTTTAAGTAGGTTGTCTACACTATTAATGGATACAAATTTTAGACAAGCATTATATGATGCAAAAACACCAAAAGAATTCTTAAAATGTATAGACCAAGCAGAAAAAGAAAAACTAGGAGAACAAAAAAATGAAGATGAGCACTATGAGATTTTAGCAATCACAAGTTGCCCAACAGGAATTGCTCATACTTATATGGCAGCAGAGGCTTTAGAACAAATGGGAGAACAACTAGGACATAAAGTAAAAGTAGAAACTCATGGTTCATCAGGTGTAAAAAATAAATTTACAAAAGAAGATATCAAAAACGCAAAAGGAATAATTATTGCAGCAGATACGAAAGTTGATTTATCAAGATTTGATGGAAAAAAATTAGTAAAAACAAAAGTAGCAGATGGAATTAATAAACCAAAAGAACTAATTGAATATGTATTGTCACCAGATGCAAAAGTATATCATTCAAATACAAAAAATACAAATGAGGATAATGATGAAGGAAAAGAAAAAATAGGAACAAAAATATATAAACACCTAATGAATGGTGTTACACATATGTTACCATTTGTTGTAGGTGGAGGAATACTAATTGCAATATCATTCTTATTAGATGATTATTCAATAAATCCTTCAGGTTTTGGAACAAATACACCTATTGCAGCTTTCTTTAGTACAGTAGGACATGCAGCATTTGATGTTATGCTATATATACTTGCAGGTTATATTGCAATGAGTATTGCAGATAGACCTGGTTTAGTTGTCGGATTTGCAGGAGGAATTTTAGCAGTACAAGGAACGACATTTAGTTCACTTACTAACAGTGATGTCACATTAGTAAGTTCTGGATTTTTAGGAGCTTTAATTGCAGGATTTGTAGGTGGATATATTGTTCTAGGATTAAAGAAACTATGTAGTTACTTACCAGATAGTATAGAAGGTATAAAAACAATTCTTTTGTATCCTGTATTTGGAATATTAATTATGGGAGCATTTATGTTATTAATAAATCCTTATGTAGGAGCAATTAATACAGCAATAAATAATTATTTATCTTCAATGGGTAGTGCAAATAAAGTAATATTAGGATTAATATTAGGCGGAATGATGGCTGTGGATTTAGGAGGACCTATTAATAAAGCAGCATATACATTTGGAACAGGAATGTTAGCATCAGGACAATATGATATTATGGCAGCTGTTATGGCAGGAGGAATGGTACCTCCACTTGCAATTGCATTTTTAGCAACAGCATTCCCAAAGAAAATTCCTAAGAAAGATAAACAAGCAGCATATGTAAATTATATTATGGGATTATCATTCATATCAGAAGGAGCAATTCCATTTGCATCAGCAGATCCACTAAGAACAATTCCAGCGTTTGTTGTTGGATCAGCAGTTTCAGGAGCACTTTCAATGTTGTTTAATTGTACACTTATGGCACCACATGGAGGAATATTTGTAATAGCAACTATTGGACATCCTGTTAAGTATTTATTAGCTATTGTAATAGGAGCTATGGTTTCTGCCGCTATTATGGCAATGCTAAAGAAGAATTTGCCAGAGTATGACAATAAAAAGCAAGTAAAGAAAGGAGCATAAAGATTATGGTAAAAGATAAAATTACATTAACAAATGAAACTGGATTACATGCAAGACCAGCAAGCGAACTTGCAAAACTAGCAGCAACTTTTAAAAGTACAATAAAATTATATGTCAATGGAAAAACTATTGATGCAAAATCAATATTAGCTATTATGTCTGCTGGAATAAAATATAATACAGAAATTGAAATTGAATGTGATGGAGAAGATGAAGAAAAAGCTCTATCAGAAATCAAAAAAGGTTTTGAAAATAATTTTGGTGAATAAAAAATAGGTTTATAGGTTTATCCATAAAACCTAAATACATATTAAAGGGAAGGATATACATGTTAAAGGGAAATGGCGTATCAACTGGTGTAGGATTTGGAAATGTAGTAATACTAAAGAAAATAGAAAGAAAAATAGAAAAGAAAACAATACAAGATGAACAAAAAGAACAAGAGTTAGAAAGAGTCCATGAAGCATTACAAGAAGTAATTAATGACACAGAAAATCAGCTAAAAAATATTACAGGTACAGAAGCAGATATTATGCAAGCATATCTTATGATTATGCAAGATCCATCATTAATTGCAGAAACAGAAAACGCTATTAAAAACTCAAATTATAATGCGGAATATGCTGTAGAAGTTGGATTTAACGGTGTAGCACAAATTTTTGAGAATATGGATGATAAATATATGGCATCAAGATCTAGAGATATTTTAGATATAAAAAATAGAGTATTAGGAAAATTACTTAAAGAAGAAACAATAGATTTAACAAAATTAAATCCAAATACAATTATAGTTGCAGAAGAATTAACAACTTCTGAAACAGCAAAATTAGACTTTAATAATATATCTGGAATTGTAACAGAATTAGGAGGAGAAAATTCACATACATCTATTATGGCAAGAACACATACAATCCCAGCAATTACAAAAGTAAAAGATGCTACAAAAATATTAAAAAATGGTGATAGTATTGCTATAAATGGTACATCAGGAGAAATTTATATTAATCCAACAGAAGAAGAAAAACAAAAATTATTAGATTTGGAAAAACAATTAGAGGAAGAAAAAGCAGAATTAGAAAAATATAAAAACCAGGAAAGTGTTACAGAGGATGGAACAAAAGTTAAATTATATGCAAATATTGGACTTCCATCAGATGCAAAAGTTGCACTAAATAATACAGCAGAAGGTGTTGGACTACTTAGAAGTGAATTCCTATATATGGACAGTGATACTATGCCATCAGAAGAAAGTCAATTTACAGCATATAAAGAAGTAGCACAAATTATGGAAGGTAGAGAAGCAATTATAAGAACTTTAGATATTGGAGGAGATAAGGATTTAAAATATCTAGAAATGGAAAAAGAAGCAAATCCATTTTTAGGATATAGAGCAATTCGTTTATGTTTAGATAGACCAGATATCTTCAAAACTCAATTAAGAGCAATATTAAGAGCAAGTGCTTTTGGAAAATTAGCTATCATGTTTCCAATGATATCTTCTATAGATGAATTAAGAGAAGCTAAAGGAGTCTTAGAAGAATGTAAAAAAGAATTAGATGCCGAAGGTATTGAATATGATAAAAATATTCAAGTAGGTATTATGATAGAAATTCCATCAGCAGCATTAATTGCAGATAAATTAGCTAAAGAATGTGATTTCTTTAGTATAGGAACAAATGACTTGATTCAATACACAGTAGCAGTAGAAAGAGGAAATGAAAAGATTTCTAAATTGTATACAAAATATCACCCAGCAGTAATACAATTAATCAAAAAAGCGATAGATGGAGCACATTCAGCAAATATTATTTGCGGTATGTGTGGTGAAGCAGCTGGAGATCCAACTTTTATTCCACTTCTAGTTGGACTTGGTCTAGATGAATTTTCAATGAATTCAAATAGTATATTAAGAGCTAGAAAAACAATTAACAATTTAAATGCAGAAGAGTGCAAAAAACTTAGTGAAGAAATTATGAACATGTCTTCTGCAAAAGAAGTGGAAAAAAGATTAAAAGAATTTATAAATCAAAAATAGCAAGTATGCCTTGCTATTTTTTAATATATTAATTAATATAAAAAACTTACTGGTCAAATTAGATAATTATTCTTGACATTGTGAGGTTTTAGTCATATACTAAGCGTGTGGAAAATTATATATAAATTTTGAAAAAGGAGGCTAAATGAATATGAGTAACATGATAGAAATTAGATGGCATGGTAGAGGTGGCCAAGGTGCTAAAACAGCTTCTTTACTTTTAGCAGATGCTGCATTCAATACTGGAAAATATATTCAAGGATTTCCTGAATATGGACCAGAAAGAATGGGTGCACCAATTACAGCATACAACAGAATAAGTGATGAACCTATTACAGTTCATAGTAATATCTATTATCCAGATTATGTTGTAGTAGTAGATGACACTTTGCTAGAGTCAGTTGATGTAACATCAGGATTAAAAGAAGATGGAGCAATATTAATAAACACAACAAAACCAGCAGAAGTACTTAGAAAGGAATTAAAAGGATATAAAGGAGACATTTATACATTAGATGCAAGAAAAATATCTTTAGAGGCTTTAGGAAGATATTTCCCTAATACTCCAATGCTAGCTGGAATTGTTAAAATAAGTGGAATAATGACAGATGAAGAATTGGTAAAAGATATGGAAGGATCATTTAAACATAAATTTGCTAAAAAGCCAGAAGTAATAGATGGAAACATGAAAGCTTTAGAAATGGCTCTAAAGGAGGTTAAAAAGATATGACAAATATAGATTCTAATACACCTATGGAGAAAATGACTCCAGGTGGAGATATTTATGAAGCTGGTAATGCTAGAGAATTTAAAACAGGAGACTGGAGAAGTGTAAGACCAGTATTTTTAAGTGATAAATGTAAACAATGTGGACTTTGTTTTCCAGTTTGCCCAGATGATGCAATACCAGTAAACAAAGAAATGAAAAGAGAAGACTTTAATTATGACTATTGCAAAGGATGTGGAGTATGTGCAAAAACATGTCCATTTGGAGCAATAGAAATGAAAGAAGAAGAATAAAAATAGAAAGGAAGAGAAATATGAGTATAAGAGAAAGATTAAGTGGTAATGAAGCAGCTGCAACAGCTATGAGACAAATTAATCCAGATGTAGTAGCAGCATTCCCTATAACACCATCTACAGAAATACCTCAATACTTTTCAACATTTGTAGCAAATGGTGCAGTTGATACAGAATTTGTTGCAGTTGAAAGTGAGCATAGTGCTATGTCAGCTTGTATTGGTGCAGAAGCAGCAGGAGGAAGAGCAATGACAGCAACATCTGCAAATGGTTTATCTTTTATGTGGGAAATGATTTATATTGCTTCTAGCTTAAGATTACCAATTGTTTTATCATTAGTAAACAGAGCTGTATCAGGACCATTAAACATACATAATGACCATTCAGATGCAATGGGAGTAAGAGACGCAGGATGGATAATGTTATTTTCAGAAAATAACCAAGAGGCATATGACAATTTATTAATGGCACATAGAATTGCAGAAAATGAAAAAGTAATGTTACCATTAATGGTATGCCAAGATGGATTTATTACATCACATTCTGTTGAAAATATCTTATTAGAAGAAGATGAAAAAGTAAAAGAATTTGTAGGAGAATATCATCCAAAACATTATTTATTAAATCAAGATGAACCAATCGCAGTAGGACCATTAGATGTTCAAAGTTATTTATTTGAACATAAAGCACAACAAGCGGAAGCTATGAAAAATGCTAAACAAGTAATCTTAGATGTAGCAAAAGATTTTGAAAAAATGACAGGAAGAAAATATGGATTATTTGAAGAATATAAATTAGATGATGCAGAAGTTGCAATTGTTTGTATGAACTCAACTGCAGGAACAACAAAAGCAGTTGTAGATGAATTAAGAGAACAAGGCAAAAAGGTTGGTCTATTAAAATTACGTGTATTTAGACCATTCCCAGTAGATGAAGTAGCTGAAGCTCTAGGACATTTAAAAGCAATAGCAGTTTTAGATAAAGCAGATTCATTAAATGCTGCAGGTGGAGCATTATTTGAAGATGTAACATCAGCTATGTATGTAAATAAAAAACAAGTACCAGCTATAAACTATGTTTACGGTATTGGTGGTAGAGATACTAGAGCAGATGAAATTGAAAAAGTATATAATGACTTATTTGAAATTGTAAAAACAGGAGATGTTAAGAATCCTTATAGATATTTAGGATTAAGAAAGGAGGCTGAAGACTAATGCCTTATAATGTAAAAGAAGTAGTTGCAAATAAACCTTCAAGATTTACATCTGGACATAGAATGTGTGCTGGTTGTGGAGCTCCACCAGCAGCTAGAATGATAATGAGAGCTTTAAAACCAGAAGACCATGCAGTAGTTGCAGTAGCAACAGGTTGTATGGAGGTTTCAACATTCATGTATCCATATACTTCATGGACGGATTCATTTATTCATACAGCTTTTGAATGTGCAGGAGCAACTCTTTCAGGTGCAGAAGCTGCTTATAAATCTATGAAGAAACAAGGAAAGATAAATAATACAACAAAATTTATTGCTTTTGGTGGAGATGGAGGAACTTATGATATAGGTCTTCAAAGTTTATCAGGAGCAATGGAACGTGGACATGATATGGTTTATGTATGTTATGATAATGGTGCATACATGAATACTGGTATTCAACGTTCATCTGCAACACCACATTTTGCTGATACAACAACATCACCAGCAGGAACAGTTATTCCTGGAAAAATGCAACAAAGAAAAGATTTAACAACAATAATGGCAGGACATCATTTACCATATGTTGCTCAAACTGTTGGTTATATGAATTTTAAGGATTTATATGAGAAAGCAGAAAAAGCAATATATACAGAAGGACCATGTTTCTTAAATGTATTAGCACCATGCCCAAGAGGATGGGGATATCCAACAGATATGTTAATGCAAATAAATAAATTAGCAGTAGAAACATGTTATTGGCCATTATATGAAGTAGTAGATGGTAAATATAAAATTAATTATAAACCAGCTAAAAAATTACCAATTGAAGAATTCTTAAAACCACAAAAGAGATTTAAACATATGTTTAAACCAGGAAATGAGTGGATGATTGAAGAATTCCAAAAAGAAGTAGATAGAAGATGGCAAGAATTATTAGACTTAGAAGAAATGACAAATAAAGAACATTTTGAATAGAAATCAATAGGAGGTGAAATAAAATGGCATATAAAATAACAGATAAATGTATTTCTTGTGGAGCTTGTGCTTCTGAATGTCCAGTAGGATGCATATCACAAGGAGATGATAAATTCGTAATTGATCAATCTGCTTGTATTTCTTGTGGTACATGCGCTGGTGTTTGCCCAGTTGGAGCACCTGAAAATAGTAACGACTAGTTTATTTTTACAAATAGGAAAGAGGTTATTTGAAAGTAACCTCTTTTATTTGCCTTTTTTCTACATAAATTTTGTCAATTACTGATAACCAAAATTTCTTTTTGTTGGTTGTTGTAAGTTTACTATATATATCTATATAATTTGAATTTAACAATTTTTCAATATGCGATAAATCACGATTTTCTGTAATAATTTTTGCTTCTTTTAATTTTTCAATTTCTTTAGTATATTTAGTATAATCTTTTTTATAAGTTTCTTTATCTATTAAATCATCCAGATATAAATCTTTTAATTTTAATATTCTTTTTTCTAACTGTTTTATTTTTTGCGGATTAGAAGAAGTTACAACTTCTTTTTCTATTTTTGCATTTAATTTATATTTATTAAATTCCTTGAATAAGTTCTCTAATAAGTATTGTTCTATATCTTCTTCTCTAATTGTAGCATTGTTAGTACATTTCTTTATTTTTGTACCTTTTTTATATGTATATGCATTATTACAACAATATCTTATTACTGTGTTCTTTGTTCTATTATCTACTTTTCTATACATTCTAGATTTGCAATTATTACAATAAACTAAACCAGAAAAAATATCTTCTACATCTATATTTGTAGCAATAGTTTTTTTAGGTCTTAAATCTTGGACTTTGTACCATATATCTTCTGGGATTATAGCTGGTATATAATTATCTAGATAGATTTCTTTTCTATATAGTTTATACTTCCCAATGTAAGCTGTATCTGTAAGATAATGTATCATGGCATCATATCCTTTGCCATCAAAGTGCTCCACAAAATATCCATATGTTTTCTCAACATCTCCATTCACAGAAATATTAAATTTATATAAATTTAATAGATTTTCAGCTTCTGTTGGATTTATTTTAAAGTGCTTATCAACTATATCATATCCATATTTTTTTTGTCCAGATGTAACCTCGCCTTTTTCACGTTTATTTTTAAATACAAAGTTAATTCTTTCTGAGGTTTTTCCAATTTCTCTCTGTGCAAGAGACACTTTTAAATTAAAAATAAAAGTTCCATCTGCGGTAGAAGTATCAATATCATCTTCATCTATTGCTTTCATAGTGCAATTATTTTCTTTTAAGATTTTATTTATGTTGTTAGCATCTAACACATTTCTACTTAATCTATCTAATTTTGTGAAAATTACCATATCAAACATATAACTTTTATCTAATAATTCTTTTAAAGCCTTTCTCTTTTTCATAGAAGAAGCGGAGATACCTTCATCTATAAAAAATTTAAATTTATATCCATGTTCTTTGCAATATTTTTCTAAAGCATCCTTTTGAGCTTCAATCGAAAAACCAAATTTGACTTGTTCTTCTGTACTAACTCTTACATAACAAGCTACATATTTAACAGGTTTATTTAATTCAGTGATAATTTTTTGTTGTTCTATTAAATTAGGCACAAAAATACCTCCTTAAAACAAATTTTTGGTACTTGTATAAGAAAGTTTTTTATATTATAATTATAAAAAATACTTATACAAGTATATAGGGTAGATAATGTAGAACTTTGGCGAGGGATACATTATCTATTTTTTCTTGATAATAAATAATTTTACTAATAATCTTTTGAATGATTAACATTGTATATAAAATCATTAAAAGTAGTTGAGGAAATTAATTGAATATCTTTAAGTTTAATTATATCATCCAATGAAAATATATTAAATAGGTATAAATTATATAAATATTCTTCGTCATCTAATCTTTTTTTAGATTCTTTTATGGCATTGTTCCATCTGTGTTTAAATAAAACATAATATAGAGGCACAAATAATACGGTTATCAACAAACATACTAATAAACTTATATAATAGTAATCAAAAGAACCCAAAGTTATAATTGCAACAATTAATAATATAAATAGCCAAGTTAGCATACTGGATATTAATGACATATAAAAATCCTTTTTTGTAACAGTAAAAAATTCTTTATGATGAGATAAATATTTGTTACTACAATTGGGGCAGTATTTTATTATATAATCAAAGTCAATAGGATTTAAACGGTATAACAAAAAATTAATATCATTATCTAAATTGGCTCCGCATTTTTTACATTTATAAGTATATCCCACAGTCATTCCCATAATACTTTCTCCTTTATTCAAATATCTTACTTACGTAACTTTACTGATTATTTTAAAGTTACTATATCTATTTATTTTAATTAAAAAAATAATTTCGTCTTTTAATAAAGTATATAATATTAGGTACGAACCAAATTGCATAGATTAACGTAGATAATACAATGTATGTAAAAATATTACCACTATAATTAACTACAGTAGATACTGATGTGAAAAGTACTTTACATACATAATCACATATTAAGACTAATAATATAAGTATGTATCCAGTTTCTTTTGATTTTTCTACTTTTGAATAAGCTAAAAAAGGAATTATTATATATAAAACTATACACAATATAATATAAGAAACGGTAAAAATGTTATAGGTTTCAGTTTCAACAATTTGTGATACTTGTGGTATTGCAAATATAAAATTAAGTATAATTACTATAGGCAAATAAATTTTATAAAAAAAGTTAAACCACTTTAAAGAAGGAATATTTTCATTTTTGATACAATTTTCACATAAATTGTTTGTCAATTCACTTTCTAAACATTCTTTTCCACATTTTTTACATTGCATAATAAAACATCTCCTTTCCATATTTTTCTATATAAAAATTAATGCAACTTTGCATATATTCTTCTGTAACATCAAAATATTCAGCTAAACTAAAAATTGTATCAATTCCGATTTGAAACGGCTGACTTTAGTTTTTCATAAGGAATTAGAACATAATAGCTCCATTTTTTTGCTCGATATTCTTGCTTATTAATAAAGTTTTGATCAGATAACAAAGTGTAATAAGAAGAATAGTAGTAATGTCCTAACTCCTCGGAGAGCAAACATTTTTCTTCTTTATCTGTATGTATTTTAGAATAATCCATAAAAATACAAGTATTACCATGTTCAATTATTCTAGCTTTTGTTTTTTTCATTTTAAAATTTATGATATCTATTTTTTCTCTTTCTGCAATATTTGTTAATTCATTAATATTCATGTTTTCATACCTCTAAAAAATTTGACAAAAAGAAACAAAAACATATTTTTATTTTTTCTTTAGTTTTTTCATGTATTCTATTTGACGTTGTAATTCTTCTAAATCTTCTTTATCTAAACCTTCTGTGTCCAATCCATTTGAGTTTGCAAATTTTACATTCTGTAATTCTTCAATATTTCTTATATCAGATTTTCCTAGTAAATAATCTAAGCTACAATTAAAAATTTCACACATCTTTAATTTAATATCATCACTAGGGACTCTATCTCCTTTTTCGTATTGAGAAATGGAAGCACTTGAAGAAAGATTAAGCCTTTTGGCAAGTTCAATTTGATTTAGACCTAATCTAAGTCTTTCTAATTCAATTCTTTTTCCTAAAATATTTTTCATAAAAAATCTTCCTTTTTAAAAATTTACATATTGTGAAAACTATTAACATTATAGCATTATTTTCACTTATTGTAAAATATTTTCACAAAATGCTAAAAAACTATTGACAACTTTCACAAATCGTTATATTATAATTTCGGATTTCACAAACAGTTAAAAATAAGGAGGGAAAAATATGACAGTAATTGAGCAGAAAAGATTAGAAAAGGGATATACACAAGAATATATGGCAAAAGCAATAAAAGTATCCACTGGATGTTATAACATGTATGAAAATAATCAGAGAAAAATACCAAAAAACAAGGCTGAAAAGATAGCAAAAATTTTAAATTGTGAAATAGATAGACTTTTTATGCCTTTCACTTTTACTAACTGTGAAACAAAACAAACATAAAGAGGTGAGAAGATGAAAGAAGAAAAAAGAAAAAAGTTATTACTAATATTAGCAATAACTCAGTGGGTAAATGTACTTTTGATTGGAATAGTTATACTTCTTCGTTGGTGTAATCATTAACATTAAATTTTAAATGAAATGTTTTTGATTTTTGGACAGCATCAACCTTTATATTAAAACGCTTAGGAACTTTATCTATTTGAGTAAAAATAATATAACCTTCTACACTTGATAATGGTTGTAACTCAATTAATGGTTTAATTAATTTTTTCTCTAATGTAGTCGAATGATGAGGTAAAAGTGCAGTACCGTAATTTTCAAATGAAGTTGGAATTAGAGAATTTTGCATATCAAAAGAGCTATCCATTTTATATTTATTATTTAATATAAATTCATTTATTGTAGTAGGAGATTTGGATTTATTAACTATTCTTACTTTAATAGCAATAGTATAAGCAGTTTTATTGTAAGAACCTAAATATTCACCATGATTATCAACAACTTTATTATCAAGAGCCAGGGTTAGAAAATTTTCATTTAGATATTTTAATTTTAAATTAAGATTTTCACTTAAAGCTAAAGAAGTAGAAACTATAGCACCATAAAGACTTATAAAGAAAGCTAATAAAGCAATAATATCAGAAATTTCCATAGCTATAACACCTCACTTTCGAGGTAATTATAACAGAAAAACTAAAAGAAAGGAAGTGATTATATGTGAAATACGAAGAGATGATAATTAATCTAATAAAGATATTTGCAGAACAAGAAAACATAAAAGTAAAGATACAAGTAGAAAGGAGTTGAAATAAATGAAGAAAAATAAGATTTACGAATTAATAGGACGAGCAGTAGTATACACAAGTTTATATGCAACAGCAGTTTTAGGAACAGTATGGGCATTCTTAGAATGTACAACAGTTTATTAGAAGAAAGGAGGAAAAGAAATGTTTATAAAAACAGTGATTAGACAAGGAGAAAAAATACATGATTTAGAAACAGACTTAAGTATGGAAAAAGAAGTAAGTTCAGAATTAAGAAATGAAAACTTAGATTTAAAACTAGAAGTAAGACACTTAAAAGAATTTGAAAACAAAGTTACAGACATTATTCAAAGTAAGGGCACAATAGTAGATAAACACGACAAAATAAAAGAGCTAGTTGACAATTTGCAGACTGAAAACTAACTCTAATAAAACACATAAATATATGAACTTCTATCTAATTATAGCATAGAAGAGAAGGGAAAGTCAAATGGAAGATGATTACATAGAAAATGATGAAGATGGAAATATCTTTGAATTAATATCAGAAGAATGTTACTACGATGATAAATGGAGGGAAGAAAATGGAAGAGAATAAATTAATAATGCAAAAACCAACATTTAATGGAGAAATACAAGCAAGAATAAAAAGTGTTGGAGAAATAGAGTCTAACATGAAAGAAGTAAAGGGCTATGTAGAAAAACTTAAATATTATTATAGCAATGTAGTTTTTACAGAAGAAACAATGAAAGAGGCAAAAGAAGAAAAAGCAAAAGTAAACAAATTTAAAGCAGAAGTAGCTGATTATAGAAAAAATATAATAAAAGAATACAATAAACCAATAGAGGCATTTGAAAAAGCAGCAAAGGAAACAGAAAACTTATTAAAAGATACTTATAACACAATAAATTCACAAGTAGCAATATATGAGGAAAAATTAAAACAAAAAAAGGAAGAAGAAGTAAGAGATTACTTTAAAGAATATAAAACAGCTAATAACATTGATTTTGTTGAATTTGAGCAAGCGAATATAAATGTAACACTAACAGCTAGCAAAAAGAGTTTAAAAGAACAAGTGAAAGTATTTATAGACAAAATAGTAGATGATTTAAAGCTTATAGAAACACAAGACTGTAAAGAAGAAATTTTAGTTGAATACAAACAAACCCTAAATGTAAGCAGAGCAATACAAAATGTTGCAAACAGACATAAGTTATTAGAAGAGGAAAGAAAAAGACAAGAAGAAAAATTAAAAGAATTGGAAGAAGTTTCGAAATTAACAAATGCTAATATCCCAAATGAGATTCCAAGTACAGCACAAGAAATATTAACTAAACCAACAGTGGAGAAAAAGCAAGAAGAAATATTAACACTTAATTTTAAAGTAAGAGCAACAAGAAGTAAGCTAAAAGAATTAAAGAAATTTTTAGAAGATGGAGGATATGATTATGAGTAATTTAGTAAAGACAACAAACAAACCTAAATTTAGTGTAGCAATACAAAGTGATACATATAAAAATTTAATAAATAATACTTTAGGAGATAAAGATAGAGCATCTAGATTTATTGCAAGTATAAGTAGTGCAGTAGCCACAAATCCAGCATTACAAGAATGTGATGCAGGAACAATATTAAGTGGAGCATTATTAGGAGAGAGCCTTAATTTAAGTCCTAGTCCACAGTTAGGGCAATACTATTTAGTACCCTTCAATGATAGTAAAAGAGGTTGCAAAGTAGCACAATTTCAATTAGGGTATAAAGGTTATATACAACTAGCGATTAGAAGCGGACAGTATAAAAAATTAAATGTATTAGCGATTAAAAAGGGAGAATTAATCAAATACGACCCTCTAAATGAAGAAATAGAGGTAAATCTTATTGAAGATGAAGAAGAAAGAGAAAACGCAGAAACAATTGGATATTATGCAATGTTTGAATATACAAATGGATTTAGAAAATCCTTATATTGGTCAAAATCTAAAATGGAAAAACACGCATTAAAATATTCAAAAGGTTATGCAGCGCACAAAGGATATACATTCTGGGAAAAAGACTTTGATGGTATGGCTTATAAAACAATGCTTAGACAATTAATTTCAAAATGGGGAATTATGAGTATCGATATGCAACAAGCCGTAGAAAAGGATATGGCAACAATAAATACAGATGGAACATATGAATATGTAGACAATGAAGAAGATACAATTATTGAACAAGAAGAACCAAAAGAAGAAGTAGAAGTACAAAATGAAAATACTGAAAAAGAGGTATCTATGAATGAATTATAAAATTATAGCAAGTTGTAGTTCAGGAAATGCAGTAATAATAAGAGACATAATATTAATTGATTGTGGAGTTACATTTAAAAGGTTACAAAAATATTATAAAAATTTGAAAATCGTGTTATTAACACATATTCACACAGACCACTTTAAAAAAGAAACAATAAAGAGATTAGCACAAGAAAGACCAACTTTAAGATTTGCTTGTTGTGAGTGGTTATTAGAGCCTTTATTAGAGTGTGGCGTTAATAGAAAAAATATAGATATACTTCAAATTGGCACGAAATACGATTATAAGCTATTTAAAATTATACCCATTAAATTATATCATGATGTACCTCAATGTGGATATAGAGTGTTATTTGATGATTATAAGGTTATATATGCAACAGATACTAAAACTTTAGAAGGTATAACAGCTAAAAATTATGATTTATATCTTATTGAAGGAAATTATGAAGAAGAAGAACTAGAAGAAAGAATAAGAGAAAAACAACAAGTACAGCAATATTGTTACGAATACAGAGTAAAAGATACACATTTAAGTAAAGGACAAGCAGTAGATTTTTTGTTACAAAATATGGGCGATAATTCGGAATATGTGTTTATGCATGAACATATAAAGAGGGATAAAAATGGAATTTGAAAAATTATATATGTTTAATCCTTTTACAATTCAAAATGCAGATAGTAAAGATATAGCAGATACATATATTAAATTACAGAATATGTTAGTAGATAATGCAGATACAGGTTTTTTAATATCAAAAAATATAGAAATATACGCAAATATGAATTATTTAATAGGAGAAATGATAGCAAGAATACAACAAGAATATGACACATTAAAAACAGAAATTTCTATACAAGAAAATAAGCAAGTATATATGCAAAGAAAACAATGGCAAGAGACACAGAAAGAAAAGCCACCAGCAATGAGTTATTTTGAAGCTATGGCAAAGGAATATGTAAAAGAAGATAGCAAAAAATTAGCAGAATTAGGTGCTAGACTGTTTAGATTTAAGAAGGCATATGAGAGTATAGATAGTAAACAAAATGCCCTTAAAAAGAAAATAGAGGCGATTAGGTATGAAATATAAAGAAGAGTTTTGTATTATGCCTGAAAGTCCATATTATGAAACAAAAAGATTTTATGGAAGTGAAAGACACGAGGTGTTTGAAGGAAGAACAGGGAATAGAGATAAATCAATTGAAGACGGATTAGTAATATTTATAACACCATATGAACATAGAATTAGTAAAAATTCAATACATTTAGACCCCAAAAATCCAGTATGGGTGGAAGTAAAGAAAATAGCACAAAGAAGATGGCAAGAATACTACAATAAAACAACAGAAGATTTTATAGCCAGATATGGCAAAAATTATTTATAACAAATGGAGGTAAAGAAAGTGGGATTTACAGAAGTATTAACAATAATATTTATAGTTCTAAAACTACTAAACATTATAGATTGGAATTGGTTTTTAGTATTATTACCAGAAATAATAGCATTAACAATATATATAATTGTAGTAATTATCGGAATATTTCAATATAGAAGTATAAATAAAGAATTAAAAAAAATGAAAGATAAATTTTAAGCAACAGGAATAAGACCAAACAGTTTTATCCCTTAAATTTTACGAAAAGGTGGGAGATATGGAAGATAAAAGTTATATTAAATTATTTAGAAAATTACTTAATTCTCCCATATTTGAAAATGAAAAAGCATTGAAAATTTGGATATGGTGTCTGCTAAAAGCAACACATAAAGAGAGATTACAATTAGTTGGACAACAAGAAGTTACTTTACAAAAAGGACAATTTGTATTTGGAAGAAAGAGAGCATCAGAAGAATTAAAAATGTCTGAAAGTACAATTTATAAATACATAAAACTTTTAGAAAAATTGCAAATGATTAGCATAAATAGTAACAACAAATTTTCCGTGATAACCGTTGAAAAATGGGAAGAATACCAAGTTGAAGAATTAAAAGATAACAACAAAGTAACAACAAAAGAACAACAAAGTAACACAAACAAGAATGTAAAGAATATTTATTTATATTTATATAACAAATATAAAAAGCAAATCGAGGAACAACCAAACAGAGTTGTACAAATAATATCAAGGATGAAAGAAACAACAGATTATGAAATGTTAACTTTAGAAGAACAAGACAAGTTGTTTTACGACTTAATGAGTATAGATAAAAAAATTAAATAGGAGGAATAAAATAATGATAATAGTAAGTCAAGATAAAAAAATAATTGTGAATTTTAATCAATTGCAAGAGATTGAAATAAATACACCAGGAACTTGGAATCAAAAATTTTATACTATAGATACATATCCGTTAGGGGAGGGAAGTAAAAACCATATTAGATTAGCGAAATATAAAACAGAAGAAAGAGCAAAAGAAGTACTTGAAGAAATAATAGAAAGTTATCTTATTTCAATGGATTATAAATATAACCAAATGTTACTTGTTGAAGATTTAGAAGAGTATAGAGAAAATTTAGTATATAAAATGCCAAAAAGTTAGGAGTGATAACAAATGAAAATAACAACAGAAACAAGACAATTAAGTTTTAATGATATACAAGAAAAAACTAAAAAGAGATATGAACAGATTTTAGATAGATTAGATAAACCTAAAACAGCAAAAGAGATAGCAGTAGAGTTATTTGAATTAGGATTAATCCCAAGTACAGAAAGAAATTACACAGCACCAAGGCTAACAGAGCTAGAAAAAATGGGATTTGTAGATGTAATAGAAAAAAAGAAATGTGAATGGACAGGAAAACAAGTAGCAGTTTATAAGAGAAAGGAAATAGATTATACAGAAGGATATAGCACCGTAAAAATAAAGAAAATGGAGGTAAATAAAGATGAAATTTAAAGTTGGAGATAAAGTAAGATTAATGAAAAATAGTTCTGCGACACACGGATTTAAAGTTGGAGAAATTTGTAAAATAGTAGACATTAGCAATAAAGGTGATTATTATCCAATAAAAATAGCAAATAAAAAAATTTTTGGATTTGTAAATAATAAACACATACAAAAAATGAGTGAGCAATGTTACACCTACGAAGATTTAAAGAAAAGTCCGATTGGAACTAAATTAACTTTTGAAAATGGAAGTATCTTAACAAAAATAAAAAGAAATTTTTATACAAATGGGTTTTGGGATGTAGGTGATGAAGTTTTAAAAGATAATTATGGAGGATATTATTTAGGCAAAATAATAAAAATAGAAGAGCCTACATATTCGACAGTATATGAATACAAGCCAGAAATATTAGATGAAGTAGAAAAAAGATATTTAAGAGGAGTTATTAGACCTTTTAGAGATAAAGTAAAAACAATAAGGAAAACAGATAATAGCATGAATGGCAAAGATAATGAATATTTGACTATAACATTAAAAGAAGAGCCTAATATGGATTTTCCTGATTTTAAGCCAAATACAATGTACAAAGGAATGAAACTGTACAAAGAATACACTTTAGAAGAACTAGGATTATAGGAGGAAGTTATGTTAGGAACAAAATGTAGTACATGTTTAGGTTGTAATAGACTAGAAGATATAAATTTTAGAAGTATATAGATGTGAAAATTACAGGAGAGGAAGGGGGACAAAAGATGAACAAAATAGAAATACCATTTAGACTTCCAAGTCTGAACCAATACATAAACGAATGCAGAAAAAATAGATATGCAGGAGCTAGCATGAAGAAAAACGTAGAGAAAGATATTGGTTGGTATATAAACTTATTACCTAACTATCAAAAACCTATTAAAATCCATTTTCATTGGATTGAGGAGAATAAGAGAAGAGATTTAGACAATGTATGTTTCGCTAAAAAGTTTATATTAGATAGTATGGTAAAAGCAGGAAAATTGAAAGATGACAATAGAAATTATGTAACAGGATTTACAGATACATTTGAATATGGAAAGACAAGTAAAGTGATTTTAGAAATTGAGGAGGATAAAACAAATGACTAAATATTATGACAAAAGAATTTATGAGAAAGATAAAAAAATAAAAACATTCTTTGTAATTCTAATAACATTTTTAATTGGACTATATGCAGGTTTAGCAATACATTATTTAGAATTACAAGATAAAGATAGAAAAATTAGAGAGCAGTATGTAGAGTTAGATAATTTAAGAGAAATTATATATCAGGAGGAATTGCAAGATGGAAGATGAAGATGATTTAACAGATTGGTTAATTGATAGAGAAGAGTGTATAGGCATAGAAGAAACGGCTGATGAGATGTTTGAAAAGCTAGGGTATTATAAGGATTTTGATGAAACAACACATGAATATAGAAAAGAATGTGATGGAGATTTAGTTGAAATTGATTTTTGGTTAAAAGAAAAAACAATTTCAAAAAATTATTATCGTGAGTTTATGGGATATATAACGATGCAAGAACTAAAAGCAATAAATAAAAAAGTGGAGGAATTAGGATGGATTTAGATGACGAAGAACTAGAAGCTACAAGAAAATTAAATGTTGTGGCTAAAGATAGTAATATAGAAGAAGATAAAGATGTAATTACATTAAAGAATTTTATAGAAATTTTTAACGAAAGAAAAACAAAAGGGGATATAGCAACTATAGATGTTTTAGGTGAAGAAATATACTCTCTAGAAAACATTTTAACAGAACGAGAAGCAGATAAAAAGAGAATAAAAGAATTAGAAGAAGAAAATAAAAGATTAAAAGCAAGAATAGATGTAGTAAATTGGCAAGAAAAGTCTGTTAAAGAGATTTTGGAAGAAAAATACATACCAAAACAAAAAGTAATAGATGAAATGGAAAAATTAAATAAAGAAATAAAACATTGTGATGAGATAGAAGCAATATTTAAAATAAAACAACAACAAATTTTACAAAAAATATTGGAGGACAAATAATATGAAAATATTAAAGCATGGTAATTATCCAGAAGAAAATAAAATAATTTGCAACGAATGCAATTGTGAATTTCAATATTTTGGTTCAGAAGTCAAAACAGAATACTCAACTTACGAAGAATATGAAACATTTGGAGTATTTGCTACTTTTAAATATGTGATTTGTCCAGAATGCAAACATAGAATTGAAATTTATAAAAATATAGACTATGAACATAGAGAAGGTTTACTAGTTAAAATCAAAAAATCTTTAAAAGGAGGACAAACAATGACAAAGGAAGAAGAAAAAGCAATAGAAATGTTAAAGCATATAAATAGAAATAATACATTAATTGGATTTAAAGATTTAGAGAGAAGTGCAATAGCAGAAACAGTATTAAATATGCTAAAAGAAAAAGATAAAGAAGCACAACAATATTTTAAAACAACTATAATACAAGCAGAAAAATTTGACGAAGAGCTAGAAAAGAAAGATAAGATAATAGATTTAATGGCAGATTATATAGCAACTTTAGATATAGAAGAAGATATATGCGCAAATGTAAAAAATGAAAATTGCGATAAAATGAACTTCGGAGAATGTGAAAATTGCATAAAACAATATTTTAAAAGGAAAAGCGACAAATAACGGTTAAGAGCGACAAGATGTCGCAGAAAGGAAAAGTAAAAAATGGAAGAAGATATAAAAAAGAAAATCAATCAAGTAGAAGATTATTTGTATGATGTAGGTTTAGATTTAGAATATGCACGAGATGAATTAAATGAACTATATGACATATTAGAAGAAAAACAAAATAATAGCATAAAAGACATAGACAATTTTAAAAGAGAGTTAAAACGAGATGGACTGTACAGTGAAAAACTAGAAGAATTTATTGAACAATATATGACTTACTACAATTAGTCGAGAAAGTAGAGGAAGAAAGATGAGAGATATATTTAAGGTCTTAGAACAAATAAAAAATGTTCTAAAAGAAAATGAAGAATATGGAGAAATAGAGGCTAACATAGAAAACATAGAATATAGTTTAAGGTTTAAAGCACCAGAAGATAGATGGAATTATGTGTATGACAGATTAATAATAAGTTTCATACCACCAAAAACAGAAACAGATTACAAAGTATTATCAATATGGACAACGAAATCAGTAGCAGAATTAAAGGACTATAATTTAATGATGAAAATGTTAGAGGAAGGAGAATAAAGATGAGTGATATTGAAAAATTGAAAATTTATACAGATAAACAAATAGAAGAAATGGACGAAAAAAAACTGAAACAAGAGTTAAAAAAATTCAAAACATAGCAAAAGAAGGAAACGAAATAATAAACAGCTTAAATAAAATGAAACATAGATATAAAATAGCATTATTTATGCTAATAAGAAATTCAAAAGTAATGCCAGCAGGAATTGAGCTAGGAAAATCAGAAAAAGAAATAAACAAAATGTCTTATGAAACAATGTGTGAAGTTTTAGCGATGATAGATTTTAAAAGAGCAGAAGAAATATATTGGCAAGGTAAAAAGGCACACGAGGAGGACTAGCTTATGAATAAAGAAGAAATAGAAAAAGCAAAAGAAGATTTATCATTTGTGCATGAAGGCGATTACATAACAAGAAGTATGAGTAATAGTAAAGATATTCTAGAAGAATATATAAAGCAATTAGAAAAAGACAAAGAAGAAGCTTATTGGAAAGGTTATGTACAGAAACAGAAAGAAGCAGAAGAAATATGTAAAATGTGTAACTACAGAAAAAGATATAGAGAATTAACTGAAAAAGAGTCTATATTAGATAAAGTAACAGATAAATTAAAAGAAGATACACAAAAGTTTAACAGATTAAGAAAAAAACATAAAATGTATTCGATAAGTGAAGAAAGATTATCGACAAAATATTTTTATACACAAGAAATATTAAATATCATAGAAGGAGAAAGGGAATATTGTTGCACTTGTGGAGTAGAGTTAAACAGCGAAAACAAAGCAT
>CALXFH010000025.1 GCA_944387555.1 uncultured Clostridia bacterium | reverse complement strand
TTTCTGAATATTTACTCATAAAAATGAACCCTCCTTATTAAACTTATTTTGTCTAATAATTTGGGTTCACTTCATTTCTATACTTTTTTGCTGAATAAAAATGCTGTTTTTTGACCCCGTCCTAAAAAACAGCATTTTAGATTTTTTTCATTTTTTTTAGAATAAAGCTTTAAAAAAATGTAAAAATGATATACAATAGTATAAAAGTGATTTTAGGAGAGGTATATGAATAAAAAGTGGCAAATATATGAAACAGATGAAGACAAAGTAGAAGAATTAAAAGAAAAATATAAAATAAATAATTTGCTAGCTACAATATTGGTAAATAGAGGAATAACTAGTGAAGAAAAAATAAGACAGTTTTTAGAACCAACAAGACAAGATTTTTATGACCCATATTTAATGAAAGATATGGAAATTGCAGTAGAAAGAATAGTAAAAGCAATTGAAAGAAAAGAAAAAGTTATAATCTACGGCGATTATGATGTAGACGGAATAACAAGTACAACGGTTTTGAAGAAATTCTTAAAAGATTTAGGTCTAGAAGTTTCTTATTATATCCCAAACAGATTAAATGAAGGATATGGTTTAAATAAAACAGCAGTTGAAAAAATAGTAAATGAAGGATATTCATTAATGATAACAGTAGACTGTGGAATAACAGGAATAGAAGAAATAGATTATGCAAATAGTTTAGGATTAGAAGTAATAGTAACAGACCATCATGAACCAGTAGAAGAATTACCAAAAGCATTGGCTGTTATAGACAATAAAAGAAAAGATAGTACATATCCCTTATATTAGACTTGATATATCAGATGTTAAAAATGAAGGTTTGTCAGAAATAAAGAAAGAATTACCAAAGTATGATATAAAGATGGGAGAATTATTATATAAGCAAACTATAATATTAAAGATATTAGAGAACCAACTTGGAATAAAATCAAGTTTAAATTTATTATAAAAAATATTGTAACAAAAATGTAATATATTTTTTTGAATATATTATTTACAAAATCCATATTAACATATAAAATATATACATAGCACATACGAAAATACTACAAACAAAATAAATATAATATTTAATTATATTTTCTTATTTTTATACAACATAATAAATAGCATAAAAAAGAAAGATAAGGAAATACTAAAGAAAAGGAGAAAAAGTAGATGACTAGAACACTTGAAAGCCTTGTGGCTGTATATATATATATATATAAGTAGGTTGTTAGTAAATAATAGAGTAGAGTAAATATATAAAAGATAGTGATGAAAACCTATAAAAAATAGGTTTTTGTTGCTATCTTTTTTGTGTTTTGTTATTAAATTTTTAAATATAAAAATAAAAACAGGGAGGAAAATAGAAATGAAAACAAACAAAAAACAAAGAAAAAATACTGAAGGAATTACATTAATTGCATTAGTAATCACGATAATTGTCCTTCTAATTTTAGCTGGAGTTTCAATTGCAATGCTAACAGGACAAAATGGAATACTAACACAAGCACAAAGAGCAAAAAATGAAACAGAAAATGCACAAGCAAATGAACAAAATACATTGGCAAATTATGAGAGTTATTTAAATAGTTATAGTGGAGAAAATACAGAATTTACAGATAGTTTGGGAAACAAAGTAATAGTACCAGCAGGATTTAGAGTAGTAAATCCAGGAGATAATGTAGAAGATGGAATAATAATAGAAGATGTAACACATGGGGCAACAGCAGGAAGTCAATTTGTATGGATACCAGTAGGGACAGGAATAAAAAAAAGAGATGGGACAACATTTAATATAACATTAGAAAGATATGAATTTAATAGAGAAACAGGACAATTAGAAGAATATACTGCGAGTTGTAAAGAAGAAACTTTAAGTGAACATACTTATGATAATATACCTGCAAAAGACATAGAAGCTTTTATATTAAAAGTAAATAATGAAACACATGGATATTATATAGGAAGATATGAGGCAAGAACAGCAACAAAAAGAACAACAAAAACAGATGCATTGACACAAATAACAGTAAAACCAGATGATTATGTGTATAACTATGTAACACAGTTACAAGCGGCAGAATTAAGTAGAAATATGTATAATGATACAAATTTCGTGAGTGATTTAATAAACAGTTATGCTTGGGATACAGCAATAGAGTTTTTGCAAAAGTGTGATAATAGAGAAAATAAAGAAAAAGCATATTCAATACAAACAAGTTTAAACAGAGATTTAGCACCTAAGGGAACAAATAACGAAGAAATACAAGATATAATATGCAATATATTTGATATGGCAAGTAATTGCTATGAATGGTCAACAGAAACTGGCAGAAATACGGAAAATAAACCTTGTGTATGTAGAGGTGGAAGGTATACTAGTGATACTCATTATACAGGAACTCGTAGCGATATAGAAAAAACGAATAGCTACTATGATAGTTGTTTTCGCCCAATCCTATATTTTTAATAAGTGAAAGAAAAATATTAGAATGTGTGTCAAATTTTAGAATATTAATAAAGTACTAAACTATTAATGATAAAATAAGAATGTACAAAAAGTGGAAAATAAAAATGTACAAAATTGTACAAAAATAAATTCCAAAAATACATTCTTTTTTGTTGTACTTTTTTGGAGGAAGTATAACAAAAGATAAAAAATGAAAAAATATATAAAACTATTTAGCCTTTTTTAGGTTAAATGGTTTTATTTTTTTTACTTTTTTTGGAATAAGGCTTTAAAAAAATGTAAAAATGATATACAATAGTATAAAAGTGATTTTAGGAGAGGTATATGAATAAAAAGTGGCAAATATATGAAACAGATGAAGACAAAGTAGAAGAATTAAAAGAAAAATATAAAATAAATAATTTGCTAGCTACAATATTGGTAAATAGAGGAATAACTAGTGAAGAAAAAATAAGACAGTTTTTAGAACCAACAAGACAAGATTTTTATGACCCATATTTAATGAAAGATATGGAAATTGCAGTAGAAAGAATAGTAAAAGCAATTGAAAGAAAAGAAAAAGTTATAATCTACGGCGATTATGATGTAGACGGAATAACAAGTACAACGGTTTTGAAGAAATTCTTAAAAGATTTAGGTCTAGAAGTTTCTTATTATATCCCAAACAGATTAAATGAAGGATATGGTTTAAATAAAACAGCAGTTGAAAAAATAGTAAATGAAGGATATTCATTAATGATAACAGTAGACTGTGGAATAACAGGAATAGAAGAAATAGATTATGCAAATAGTTTAGGATTAGAAGTAATAGTAACAGACCATCATGAACCAGTAGAAGAATTACCAAAAGCATTGGCTGTTATAGATAATAAAAGAAAAGATAGTACATACCCATTTAGAGATTTAGCAGGAGTAGGTGTAGCGTTTAAATTATGCCAAGCATTAGGAATGAGACTGGGCTTAAAAGAAGAAAGCTATTTAAAATATTTAGATATAGTATGTGTAGGAACAATATCAGATATAGTACCATTAGTTGATGAAAATAGAGTAATTACAAAACTAGGATTAATGCTTGTAAAACAAACAAGAAATATGGGATTAAAATCAATAATAAATTCATCAGGATATACTAAAATAGACTCAAATACAATATCATTTGGAGTAGCACCTAGAATAAATGCGTGTGGAAGAATGGGAAAAGCAGAAGAGGCATTAGAATTATTACTATCAAACGATATATATAAAGTAAATGAATTAACAAAAAGATTAAATGAACATAATAAAGAAAGACAAGAAATAGAAAAGGGAATATTTGAAAGTGCAGTAGAGAAAATAGAAAAGGAACATTTAGATGAAAATAGGACAATCGTTGTAGGTGGAAGTGGTTGGCATCATGGAGTAATTGGAATAGTTTCATCTAAAATAACTGATATGTATTTTAAACCAAGTATTTTACTTAGCTTTGAAGAAGACGGAACAGGAAAAGGCTCAGGAAGAAGCATACCAGGATTTGACCTGCATGATGCCTTAATGAAATGTCAAGATAGCTTAGAAAAATTTGGTGGACATAGCATGGCAGTTGGTGTTACAATAAGAAAAGAAAAATTAGAAGAATTTGAGAAACAATTTGAAAAAGTTGCGGAAGAAGAAAAAATAGAAGAAATCGTACCAGTTCTAAATATTGATAGCAAAATAGATTTAAATTCTTTAGATAAAGAAATGATAGAAAGTCTAAAAGAATTAGAGCCATTTGGTGAAGCAAATAAGATGCCAATATTTGCATTTAAAAATTTAAGAATAGACTCAATAAGAGCATTATCAGAAGGAAAGCATTTAAAACTTACATTAAAAGAAGACAATAGAATAATAAATGCAATTGGATTTAATATGGGAGCTTTAGCAGAAGAATATAGAATTGGAGACAAAATAGATGTAGCAGGGGTATTAGAAATAAATACATTTAATGGAGTAGATAACTTACAAATAAATATAAAGGATGTAATGAAATCTATATAAGAAAATGGAAAAAGGGGTGAGATAATATGAAAGAAGAAGAAAATAAAACAATACAGGATGTAATTGCTAAAAGAAAAGAACATTCAAGAAGAGTGGATACTAAATTAATAATGAAAGCATACAATTATGCCAAAAGCCATCATGGAGATCAACTTAGAAAATCAGGAGAGCCATATATAATCCATCCACTTAATGTTGCTTATATTTTAGCTGATATAGGATTAGATGATAGCACAATTGCAGCAGCACTTTTACATGATGTTGTGGAAGATACAGATGTAACTGAAAATGATATAACAAAAGAATTTGGAGAAGAAATATCAGAAATGGTTGCAGGGGTTACAAAACTTGGAAATATATCTTTTGCATCAGTAGAAGAAAGACAGGTAGAAGACTACAGAAAAATGTTCTTAGCAATGGGAAAAGACATAAGAGTAATACTAATAAAATTAGCAGATAGACTTCATAATATGAGAACATTAAAATACTTAAAAAGAGATAGACAAATAGCAATTAGTAAAGAAACAATGGACCTTTATGCACCACTTGCTAATAGGCTTGGTTTATATTCTCTAAAGTGGGAATTAGAAGACTTAGCATTTAAGTATTTATACCCAGATGAATATCATGAATTAGTAGAAGGAATAAATAAGAAAAGAGAAGAAAGAATAAAGTTCATTGAAAAAATAATGGCAGATATAAGAGTTGCTCTAAAGAAAAACAAAATAGAAGCAGAAGTAACAGGAAGAGCAAAACATTTATATAGTATTTATAGAAAAATGAAAAGAGATAATAAAACATTAGACCAAATATATGACTTGTTTGCTTTACGTATTTTAGTTAATTCTGTAAAAGACTGTTATGCAGCATTAGGTGTAGTACATGAATTATATAGCCCAATGCCTGGAAGATTTAAAGATTATATAGCAGTTCCAAAACCTAATATGTATCAATCAATACATACAACATTACTTGGAGAAAATGGAACACCATTTGAAGTACAAATACGTACTTGGAAAATGCACCATATAGCAGAATATGGTATTGCTGCACATTGGGCATATAAAGAAGCTAGCTATTTTGGTAAAAAACAATCAGTAAAGGTAACAGATGATAAATTAGCATGGCTACGTGAAACCTTAGAGTGGCAAAAAGATATGCAAGATCCACAAGAATTTTTGGAAACTTTAAAAACAGAATTGTTTGAAGATGAAGTATATGTGTTTACACCAAAAGGAAAAATAATAGTACTTCCTAGAGGTGCAACACCAATAGATTTTGCATATAGTATACATCAGGAAATAGGAAATAAAATGACAGGATGTAAAATAAATAGCAAAATGATGCCAATAATAACACCATTAAAAAGTGGTGATATAGTAGAAATTATAACATCAGATAATTCAAAAGGACCAAGTAGAGATTGGCTTAAATTTGTAAAAAGTTCAAGTGCTAAAAATAAAATAAAATCTTGGTTTAAAAAAGCACAGAAAACAGAAAACATAGAAAAAGGAAAAGACTTAATAGAAAAAGAGCTAAAGAGAATAGGCTTCTCACATTCAGATTTATTTAAAAACCAATATGTAGAACCAATGCTAAAAAAATACAACTATAAAAACTTAGATGATATGTATTTAGCAGTAGGATTTGGTGCAAACTCAGCAGGAAAAGTAATTGCAAGATTATTACAAGAATATAGAAAAGAGCATCAAGAAGAAGAGGTAGAAGAAAAAATAAAAGAGCTTGCAAAAGCTAAACAAAGAAAACCAAAAGCATCAAGTTCTGGAATTGTAGTAAAAGGAATTGATAATTGTTTAGTAAAATTATCAAAATGTTGTAATCCACTTCCAGGTGATGAAATAGTAGGATATATCACTAAAGGAAGAGGAGTATCAGTACATAGAAAAGATTGTCCTAATATTAAAAATCTAATATCAGATGAAAATAGAATGATAGATGTAGAATGGTATACAGAAAATAAGGAAAACTACCAAGCAGATATAGAAATACACTCAAATGATAGAGGTGGTTTATTACTAGACATCTTAAAACAAATAGGAACAACAAAAGCAACAATATTAGGAGTAAAAACAAAAACAACAAAGGAAAGACTTGCAATTATAAATATAACTCTACAAGTAGAAGGGTTAGATGAACTAAACAAAGCAATAAAAGCAATAAGAAAAGTAGATAGTGTATATGATGTAAGACGTGCATAAAATACTGTTTTTTAGGACGGGGTCAAAAAACAGCGGATAGAAACTAGAAAGGAAAGAAAAATGATACTAAAAGAACTAAAGATTAATACTTGGGTAGGAGACCCAACAAATTGTTATATTATATTTGATGAAAAATCAAAAGAAACTATGGTAATAGACCCAGCGGGTGATGTAGACAAAATAGAAGAGTTAATTAATATATTAGGTGGAAAGTTAAAATATATCTATCTTACTCATTGCCATGGAGACCATATAGTAGGTGTACCAGACTTAAAACAAAAATGTGGCGGGAAAATATTAATTCATTTTTATGATGCAGAAGGATTAAATAATTCAGAAATAAATTTAACACCATATATTTTAGAAAAACAAATAGAATTAGAAGCAGACTCTAGAATTACAGATGGAGATTTAATACATTTAGGAGATTTAGAGTTTAAAGCAATTCATACACCAGGACATACTAAAGGTGGAACTTCTCTTTATTGCAAAGAAGAAGGATGTGTGTTTACTGGAGATACATTATTTAGAGGTACTTGGGGTAGAACTGATTGCCCAACTGGAAGTATAGAAGATATTATGGCTTCAATTACAAATAAATTACTTGTACTTCCAGATGATACTATATGTTATCCTGGTCACGGTCTAAGTACTAAAATAAGAGATGAAAAACCAATTTATTTAGAATTAAAACCAAAATTAATATAAAATATGGAAAGGAGAAATAAAAATGGCAAAAACAGAACCAAGAACATTATCTGGTTTTATGGAATTGTTACCAAATGACCAAATTCTATTTAACCAAATGATGGATACAATTGAAGAAACTTACCAAAGATTCGGATTTCTACCATTAGATACTCCTATAATAGAGCTATCAGAAGTGTTACTTGCAAAAGCAGGAGGAGAAACAGAAAAACAAATATACAGATTTACTAGAGGAGATACAGATTTATCATTAAGGTTTGATTTAACAGTTCCTCTTGCTAAATATGTAGCAAAAAACTATGGAAATTTAAGTTTTCCATTTAGAAGATATCAAATAGGAAAGGTATATCGTGGAGAAAGAACACAAAAAGGAAGATATCGTGAATTTTACCAATGTGATATAGATATTATAGGTGATGGAGAATTAGATTTAATTAATGACGCAGAACTTCCAAGTGTTATCTATATGATTTTTACTAAACTTGGATTTTCTAATTTTACAATTAAAATTAATAACAGAAAAATATTAAATGGATTATTTGAAAGTATTGGTCAAAAAGATAATTCTGTTGAAATTTTAAGAATTATAGATAAGATAGATAAGATTGGAAAAGAAGCGGTAAAAGAAGAACTAGAAAAAATAAATGTAGGTAAAGAACAAATAGATAAAATAATAAGTTTTATAGAAATATCAGGAAGTAATGATGAAAAAATAGAAAAATTAAAAGCTTTGAAAATCGAAAATGAGACTTTTAATAAAGGACTAGAAGAACTTGACTATGTTGTTAAAAACATGAGATTATTTGGCATTCCTGAAGCAAATATAATGATTGATTTAACAATTGCAAGAGGACTTGATTATTATACAGGAACAGTTTATGAAACTTTCTTAAATGATTATAGAGAACTAGGAAGTGTATGTTCAGGTGGAAGATATGAAAACTTAGCTGAAAACTATACTGATAAAAAACTACCAGGAGTTGGTATCTCAATTGGTTTAACAAGGTTATTCTATAAATTACAAGAACTTAATTTAATAAAAGCAGAAAAGAAATCAATCTCAGATGTATTAATAATACCAATGGTAGAAGATTTATCTGTTCCTATTAAAGTTGCAAATACTTTAAGAAGTAATGGAGTAAATACAGAAGTTTATTTAAATAACAAAAAGTTAAAAGCTAAATTTAAGTATGCTGATAAATTAGAAATTCCATATGTAATTGTAATAGGAGAAGATGAAATAAGTAAACAAGTTGTAAAACTAAAAGATATGAAAACAGGAGAAGAAAAAGAAATACCATTAAACGAAATAGATAGTTTAAAATTCTAATGAGACAAATGGGGACAGGTCTAAAATGTACGACCTGTCCTTTTTTATTTATATAATAATGTAATCATTTTACCATCTTTTTTTATAAAGTTTTCTTCTTTTAAAAGTTTTAATTCTCTCATCATGGCACTTCTATCAACACTTAAGTAATCTGCTAAGTCTGTAAGAGAAAATGGAAGCTTAAAAGTTTTGCTTAAGGTTCTTGTAGAAAGAAGATTAAAGTATCCAAGAAGTTTGTCTCTAGTAGACCTTTTAGTAAGAAGTTCGACTCTCATATTTAAGCTAGTTACTTTGTCTAGAATTAATTCTGGTAAACATTCAGTAAGTTTTTGATGAAATTTACAGTTTTGCTTACATTTGTAATGAATATTTTGATAGCTATAAATTAAAACTTCACATTTTGACCTTGCTTCAACTGATAATTCATTATTAGTTGTAACATTATAAAAAACTTCTCCAAAAATATCATTGTTTGAAAAATGTTCTATTATAGTTCTGTTACCATTTAAATCATAACGAACTAAATCTGCATTGCCAGAAATTAAAATACAGAATTGGTTTCTTTTTTGTATATATGATGTAATTACTTGATTTTTATCAAAAGTCTTTCTTTGTACTTTATTACAACTATTTTCAAACTCTTTTATAAATTCTTCTACGTCAAAACTAAGGTTCATTGCAAGCTCCTTCTAGTTATTGTATTTTTTTACTTTTTACTTTGTTATTTTTATTTTTTTTATTAAATAAACATAGCATAATTTTATATAAGAATTATAATATATTATAGTTGCAAAAGCAACAAAAATAAAAAATATTTTTACCTAAAATATACATAAAAAATAACAATAAAAGAAACTTGCTTGTAATATTTTTGTAATATAAATGTAATATTTCTGTTAAAACTTAGAACAAAGCAAGTTGCAAAATCCGACAAAAAATTTTGTTGTTTTTGCAACAGAAAATCAAAAATGTTAGTATATAATAAGACCATAAATTTACTTAAGGGGGAAATGTAAAATGAAAGTTATCAAAAGAGACGGAAGAGCTGTAGACTTTGATAGAGAGAAGATTAGAGTCGCAATATCTAAAGCAAACAAAGAAGTAAAGCCTAAAGAAAGAGCAACAAAAGAAGATATGAATGAAATAATTGCTTATATTGAAGATTTAGGTAAAAAGAGAATTTTAGTAGAGGATATTCAAGATATTATTGAACAAAAACTTATGGAACTACAAAGATATGAATTGTCAAAAAAATATATTGTGTATCGTTATACAAGAGCATTAGTTAGAAAACAAAATACAACAGATGAGTCAATTTTAGGATTAATTAGAAATGAAAACAAAGAATTAGCAGAAGAAAATTCAAACAAAAACACAATGCTTGCATCAACTCAAAGAGATTATATAGCAGGAGAAGTATCAAGAGATTTAACAAAAAGAATGTTATTACCAGAGAAAATATCAAAAGCACATGAAGACGGTATTTTACATTTCCATGATGCAGATTATTTTATTCAACCAATATTTAATTGCTGTTTAATAAATATAGAAGACATGCTAGACAATGGAACAGTAATGAATGGTAAAATGATAGAAAGCCCAAAAAGTTTCCAAGTTGCATGTACTGTAACAACACAAATAATTGCAGCAGTTGCAAGTAACCAATACGGTGGACAATCGGTAGATTTAATCCACTTAGGAAAATATTTAAGAAAGAGTTATAATAAGTTTAAAAAGGAAATAGAAGGCAAATATAAAGGAAAAGTAGCAGATGATATAATAGAAGGAATAGTACAAGATAGATTAAAAGCAGAATTAAAAGCAGGAGTTCAAACAATTCAATATCAAATAAATACTTTAATGACAACAAATGGACAATCACCTTTCGTAACATTATTCTTACATCTAGAAAAAGATGACCCATATATCAAAGAAAATGCTATGATAATTGAAGAAGTATTAAGACAAAGATATGAAGGAATTAAAAATGAAGCAGGTGTATATGTAACACCAGCATTCCCAAAGCTAGTATATGTTCTAGATGAATTTAACTCTCTAAAAGGTGGGGAATATGATTATTTAACAAAACTTGCTGTTAAATGCTCAGCAAAGAGAATGTATCCAGATTATATTTCAGCTAAAAAAATGCGTGAAAATTATGAAGGAAACGTATTTAGCCCAATGGGATGTAGATCTTTCTTATCACCTTGGAAAGATGAAAATGGAAATTATAAATTTGAAGGAAGATTTAATCAAGGAGTTGTAAGTATTAACTTACCACAAATTGCAATTATAGCAGATGGTGATGAAGAAAAATTCTGGAAACTATTAGATGAAAGACTAGAACTTTGTAAAGAAGCTTTAATGTGCAGACATTATGCTTTACTTGGAACACATTCAGATATAAGCCCAATTCACTGGCAATATGGAGCAATAGCACGTTTAAAGAAAGGTGAAAAAATAGATAAACTATTATATGGTGGATATTCAACAATTTCTTTAGGTTACATAGGAATATATGAAACAACTAAATTAATGACAGGGGAGTCTCATACATCAGACAAAGGTCATGATTTTGCAATTAAAATTATGAAAAAATTAAGAGCAGCAACAGACAAATGGAAGAAAGAAACAAACATTGGATTTGCACTATATGGAACACCAGCAGAAAGCTTATGCTACAGATTTGCAAGAATAGATAAAGAAAAATTTGGAACAATAAAAGATGTTACAGATAAAGGATATTATACAAATTCATATCATGTAGACGTAAGAGAGAAAATAGATGCTTTTGATAAATTAAAATTTGAAAGTGAATTCCAAAAAATATCTTCAGGTGGATGTATTTCATATATAGAAATACCAAATATGGCTAAAAACATTAATGCTCTAGAGTCTGTAGTACAATTCATTTATGATAATATTCAATATGCAGAATTTAATACAAAATCAGATTATTGCCATGTATGTGGATATGATGGAGAAATTATTATAAATAAAGATAATGAATGGGAATGCCCAAACTGTGGAAATAAAGACCATAGTAAAATGACAGTAGTAAGAAGAACATGTGGTTACTTAGGAGAAAATTTCTGGAATGTTGGAAAAACAAAAGAAATTAAACAAAGAGTAATGCACTTATAGTCAGTAAATCAGGACAAGTTATAATACTTGTCCTTTACTATTTGAAAATATATTTCTTATATGCTATAATCCTATAAGTATGTAAGCATACAATTTTAGGAGGGACTATGTCTATTAGAATGCAAAGTAGTACAGCAGAAGATAGAAATGATATGTGGCGTTCGATTAAGTGTGCAGAAGTAGCAACAAAAGCTATCGAGGTAGAGTGCTTAGTTATTGAAAAGCTAATTTATCAGTCTTTTCAAAATGATGGAAGATTAGAAATTGATAAAAAAAGGATAGAGAGTCTTGAAGTCATGATTGAAGATCTTTTACATTTTGTTGAAGAGTTTAAGAAGCAGAACAATAGTTATATAAGTCACATACAAGAGTAGTTCCAAAAGGAGCAAACTATATAGTTTGCTCCTTTTATAATGTGAAGATTAAAGCCTTCAAATCTTGCAAATTAACATAAAAAATGGTATAATATAAGATATAGCGATATGCTATTGTATAAGTGCTAGAGAAAGGATTCAAATGTACGAGCACAATGAAAATGATTATTTGGAAGACAGGTTTGATGTAGAGGGAACTCTTTCAAGTAGAGAAGAGCTACCTACTAGGTACGAGTATCAAGGTTGGGTGATTAACCCAATGACGACCAAGCGCTTTGAGGTTTTTGCTCCTCAAGATTACGAAAGCAGTTCTTTCAAACGCGAGTTTATTCCTTTCGAATAAGCTAAGTTAAAAGCTCCCACTTGGGAGCTTTTAACATTTGTATAATGTAACTAATTTTGGCTCAAAAATCTATCTAATAGTTGTTTCCTACATAAATCTTCAAAAGTATCATCTAAAGGTTCTAAAATAGTATCTTCATTATATTTTCTATCCAAACAATATTTAATAATATAATCTGCAACATCTGGATTTTTAGAAAGAAGTGGACCATGTAAATATGTTGCAATAACATTCTCTTTAAAAAATCCTTCATTATCATCTCCAAATTTATTACCATTACCAAAAAGGACTTTACCAAAAGGAGTATTTACATCATAAGTTTGTCCACCGTGGTTTCCAAAACCAATTACTTTAGTTTCTTTACCATTTAAATTAACATCAATTACAACATTGCCAATACATCTCTTTTTTCTATCATTAATAGCTTCTGTATAATATGGAAAAACATCAAGCCCAGGAATAATATTTCCTTCAACACCTTTATAGTATTTTCCAAATAATTGATAAGCTCCACATATAAGTAAGAAAAATACACCTGAGTCTACAGCTTCTTTAATATTATCTTTATATTTAATTAAGTCTTTTGCTAAAATACTTTGCTCTTGGTCAGCACCGCCACCAGCAAAAACTAAGTCAAAATCTTTAAAATTAGGTGCTTCGTCACCAATAGAGTAGGGAGTTACAATTGCTTTTATTCCACGTTTTTCTAAACGATATTTTAATACTTGAATATTTCCAAAATCTCCATATAATTCTAATATATCAGGATATAAATATAATATTTTTAATTCTTTCATAATAATCTCCTATAATTTTAATTCTTTTCTTGTTGGTTGCAATGCTGTATAGTTTGCAATAACATATTTTTTTACATTTGTTTTATATAAAGCCTCCACAGCTTCATGTAAATCTAAATAAGGCTCAATTTTACTTGCATCATAGCCAGAAGTTTTTATTCTAATTGCTATATCATAAGCTCTTGTACCGGATGTTATAATTCTTGAAACATTATTCAAATTATCAAAATTAATATCCCAAATCCAAGAAACATCAAAACCATCTGCAATATTATCATTTAAAACAAATAATAATTCTTTTTCTTCATCATCTTCGTTTAAAATTCTAAGACTTACATTACTTCCAGTTGGGTTTTTAGCTAAGTTTATAATTGTTGGAACACCTCTGATTGTTACTTCTTCTAATCTACCATTATTTAATACAAATTTAGATAAGGCTTCTTTTACAACTTCTGTATCAATATTATATAAGCTAACACAAGTAATTACTGCTACCAAATTATATATATTATAAATACTGTTAAATCTTATCTTGTAAGTTATATCATCAACTTTAAAAGTTCTATTTTTTAAATCTACGTCTGTTCCTAATTTATAAATAGGGTTATCACCATAACCACAATTTGGACATTTGAATTTCCCAATATGAGAATATTGGTAATATTCATATTCTAGTCTAGTTTTACAGAACGGACAGAATTTTCCTTCACCAGCTTCTTTTTGTTCTGTAGTTGCAAAATCATATTTATCTACACTAAAGTAATAAATATTTTTGTTATCAGGATTTGCTTTTCCAAGTCTTGCAACGTTTGGATCATCAGCATTTAAAATTAGATTACCACTATAAGTTTTTAGGAATTCGTTAATTTTTAAAATTAATGATTCAACTTCGCCATTTCTATCTAATTGGTCTCTAAAGAAGTCTAAAATAACTAAAGTATCTAATGGAAAATCTTTGAATACTACAGGAACATAACCTTCATCAACTTCAAATACTAAATAATCTGCTTTTATTTTTCCTGTTAGGGTACAGTTTTTTAGTATTGTAGATAGTATACCTGTTTCCATATTATTTCCTTCTGTATTACTTACAACTTTTTTACCAGCTGTTTTTAATACATAGCCTATAGCATTGTTTGTCATAGTTTTTCCATTTGTTGCAGTAACTGCAATAACAGGTGAGTTTACTTTAAAATATTTAAAAATTTCAGGGTTCCATTTATATGCAATTTTACCTAAGAAATTACCTCCGGTGTTTACCACAAATTTTTAAACCAATATTTAATATTTTCATAATTAATATAATGAAAAAGTTTTTCATAAATTTACTTAGGCACGGAAACCCACTACTTTTAAGTTGTGGGAGGAGTGCCATTCCTCCTTCCTAATATTTTACAAACTTTTTTTCGGTTTCTATTGACAAACAAACATTCTCATGTTAGTATTATATGCAAAGAGAAAACCGTTGGTAGTTATTCTACAAAGGCACTCTTTTTGTACTTTGAAAAGTTAAGATATGGAGTTTTTACAACTAACCGTTTGTAATGTAAAATCTTAAGCGTTGAAATAAAAGTTGTTTTACTACATCACTTGGGAAGTTTTTTGAGTACCATATGTAGTTGTAGCATAGTATATCTATGTTACAAAGGGCGTAAGTCAACCGCCCTGCGATGTAACGCCACTTTAGAGTAAGCTATTGCAAAAGGTAGGAGATTATAATTTTAATCGCTCGTACTACTGGGCAGTTACAAGCCCATTACCTTTAGGTGATGGGTAGTTGATAAGCATTACTCCAATTAATTTTTTTGTTATTATATCACAAGCAAAAAATAAGAACAATAAATGGACATTAATTAATAGAAATTTATATCATATTTTCTTGATATTTTTTTATCTATATAGTAGAATGCTTTTGAGGAGATTGAGAATGGAGTATATAAATAGAGAAAAAATAGAAAATATAAAATTAACAAAAGAAAATATGTATGTATTATTAGATTTTGATAGAACAATAACAAGTTATGAAAGTCTAGACTCTTGGAGTATAGCAAGTATGGCAGCAGATAAAGGCTGTCAAACAGAAGTTGATAAATTATATGATAAATATAGACCAATTGAGATGGAATATAACATTCCTTATGAAGAAAAATATAAGAAAATGGAAGAGTGGTATAACTCATGTATGAATTTATATTATAAATATCATTTAAATAAACACAAATTAAAAGAAGCTGTAAAAAATGGTAGTTTAATATTTAGAAAAGGTGCAGAAGAGTTTTTAGAGTATACTTATGAAAATCATATACCGGTAATAATATTATCAGCAGGAATTGGAAGTGTAATAAAAGAATTTTTAAAAGAAAATAACTGCTTTTTTGATAATATTTTCTTAATCAGTAATACTTTTATTTATAATGAAAATAGAGATGCTTATAAATTAGAAAATTATTTAATACACACAATGAATAAAACAGTAGAGGGACATTTAAGAGGAGAAAGAAGAGAAAAATTTGATAAAAGACCATATAAATTATTATTTGGAGATACTATAGAAGATATAAATATGACACCTAAAAAAGATTTAGATAAAACTATTAAAGTAGGTTTCTTAGATGAAGAATTAGAAAACTTATCGGCATATAAAGAAAATTTTGATATTGTTCTAACAAAAGAAGATGCAACATTTGATAAAGCAAGAAAAATAGTAAAAATATAAAATAAGAAATCAATTAAAGAAATAATAGAAAGAAAAATAGGGAAGGTATAACATATCTTCCCTTAAGGTTCTTCTATCAAATCTTTCCAGTACTTTTTAGGCATAAACTGCATTTGGCATCTAGGATTAGTACGTTCTCTAATTGCAATTGTATTAAAAAATAATTTCCATAGGTTTTGATATGTAATTTCATCTGTTGAAAAAGATGGAATTGTTATATTTTTACTATTTATTATTCTGTATTCTTTACCATTATATATAAAACATAAATCTCTATTTTTATCATGAATTATAAATTGCATAGTGGGCAAGCGGTTAATAAAGTGCTTACCAAGTGGCTCTAGTATATTATTATCTGGATGAATAGAAGCATAACATAAGTTATCTCCAACTTCTCTAAAACGTAGCAAGCCTTTTAGCTTATGACATTCAGATAAAGCTTTTCTTCTTAAATTAATTACCCTAAATACATAAGAAATAGTAATTTTATTATTTATTTCAGGACCTATATCAAATCCATCACATAAATATTTCAAAATATTTATTTCTTTATCTTTATCATCTGCTAAAAATGCATAATAAGAATTATACAAAGCATCTTTGCAAATATTTTTTACTATTCCATCAAATATTCTTTGGGACTTTTCATAGTCTGTTTTTATTGTTATGGTATTATCTAAAAAATTATCTATATAGTTATTAGATGAAACTATTTTTTGTGGCAAAGTCTTGCTTGCATAACTATCAAAAACAATAGTTAGCAATCCTTCAAAAGTTCCATCATAGATACATGTTTTATTTATAAGTTTCCAGTTAGACATTTTATCTTATCCTCCTTTGTAGGTTGTAATTTATCGAAAAGTGATATTTGTTTGAAATCAGGTGTCGCTATAGAATTTCTTTCCTGATATACAAGGTTTGTTTCTATAAAATTTTGATTAAATTTATAAACTTTTTCAAAGTATTTACCTTTACAAGTAATAAAGTATTTTGCTCTTTTTAATGTAATTCCAAGTTTTTTTAAGCTTTCAAAATCAAGTGAGTTGTTTCTTCTTGCTCTGATTATTTTCTTAGCGGAAATAACTCCGATACCTGGAATTTTAAGTAGAGTATAATAATCTGCTTTATTTATTTCAACAGGAAATTTATCAAGATGGCGAAGTGCCCAGTCACATTTAGGGTCTAAAATAGTATTAAAATTAGGATGGCTTTCATCTAATAATTCATCTACTTTAAAACCATAAAATCTAAGTAGCCAATCTGCTTGGTATAGTCTATTCTCACGAAGTAGAGGAGGTGACTCTAAAGTAGGTAAGTTTTTATCATTATTAATGCTTATATACGCTGAATAGTAAACCCTCTTTAAGCTTAGTTTATTATATAAGCTTTCAGATAATTTTAATATTTTTAAATCACTTTCAGGTGTAGCTCCTATGATTAGCTGTGTTGTTTGACCTGCTGGAACAAAATCTTCTTTATATTTATTTTTATCTAATTTGTTTATCTTAATATTATTTGAAACATAGGTCATAGGGGTAAGTATTCCTGCTTTTTCTTTTTGCGGTGCTAAAAGTTTTAAACTATCATTAGAAGGAAGCTCTATATTAATACTCATTCTATCAACTAGTTTTCCGAAGTTTATCAATTAGTTCTTTACTACATCCAGGAATAGTCTTACAGTGAATATAGCCATTAAAATTGTATTCTTCTCTTAAAATAGTAACAGTTTGAACTAATAATTCCATAGTATAATCAGGATTTTTTATAACAGCAGAGCTTAAAAATAAGCCTTCTATATAATTTCTTTTATAAAAATTAATTGTTAAATCTGCAACTTCACGAGGGGTGAAGGTAGCACGTCTTACATCATTGCTTCTGCGGTTAATACAATATTTACAGTCATAAATACATGCATTAGTAAAAAGTATTTTAAGAAGTGAAATACATCTACCATCAGCTCCCCAAGAATGACATATCCCGGAAACATCTCCATTTCCAATACCGTTATTTTTATTTTTTCTATTACTTCCGCTTGAGCTACAAGAAGCATCATATTTTGCAGCATCTGATAATATTTCTAGCTTTTCAAATATATCCAAATCAATCACCTTTACCGAACATTTGTACTTATTATAACACAAAAAAATAAAAAGTCAAACATTTATTTGACTTTTTTGTATCTTAAGAAACATTTTTTGCTTATAAACCTTGAAAAATCAGCAGGTGTACCAATTGAAAAATTTTCTTTATTTATTATAAAAGCATGATTTTTATCTAAATACAGATAAAAGAAATCTTTAGTTTCAAATGCCCTACGTAATTTATAATATTTTACAGTATTAGAAGCAAGATTATCATATACTTTAAAATATTTTTCATAAAATTTAAAAGTAAAAGATTTTTCTTTAGAAATTGTTTCTCCTTTCAATTCCTTACTTACAACAGAAATAGGGTGAAAATATCTATATAAGCAAAAGCAAGTAAAAATAATGCAAGTAAGAATTGCAACTCCATAATATTTATAAGTTATTTGTAATACTATGCAAAAAATGATAAGAGCAATAATAAATATATTAAATAATGTATATTGGAAATTATATTTATTACTATGAAATTCTACAAATTGCTTGTATGTTTCTTTAGTATATTTGGTTCTATTTTTAAAAAGTATTTTCAATTTTATCACCATTAAAAGTATATCAATAATTTTGGAAAAAGAAAAGACTTGTTGAATAAAAGTTTTAATTGTGTTAAAATTAATATATGTAAGTTATTTTTTTCTATCAAGTAGCAAGTGCTACTTTGTAAATACATAAGGTTTTAGGCAGCTGATAGGAGGTACAGCTATGATTTCTGAAGAGATGCTAAAAGAACTTACGATTGGTACTGTGATTAAATCAAATGTGCCAAAGAAAAAGCGGACTTATATAAGCTACAAAGAGCGAAATGGAATAGCAAACCAACTACTTAATTTTAGTGATTGTGGTGACACAATTGACTGGGTTTTTGCTGGTATGTATTTTATTGGAGAGAAAAAATTCCTCAAGTGTATTGAGAAAAATCCAGTATTACCACTTGAACTTAGAGGAGCACCAGGTTGCTTTTATGGTGAAAAGGAACTTAGCAATATTGCAAGATATTTTTTCACTAAAACTAATGGATTTAGATATGCTAGGGGCATGAACGACCATGATGTTAATTTGCTTCTTGGTGTTGAAGTAAATATTCCCAATAAGTACTACGTTTTCAAAGAGCGTAACTATTCACCAGAAACATCTGTAAAACATAGACGTGCAATTCAAGGCGCAAGAGTAAGGCATTCGGCTTATTCTTATAGTAGGATAGAGCTACCATCATCTGATGCCGCAGATATTGTTTTTAGTGATAAGCCTTATTGGCTTGCATCTAGAACTGTCTCTGTTGAAGAAGATTGTGCTTACTTTGGACTTGGAGAGGTAACCAAAGACGGTCTTGTTAATATGGGACATAGTCTTTTTAAGTCTACTGGTGAGACTTTAGGGGGAATGAATACTTCCTATGTTAGGTCAGTAGTTTATATAGACCCAGAACTAGTTAGCCTTATAAAGCTAAATAGTGGAGCATATGGTTTAGTAGCTTCATAGAGCTGTACAAAGAAGAGACCCTAGTGGTCTCTTCTTTTTGCTAAAAAACAATAAAATTGGAAGAATGAAATAATAAAATAATAAATAAAAACGGAACAATTTTAATATAAATTAATATAATTAAATAGGTGATATAGATGGCGTATTCAGATAGAGAATTATTAGCAAGAATAATACAATGTGAGGCTGGTGGAGAAGGAGATAATGGGATGAAGGCAATTGCAAGTGTTGTAATGAATAGAGTTAATGTGCCAGAAGGAGAATATGCAAGAGTCTCACAAGGAGGAAGTATTAGAAATATAATTTTCCAAGAAAGACAGTTTGACTGTGCAACTGATACTTTACTTGGAAGATATAATCCACAAAATATTTATAATATGAACCCAACAGAAGAACATTATTACATAGCAGACTGGGCTTTATCTGGAAACAGATTAAATGAAATTGGAGAATGTTTATGGTATTTAAATCCTTTTAGACCAACTTGCGGGAGTATTTTTCCTAGCAATGGATCAGGAACATTTCACACAAGATTAGGCGAGCATTGTTTTTATAGACCAACTGAGAGGTATAGAGAAACTTAAAATAAAGAAAGGGGATTTTTATGGTTGATGATAAAAAAGATAATAACGAAAGAGAAACTAGACAAAATGAGATAAATCAAAATTCACCAGAGGTTCTAACTAACTCTATTTACACACCAGCTTTTTTAAGAAGTCAAATTGGTAAGTTGATGAGAGTTGAGTTTTTAATTGGTACAAATAATTTAGTAGATAGAATAGGTTATTTACAAGATGTAGGTGCAAGTTACATATTACTTAAATCTGTTGAAAGCGATACGGTTACTTTTTGTGACATTTATTCAATTAAGTTTATTACTATTTCAAATGGTGGTATGTATGGAGGAGTAAATAACAGATACCATTATTATTAATAGGTCTTAGGATCTATTTTTTCTTTATTAAAAATAATAATTGGAAAATAACCATTACGAAAAAAATGGATATTTACAAAAAAATGGTAATGAAAAAATGGTTTAGAAAATACAATAAACAAATAAAGTGAAAGGAATAATATTTTTTTGATTTTTACATATAATATTCATATCAAATTACGAAAAAATGCGGGTACCCGCAAAAATTCGTAATAATTAATTGACTTTTTCTAAAAAAAAGTGTATAATTAAATTACGAAAAAATGCGGATACCCGCAAAAATCCGTAATAAAGGAATGATGATTTTTGGAAGAGATAAAAAGAGATTTATATTTAAATAGGTTAATAGAACGTAAAGAAAACGATATGATTAAAGTAATAACTGGAATAAGAAGATGTGGAAAATCATATTTATTATTCAAGCTTTATTATGAGTATTTATTATCTATTGGTGTTGATAAATCAAGAATAATAAAAATTGAATTAGATAGTGAAGAATATGAAGACTTAACAGATGCTAAAAAATTAGGTGCATATATTAGAGAAAAAATAAAAGATGATGATATGTATTATGTTTTTTTAGACGAAGTACAATTTGTAGATGGTTTTGAAAAAGTGTTAAATGGGTTAAATAGAATTTCAAATTTAGATATTTATGTTACTGGAAGTAATTCGAAGTTTTTATCCACAGATATTTTAACAGAATTTAGAGGACGTGGAGATGAAGTTAGAGTTTATCCATTAAATTTTTCTGAGTTTGTAAGTGGATTTAAAGGAAGTGTAGATGAAGCTTGGAATGAATATTTTACTTATGGTGGCTTACCATTAATATTATCCAGAAGAACTGATGAACAAAAAAGTAAATATCTAAATGACTTATTTGAAAAGGTATACTTTGCAGATATAATAGAAAGAAATAATTTGCAAAAGGATAATGTATTAGAGGCAATTGTAAATATTTTAGCTTCTTCTGTAGGTTCATTAACAAATCCAACTAATATAGCTAACACTTTTGAAAGTAATGGAATTAAAGGAGTATCTGATAAAACTATAAGTTTATATATAAACTATCTAATGGAAGCCTTTTTAATAAATAAAGCTGAGAGATATGATATAAAAGGTAAAAAATATATATCTACTCCTTCAAAATATTATTTTTCAGATGTAGGACTTAGGAATGCTAGATTAAATTTTAGACAACAAGAAGAAAATCATATTATGGAAAATATTATTTATAATGAATTATTAGTAAGAGGTTTTAACGTAGATGTGGGTATTGTTGAACATAATGTTACAGAAGACGGAAAGAATATAAGAAAGCAATTAGAAGTTGATTTTGTATGTAATCAAGGAAGTAAAAGATATTATATCCAGTCAGCTTTTGCAATACCAGATGAACAAAAAATGGAGCAAGAAAAGAATTCTTTAGTAAGAATAGGGGACTCTTTTAAGAAGATTATTGTTGTTAAAGATAATATAAAACTTTGGAGAACAGAAGATGGAATACTTGTAATTGGAATACAAGAGTTTTTATTAAATCCAAACAGTTTAGACTTATAAAATAAAGAAATAACAATATTATTATTACATGTATTTATAAAAATAATCTCTAAATCAAGTGTTTAGGGATTATTCTTTGCTTAAAAATACAATAGACAAATATTTTACAATATGATATTATAAGTTTAACAAAACAAAAAAGAAGGCATAAGGTATACAGTATATGAAATATATTAAGTATGTAGAAACTAAATTAGGAAAAATAGGAATTATTGAAGAAAATAGTAAGATAGTTAAAGTAATAATCAATAATGGAAATAATAGAAATAGTAAAGATAAAAATGTTGAAGAGAAAGATACTAAATTATTATTAGAAGCTAAAAAGCAACTAGAAGAATACTTTGAAGGAAAAAGAAAAGTATTTGACTTACCATTAGAACAAAAAGGAACTGAATTCCAAAAGAAGGTATGGAATGCTTTAAAAGAAATACCTTATGGAGAAACAAGAACATACAAAGAGGTTGCAAAAATGTTAGGTAATGAAAAAGCATCAAGAGCAGTAGGAATGGCAAACAATAAAAATAATATACCAATTATAGTTCCTTGTCATAGAGTAATAGGAAGCAATGGTAAATTAGTAGGCTATGCTTTAGGTTTAGATATGAAAAAATACCTTTTAGATTTAGAAAAGAAAAATAAGTAATGCTGTTTTTTAGGACGGAGTCAAAAAACAGCAAAAAGAAGAAGGAAAAGAATAGAAAAGAAAGGAAGATTAAATATGGAATATGATATTATTATAATAGGTGCAGGACCAGCTGGAATTTCAGCAAGTTTATATACTGTAAGAGCAAATAGAAAAACTTTAATATTATATGAGGATAAATCAAGCTTAGAAAAAACTGATAAAATAGAAAATTATTATGGTTTTGAAAATGGTATAAGTGGAAAAGATTTATATGAAACAGGAATTAAACAAGCAAAAAATTTAGGTGTAGATGTTAAAAAAGAAGAAGTTATTAAAATAGAAATGAATATGAACAATAAAGATAATTATAGATTTATTGTTACAACTTCTAACAATGTTTATAAATCTAAAGCTGTTATTTTAGCTACTGGAAATAAAAAGAATAAACCTAAGATAACAGGAATAGAAAAGTTTGAAGGTAAAGGTGTTAGTTACTGTGCTATTTGTGATGGTTTCTTTTATAGGAACAAAGATGTTGCTGTTATTGGAAGCGGAGACTATGCAATTTCAGAAACTAATGATTTAATAAATGTAGCAAAAGATGTTACTATTCTTACAAATGGAGAGAAAGCTCCTAATTTTAGAGCAGATAATGTTAAAATTGAAACTAGAGGTATTAAAGAAATTAAAGGAGATAATAAAGTAGAAGAAGTTGAGTTTGAGGATGGCACTAAATTAAAAACAGATGGTATCTTTGTTGCTCAAGGTGTAGCAGGAAGCAGTGATTTTGCTAAAAAACTTGGTGCTATAACTAACAAAGATAAAATTGTTGTAAATGAAAAGATGGAAACTAATATTTCTGGTTTATTTGCTTGTGGTGATTGCACAGGTGGATTACTTCAGGTTTCAAAAGCTGTATATGAGGGTGCAATTGCAGGGCTAGAGGCTATTAGAAAATGTTAATGTCCCATTGGGGACGTTTCCTTTTGGGACATAGAAGATGCGTATTATAATTTAACGCATCTTTTAATATCTTCAGGAAGGTTTGCTATAAGTTCTAATTCTTTTTTAGTTATTGGATGTATAAATTTTATTTTATAACTATGTAGTGCTTGTCTAGAAATTAATAGAGAAGATGTTCCATACAATGTATCACCTAATATTGGGTGACAAACAGATGCCATGTGTAATCTTATTTGGTGTGTTCTTCCTGTTTCTAATTTACACAAAACTAAGCTATAGTCTTTAAATTCTTTTATTACTTTATAATGTGTTATAGCTTTTTTTCCATTTTTATCTATACATCTTTCTATTATACTTCCTTTTTTTCTTGCTATTGGTAAGTTTATTGTTCCTATTTTTTTATCAAACAAACCATGACATAAACATAGATATTCCTTTTTAAATATTCCTTCTTGCATTTGAAGGCTTAAGCATTCTTGTATATATTCACATTTTGCAAATATGACTAAACCAGATGTATCTATATCCAATCTATTTACTGGTCTTATTTTTTTCTTTAAACCGATTTTATCAAAATAGTAACGTATTCCATTAGAGAGTGAGTTATCAAAATGTAGTATTGATGGATGTATTGCAATTCCTGATGGCTTATTTACAACTAAAAGCCAATCATCTTCATAAACTATATCTAATGGCATATCTTTTGGTACTATATTTGAATTATCTTCACTATAACTTAAATCTACAACCAATTTATCTCCAATATTTACACTATTTCTTGTATCACAAACATTACCATTTAAAAATATCATATTTTTTTTAATTAGTTTATTTTTTAGTCTTGTTGATATTTTAAATTCTAAAGATAATATTTCATTTATATTTTTATAATCATTCCTTTTTACTAAATATTCTAATTTCATTTTTCCATTTTCCTTAACTTTTATTTTTAATTTGTTTTTATAACTTATAAACATTATTATACTATAGAATAAAAAAAGAAGCAAAAGAAACATAATAGAAAAGTAAAATAAACAATATTTAAAATTGTAATGAAATTGTAATATTAAATTTTAAACTTTGTAGTGTTACAATTGATGTGAAACAAAAATAATAAAAATTGAATAAGTGATTCAAATCATATATAATTAAGTTG
>CALXFH010000024.1 GCA_944387555.1 uncultured Clostridia bacterium | reverse complement strand
AAATAGCATTCATATAAAAAGGTACTTCAAACAGTATAAATATCAATTGAGTGTGACATATGTTTGACAAACCTACATAATTAGATAATAAAAATAAAAAATCAATGTGGTTTATTCTTTCTTTTTGTGATATAATCGAAAAAAATAAATTGGAGAATAATATGAAAAAGATAAATGGAATAATAATGCAATACTTTGAGTGGTATATGAATTGTAATCAAAATTTGTGGAATGAAGTTGCAGAAAATGCTGAAAAACTAGCTGATATAGGAATAACAGCTTTGTGGCTTCCACCAGCATATAAAGGAATAGGTGGAAAAGATGAAGTAGGTTATGGTGTTTATGATGTGTATGATTTAGGAGAATTTGACCAAAAAGGAACTATAAAAACAAAATATGGCTCAAAAGATGAATATCTAAATTGTATACAAGTATTAAACCAAGCAGGAATAGAAGCATATGCAGATATTGTGCTAAACCATAAAATGGGAGCAGATATGTTACAAACAATACCTGCAAATAAAGTAGACTGGGGAAATCACAATATAGAAGAAGCAAAGCAAGAAACGGTAAGAGTAGCAACAAAATTTACATTTCCAGGAAGAAAACATAAGTATTCAGACTTTGAATGGAACTGGACAGATTTTGATGGAATAGACTATGATGAAAAATCAAAAGAACATGCAATCTTTAAATTTAAAGACAAAGATTGGAGTGTAGCAGTAGACGAAGAATTCGGAAACTACGATTATTTAATGGGAGCAGACTTGGATTTTGCAAATCCAGAAGTAGTAGAAGAATGCAATAAATGGGGAAAATGGTATTTAGATTTTACAGGAGTAGATGGATTTAGATTAGATGCAGTAAAACATATAAATGCTAATTTTTATAGAGATTGGATAAAAAAATTAAGAGAAGAATCAAAACAAGAATTATTCACAGTAGGAGAATATTGGAGCGGAGATGTATCAAAATTACATAGATATATAACAGAAACAGAAGGAGAAATATCTTTATTTGATGTACCACTACATTATAATTTCTATAATGCATCAAATGACCCTAATTATGATTTGAGTCAGATTTTAGAACATACATTATTAAAAGAAAACTCAAGTAAAGCAGTAACATTTGTAGATAATCATGACACACAACCTGGACAAAGTTTACAAAGCTTTGTGGGAGAGTGGTTTAAACCTGCAGCATATAGCATAATCTTGTTAAAAAGTGAAGGATATCCATGCGTGTTTTATGGAGATTTTTATGGAATACCACATGATAATATAGAACCTATGAAAGATTTGAAAACTTTAATAGAATTAAGAAAAGAAAAAGCATATGGAGAAGAACATGATTATTTTGATAATAAAAACTTTATAGGATGGACGAGAGAAGGAGACTCTGAACACTTACAATCAGGATTAGCAGTTGTGATATCAAATGCGGGTGATGGAGAAAAAAGAATGTACATAGGAGAGCAATTTGCAGGAGAAAAATTTATAGATAGTTTAGGAAATTGTGAAGATGAGATTTTAATAGATGAACAAGGGTATGGAAACTTTAAAGTAAAAGGAAAATCAACATCAGTGTGGGTAGAAAAATAGGGACGTTTCCTTTTGCTCAAAAATGAGCAATCTGGGACACATCTTAAACAGGGTCTGTCCCAAAATGCACAAAAATGAGCAAAAGGAAACGTCCCCAATGAAAGGAGAAGAATATGTCAAAGTTTGTACATTTACATATACACAGTGAATTTAGTTTATTAGATGGAGCAAATAGAATAAAAGATTTACCAGTTAGAGCAAAAGAACTTGGAATGGATGCTATGGCTATAACTGACCATGGTGTTATGTATGGTGCAATTGATTTTTATAAAGCTTGTAAGAAAGAAGGAGTAAAACCAATTATAGGTTGTGAAGTATATGTAGCTCCAAGAAGTCGTTTTGATAAAGAGCCTAATATTGATAATAAATATAATCACTTAATCTTACTTGCTAAAGATAATCAAGGGTATAAAAATTTAAGTAAATTAGTTTCACTTGGTTTTACTGAAGGATATTATTATAAACCTCGTATAGATTTAGAAATATTAGAAAAATATCACGAAGGTTTAATATGTTTAAGTGCATGTCTAGCAGGAGCAGTAAACCAAGCATTACTTAATGGGAATAATGATAAAGCTGAAGAAATTGCTCTTTGGCATAAAAGAGTTTTTGGAGAAGATTATTATATTGAAATACAAAATAATGGTTTAAAAGAACAAGTTTTAGCAAATCAAAAATTAGTACAGCTTGCAAGAAAACTTGATATACCTTTAGTTGCAACAAATGATGCACATTACCTAAAAAAAGAAGATGCTTATAATCACGAGGTTTTACTTTGTATTCAAACAGGTAAAAGAATGAGTGATGTAGACAGAATGAGGTTTGATACAGATGAGTTATATGTAAAATCTCCTGAAGAGATGAGTGAATATTTTAAAGCTTTTCCAGACGCAATAGAAAACACTGTAAAAATTGCAGAAAAATGTAATGTAGAATTTGAGTTTGGACATACAATCTTACCTAATTATGATGTGCCACCTGAATTTCCAACTCATTTTGATTTCTTTAAAAAGTTATGTGATGATGGAATAAAGAAAAGATATGGAGAAAATCCAAGTAAGGAAATATTAGATAGAGCAGAATATGAAATTAGTGTAATCAAGAAAATGGGATATGTTGATTATTTCCTAATTGTTTGGGATTTTATTCATTATGCTAAAACACATGGAATATCAGTAGGACCAGGACGTGGTTCTGGTGCAGGTTCTATAATTGCATATGCAATTGAGATAACAGATATAGACCCTATGAAATATGATTTACTTTTCGAAAGATTTTTAAATCCTGAAAGAATTAGTATGCCTGACTTTGACGTAGACTTTAGTGATACACGTAGACAAGAAGTAATTGATTATGTGTCTGAAAAATATGGTCATGACCATGTATCACAGATTATAACTTTTGGAACAATGGCAGCTAAAATGGTAATTAGAGACGTTGCAAGAGTTTTAGATGTTCCATATTCAGAGGCAGATAGCTTAGCTAAGATGATACCAAATGAATTACATATAACAATAAAGAAAGCATTAGAACAAAATAAAGAATTGCGTGATAGATATGAAAGTGATGAAACAGTAAAAAAAGTCTTAGATATAGCTATGGGATTAGAAGGTATGCCAAGACAGGCATCTACGCATGCTTGTGGTATAGTTATTACAAAAGAGCCAGTAGACCATTATGTTCCTCTATATGTACGTGATGGACAAATATCAACACAATACATAATGACAACGTTAGAAGAATTAGGGCTTTTAAAAATGGACTTCTTAGGTTTAAGAACTCTTACTGTAATACAGGATACAATAGAGATGGTAAAAGAAGACAAGGGAATAGACATTGAATTTGACAAAGATATGTCAGATCCGAAAGTATATAAATTATGGCAAGAAGGTAAAACTTGTGGAATATTCCAATTTGAGTCTCAAGGTATGACAAACTTCATGAAAGAACTACAACCAGACTGCTTGGAAGATTTAATAGCAGGGGTTTCTTTATATAGACCAGGACCTATGGACCAAATACCAAGATATATAAAAGGTAAAAAACACCCAGGACATAATGAATATACACACCCAAGATTAGAGCCAATCTTAAATGTAACTTATGGTTGTATGGTATACCAAGAACAGGTTATGCAAATAGTTCGTGATTTAGCAGGATATTCTCTAGGAAGAGCGGATTTAGTAAGACGTGCAATGGGAAAGAAAAAGCTAGATGTTATGGCAAAAGAAAGAGAAGTATTTATTCATGGACAAGTAGATGAAGATGGAAATGTAGTAGTTCCAGGTTGTGTAAGAAATGGAATAGATGAAGAGTCAGCAAATAAAATATTTGATGAGATGGCAGAGTTTGCAAAATATGCATTTAATAAGAGTCATGCTGCTTGTTATGCAGTAGTAGCATATAGAACAGCTTATTTAAAAGCATATTATCCAGCAGAATTTATGGCAGCAACATTGAATAGTTTCTTAGGTAATTTAGATAAGATACCTCAATATATAGATGAATGTAAAGCTTTAGGAATTGAAATATTAAAACCAGAAATAAACAAAAGTAATTCTAAATTCACAGTTGAAAATGGAAAAATACGTTTTGGACTTGGAAGTATAAAAAATGTTGGGACTAAGCCTGTAAATAATATTGTAAATGAAAGAAATGAACATGGAGAATATAAAGGATTTACAGATTTCTGTGAAAGAATTGCAGATATTGATGTAAACAAAAAATGTGTAGAAAGTTTAATAAAAGCAGGGGCATTTGATGAATTTGAGCAGACAAGAAGTACGCTTTTAGCATCATTTGAAGGAATAATAGATTCTATTCAAAGTGAGAAGAAAAAAGGATTAGCAGGACAAGTATCAATGTTTGACTTGGGAAGTAGTGAAGAAAAAGAAGAATTAAACGAAATGAAATATAAATTTGAAGAACATGAAGAACTTCCAGAAAAAGAATTATTATCACTAGAAAAAGAAATGCTTGGAATTTATATTTCAGGACATCCATTAGAAAAATTAAGGGAGCAAATAGAAAGACAAACTAATATAAATACAATAGAACTTAAAAAATTAGATGAACAAATGTCAACGACTTTAAGTGAAGATAATATCCAAATTCAAAATGAAAAACCAAAATATCAAGATGGTCAAAATGTAAAATATGCAGGAATAATAACTTCAATTAAAAAGAAATATACTAAAAATAACAAGATAATGGCATTTGTAACAATTGAAGATTTATATGGTACAGCAGAAGTAATTGTTTTTGAAAATGCTTATTTAAAAGCAGGGAAGAGTTTAGTAGAAGAAAACATTGTAATGGTAGATGGTAGATTAAGCATAAGAGAAGATGATACTACAACTATTATTGCAAATGAAATTAAAGATTTTGGAGAGCAAAAACAAAGAATTTTGACATTAGATATAACTAATTTAGATGAAGAGCATAAAGATAAATTAAGAGGAGCGATATGTTATTTCCATGGAGACAGAAATAATATGAATGTCCAAATAAAGGTAGGAGAAGAGTATAAGCCTTGTGGACAAATGTATGTAACAGATGAAATACTAAAATTCTTTGGACAATTAATAGGAACAGAAAATGTAATTAAATAAAAGAGGGTATTTGAAAACCCTCTTTTTTAAATCCATTCTCCATATTTTTTGATATAAATCTTTTTAGCAAACATAGCTAAAATACAATATAGGAAAGTTACAACAAAGATTAAAATGATATCTTCTGCAGCCATTGGAACTAATCCAATGAAACTTCCTAAAGGTGTAAATGGTACGATAAGTCCTACTAAAATTAATAAGATAGAAGAGAAATATACCATTTTATTTGCATTACTTTGTATAAATGGTATTTTTGCAGTTCTAATAATATGCATTCCAACTAAGTTTGAAACGATACTATATGAGAACCAAATTGTTTGGAAAAGAGCTGCTTCTCTGACACCAAAGATAAACCATAAAGACGCGAATACAATTAAGTCAAAGATAGAGCTAACTGGTCCCATAAATAGCATAAAATGTTTTAAACTCTTGATATCCAATTTTTTAGGTTTTCGTACAATTTCTGGGTCTACGTCATCAAATGGAAGTGTCATTTGTCCAAAGTCATATAGTAGACCTTCTACTAATAGTTGAATAGGTGTTTCTGGTAAGAATGGTAAAGCAATACTTGCAACGATAACAGATAATACTTCACCAAAGTTAAAGCTTGTTGCCATTTTTATATATTTCATTAAGTTAACAAAAGTTTTTCTTCCTTCAGTTACACCATCTAATAATACATTTAAGTCTTTCTCTAAAAGGATAATATCTGCAGATTCTTTGGCAATATCTACAGCAGTATCAACTGAGATACCAACATCTGAGTTTGTAAGAGATGGGCTATCATTAATTCCATCTCCCATATATCCTACAACATTTCCATCTTCTTTTAAAAGTCTTACAATTCTAGCTTTTTGAATAGGAGATAATTTTGCAAAAATATTATTTTTTCTAATTAATCTAAGGACAGCTACATCTGATAACTTATCTAATTCACTTCCTAAAATAATATGTTTAGATTTAATGTTTACTTTATCACAAATACATTTTGTTACTTCTGCATTATCACCTGTTAAAACAATTACACGAATTCCAGCTTTATTCATTCTTTCAACGGCTTGTTTAGCACTTTCTTTAGGTGGGTCTAAGAAACCAATGAAACCAATTAATATCATATTTTTTTCATCTTTTACTTCAAAATCATAACCTGGTTCATTACTGTATTTTTTACAAACTGCAATAACTCTTAAACCTTCTTTATTTAAGTTTTTACTAATTCTTTGTATATTTTCTTTAATTTCTTTTGTTAATGGAGAAACTACACCTTTATATTCTACAGAAGTAGATATATTTAAAATTTCTTCTACGGCACCTTTTGTAATTAATTCATCTTGACCTTGTTCATTTTTAACAGCAATAGATAGACGTCTACGAGCAAAATCAAAAGGTATTTCATCTAGTTTCATATATTTACTAGTTAATTCAGGCATATTATATTCGTTACCTCGTTTGATTACAGCTTCATCAATATTACTTCTTAATCCTGTTTGAAGACTAGCATTTAAATATGCATATTTTAGAACACCAAGGTCTTCATCACCTTTTATGTCTAAGTATTTTTCTAGAACAATTTTGTCTTCTGTTAATGTTCCTGTTTTATCAGTACATAGAATATTCATAGCACCAAAGTTTTGTATAGCATCTAGTTTTTTTACAATAGTCTTTTTCTTAGACATTTTTACAGCACCTTTTGATAAACATGAAGATAAAATAACAGGAAGAAGAAGTGGTGTAATTGCAATAGAAATTGCTACTGCAAATGTAAATGCTGTTACAATACTATGTTTTGAAAAGTTAAGTATAAATACAATTGGTATAATAATTAGCATAAATCTAATTAATAATTTACTAATACTTTCAATTCCTTTTTGGAAAGCTGTTTTTGGTTTACCTGTAGTTAATGTGTGTGCAATTTTTCCAAAATAGGTAGAATCAGCTGTTTTAATAACTACACCTTTTGCACTTCCAGAAATTACATTTGTTCCCATAAAACAAATAGTATCTATATCTGCAATGCTATCTAGATCATCTTTATTCATTTCTGTTTCAACAGTCTTTTTAACTGCATCTGATTCACCAGTTAGAGAAGATTGCCCAACATAAAGGTCTGTTGCTTCAATAACTCTTAAATCAGCTGGAATCATACTACCAGCAGAAAGAATAACTATATCACCAAGAGTTACTTCTTTTATTGGAATTTGTACTTCTTTATCATCTCTTATTACAGTACAAGTTGTGGCAACTAATTCTTTTAATTCATTTGCAGCCTTATTAGAACGATACTCCTCAAAAAAGTCTAGCAAAGTACTTGCAGCAACTAAGATACCAATAACAATAATATTAGCATAACTAGGTTTTTCTGGTAAGATAACATCTGTATAACATAAAAGTAAAGTGATTCCTAATAAAATTAAATTAAATGGTGTAAATAGACTTTCAAAAAAGTAGTGATACCATTTCTTTGGTTTTGCTTGTTTTATTTCATTTAAGCCTAAATTTTTAATTAATTCACTGGCTCTTTTTGAAGAAAGTCCACCTTCATTAACTCTGTATTTTTTAATAAATTCATCTTTTGGCAAAGTACATTCTTCGCCATACATCTTACTTACATTAACTTCTTCTTTAGCGTTTGCCAAAATACCATCTCCTTTGTAAAAAAATTCTACTTTAAAATTATACCACTATTGAAAAAAATTACTACAAAAATATATAAAAAAATTAAAAAAAGTGATAAAATAATAAAAAAACGAGGAGGAAAATATGGAAAGAGTAAGAGTTGCAGGGATTATAAAAATAAATGGTGGATATGCATTTATGCATAGGAAAAATGTTAAAAAGAGGAAGGATATTCAGGAGTATTATACATTCCCAGGAGGAGGACTAGAGGAAGGAGAGACTTTAGAAGAAGGAGTAATTAGAGAAATTAAAGAAGAGTTTGGAATTACTGTTAAAGTTATAAAAAAATTATATGAAATGGAATCTGAAAAATTTAATCAAAAAGAATATTTCTTTCTTTGTGAATATGTAGAAGGTGAGTTTGGAACAGGGGATGGACCAGAGTTTAGTCATGACCCTAAATATGCTGATAGTGGTGATTATTTACCTGAAATTATAAAGAAAGAAGATATTGAAAATCTATTATTATTACCACCAGAGATAAAAGAAAAGTTTGTAAAAGATATTAAAGAAGGAAAAATTTAATATGTTAATTTTACCAAAAAAAGTGTTTAAAAAGTAATTTAACTGTATTATAATGAATAAAAAGAGTTATATAAAGGTTTATTAATATCAAAAAATAGAGGTGTTTTTAAAATGAAAAAAAATCTAAAAATATTATTAATATTAGTTGTTGTAATTATATTAATTGCTTTATTAATAGTTGCTATCCAATTTAGTATTAATCAAAAAAGCGAAGGAGAAAATACGAGCTTGAATGAAAGTGCAGAAGAAGTTAGTAATAACAATACTTCTTCAAATACAAATTTAGAAAGTGATGATATAGATACTGAAGAAGAACAATTAGAAAATATTAATTTATTAAATACAAATGATTATGAAATGTATGTATATGAGTCCGTTGTTACAGATTATGGACCTGATTATGGTAATCCTAAGAAAATAGAAAGTATATCTGATATGAATAAGATAGCAGATGTTTTAAATACTGCTGTTCAATACACACCAGAAGAGGAATTTGATTATATGCCTAAATATAGATTGGAAATCGTTGCAAATGATATAAAATATGAGGCATATATAATAGGAAATACATTTAACACAGAAAATGATAAAAATTTAATATTAATTGAAAGTCCAGATTCAAAATATGTATATCAAATAGATGAAGATATAGATTTAAGTGAATTTTATAATGAGTAAAAATATATAATTTGTAGGAGAAAAATTATTGAATAGAAAATTAAAAATATTTATCAAATTGGTTGTATTCATTTTAAGTATAGTAATATCTATTTCTCTTATAATGGTCGATTTAATAATCTTGTTTAAATATACAGGAAAATATGAAATTAATAATAACATAAATAATTCCTTTGTAAGAGAAGAATTAGAAAAAATGGGTGCAAATATTCCAAAAGAAGCTAAAATTACAAAGATAAAATATGAAAGACCATGGGATATTTGTGAATACGAAATTACATACATAGAAAACGGAGAAGAAAAAGTAATAGATGAAGCAGATACGCAAAGAAGCGAATTAGAGCAATATATAATTCATTATGGGAAAAATTATGATAAATTTGTACTTTTAGGTGTTTTATTTATTGTAATATTTCAAATTGTATTTCCAATCATATGTTTAAAATGGTTAATTAAAGAAATAAGAAAGAATAAAAAGGAAAATATTAAATATGAAGAGAAATAGATTAGTTGTTTTAGAACTATTGTTAATGATTGTTATTTTTATAGGAATTGCATTTATTGTATTTAGTGGATATTTTATTTTTAGAGGGATAGGTAGGACAGTAGTAAATGTAAATGACAAAAATAGATTAGCAATAGAGCAAATGCTAAAAGAAAGTAGTGATTATGATAATACATATAATATTAATGATTTAAAGAAAATACAATTTTTTATGAATTTTAATGACTTAGAATTTACATTATATTATAAAAATGGGGAAGAAAAGGAACTTTATGATGATGATTTAGATGATTTAAGAAGTTATATAAAAGAAAAAGGATATAGTAAAGCTATGTATTATGTTACAATAGATATTGCTATAATTTTTATAGTTTTGGGAGTAAATGCAGGAAGAAAAGATTTATCTAATAAAATTGATTTAATTGATAAACAAGATGAAGATAACTAGGTGTTCTAATTTTAAGAACACCTAGTTTATTTTCTATTTAATTATTTTTTTTACAATAAATATACTAACTAATGAAATTAAAGCTAAAGTTATTATGATTTTTACTACTGTAAAAACAGTAATATTTTTAGAGATAACTTCTTCATGTCCTGCTACTAAATCTATATCATCTGATATTATTTCTTTATCATAAGATTTTTCATCTGTATTTTCTTCATTTTCTTTTGTTGCTAATATTTCATCCGTATTTAAGTTATCAGCAGATTGTTCATCTAAAGTTGAAATTGTTGATGCTTCTTCTTGTTTTTTATATTCAGATATTTCATAAGTTTCATTAGTTGAAGTTGATATTCCTTGTCCAGGTTTTTCTGTAGATAAGTCAGGTTTGTGTTCAGGTTTCTGATTATTATCTTCTGTTGGAGGAGCGATTTCTGGTGAGTTATCTTCTATAGGTGGAGTATTATCTTCAGTATCATCTTCAACAGGTAAGTCTGGTTTTCCATCAGGTACTTGTTCATCATCTTCTTCAGGTAACTCTGGTTTTTCTTCTGGGTTTTCTTCCTCATTATCTGGAAGTTCTGGAACTACAGGTTCTTCTTTATCTCCATTTTCTGGCTCTTCTGGCTCAGGTTCCTCTGGTTTTGGTTCTTCAGGTTCAGGTTTGGCTTCTTCATCAGGTGCTTCTGGAATACTATCATCAATTATTTCTATGTATATTATTTTAGTTGTAGTATTACCATCAGAGTCAGAAACCTTGTATGTTACCTTGTAGTTTCCAGCTATATCAGAATCTAATTTTGTGTCAATAACAGTATTAGCTTTATTTATGGCGATTTGACCATCTTCATTGTCTGTTGCAGTAATTAAGCTATATAAATCAATTACATCTCCAAGTTTGTATTCTAGATTTTCAGCTTTTGCTGTAACTATAGGAGAGCCACCTTTTTGTATTGCTGTAATCAGACTTGTATAAGGAGCTTGGTCAGCTTCTCTTAATCTCATATATGCATCAATAACTTGTGCTTTTTCTTTAAAGTTTATAAATTTATTATTAAGTTCTGTTTCAGTTACTTTTGCTTTATAATCTTCAATTATAGCAATTAAAGAAGGTTTTAATTGTTCATAAGCTATATCATTTGCAATGTCTTCGTCCATATCTTCTTTAATTAAACCATTATTAATTACAACATATCTAGTAATTTCATTGGTAGCATTATATTCAGGTAATAAATTTCCAGTTAAGGTGCTATACATTTTTATTTTATTTTCATATTTATTAGGATATTTAACTTCTATTACATATCCAACATCTAAATTGATTTCTTGTTTTCCTTTGTTAAAATCAAAATATCCTCCGGTTGAAACATCTTCAGTTACCAAATTTCCTTCAGCATTATAAATTTTAATATATTCATTACCACTCATTCCAGATTGATTTGGATATGAGATTTCAGCTTTTGTATATTTATCTTTAAAAATTAATTGATATGCAATAGTATCATAATTATATCCTAGTACTTGCATTTTTAAGTAATTTTCATAATCCACATCTTCTTGGCTGTAATAAGTATGTGTATAACTTAAGTCATGTTCTTCTTTTACTTGAACATAAGTATAGTCTTGTCCGTATCCTTCAATTATTGGCATCTGTAAATAGTAAGTTCCAATTGGTAAGTTATTAATAGATAGGGAAGGGGCATCAACTGTTATGGATTTTACAGTACTATTTCCATCTTTTATTAAAATAACTTTTCCATCTATTTTACTAAAGTCATCAATATCAATATTAAGTGTAATATTTGATGTTATTCTGTATTTTGATAGAACATCATTTGTTACTAATGAATATTTTCTATTCAAGCCTTCGCTTGTCATAATTGTATTTAAGCTATTATCTGTTACAAAGTCTTTTAAAATATTTATTAGTGGATAATTCTTTTGGTAAACATTAGATTTAGTAGTATCTGAAATATTTAGTCCCCAAGCTTCCATATATGGAATAATATTTATGTTATAAATATCAGCAATTGATTCTACATAGGCATCTTGGTTTGTCATACTTCTTCCTAAATTTAATTGCTCACGATACCAAGAATACATTTTCCTATAAGTTGTACCACCTTCAAATGTATTTAATAAATTAATAATAACATATAATCTGGATGGTTCATCTATATCAGTAAATATTTTTCCGCTTAATCTTTGTGAATTTCTTTCTTCTTCTATGTTAGATAGTTCACCAAGCCAGTTTCCTGGGTGGAAGTAGATGCTTTTATCTATTTGAATATAGTGTCCTATAATGTTGTTTGAAACTTCTCCAAGTAGCATTTCACCTTTTCCAAGAGAGCCTTGATATCCATGTGCTAATTCGTGTAATCCACCCCAGTTCATTTCAAAGAAAGATCTCATACTGCTGTTTGTTACTCCAACATGATCACCTGCATAATATGCAGCACCAATTCCACGGACATTTGCTCTAACTAAATATTTTGTTCTAACATTTTGGTCTGTTAGTTTTTTAGGATTAAAATCTAAGCCTACATATTCGTCCATTTTTTCTACTACTTTTTGATAGTATTCTAGGAAACTATCTAAAGATGTAAAACCATTTTGGTAGAAGTTTGTCATATAAGGGATGTCTGTAGAAGGAGTTACTAATAAAAGTGTTTCACTTTCAATTACACCATATCTGTTTCCACTTTTTAACCAATTTGCTTTAAATTCTGCTTCATCATCTTGGTAATGATAGTAATCTAATGGCTTTACTTTTTCATCATATTCTAATTCAATTTTAAATGTTTTGTTAATTATAGTATTTGCTCTAGATAATATTGTAGATTTAATTAAAGGAACTGCATCATATCCAGTATCATTTATTATGTTTGCTACAGTTATCCATTCTCCAGTACTTGGTAATGTTTTTGAGCTTTCAATTTGTTGGTCATTATTAAAAAAGTTAATACTTAAATTGTTTTCAGAAGATAGAACACGTGCTTTTATACTTTGATTTGCAGATAAGTAAACTCCAAGTATTTGTCTATCACCATAGTTACATCTTGAAAACTCTGCTAAATCCATATTCCAAACAGATGGAATTGTATAAAGTGTTCTTTCTACGTTTATTTTTGCATTTTCATCATCTGTAACAATTACAGGAACTAGTAAGCTAGTTTCATTATTATGAGAATCTTTTACTTTATATATTATTTCATAATTTCCTACTTCATCTATTTTTACATTTTCAGTATGTGTAATTTTAGGTGTTAAATCTCCATCTTCAAAGTCCATAGCAAAAATTCTAAATCTACTATCTAAAACATTAAATTCATCTATAAGTCCTTTTTTTATTGTTATCTTAGTTGCTCCATAAAATAGGGGAGCATTGCTTGCAGACCAATAACTATTTGGATTTTTCTTTTGATTTTCAGTTTTCGTGCTTGCAAATGATAAGTTATAAAATAAACCAATAAATATATTTAATATAAATATTAAAATAATCAATAAAGAAACTTTCCTTTTCATAAAAACCTCCTTTATCATTTGTTTACATAACAATTTCATTTTAACATAGAATTACTGTATAAACAACAAGAAGTTTTTGGTAATGATAAGTGGAATTAGAAGAATTGAAACACTAAATTTTTATTTGACAAATATAAATTAATATGGTATTATTTAGTTACAGAATAAATATGTCTAATACCGATGGACATTTTGTAGGTGGTATGTGTATCCGGAAGTGCACATACTTTTTTTATGAAAAAATAGAGCAAATCCGGAAGAATTCGCTCTATAGACTATGTAAGTTTATAATAGTCCTAGTTTGATTGTTCATCTTGTTCTTGTTGAATTTGTTGTAAAAGTTCAAGTCTAATGACTTTTTCTCTTTCAGCTAACAACTTATCAACTAAACTAAGAAGTGCATCACCGATGGACATCTTATAGACCCCCTTTCCGCCTTTAAGAAAAGGCTGGCCTTTTCTTTGCGAAAGGTTGTAATTATAATACAACATTTAAAAGGAAAAAACAAGCGAACAGTAAAGATTTTCTTAAAAGTAAAAAGTCTAGTATTTCTACTAGACAAAAATATTATAAACAAAAGTAGTAAGCATACAAAGAATTATTCCACAAACTGTGGGAATTAGGAAACTGATAATAGTCCATTTAAGGCTGCCAGTTTCTTTTTTTATTGTAAGAAGAGTAGTAGCACATGGAAAATGCATACAAGTAAATATCATAACATTAATAGCTGTAAGAATAGTCCAGCCATTTTGAATTAGTATTTGCCCAATTGAAAAAGTATCTTCCATATTTACTAAAGAATTTCCTCCAAGATAGCACATTAGGATGATAGGTAGTACAATCTCATTAGCAGGAATACCAAATATAAATGCTGTTAAAATATATCCATCTAATCCAAGAAGACTAGCAAAGGGGTCTAGAAAGTTTGCAATAATAGAAAGCAAACTTTCTCCATTAATTCCTATACTTGCAAAAAGCCAAATGACAAGACCAGCAGGTGCAGCAACACTAATTGCTCTTCCTAAAACAAATAGAGTTCTATCAAATATTGAACGGATAAGTATTTTACCAAATTGAGGTTTCCTGTAAGGAGGAAGCTCAAGTACAAATGATGATGGCATACCTTTTAGTATTGTTTTAGAAAGTATCTTAGAAACAAGTAGGGCACAAAATATTCCAAGCAGTATAACTAATATAACACTAAGTGTAGATATAATTGATGCTCCAAATCCTTGCATTGTTCCTGCAATAAATATTGTTGCAATAGAGATTAGAAATGGAAATCTACCATTACAGGGAACAAAGTTATTTGTAAGTATTGCAATTAATTTTTCTCTAGGAGAATTTATAATTCTACAACCAGTAACACCAGCAGCATTGCATCCAAAACCGCATACACATAGTAATCATCTGTTTTCCAGTGCAAGAGCATTTTTTAAAGAAACCATCTACATTAAAAGCAATTCTAGGAAGATACCCTAAATCCTCTAAAAAAGTAAATAGAGGGAAGAATATCGCCATAGGAGGGAGCATAACAGATATAATCCAAGTTAAAGTCTGATATATACCATTTATCAACATATCAGAAAGCCAAGTAGGGCAGTTAATCCAGTTTGCAAAGATGACTAGTTTTTCTTGTATCCATTTAAAAAATGAAAATAAAATTTCTGATGGATAGTTTGCTCCTACAATTGTAATCCAAAAGATAATTCCTAGAAATAGAAGCATAATTGGAAAGCCTAAGTATTTAGAAGTTAAGATTTTATCTATTTTTCTATCTCTTCCAGAATAATTAGAATTTTCATATGTACAAACATTCCTGCAAATATTTTCAGCTCTGTTCATTATAGAAGAAACAATAGTGTCTTTTAAGTTTTCTTGCATTTTCAAATTGTTTATTGCTTTTACTTTTACAAGTTCTAGCTCAGTGTTATCTATAAGAGAAATATTAAATGCCTTTTCAATAGATTTTAGAATTTTCTCATCACCATCTAAAACTTTTAAAGAAACCCATCTTAGAAGTTTTAGAGGAATTACTTTGTAATCTTTTAATTTATCTGAAATTAAAGAAATGGAGTCTTCAATTTCATTAGGATAAGTAACTAAATTAGGTTTAGGAACAGTTTTTCCTTCACACACTTGAAGAATTGTATCTAATAAATTGTTTAAAGTTTTTTTCTTTCTTGCAATAGTTCCGTACTACTGGAACACCTAAGTTTTTAGATAATTTATCTAAATCTATTTTAATTTTTTTCTTTTTTGCTTCATCTAATAGATTAACACAAACAATTACATTATCAGTAATTTCCATTATTTGAAAAACTAAATTTAAGTTTCTTTCTAGACATGTAGCATCTAGAACAATAACTGTAGCGTCAGGTTTTTCAAAACAGATGTAGTTTCTTGCAATTTCTTCTTCTTCAGAATAAGACATAATAGAATATGTACCTGGAATATCTACAAATAAAAAATCATTATTTTTATAATAAGCGTGGCCGGGAAGCATTAGCAACTGTTTTCCCTGGCCAATTACCAGTATGTTGGTGCATACCAGTTAAGCTATTAAAAATTGTAGATTTTCCGACATTAGGATTTCCTGCTAATGCTATAGTATAAGATTTATCTTTTTTTGTTTTATTTTTTTTAGTTGTAAGTAAGTGAAGTCCACAAGAAGAATTTGTAAGGCCCATAAAAACCACCTCATAAAATTTATATAGTATAATTTATGAGTAAAGAATAAAAAGAGTTACAATTAGAAAGAAACTTTAATAAAGGAAGAATCTTCATCTCGAAGAGCAATCAAAGTTCCTCTAACTAGAAAAGCTTTAAGACCTTTTGAAGGGCTAACTAAAACAGGAATAATAGTAGTTCCTTTAACTAATCCTAAATCTAATAATCTTCTTCTAATATTTCCGTGTGCAGTTTAAAGATTTAATAACACCTTTTTTATTAAGTGGCAAATTGTTTAAAGTATTTTCCATATATATCACCTATAATCTCCTTACTTTATTATATTTTGTCGAAATTTGAAATGTGCATATTGACAAAACATTTTAAATATGAAAAAATGAAGCGGATAAAATCAAAGTTAAATGTTTTAAGGAGGAATAAAAATGGATAGATTAAGAGGATTTGAAGTAGCAAAAGGATTTGAAGACAAAGGTATTAATTTACCAGTAAGAAAAACAAAATATTCAGCAGGATATGATATTGAAGCTGCAGAAGACACAGTAGTTCCAAGTTTTAAAAAAGGAATGAACCCAACACTTATAAAAACAGGAATAAAAGCATATATGCAAGATGATGAAGTACTTATGCTATATAACAGAAGTTCTAATCCTAAAAAGAAAGGATTAATCTTAGCAAATAGTGTAGGAGTAATTGACAAAGATTATTATGGAAATGTAGATAATGATGGTCATATTATGTTTGCTTTCTATAATATCAAAGATGAAGATATTACTATAAAAAAAGGTGAGGCAATAGGACAAGGAGTGTTCCAAAAATACTTAGTAACAGATGATGACGAAGCTCAAGGAGAAAGAAAAGGTGGATTTGGATCAACTAGTAAATAGAAAATGAAAAAAATTAAAAGTTTTTTAAGAAAAAATATTTTCTTAGAGGCGCAAGCTTTTGAAAGAAAATATACATAAAAAATTAAAGGTAAAGGCTTTGACTTTTGCCTTTTTTTGTAGTATAATAAATATGGTTAAAAAATCCAATAAAGTTATTTTAAACCATAGTTTGACATAACTTTATTATCTTTTTTTCGCCGAAAATATATTATGCTGAAAGGAGAGTGGACTTACATGTTTAATGTAGGAGACAAGATAGTATATCCAATGCATGGTGCAGGTGTGATAGATGCTATTGAAGAAAAAGATATTTTAGGAGAGAAACAATCTTATTACATATTGAAGATGCCGGGTGAAGTTAAAGTTATGGTACCGACAGCAAAGGCAGAAGAGGTAGGTGTAAGAAATATTATAGATAAAAGTTCAGCAGATAAAGTAATAGGTGTACTAGAGCAAGACGAAACTGCAATGGATAAAAATTGGAATAAGAGATATAGAGACAACATGGAAAAAATGAAAAGCGGAGATATTTATGAAGTTGCAGACGTTGTAAGAAACTTAAGTTTTAAACAAAAAGAAAAAGGCCTATCAACAGGTGAAAAGAAGATGCTAAATAATGCAAAACAAATAATGATAAGTGAATTAGTTTTAGCAGAACATGCATCACAAGAAGAAGTAGAGCAATTAGTTGAAAATAAAATAAATACATCATATAAAATGTTTAGAACAGATGAAATGAAACCAGAAAGTGTAGTAAATAAATTCATTCCATTTGACGGAACAGGAACAGATGAATAAAATAATGTCGTATGAGAATTTAATCTCATACGATTTTTTCTTTAATATCTTTCTATTTCTTCAACAATTTCTTTTCCTGTCATTTCACAAGGGATATTAATTCTTTTAATATAATTTTTATCCAAATTTTTGAAATTGTTTATACCTATATCATATACTTGAAAGTAGATTCCGTTATTTTTTAAAGTTCTTACTGTTTCATTAGTATATGCACCATAAGGATAGGCAAAAACTTTTAAAACTTGCTTACCCAAATGTTCTTCTATTAATTTATAAGATTCTTTTACATCATCACGAAGTTCTCGTACAGGAAGTTTATCATAAAAAACATGTTTTTTACTGTGGCTAAATATTTCTACAAGACCACTATTTTGCATTTCTAAACAGTTATCCCAAGATAGATATTTTATTCCATCAATTTCTTTACCAATTTTATCAGTTACTATAAAAATAGAAACTTTTACGTTGTACTTTTTTAAGATTGGATAAATATATTCATAATTACTGAAATATCCATCATCAAGAGTTATGATAATTGGTTTATCAGGTAAGATTGTTTTACCTTTATTTGCATCTTCTAAATCTTTCATTGATATTACCTTATATCCATTTTCTAAAAGAGTTTTTATATTTTCTTCAAAACTTTCTGGAGTATTTATATAGTTAAAATTATCAGGGTCGTTATCTGGAACAGTTGTTACAAAATTATGATAAAGTAAGATTGGAACTTTAATATCAGGTCTTTTACTATATTTGTACTGTTTATAGCCAAATACACAAAGAAGTATAAAAATTATTATTAAAAATATTATTAATATTTTTTTCATGTTTAATTTTCACCCCTAATTTATAATATTTGTCTTCTACATTTTTTGACACTTATCACCAAATACCATCAGTTTTCGTAAGATAATATGAGGTGATAAAAATGTTTTTGACATCAATTATAGTTGCTCTTATATATCTTATCTTCTCAATATGTATAAATATTAATTGGATTAATGATATAGCATGTATCTTAGGATATTTCTTAGCAATCTATTTGGTAGTATTTGTTGCAATAATTCCTGGATTTAATTATGTATTTAATTTTATTAGCTTATTATTTAATAAGAAAGATAAAAAGAAAGAAATAAAAAAAGAGGAAGATGTCACTGTTCTAATTCCAGTTTATAATGCAAAAGATTCAATAAAAGAAACAATAAAATCAATTAAAGAACAAAAATATTGTGGAAATATTTATATAAATATAATAGATGATGGTTCGGAAGATGGAACTTTAGAATTATTAAAATCAATGGATTTAGGTCCTAATATAAAGATAATAGAAGCAAAGCATAAAGGAAAAGCAGATGCTTTAAATAAAGGACTAGATATGGTGAAAACAGATTATACAATTACAATAGATAGTGATACTGTACTTCATCCTTTAGCAATAAGAAATATTATGAGTAAATTAAGAAATTCTAATAAGAAAACTGTTGCTACAGCTGGATGCTTATTTGTTAAAAATGGTAAGAAAAGCTTTATTACAAAGCTACAAGAATGGGATTATACTTTAGGAATTTTTGGAGTTAAATATATTCAAGGTAATTATAATTCAACATTAGTTGCTCAAGGTGCTTTTAGCGCATATAAAACAAAAATGTTAAAAGAAATAGGTGGTTGGCAAAATTGTGTAGGAGAGGATATTGTTTTAACTTGGCAATTACTTTCTAAAGGTTATAAAACTAATTTTGCTAAAAATGCAATTGCATATACAGAAGTTCCAGAAAAATTTAGAGACTTAGGTAAACAAAGAAAGAGATGGGCAAGAGGTATGATTGAAGCTTTTAAGAAAGTAAAAGTATTTACTTCTAAAAAGATGAGTCTAAAATCTAAGTTCTTAATGTTTTTAAATATATTTTTCCCATTCATAGATTTAGCACTTCTTATTTTTGTACCACTAGGATTAATTTTCTTGTGCTTAGGAAATCCTTTGTTAATAAGTTGGATTTCTTTACTTGTAATTCCTTTTGGTTTGCTTTTATGCTTATTAATTGAAATTAGAAGAAAAAATATGTTAAAAGAAATTAATTGTAAACTAAAAAGAAGAAGCGTATTTGCATTTATTGTTTATGTTTTACTTTATGCATTTATTTTAGTTCCTTATTGTTTAGCTGGATATATTTTAGAATTAATAAATTATAAGAAACAATGGTAATAATCAAAAAATACTCTCAATTAAAGAGAGTATTTTTTGATAAAGTTTCTCGTAACTTACTAATTTTACTTTCTTTCTAAAATAATTATTATATTAAAACTATTTTAATATTTTCCAATATCCAGTTTTATTTGAGTCAATGTTTTCAATGTTTTCGTTTAAATTTCTAAATAAGTACTAATGTTTAGAAGAATTAAGTTTTAAAAAATTAAAATTTGTTAGACATTCTGTTAGACATCTGTAAACTAACATATTTTTAGATAAAAAAATAGATTTATCAAAAACTTTAAAAGTATTGATAAATCTATGGTGCAGATGGCCGGAATCGAACCGGCACGAGGTTTAACCCTCGCAGGATTTTAAGTCCTGTGCGTCTACCAATTCCGCCACATCTGCATATTTAAGAATTGGTTTTTCTTACGACAATAGTTATTATAATATGTTATAAGAGATTTGTCAATAAGAAAAAGAAAAAAATTCAAAAAAGTTTTTCAAAAATTTTAATTTTATGGAAAAATTTAAATAAATAAAATAAAAGAAAACGGAGAAAATAATAAAAAAGGAGGTGCAAAATGAAAAATACAATAAAAATAATAGTATTTTTTATGATTTTATTAGGTAGTTTATTAATTATACCGAATTTAAGTAATGCTGCAACACCAGTTACTGATGAAACATCTTTAAATGAAGCAATATCAAGTTCAGATTCAGTAATACTTCAAAATGATATAACAGTAACAAAACCAATAGTAATTCAAAAAGAAATTACAATTGATGGAAATGGTCATAATGTAGTAGGAGATAACAGCTGGACATCAACTTCAGGAAACCAAACAATGTTTACAGCACAATTAGCTGAAGGAAAACTTACATTAAAAGATATTAATTTAAAGAATGGACCTAAATATGGTGTGCAATCTTATGATGGAGCAACTGTAATACTTGATAATGTTTCAATAAGTGGATTTAAATATGGTGGTGTTCTTGCAAATGGAGGAAAGGTAGAGGTTAGAGCCTTACATTTAGGTTATAATGGAACAGGAGCAAATAATGGTATAGAAATAGATAAAGGTGCTTCTGCTACAAATAATCCTACATTAGTAATGAATGGTACTTTAATTACTGATACAAATGAAAATGCAATTCGTGTTGCTGAAAATGGACATTTAACAGATTTTACAATAACAAACACATCAAATACAATAAACAAAGTAGTACTTTCAGGAAACAAAGTTGTATTAACAGATAAAGATAATAATGTTATAGCAGAGTCAACTGTGCCAGATAAAGTTACACCAAGTGTTGATATTCAAAAACTTATAGTAAGCTTAGTTGTAAACGATAAAACTTATAAAATAACAGTAGATAGTGGAACTACTTTAACAGAAGATATGTTAAAATCTCATATTGATTTAAGTAGTGGTTATACAGTTGAAGGATATTATACAAATCCTGAATATACAAACAAGTTTGATTTCGCAAAAGCTATAGATAAAGATACAACTATTTTTGTTAAATTAACTCAAGTTCAAGAAAATACAAATAATAATACTACTACAAATACAGTAGAGAAAGTAGAAAAGGATAAAACACCAAAAACAGGTATACAAAACTATGTAGGAATTGCTGGACTAATAGCATTATTCTCACTTACAACTATTGTTTTAATAAAAAATAAAAATAAAGAAGGATAGACTTAGAAAGTCTATCCTTAATTAAAACAATGATTAAAAAAAGAAGAAGAATAACTTTAATAATTTATTTTATTTTAGTTTCTTTAATAATTATATCAATTATATATATATTAAAAGAATTTTATTGGAAAAAAGAGGCAAAAGAAGAAACTAAAGTTATAGATACAATAGAAGTTGATGAGAGTAAGGTTACTAAAGAAACTACTAAAAAGATGATACAAGTAAGAAATTTAAAACAAGAAAATTCAGATATTGTTGGCTTTCTTGAAATTGAAAACACAAATATAAAGTATCCAGTATTACAAGGAAATGATAATGAATATTATATGACTCATAATTATAAAAAAGAAAAATCTAAAAATGGAGCTATCTTTTTAGATAAAGATTATGATTGGGATATACAGAGTAATAATTATTTAATTTATGGTCATAATTTAAACAATGGAACAATGTTCCAAGAGTTATTAAAATATGAAGATGAAAATTATTATAAAGAACATCCAACAATTTCTTTTACAACTACTGATGATGAAGGAACTTATGATATAATTTCTGTTTTTAAATCAAAGGTATATAATACAACTGATAACGTGTTTAAATATTATTTTTTTATAAATCCTAAAACAGAAGATGAATATAATAATTATATAAAAAATATAAAAGAAAATTCTTTATATAATATAGATAAAACAGCTAAATATGGTATGCAATTAATTACTTTATCTACTTGTTCTTATCATGTAAAAGATGGAAGATTTGTAATAGTCGGAGCAAAAGTAGAAAAATAGAGATATTATTAAATAAAAACTTTTCTATAATAATTATTATAGAAAAGTTTTTACATGTAAAATTTTAATTTTTCTAGACAAAGACCAAAAAAGTTGATATTATTACTAAACAAGGAGAGAAAAATGAAAAAAATAGTAGTTGCAACTAATAATAAAGGAAAGTTAAAAGAAATAAAAGAGATTTTAAATGGATATGAATTATTAAGTTTGGAAGAAATAGGTGCTAATATTAAAGTAGAAGAAGACGAGAAGATATTTAAAGGAAATGCTTTAAAAAAAGCAAAAGAAGTCTTTAAAGTTACAAATATACCATGCATAGCAGATGATAGTGGTTTATGTATAGATGTTTTAAATGGATGGCCAGGAGTTGAAACAGCAAGATTTTTAGGAAAAGAAGCTTCACAGGAAGATAGAAATAGATACATATTAGAGAAGATGATAGGAAAAACTGAAGAAGAAAGAAAAGCAAAAGTGGTATGTGATATAGCATATGTAGACAGTGGAAATGAAATTGTAGTAGAAGGTATTATAAAAGGAAGGATATCAGAAGCGGAAAGAGGTAATAATGGTTTTGGATTTGATTCTATTTTTGAATTAGACAATGGAAAAACTTTAGCAGAACTATCTGAAGAAGAAAAGAATGAAGTAAGTAGTAGAAGAATAGCGATTGAAAAATTAAAAAAATTTTTAGAAGATAAAAATTCTTAAAAAAAGATATTATAAAGCTATAAAAACGTTGAAAAATAGCACAAAACAGAAATAATTAAAAATTAAATTAAATAAAATGCTAGAAACAGTTGACTTTTGTGGTACTTTATGGTAAAATAAGTAACTGTAATCCGCTTAGTCAAGGCTCCATAAATATTAACTGTTAGTTAATTGCCTGAATTTAAGGATTAGCGAGTATACAAATAAGGGAGGTGCATTTAAAGATGTACGCAATAATCGAAAGCTGTGGAAAACAATACAAAGTAGCAGAAGGAGATGTTGTATTTTTCGAAAAATTAGATGCAGAGGAAGGTAAAAAAGTAACTTTTGATAAAGTTATGTTAGTATCTGAAGATGGAAAAGTACAAGTTGGAAATCCTTATGTTAAAGGTGTAAAAGTAGAAGGAAAAGTAGTTTCTCATGGTAAAGCTAAAAAAATCATTGTTTTCAAAATGAAAGCAAAAGCTAACTATAGAAGAAGATATGGACACAGACAACCATATACAAAAGTAGAAATTACTTCAATAAAAACAGCAGCAAAGAAAGCTGCAACAACAGCTAAAAAAGAAGCTGAAAAAGTAGAAGCTTAATTAAATATGTATTTTATAGCGAAAAAATAAATAAATAAGTCGAAAGGAGTTGAGAAACCATGGCTCATAAAAAAGGTCAAAGTAGTAGCCGTAACGGTAGAGATAGTGAATCAAAAAGACTTGGTGTTAAAAGAGCAGATGGACAATTTGTTTTAGCAGGAAACATCTTAGTTAGACAAAGAGGAACAAAAGTACATCCAGGAGTTAATGTTGGAAAAGGTAGCGATGACACATTATTTGCTTTAATCGACGGAAATGTTAAATTTGAAAGAAAAGGAAAAGATAAAAAACAAGTAAGTGTTTATCCAGTAGCACAAGCTTAATTTTGATGAAGAGTAGGGTAAAGGTAGGAACTTTACCTTATTTTTTTTCTTTACTTGAAATATTATGTAAAATATGGTATTATTATTCAGACGTAGCAAAAGCTACTCGCAATAATGGTGGAATTGTAGAAAAAGAAGAAAGGATTAGTATGTCTATTTTCTACATTAAAAATGGTGAGAAGGAGAAGATTAGGCATCATTGTGATGTTCGGATGCCTCAAGGGGTATCGCTTACTATTCCAGAGGAGATGACAGGTTGCCAAGAACAGAATTTTGAAGGGGCAAAATTAAAGCCTGTGATAAGGTTTTATACAAGACCAAATATTGAAGTTAATGCAGACAAACATCAGCTTCGAGTTTGGTATGCAGCTTCTGCAAAAGATTTCTTTAAGGTTAGTATTAGGCTTACAGAACCATATATTTACAACATTAAAAGTATTGGAGAAAAATTAGCTTGTACTTTTTTGAGGTTACCAAAAGGTTTCGCAAGGGGAACAAATCTTGAGGACATTCCAGGAAATATTCTTTATAAGAATGTTATTGGAATGGAGGAGTATAACCCTATTCCATCAAGACGTACTTATGAAACTCTTGAACTTATTGGACCTGAAAAAGATAGAAGAAAGCAAAAGTTCTTTGATTACTGGGTATTTGACCAGGAAATGTTGAACAAAGGTCTTCTTCTTACAGTAGGAAATGAGAATGGTGTTGAGTTTGTAAGATACCATGTAATTGCTTCTTTGCCAGAAGAGGGAAAAATCATGACTGCATATGTGCGTCCATGGTTCTGCGAAGAGTATGACATCTAACTTGTAAAAACTTTTCATGTTTGTTCCATCAAAAAGAAGGCTCTTTTATAGGGCCTTCTTTTGATGAAATAAAAAATAGTCGGAATAAGTGCTTTTTCTGTAATAATTTAGTATATTTAATTGAAGTTTTTTGTGTCCCATGATATAATCTAGAAAGTAAAAAAGGAGAAGTAAAAAATGGAGAAAAAAGTTGAAATTTTACTAACTACCTATAATACAAATCATAAGTTTTTAAAAGAACAAATTGATAGTATATTAAACCAAACATATAGTAATATATCATTGTTGATAAGTGACGATAATTCAGCAGATAAAGAAGTTATAAATATTTTAAAAGAGTATGAAAAAAAAGATAAAAGAATTAGATTATTTTTACAAGAAAAGAATTTAGGATATAACAGGAACTTCGAATTTTTATTAAAATGCTCAGGTGCAGATTATATAATGTTTTGTGATCATGATGATATTTGGAATGAGGACAAAGTGGAAAAAAGCTTAGAAAAATTACTAGAAGACCAAGTTGATATGGTTTATTGCAACAGCAAACAAATTAATGAAAAAGGTGAAGTAATTAAGGAAAATTATTTTAAATATAAGAATATGCCGCTAATTAAAGGAAAAAGTCATTTAGCAATATCTAGATGCATAGGAATAGGGTGTTCACAAATAATAACCAAAAATGTTAAAAATGAAATGTTACCATTTATAGACTCAGTAATAGCTCATGATTGGTTAGCAGCTTTTATTGCAAATGAAAATAGAGGAATTAGCTATATAGAAGAGCCTTTGTTTAAATATAGGCTTCATAGTAACAACGTTTTTGGAGGAAGAAGCTTAGCACAAAATTTATCAAGATGGAAAGAAGAAAATGGGACAAGTTATAAAAGCTATTTAAAATATAGGAAAGAAAAAGTAATTGATAAGGCTTATTTAGATGGAGCTAAAATGTGTCTTGATTATAGCGAAAATGAAGAAAATAAAAAGTTTTTAAAGGAATTAATTTCTTATTATGAAGATTTAGAAAAATCTAAATATATTAATTTTCATATAGTGAAATATTTTAAATTTTTAGCAGGAAAGAATTTATTTAAGAAGATGATAAAAGAAATAGTAATATTTCATTTGCCTATTTTAGGGTATTTAGCTTTTAAAGTTTAAAAAGTATTTTAAAGTAATAAAAATGGTAAAGATAGTAAGTTGTTAATTTTTCTAGTATATAGGTTTACAATAGATATGTCACACAAAGATATAAAAAAATAAATAGGAAGTACCAAAAATATGATAAAATGA
>CALXFH010000023.1 GCA_944387555.1 uncultured Clostridia bacterium | reverse complement strand
AGGCTGGTCTAATGAGTTATTCTAGTCTGATTTTTTACAGCCTAACCATCGATAACATACTAAACATAATAGTTTTACTAATTTTAGCGGGAGTAAGTATTGCTATGCTTACAGGAAATAATGGAATACTAACACAAGCACAAAGAGCTAAGGAAGAAACTAAAATAAGTGAGGAAGAAGAAATAATTAGTTTAGCCGCTAATGAAGCTATAATAAATAACAATGAATTAACGCAAAATAGTTTACAAAAGGCATTAGATAATCAATTGGGAATAGAGAAAACAGCTATTACTTATAATACAGATGGGACATTATCAATAATGTTTATGGATACAATGAGAAATTATAAACTTGATAATAATACAGTTGAGAATGATGTGAATTTTAATGAGGCGTTTAGAACACAAGTTGCACCAGCATCACAAGATGAAGAGAGAAATAGTAACGTGATAGGAATTGGAACAGATGGAAAAGCAGTTGATATGGATTTATGGAATTATTATAAAATGGAAGATGGGAATTATGCTCTAAATACAAAAGAAATATATGCAACTTATCAAGGAAATTCTAGAGTTCCAGGATATTTGGGTACTTATACCAATAATGGAGAAATAATCGGAACAGTTCCACAATATATATCAGAAGATGGAGGAAAAAATTTTTATCCAGTTACAAATATGGGAAATACTTTTTTTGGTGAAAAAGATTTAAAGGTGGAGCCAAAAATTCCTGTTACAGTTACAAGTTTATTAGGCACTTTTTCAGGATGTGGTTTAAAAAATGTCAGTAACATTCCTCCAAGATGTGAAAGGTTAAATTGGACATTCGAAATTAATGATGAGTTGGTCAATAGCATAGAAATTCCTTATGGTGTAATAGGTTTAATAGGAACATTTAATAAATGTAGTTCATTAGAGACTATACCTAAATTACCTGAAAATTTAGAAAATATGACGAATGCATTTGCAGGTTGTACTAGTTTGAAACAATTGTGTGAAATACCAAGTACTGTAAAGAATATGGAGTGTACATTTTGGTATGATACAGGTCTTGAATATATAGAAATAACAATTCCTGAAAATGTTACAAATATTCATCAAACTTTTGCTTTTTGTACTAATTTGGAAGGAATAATAACAATAAACTCTAATCCAGAAAATTATGAGAATTTTTTACAAGGTACTATTAAATCTATAACCCTTACTGGAAAAAGTGATATACTTAATCAATTGGCGTATATGGATAATGTTGTAGTAAAAAAATCAGATTAATAAAAGATAAGTTTTGGTCATAAATAGTAAGCTAGTAGCTTGCTATTTTTCTTATTCTGTTATAAAATTTAGGGAAAGAAATAGAAAAAGATGTGTACCTAATTGGACAAAATGTCCTAAATGGAAACGTCCCCAATGCGACATAGGAGGTAGAGATGGGCTTAAGACTTATTTATGGTAAATCTGGTAGTGGTAAGAGTACTTATTGCTTTTCAGAGATTGCAAGACTAATTGAAAAAGAAAATGAAAAAAAGATTTTTATAATAACACCAGAACAATTTTCATTTACAGCTGAGAGAAAACTTATGGATGAAATGGAAAAGTTGGGAAGTAGTGCGGCTATTTATGCTGAAGTAATAACTCTAAGCAGAATGGCTTATCGTGTCATGCAAGAAGTTGGGGGAGATGATGAACATCTTTCAAAATGTGGTAAAGCTATGCTTATTTATTCAATACTTAGTAATAACCAAAAGAATTTAAAGTTTTTAGGTAAGTCAGATGAAAATATTGATTTAAGTATGAGAGCTATTACTGAGTTTAAGAAACACGGTGTAAGTGTAAATGATTTATTAGGGGAAATAGATAAAACAGAAGATGTTTATTTAAAAAATAAGTTACAAGATATGGCTTGTATTTATCAAAAATTTGAAGAGAAAATCTCAGGAAGTTATATAGAAGATACAGATTTATTAACTATCTTAGCTGAAAATTTAAGTAAGGTAGATTTAATAAAGGACAGCATCATATTTATAGATGAGTTTGCAGGGTTTACTTACCAAGAATATCAAGTCATTAAAGAAATGCTTGCTTTAGCAAAAGAAGTAAATATAACAACGTGTGTAGATGATTTGGATTTTAATACTAATCCAGATATTGATATTTATTATCCGAATAAATTAACAGTAAAGAGATTATTAGATTTAGCTAAAGAAAATGATATTGGAACTGAAGAGTTTGTACATTTGGAAACAGAGCCTCGTTTTAAAACAGAAGAATTAAAATTCTTAAGTAATAATTTATATAATCCTAAATCCACAAAATATGGAAAAGATGTGGAAAACTTATCTATTTTTCTTGCTAAAAATGAATATTCAGAAGTAGAAGAAGTAGCTAAGAAAATTCAAAAATTAGTAAGAGAAGAAAATATGCGTTACAATGATATATCAATAATAACTAAAAATATAGAAGGTTATTCATCTTTAGTTAGAGCTATCTTTAGAGAATATGATATACCTGTTTTTATAGATGAAAAAAGAGATTTAAATCAAAATATAATAGTTCAATATGTGCTTAGTATATTAGAGATTTTAACTAAAAACTTTTCTTCTGAATCTATATTTAGTTATATAAAACTAGGATTTCTTGATTATGAAAAAGAAGAGATTTTTAAGCTAGAAAATTATTGTAATAAATGGGGTATAAAATTAAATAAATGGAAAAAAGATTTTACATATGAACTAGATAATGAAAACAAGAAAAACGAAATTCAAAGATTAAATGAGATAAGAAAAGAAATAATAAATCCTTTACTTAAATTACAAGAAGAGATAAGAAAAGAAAGAACTGCTAAAAATATTACTTTGGCTTTATATAACTTTATGATAGAGCAAAATATAGAAGAAAAGATATCTAATAAGATAAAAGAACTAGAAGAAAATAATTTAGTAGATTTAGCTAATGAATATAAAGAAAGTTATCAGATAATACTAGATATATTTGATGAAATTGTTTTAATATTTGACGAAGACAAAATGACAGTTGATAAATATCAAAAGATATTAAAGATAGGCTTAAAAAATAGTGGACTTGGAAAAATCCCAGGAACAGCTGACCAAGTGATTTTAGGTGATGTTGATAGGTCAAGAAGTCATAAGGTAAAAGTGGTATTTATACTAGGATTAAACGATGGAAGTTTTCCAAGTGTAAATAAAGATGAGGGTTTCTTAGATGATAGTGATAGAGAAATACTAAAACAAGATGGAATAGAGCTTGCAAATGGAACAATAGATCAATTGTATGAAGATAAATTTAATATTTACAAAGCTTTTACAACAGCTGAAGAAAAAATATATTTATCATATAGTTCATCAGATAAAGACGGAAAATCATTAAGACCATCAGTTTTAATTACACAAATTAAGAAAATGTATCCAAAACTAGAAGAAGAAAGTGATGTAATAACAAAAAAATATGAACTTGTAAATAAAGAGGTTACTTATGAAGAATTAATAGAAAACATTGCAAAAATAAGAAATAAAGAAGAAATAGACAAAGTATGGTATCAAATATATAATTATTATAAATCACAAGAAGAATGGAATAAAAAACTACAAGAAGATTTAGAAGGCTTAAGATATACTAATCTTCCAGAAGATATAAAACAAGAAAATATTGATAAATTATATGGAAATACATTAAAAACAAGTATATCAAGACTAGAAAAATATAGAAGTTGTCCTTTTTCATATTACTTGCAATATGGATTAAAACTAAAAGAAAAAGAAGAATTAAAAATCCAAAGCTTTAATACAGGCTCATTTATGCACGAAACAATTGATAACTTTTTTGAATATGTAAAACAAGAAAATATAAATTTAGCAGAAATAGAAGAGGACCAAATTCTAGAAATAGTATCTAAAATAATAGAAGAAAGTCTAAGCTTAAATAAAAACTTTATATTTACAGCAACAACTAAATATAAAGTTCTAGTTAGAAGATTAAAAAAGATAGTTGCAAAAGCATTAAAATATATAATACAGACAATTATATATAGCGATTTCTCTGTAGAAGGAACAGAGGTAGAATTTAGTGAAAAAGGTAAGTATAAACCAATTATTTTAGAACTAGAAAATGGTAAGAAAATAGAAATAACAGGAAAAATAGACAGAATAGATACAGCAAACAATGAAGATGGAAAATACTTAAGAATAATAGATTATAAATCATCAGCAAAGAATATTGATTTAAATGAAGTATATGCAGGACTTCAAATACAACTATTAACATATACAGATGCAATATGTAGAGAAGAAGATATAATGCCAGCAGGAATATTTTATTTTTCATTATTAGAGCAAATAGTAAGTGCAGATAAAAGAATAGATGAAGATGAAATAGAAGAAATGATAAGAAAAAACTTTAGAATGAAAGGTCTAATTGTTGCAGATGTAAAAATCATAAAAATGAATGATAACACATTGCAGTCAGGAAGTTCAAAATTGGTTCCAGCAGCAATAACAGCAAAAGGAAGTGTAAACCAAAAGTGGACAAATGGTGTAAAACAGGAAGATTTTAAAGTTTTACAAGACTATATCTATAAAACAATAAGAGATATTTCAAAAGAAATATTAAGTGGAAAAATAGACTTAAAACCATATAATAAGTCTGGGAAAACACCTTGTGAATATTGTGAGTATAAAACAATATGTGGATTTAATCCAAGACTTAACAATAACAAATATAATTATATAGACAAAAAATCAAAAGATGAAATTCTAATGAAAATGAAAAATGAGACAAAGTAGAGGTATAAACATCAAATGTCTCAAAGGAGGGAAAATGGATTTATCAAATGAAAATGTAATTCATGTAAAAAAGGATGGCATAGAATATTTACAGTTTAGAAAATTGTTGGAATATGAAGATATAATAAATCATGCATATTCATTAGGAACTAATATGGATTTTAGAACATCAAGAGCAAATTGTGAGTTATCTAAAGAAGAATATGCAAATTCATTAAATAATTATGATAAGCTATGCATGTCAATTGGTTGTGATTATAAAAATTTGGTAAAAGGCATTCAAAGGCATACAAATAATGTTAAGATTGTATCAGAAAAAATAAATAAAGATACTCCTGATTTTAGATGTAAAGAATATGAAAATACTGATGGATTAATTACAAACAAACCTAATATAGTTTTAGCTAGTACCAGCGCTGATTGTATTTCATTATTATTCTTTGATCCAGTAAAAAGAGTAATTGCAAATGTACATTCTGGTTGGAAAGGAACTCTTCAAAGAATATCTGTAAAAACTGTAGAAAAAATGGTAAATGAATTTAGTTGCAGACCAGAAGATATAATTGTTTGTATTTGCCCATCAATTAGAAAATGCCATTTTGAAGTAGAGGAAAATGTTAAAAGTCAGTTCCAAAAAGAATTTCAAGATTTAGGGAAAGAAAATTTAAAAGAGATTATAGAAGAAAAAATACCTAATAAAAAATGGCTTATTGATACTGTTCTAATAAATAAAATAATCTTAGAAAGAAAAGGATTAAAAAAGGAAAATATAATTGATAGTAAAATTTGTACTATGTGCAATCCTGGAATTTTACATTCATATAGAGTTGAGAAAGAAAATTATGGTTTAAATACAGCTTTAATAGAATTAAAGGAGAATAAATAATATGATAATTCCGAATAAATTAAAAAAAGGTGACACAATTGGAGTTGTAGCGCCTTCGAATCCTATAATAGATGATAATGTAGAAGAAATAATGAGAGCAAAAGAAAAAGTAGAAAAAGATGGTTTTAGAGTAGAGTTTTCAAAAAATCTTTTTTCTAATACAAATGGTTATAGTAGCACAGCAAAAGAAAAAGCAGAAGATATTAACTATATGTTTTCTAATAAAGAAATAAAAATGATATGGTGTGCTAAAGGTGGAGAAAATTCAAATTCTACTTTTGAATACCTAGATTATGATATAATAAAGAAAAATCCAAAAATTATTTGTGGCTATAGTGATATAACGTCACTTACTAACATTATAACTGCTAAAACTGGACTTGTTACATTTAGTGGGACAAACTTTAAAACAATTGCAACAGATGAAACAGACTTTAGTTATAATGAAGCTTTAAAACGTTTTGTAGACGGAATTTTAAGTTTAGGAAAACCAGAAGATTACAAAGTAATAAAAAGTGGGATTGCTGGAGGAGAACTAATTGGTGGAAATCTTAGTTTAACAAGGGGATTAGTAGAAGGAAAATATAAAATAGATTTTACAGGCAAAATATTATTTTTAGAAGAACTAGGATTTGAAACAGGACCTTCAATGGCAAGCAATTACTTATATTTTATGAAACAAAATGGTGTATTTGATAAAATAAAAGGCTTATGGATTGGAAGTTATAATCATGAAAGCAATATTTCACTAGAAAAAATAATTTTAGATGTAATTGGAGATGAATATAGTTTTCCAATTATTAAATCAGATAATTTTGGACATATTGAACAAAAAATAGTAATACCAATTGGAACAAGAGCAAAAATAGATACAGATTCAAAAGAAAAGATAACACTATTAGAAAAATGTGTAAATGATATATAAGAAGGAGAAAGAAATGTACGACAATTGGGAAGATTTAGAAGCATCAATTAAAGGATGTAATAAATGTAAATTATGTAATGGAAGACAAAATATAGTATTTGGAACTGGAAATAAAAATGCTAGATTAATGTTTATAGGAGAAGGACCTGGAGCAGACGAGGATAGACTTCGGAGAACCTTTTGTAGGTAGAGCAGGAAAACTTATGAATTTAGCATTCCAAGCAATAGGATTAAAAAGGGAAGAAGTCTATATTGCAAATATTGTAAAATGTAGACCACCAGGAAACCGTAATCCAGAAGAAGATGAATGTGAAGCTTGCATGAATTATTTAAGAAACCAAGTAATATTAGTAAAACCAGAAATAATAGTGCTTCTTGGAAGTGTTGCGCTAAAACATATTTTAGGAAAAGAATATGGAATAACAGCTTCAAGAGGAAAATGGATGGAGAAAAAAGGTATAAAATATATGCCAACATGGCATCCAGCAGCACTTTTAAGAGATGAAACTAAAAAAATAGACTTTGTAAATGATTTAATGCTAGTAATGAAAGAATTGAACAAGTAGTATAGTAATTGACGTAAATCTATATATGTAATAAAATATAGCAAAATGTTTATAGGGAGAAGAAAATGGAAGGAATAAAAGAAAAAGCAGATTATTGTTTAAATTGTAAAGTAAAACCTTGCTCAAATAAAGGGTGTCCACTTCATAATGAGATACCAGATTTTATAAAAGAGGTAAAGGAAGAAAATTTTAACAAGGCTTATGAAATATTGTGTAAAACAACAGTACTTCAAGGTGTTTGTGGAAGAATTTGCCCACATCAAAAACAATGTCAAGGTTCTTGTGTAAGAGGGATTAAAGGGGAGCCTGTTGCAATTGGAGATTTAGAGGCTTTTGTTTTTGATAAAGCTATGGAAGAAGGAAATTCTTTATCAAAAGTTTGGAAAGAAGAAATAGAAGAAAATAAAAAGAATTTAGGCAGTAAAAAAGTAGCCGTAATAGGTGGAGGACCAGCAGGACTAACAGCAGCAGCTTTCTTAACAAAAGAAGGTGTAGAAGTAACTATATTTGAAAAATATGATTACTTAGGAGGTCTTTTAGTACATGGAATTCCTGAATTTAGGCTTGATAAAAAAATTGTAAAACAAACAGTAGATAATATCTTAGATTTGGGTATAAAAGTAGAATACGGAAAAGTTATTGGAAAGAATTTAAATTTAGATGATTTAGAAAAAGAATATGATGCTATATTTTTAGCATTTGGAGCAAACTGTTCTTCTAAAATGGGAATAGAAGGAGAAGATTTAAGTGGTGTATATGGAGGAAATGAGCTATTAGAATATAATATGCATCCAAATTATGAAGGAAAAATTGTTGCAGTTGCGGGTGGCGGAAATGTAGCAATGGATTGTGCAAGAACTATAAAAAGACTTGGTGCAAAAGAGGTAAAAGTAGTATATAGAAGAGCAAGAGAGCAAATGCCAGCAGAAGATAAAGAAGTAGAAGAGGCAATGAAAGAAGGAGTAGAATTTTTATTCCAAAATAATATAGTAAAAGTATTAGGAGAAAATAAGGTAGAAAAATTAGAGTTAATAAAAACAGAGCTAGTACAAAAAGAAGGAGATACAAGACTTTCTCCTGTAAATATTGAAGGAAGTAATTATATTATAGATGCAGATTATGTTGTTATGGCATTAGGAGCAAATCCAGAACCTTTTGTAAAAGATTTAAAATTGAATTTAACAAAATGGGGGAATATTGAAGTAAATGAAAATTATGAAACTTCAAGACCTAAAGTATATGCTGGAGGAGATTTAGCAGGAGTAAGGGGAACAGTAGCTTGGGCAGCATATTCTGGAAGAGAAGCGGCAAAGAAAATAGTAGAGAAGTTAAAAGAAGCTTAAATTTTAAGCTTCTTTATTCATTGATATTTTCCTTTGTACTATCACCTAGAATTAATCTTTTGATAGCTTTAAATATTGAAACAAAGATATTTTCTTTCTTAGAAATTACTTTAATTGCAGTTTCAACTTCTCCATTTTCTATAGCATTATATTTCTTTTCTAGTTCCATCATTTTAGTTACATAGTAATCATTAAAGAAAGTATATCCTTCCATGCTTCCAAGATAATCTTTGAAATTGTATAACTTTCTTCTATAATTTTCAACTTCTTCTAAATTAGAAATTGAATTAAATGCACTATCAAAATAACTAGAAATTATTAAGTTTTGTGTTCTCATAAATGTTAAAGAAATTTCACTTTTTAGTTCATCAATTTTTTCTAACATTCCATCAACTTTTTTGTTTCTATCATCAATAGTTGCAATCCTATTATTTAGTTTAATAATTTCTTCCTCACAATTTAAAATTTCATCAATAGCATTTTGGATTGCCATAAAAGTTTTTGGTGATGTCATATTTGCAAATTGCTCTTTAAAATTATCATTACTGTTTAATGTACTTTCAAATAAAACATCTTCACCTACTAAATAAGCAAGCTGGCTAACTAAACAGCATTCTAGTGGATAATATGAAGGGCTTGTTGTTTCAAAACTTATTCCAAAATATTTAACATACTCTTTAGGAATTCCATTTACTTTAGATGCCATAAGTTGAACTGCTGCTTCATTTAATCCTAGTCCATAAATTTTAAATTCAGTATAATCACAAAGTCCCATTCTAACCAAATAATTTCTTTTATCTTTTACTTCTTGTAAATAATGTATACATTCATGAATTGCAAATTCTTCTAAATCTTCATCTTGAATGTGCTCATTAAAATATATAGAAGTGTTTTTATAAAAGTAATTAGCTTCTGCCATTCCTTCTGGCATTTTTGCTTTATACATATTTAATCTAGATAATTTTATAAATAATTCATTTTGATTTAAATTGAATTCAGGAAATGTTTCACATAATTTCATTGCTACATTTCTTGCAATTGAATTAATTTTTAAAGTATCTAGTTTTTGAGTTACTTCAATTCCATCTTTTCTTAAATCTGATTCTACACTCATATTAATACTCCTTATAGTCTAATCTAACAATATTATACTATAAAAAATACAAAATAATATTTCATAAGTATTAAATATTAATTACAGTTTAGTTACAAAAAAATATAATTTGCTTGACATTTTGGAATAAGGCTATTATAATATCAACATAATTTGATTTCAAATATTAGTTAATACAAAAGATTTAAGAAAACTAGTTGAAAAAAGTTAGATAGAGTATGGACTAAAAATAATAAGTTAAGTTATTAATGTCAAAATTTTAAAATCGATAAGTAATATTTCAGTAAAAATTAAAATCAATAATATCTTTTGAAAGTTTCTATCAAATTTATTACCAAGTAAAATAGAACAATGAAAAAATGACAATGGCTAAAATAATGAAAAAAGAAAAGAAAAACTTAGAAAATTTTAGGATTTATAATAGAAATTCTAATTCTTAGAAAAATTTTTATTTGACTTTTTTTCTTAAAGATTTTATACTGACTATACATTTAATCGAATTATAAAATAAAATTTATAAGGAGGATAGAAAATGGACAATAATGAAATTAATTCTATTATATTAAAAATTTATGAAGAGCAAAAGAAAACAAATAAAAAAATTGATAATATGGAAAAACAAATTGATGGATTACAAGAACAAGTAAATGAAATTCCAGGAATAAAAGAAGAATTAAGAGCACTTAGTGGTAGGGTTGCTGTTATAGAAAAAGAACATGGAGAAAAATTACAAATACTACTTGATGTTGTTACAGGAAATAGTGAAAAAAATAAAGAATTAGAAAAAAGAATAGAAAAAGATGAAAAAATTATAAATAAACATTCTGATGAAATTTATTATCTAGAACAAAAAGTTCAAAATGGTTAAAAGCCTATTAGAACTTTTATCCTAATAGGCTTATGTTTTTTATTTTACAACAATATTATAAATTTTATTCTTAACGTAAATTTCTTTTACAACTGTTTTACCTTCAAGTTTTTGGTCTATTGCTTCGTGTACTTTTTGTTTAACAGAAGCTTCATCTTCATCTAAAGCAATTTGAACAGTTCCTTTTAATTTTCCGTTAAATTGAATAGGTAAAGTAATTTCGTCAGAGATTGTTTTTGCTTCATCATACTCAGGCCATTTTTGATAAGCTAAATCTTCTTTTTCACCAAGTACAGATTTATTAAGCTCTTCTGTAATATGAGGTGCAAAAGGATTTAGTAATTGTATAAATGTTTTAAATTCAGCTTTATTAATAGTTTTTTCTTTGTAAAATTCATTAACCATTGTCATGAAAGTAGATATACAAGTATTAAATTTCATTTCTTCAATGTCAGAAGAAACTTTCTTAATAGCCCTGTGCATCATTTTTTCAAACTTAGGAGAATATTCATCTCCATCTACTAGCATTGTTTGTAGATTCCATACTCTATCTAAGAATTTTGAGCAACCTCTAATACTTTCCATAGACCATGGAGCTGTTTGGTCAAATGGTCCCATGAACATTTCATAAACTCTAAAGCTATCAGCACCAAATTCATCAACAACTTCATCAGGGTTAACAACATTACCTTTTGATTTAGACATTTTTTCTCCATTGCTACCTAAAATCATACCATGAGAAGTTCTCTTTTGATATGGTTCTTTAGTTGGAACAACTCCTATATCATATAAGAATTTATGCCAAAATCTTGAATATAGTAAGTGCAATGTAGTATGTTCCATACCACCATTATACCAGTCAACAGGTGACCAATATTCTAAAGCTTCTTTTGAAGCTAGAGCTTTATCGTTATGTGGATCCATATATCTTAGATAATACCAAGAAGAACCAGCCCATTGAGGCATAGTATCTGTTTCTCTTGTAGCTTTTCCACCACAATGAGGACAGGTAGTATTTACCCATTCAGTATGTTTAGCAAGAGGTGATTCTCCATTTTCTCCTGGTTCATAATCTTTAATATCAGGAAGTTTTAATGGAAGTTCATCTTCTGGAATTGGAACCCATCCACATTTATCACAATGAACCATAGGAATTGGCTCTCCCCAATAACGTTGTCTAGAAAATACCCAATCACGAAGTTTATAATTTACTTGTTTTTTACCAATATGATTTTCCTCTAGATATTCGATAACTTTCTTTTTAGCATCTTTTACAGATAAATCATTTAAAAATCCAGAGTTAATTAAAACACCAGTTTCAACATCTGTAAAAGCCTCTTTTTGTACATCACAAGCTATATCATCTGAATTTGCTTTAATAACTTGTACAATTGGTAAATTAAATTTAGTTGCAAATTCATGGTCACGAGTATCATGTGCAGGAACGGCCATAATTGCACCTGTTCCATAAGTAATTAGAACATAATCAGATATCCAAATAGGAATTTCTTTTCCAGTTAATGGGTTGATTGCTTTGATACCTTTAACTTCACAACCTGTTTTCTCTTTATTTAATTCTGATCTTTCAAAATCAGATTTTAAAGAAGTCTTTCTTTTATATTCTTCTACTTCATCCATATTTGTGATTTTACTAGATAATTTCTCAATAATATGGTGCTCTGGTGCAACTACCATATATGTAGCGCCAAATAATGTATCTGGTCTAGTTGTATAAACTGTTAAAGTTTCATCGGAATCAGCAATTTTAAATGTAACTTCAGCACCTTCAGAACGACCAATCCAATTACGTTGTTGAGCTTTAATTTTATCTAGGTAATCAACATCATCTAAATCATCAATTAATCTTTGTGCATATTCAGTAATTTTAAGCATCCATTGACTTTTCTCTTTTTGAACAACAGGGCTTCCGCATCTTTCACATACACCATTTACAACTTCTTCGTTTGCTAAACCTACTTTACATCCAGTACAGAAGTTGATTGGCATAGTAGCTTTGTAAGCTAAACCGTGTTTATATAATTGGATGAAAATCCATTGAGTCCATTTATAATAATCAGGGTCTGTAGTGTTAACTTCTCTTGACCAATCAAAAGAAAAACCAAGTGATTTTAATTGTGCTCTAAAATGATTAATATTCTTTTCTGTTGTGATTTTTGGATGAATATGATTTTTAATTGCATAGTTTTCAGCAGGAAGACCAAAGGCATCAAATCCTATTGGGAATAAAACATTATATCCTTGCATTCTTCTTTTTCTTGCAATAACATCTAAAGCTGTATAACTTCTAGGATGTCCAACATGAAGACCTTGTCCAGAAGGATAAGGAAATTCAATTAATCCATACCATTTTTTCATAGAATAATCATTTTTTGCATTAAAAGTACCTTCACTATACCATTTTTCTTGCCATTTTTTTTCTATTTCTTTAAAATTATAAGCCATAAAAAAAGCCCCTTTCCAAAAGTTTATTTTCCCGTATTATACAACAAAAAATGAGAGAAATCAAGGGTTGCATAAAAAAACGAAAAATGTTAGAATGACTTCTAGAGGTGTAAAATATGATAGACATATTAAAAGCAAAAAAAGAATTTAAAAAATATGTAGAAAAATATGATATAAATAATCCAAAAATAAGATTAAAAATTGCTCATATTGAAAGAACATCTGAAATTGCAAGGAAAACAGCAGAAAGTTTGGGATTATCAGAAGAAGACATAGAGCTTGCAGAACTAATTGGTTTACTTCATGATATTGGAAGGTTTGAACAAGCAAGAAAGTATGGTACATTTGTAGATATTTTAAGTGAAGACCATGGAAAATTAGGTGTAGATATTTTATTTGAAAATGGGTTAATTAGAAATTTTATAAAAGACGATAAATATGATAGAATAATTAAACTTGCAATATTAAATCATAACAAAAACCCAAAAGATATTACAAAAGATATCACACCAAAGGAAGATTTACACATTAAATTAATAAGAGATAGTGATAAAACAGACATTATTTATGTACTTACATTTGATGATGAGAAAGCTATTTGGGAGACTTATAACTTAGAAGATGAAAAATTTACAGATGAAATATATAGAGAATTTATAGAAGAACATGCAATTAACTATAAAAATAGAAAAACACCTGCAGATACATTAATTTGCCAGTTTGCATATGTTTTTGATTTTAACTTTGATTATGGATTAAAATATGTCTATGAAAATAAATATTATGATAAATTATATAAAAGATTTAATTTTAAAGATGAGGAGACTAAAAATAGATACAAAGAAATTTATAATATAACAAACAATTATATAAAAGAAAGAGTGAATAATAATAATGATTGATTTAGAAAAATGCAAAGAAGAATTTATTAAATATACAGAACAATTTGATATGGAAAATGAAGGAATAAAAAGAAAACAAGAACATTCATTAAGAGTAATGGAGGAAAGTAAAAAAGTAGCAGAGGCTCTAAATTTAGATGAAGAAAAAGTTGAAGTTGCAGAATTAATAGGCTTACTTCATGACATAGGAAGATTTGAACAATATAAAATGAACAATACATATCTTAATGAAATGTTATTAGACCATGCTAAATTAGGAGTAAAAGTTTTAATAAAAGATGATTATATAAAAAAATATATAGATGATAAGCATTATATAGATATAATACTTAAAGCAATAATAAATCATAATAAATATAAAATAATGGAAAATGATTTAACCAAAGAGGAAGTGTTATTTGCAAAAATTATAAGAGATGCAGATAAATTAGATATCCTTTATGAAGGAGAAAAGATATATTGGAATACTGAAAGAGAAAAAGAAAATGTAGAGAATGGTAAAATAAGTGTAAAAATAGAACAACAATTTAAAGCAGAAAGACAAGTAAAAAAATTGGGTAATGAAAGAAATGATACTGTAGATGGATTATTAATATTGTTGTCATATATATATGATATTAATTTTAAAGAAACATTAGAAATAATAAAGAAAGAAGACTATGTAGATAAAATTTTAAATAGATTTGATTTCAAAGATGAAGAAACAAAAGAAAAAATAGAAAATTTAAGGAAAATACTAACTAGATATATTAGATTAAATATAAGAAAAAGAGATTAAAGAATTAAAGGATGATAGAATTGGGCAAAAAATTAATAATAACAGAGAAACCATCTGTTGCTATGGAGTTTGCTAAAGTTTTAAAGATAACAACAAAAAGAAAAGATGGATATTTAGAGTCAGAAGAATGGATAATTACTTGGTGTGTAGGACATCTAGTAACAATGAGCTATCCTGAAAAATATGATGAAAAATTAAAATATTGGAGGTTGGATACACTTCCTTTTATTCCTAAAGAGTGGAAATATGAAATTATACCACAAGTTCAAAAACAATTTAATATAGTACAAAACTTGCTTCAAAGAGAAGATGTTGAAGTAATATATAATGCTGGTGACTCTGGAAGAGAAGGAGAATATATACAAAGGTTAGTATTTATGATGGCAAAGCCTAATCCAAAAGCAAAGATGAAAAGAGTTTGGATAGATTCTCAAACAGAGGAAGAAATCTTAAGAGGAATAAGAGAAGCAAAAGATTTATCAGAATATGATAGTTTGTCTGATAGTGCTTATTTAAGAGCAAAAGAAGATTACTTAATTGGAATTAATTTTTCGAGGTTACTTTCAATAATATATGGAAGAAATTTAGCAAATAAAATAAATGAGGATAGGGCTTCCATTTCAGTAGGAAGAGTAATGACTTGTGTACTTGGAATGGTTGTTTCTAGAGAAAGAGAAATAAGAAATTTTAAGAAAACGAAATATTATAAAATAAGAGGATTATTTGGAGATAAAGAGTCTAGCTTTAAAGCAGAATGGAAAGTAAATGAAAACTCAAAAATGTTTGAGTCTCCAAAACTTTATAATGAGTCAGGTTTTAAAAAAGAAAATGATGCAAAAGAGTTTATAAAAAGTTTAGCAGGAAAAAGTGCAAAAATAGTAGAATTAAAGAAATCAAAACAAAAAGAAAATCCACCACTTTTATTTAACTTGGCGGAAATACAAAACCAATGTACAAAAAGATTTAAAATAAAACCAGATGAAACATTAGAGATAATCCAAAATTTATATGAAAAAAAATTAGTTACATATCCTAGAACTGATGCAAGAGTTTTATCAACAGCAGTTGCAAAAGAAATTACTAAAAATTTAAATGGCTTGGCTAGAGGATATAAAGATGAAGAAGTTCAAGGTTATATTAAAAAGATGGTAGATGAAAAATATTCAACAAATCTTGTTAAAACCAAATATGTAAATGATAGTAAAATAACAGACCACTATGCAATTATTCCAACAGGACAAGGTTTTGAAAACTTTAATAATTTACCAGAATTACACAAAAAAGTTTATAAAGTAATTGTAAATAGATTTTTAGCAATATTTTATCCACCAGCCGAATATCAAAAAATACAAGTAACACTAGAAATAGAAAATGAAGAAAAGAAAGAAAACTTTTATGCAAGTGAAAAAGTATGCATAAAGCAAGGCTTTTTAGAAATTCTAAAACCTGATAAAACAAATAATAAAAAGAAAGAAGATAGTAAAAACAACAATGAAGAAAATGATGATGAACAAGAAAATAATATAGAAATATTAAAAAGCTTGAAAAAAGGACAGGTTTTAGAAGCACAAAATTATGAATTAAAAGAAGCGGAAACTTCACCTCCTTCTAGATATAATTCGGGCTCTATAATCTTAGCTATGGAGAATGCAGGAAAATTAATTGAAGATGAAGAATTAAGAGAACAAATAAAAGGAGCAGGAATTGGAACAAGTGCAACAAGGGCAGAAATAATTAAGAAACTGGAAAAAATAAAATACATAGATATTAATAAAAAGACTCAAATAATAACACCTACTCTTAAAGGTGAAACTATATATGATATTGTGTATCAATCAATGCCAGATATGTTAAATCCAAAGTTAACAGCAAGTTGGGAAAAAGGGTTAGACATGGTTGCTAAAAAAGAAATAAAACCAGATGTCTTTATGGATAAACTTGTAAATTACATTAATTCTAAATTTAATAAATTGGTAATTAAGATGTAAATTAATTTAATAAAAAATATAAAAGTCCCTTCATTTGGGACTTTTTCGATTTAAATTATAAATAGCATTTATTAATTGTTTTGTTTCTTCTTTTAATTTTTGTTTATCTTTTAATAATTTGTTATCTATAAAAACTGGATTTCCAAAAATAACTTTAACTTTTGAAAATAACTTTGGTCTTCTTGTGATAAATACAGGAACAATTGGGATATTTAATTTTGCGGCAACAAAAGTTGCACCGTTATGAATTCGTTTCCCAATGTCTTCTTCTTTTTTTATAACACCGCCTTCTGGAAATATTAAAAGTTCACAATGGTCAGTATTTTTAAATACATTTAAAGCATGTAAAAGACTTTTTATATCAACTTTTTTTCTATCAACGGGAAAGACATTATAATGTCTTAAAATTTTTGCAACTAATTTATATTTAAATATTTCAGATTTTGCCATAATAGATAGATTTTTAGAAACTGGATAAATAAAAAATGGGTCAAAAACACTTGAGTGATTTGGACAAATTAAAAATCTATCATATTTTTGTAAGTTTTCAGTATTATAATATTGAACACGAAATAGTAATTTACAAAAAAGAAGTTTTATAAATTTTTTCATAAAAAAATCTCCTTAAATGCTATATTTATTTGATTATATATTTTATAAAAAATAATGTCAATAATTGACAAAATGCGAAGATTTTGGTATAACATATATATATACAAAAGAGAGGAGAGATACATATGGATGAAAAGAAATACAAATCAATTATTGTAATTTGGGGAGTAATTTTTTTAACTTTGCACACACTATCATTAATTAATGTAGTTGGAATATGGCCTTTTTATTACACATATTTAACTAAATTAATGACATCACTTGTAGCATTAATTGTTTTAGCACTAGTTCTAATTTTTATAGGACTTTCTTTAAAAAAGAAAAAAGCAGGACCTATTATAGGAATTATACTAGGTGCAATTTATATTTTGAATTTTAATTTAAGTCATATATTCATTAGTGTTGTAAATTTAGTAGCAGGAATTTGCTTTATTATATCTTGTGCAGGTATGTTAAAATATATTAGTAAAACAAATAAAGCTACAAAAGAAGAAAAACAAGAAGAAAATGTATAGACTAGGAGAATATAATGAATACAATACTTGGAGAACTTGGAAAAAGTCAAAGCTTTACCAAAATTGTAAATAATATAGAAAATAAAAAAAGTCCGATAGCAATATCGGGCTTAAATGACGTTGGAATGGTACAAGTGGGAGTAGCAGTTCACGAATTTACTAAAAAACCAATTTGCATATTAACATATAATGAAATACAAGCAAAAAAAATATATGAAGATATAAAATATTTTACAGAAAATGTTGTATTTTTCCCTAAAAAAGATGTTGTAACATATGACTATGTTGCAGAAAGTAAAGAAAATTTATATGAAAGAATTGAAAGTTTAAATAAAATAAAGTCAAAAAGAGGTTTAATTGTAGTAACAACTATTGAAGCTTCTATGCAAGAACTTCCTAAAAAAGAAACATTATTTAAAAATGAACTAAAGTTTAAAGTAGGAAAAGAATATAACTTAGAAGATGTAAAGAAATATTTAGTGGACTTAGGTTATGTCAGATATGATTTGATAGAAGGAAGAGGTCAGTTTAGCGTAAGAGGAGATATCGTAGACATCGCAGTGAATAATAAAACAGGTATTAGAGTTGAGTTTTGGGGAGATGAAATTGATTCTATTCGTGAATTTAGTATAGAGAGTCAAAGGTCAACTGGAAATAAAGAAGAAGCTAGGATTTATCCGGCACACGAATATATCTTAGAACAGAATGTAGATGAAGTTTGTAAAAAAATAAGAGAAAAATATAAAAATTACGAAAATCAAAATATAATAGAAGAAGATATAGAACAAATAAAATTAGGTAATTATACAAGTAAAATAGATAAATATTTTGATTGTTTTTATGAAAAACAAGAAACAATTTTAGATTACTTAAATTCTAATTACGTAATTTTTATTGATGAAATAGGAAAAATAGAGCAAAGAAGCAAAAACATAAAAACAGATAGAGAAAATTTAATATCAAGTCTAGTTTCAAAAGAAAAAGAAGTACCAGAAGCAATTTCAAATGAATTAGATTTTGATAATGTTTTAGATATTTTAAATAAAAAACAATTAGTTTATATTGAAAAACAAGATAGTATATTAAATATAGATTGTGAAAAATATAAATTAAATTATAGAGATGTTAATTATTACAAAAGTGAAACCACTAATTTATTTAAAGATTTAAAAGATAATTTAAAGAAAAATAAAAATATTTATATATTAATAGAGACAAAAGAAAAAGCAAAAAAACTAAAAGAGTTATTAGAAAAAGAAGAGATTACTTGTAAAATAGAAGAAAAACTAAATCAAACTATAGTAGTAAAATCAAGAGAAAGTGTTGTTACAATTTCTGTTGGTAAATTGTCTAGTGGTTTTGAAAATTATGATATAAATCAAATTGTAATTGAAGCAGATGAATTAATTAGTGGTGAAAAGAAAAGAAGAAGAGTTACAAATACAGCTTTTAAAGAAGGAGAAAAAGTTGTATTTGCAGACTTGAAAATAGGAGATTATGTAGTTCATAGAAGATATGGAATTGGTATTTATACAGGTGTAAATACTATCAAAGCTGATGGAATTGTTAAAGATTATATTAAAATAAAATATGCAAATGATGCAATTCTTTATATTCCTACAAGTGATTTAGATAGCATAAGAAAATATGTTGGTGGAGATAGAATAAAGCCCAAAATTAACAAACTTGGTAGTAGAGATTGGGAGAAGACTAAAGCTAAAGTTAAGAACAATTTAAGAGAAGTAGCTAAAGAATTAATAGAACTTTATGCAAAAAGAGAAAAGGCTCAAGGGTTTAGTTTTAGCAAGGATACTCCTTGGCAAAAAGAATTTGAAGATAAATTTCCATATCAGGAAACAGATGATCAATTAAGATGTATTGAAGAAATAAAAAAAGATATGGAAAAAACAAAACCAATGGATAGATTACTTTGTGGTGATGTTGGTTATGGTAAAACTGAAGTTGCAATGAGAGCTGCATTTAAAGCAGCAATGGATGGGAAACAGGTTGCATATTTAGCTCCTACAACAGTTCTTGCAGAGCAACAATACCAAGAGTTTAAGGAAAGAATGAAAGATTTTCCTATAAGAATAGAAATATTAAATAGATTTAAGAGTAAAAAATACCAAAATGAAGTTGTTAAAAAATTAAAACTTGGTGAAGTTGACATTGTAATAGGTACACATAGATTACTTGGAAAAGATGTAGAATTTAAAGATTTGGGCTTACTTATAATAGATGAAGAGCATAGATTTGGTGTAAAGGCTAAAGAAAAAATAAAACAGATGAAGATGAATATAGATGTTTTAACAATGACAGCAACACCAATTCCAAGAACTATGCATATGTCTATTGTTGGAATTCGTGATATGTCTGTTATTTATGAGCCACCATATAATAGAAAACCAGTTCAAACTTATGTATTAGAATATGATGAAGAAGTAGTAAGAGAGGCTATCACAAAAGAACTTGAAAGAAATGGTCAAGTATTTTATATATTTAATAATGTAGAAGGAATTGCAAGAAAAGCAGAAAGAATATCAGAGTTAGTTCCAGAAGCAAAGGTTGCATATGCACATGGACAGATGACAGGAAGTAGGATAGAAGATATTATGCAAGAGTTTGTGGAAGGAAATACTAATGTTTTAGTATGTACTACAATTCTAGAGTCTGGGATTGATATTCCAAATGCTAATACTATTATTGTTGAAAATGCTGACAGAATGGGATTAGCTCAACTTTATCAAATACGTGGTAGAGTTGGAAGGTCAGAAAGACAAGCATATGCATATATAACTTATAAAAGGGATAAACTACTTACAGAAGTTGCAGATAAGAGATTAAAAGCAATAAAAGAATTTACAGAGTTTGGTTCAGGATTTAAAATTGCAATGAGAGACTTAGAAATAAGAGGAGCAGGAAGTTTACTTGGAGAAATCCAATCAGGACATCTAGAACAAGTTGGTTATGATACTTACTGTGATTTATTAGACCAAGTTGTAAAAGAAATGAAAGGTGTTGAAGTAAAACCTGAAGTTGATGTTCAAATAGATTTAGACATTACAAGTTATATACCAGATACTTATATTGAAGATAGTAGTGAGAAAATTGATATTTATCAAAAGATTGCACTATGTAGGACAGAAGAAGATATTGGAAATGTTATTGATGAAATTATTGATAGATTTGGTAATATGCCAGATGAATTAAATAATTTATTAGAAATAGCAAGAATTAAACAATTATGTAAAAATACAGCTGTTGTAAAAGTTGCAGAAAAGAAAAATAGGACAACAGGTTCTCAAAATGTTGTGTTCTACTTTGATAAAGATAGGTATGACCCAGGAATTGTAGCTGTTCTATTAAAGAAATATGGAACTAAAATTAAATTTTCAACTGGTATTGAGCCATATATTACTTTACTTCTTAAAAATCAAACAGAAGAAGGGCTTATTAAAGAGATAAAAGAGTTTTTGGATACAATAAAAATTGAGGAAAAGAAGTAAGTAAAAGATTAAATATGATATTTTGATGTTACAAAAAATAAAAAAAGAAATTTCGATACATCAAAATAAAAGCTAGAAACAAAAAGTTATTTCGATACATCGAAATAACTTTACTTTTTCTTTGAATTATGTTAAAATATAATTGAGGTGATAAAATGTTAAAAAGAGAAAAATATTTAGAAAAAATAAGAGCATTTTATGATGAAACCAGTTTAATAAAAATAATATATGGACAAAGAAGAGCAGGAAAATCAGTTATACTAACTCAAATAATAGATGAAATAAAAGAAAAAAAGGTCGACGAAAGTCATATAATATATATTAATTTTGAATCATTAGATTATAGTTTTATAAAAAATGCACAAGATTTAAATGATTATATAAAATCACAGTTAAAAGATAAAAAAATATATTATATATTTTTAGATGAACTTCAAAAAGTAAAAGAATTTGAAAAGGGAATTAACTCATTAAGGATAACTAATCAATGTAGTATTTTCATAACTGGGTCAAACAGTAAGATGACTTTTAGTGAATTGTCTACAGATTTAACAGGTAGATATGTTAGTTTTAGAGTAAATCCTTTGAATTTTAAAGAAGTTGTGGAATTAACTAAAACTAAAGAAAATGATTACGAAAAATTGCTATTTGATATATTCGAATGGGGAACTCTACCACAAAGATTTTCTTTTGCCGAAAGTGGAGCAAGATTAAATTATATATCAGATGTATATGATTCTATTATATTAAATGATGTTGTTGAAAGATTAGGTATTAAAGATATAAACTCATTTAATAAAATTTTCCAATATATATTGGAAACAGAGGGAAGAGAATTTTCAGCTCAAAATGTTATAAATTATTTAAAAAATGAGCATAAAGAAATATCAACAGAGACTTTATATAACTATATAAATGCACTATGTTCTACTTTTGTTATAAATAAAGTTTATAGATATGATTTAACAGGTAAAGGAGTTTTAAAGACTCTTAATAAGTATTATGCATCTGATTTAGGCGTAAGAAAAATTAAGGTAAATAAAAAAGAAGTAAATTATTCTATTTGCCTAGAAAATTTAGTCTACAATGAATTAATTGCTAAAGGATATGATGTATATATAGGAAAGACTAAAAATGGCGAAGTTGATTTTGTAGCTATTAAAGATAAAGAATTTAAATATATTCAAGTATGCTTACATTTGTCATCTGAAGAAACTATAGAAAGAGAATTTGGAGCATATAAAGGAATTGATGATAATTATCCTAAATATGTTATTTCTCTTGATAAAGAGGATTTTTCAAGAAATGGAATAAAACATTTAAATGCATTTGATTTCTTTATGAAGGAAGATTTTTAATAAAATAAAATACCTTTTAGATAATTAAATATCAAGAGGTATTTTATTTTTGCCTTGGGTATGGTTTAGTTTCATTGGTTAGTCCTAGTAAGTAGTCTATACTAGTATTATAGAATTCAGATAATTTTATTAATGAAGATATGGGAATGTTTATTTTTCCTAATTCATATTTACTATAATTTGTTTGAGAAATATTTAAAAATCTTGCAACATCTTCTTGTTTTAAATCTTTATCTTCTCTTAAATCTTTTAATCTTAGCATAAAGCCTCCTTAAGATTATTATTCCAATTTTTAAATATTTTATAATAGTTATAAAATGACTATTGACAAATAGTTATATTTTGACTAAAATTATTATAGTTATATTATGACTAAAAAGGGAGGTAACAAATGAAAAAAGAAGAGGGAATAACATTAATAGCTTTGGTAATTACAATAATTGTCCTTCTAATACTTGCAGGAGTATCAATTGCAATGCTAACAGGAGAGAATGGAATTCTTACTCAAGCACAAAAATCAAGTGAACAAACAGAAATTGGAAAGGAGAAGGAACAAATAGCTCTAGCATATAATGGAGTAAAAACTAAAAAAGAAGGAGGAGATGTAACATCAGGAGAGCTAGATGCTGAACTAAAAGCAAACGGAGCAGATGCAACAGCAACTGGAACAAATCCAATAACAGTAACATTTAATGATAGCAAAAGAAGTTATACAATAGATGCAAATGGAAATATTTTAGAAGCAGGAACAGGAACAACAGGAGGAGAAGAAACAATAGGAACATTAGATACATTAGCAAAAAATCCAGCAGACAAAAATACAACAGTGCAAGATACTCTAGGAAATAAAGTAGTAATACCAGCAGGATTTATAGTAGGAAATCCGGAAGCAAATGTGGAAGATGGAATATATATAATAGACCAAAGTCATACGAATACAGCAGGAAGTGAGTTCGTATGGATACCAGTAGGAACAGTTCATAGAAAAAATAAAGAAGATATAACAATAACATTAGGAAGATATGTTTTTAATTCAGATGGTTCAATAAACACTGAATTATCAAAAACACAACCAGAAGAACAATTAAAAACAAGTTCAGATGCTTCATATTATTTTACAGAAGGAACAAAAGATAGCACAACAGAAAATACACATGCAAAAGATATAACAACATTTATATCAAAAGTAAATAGTACGGGAGGATATTATATAGGAAGATATGAAGCAAGAACAGCAACACCAAGAAGTAGCGAAAATGATTCGTTAACACAAATAACAGTAAAACCAAATGAAAATGTATATAATTATGTAACACAGTCTCAAGCAGCAAGCTTAAGCCAAAATATGTATAATGAAACTAATCCATTTACAAGTGATTTAATGAATAGTTATGCATGGGATACAGCAATAGAGTTTATACAAAATTGTTCAGGAGATTCAGATTATTCACAACAAAGTAGTTTAAATATAGGAAGCTTAGCTCCAACAGGAACAAAAGATGATGTAAAATGTAATGTATATGATATGGCAAGTAATTGTTTGGAATGGTTAACAGAGACATGTAGTGGCTATTTTAACTATTCTTGTGTCGTTAGGGGAGGTACTTACGACATAAGCAGCTCTTACACTGCTTTTCGTACTTCCACTATTGCATCTACTAGCCTCGACTACAATGCTTTTCGTCCACTTTTATATTTGTAGAACTGAAGGCTAAAACTGTCTATTTTAAAAAGTGAGTGTTAAAATATAACTGTGTAAATTCTAAAAATCAAATTGAACTAATAGAAGGCAGTTAAGTATTCTACTTTTGAAACAAAAAATCAAAAAATATCAAAATAAAAAAATTCCAAGAAAACTATTTACAAATGTTAAATTTATGTATAAAATATATGCAAGAAAAAGATTACGAAAGAGGAGTGAAAAAGTAGATGAACAGAAAAATGGCTGAAAGCCTTGCAGGAGTACACACACACACACACACACACACACAAGTAGTTTATTAGTAAAAAATAATAGAATAGATAAAGATAAAAAGATAGTAATTAAAACCTATGGAAAATAGGTTTTTGTTGCTATCTTTTTTGTGTCTTAGTTATTAATATTTAAAAATATAAAAATCAAAAAAGAGGAGGAAAAAGAAAATGAAAAGAAACGAGAAAAAATTAAAAAGGAAGGAACGAGGAATAACACTTATTGCTTTGGTAATTACAATTATTGTTTTATTAATTTTAGCAGGAGTATCAATTGCAATGCTAACAGGAGAAAATGGAATACTTACTCAAGCTCAAAGAGCTAAAACAGAAACAGAAAATGCAGCAACAAATGAGCAAGCAAGACTTGATGAATATAATCAGATTATGGATAATTGGATAAATGGAGGAACAACTGGTGGAGGAGATACAACAGGAGGAACGTTAGGAACAGTTACAGGAACAGAAACAAGTAATACAACTGTTCAAGATAGTCTAGGAAATAAAGTAGTGGTGCCAGCAGGGTTTAAAGTTATAAATCCAGAAGATAATGTAGAAGATGGAATTATAATAGAAGATGTAAATCACGGAGCTACAGCAGGAAGTCAGTTTGTATGGATACCAGTAGGAACAATTCATAGAAAAGACAAAGAAGATATTACAATAAAACTAAGCAGATATACATTTGATGGTTCTGGAATTTCAACAGACCAAGGTTCAAATGTTATAGAGAGTTATTTTCAAGAATTAACAACATCAGGATATGAAAATACAACAGCAAAAGAGGATATAGAGAGTGAAGATGTAGGTTTTAGAAAAAGTGCAATTGATAATGGAGGATATTATATAGGAAGATATGAGGCAAGAACAGCAAATGAAAGAACAGCAAATTCAGATGATAGTGGATTAACTCAATTAACATTAAAACCAGATGAATATATATATAATTATGTAACACAACCTCAAGCAGCAACTTTAAGTAGAAATATGTATAGCGATAATAATTTTGAAAGTGATTTAATAAATAGTTATGCATGGGATACAGCAATAGTGTTTATACAAGAATGTTCAGGAGACACAGATTACTCAAGGCAAAATAGTTTAAATACAGGAAGTTTAGCAAATAAAGGAACAAATAATTTAGAAACCAAAGACCAAGTATGTAATATTTATGATATGGCAAGTAATTGTTGGGAATGGACAACAGAAACGTATAGAAATAGTGTTGTTAACAACCTTGTTGTCCGTCGAGGCGGTAGTTACAGCGAACGCAGCTACTACACGGCTTATCGTTACCGCAATAGCGTGGCTTCTGGCTACGCCGCCAGTGCTTTCCGTCCACTTTTATATTTGTAGTACTGAATGCTAAAGCCGTTTGCTAGAAATGGTATATGAAGTACTTTTAAAAGAATTAAATTGAACAAGAGTCTTAACGACTTTCAAGACGTTAAGAAAGAATTTTCCTAAGAAGGCGCAAAATGTGCTTGCACGTTTTGAGGCCTTTAAAGAAAAATTCTACTGTACTAAATTGCGTGTGTCACGAAAAAGTCGAAAGACTTTTGTAACTGTATAAATGATGGTAGCAGACCTACCGCAGGCGTCATTCAGGTGAAGCCTGCAAACCACTCTAAGGTGCTGTATTCAAAAGATATGGTATTGAGCATTAGAGAAAAGGCAACATGAGTTGTCAGGTGTGTATTATGGAGATGAAAGACCATATGAACCACTTACGAAAGTATCGAAAAGTACAAGACTTCATCAAAATTATAAATGTCAATATATAAATGAACAAAAAATCAAATATAAAAATGTACAAAATTTTTAGTTATGTAACCTGGTTAACTTTAGTTTCTACTTCTTTTATTTTGCCTTTTATACGATAAGATCTTCCAGTTATATTAATAACATGTGAATGATGTAAAAGTCTATCTAATATAGCACTTGCAACTGTTACATCTCCAAATATTTCATTCCATTTAGAAAATGGTTTGTTTGTTGTTATTATTGTACAAGTTTTTTCATATCTTTTTGATATTAATTGGAATAGCATATTAGCACTTTCTATATCTAATGGAAGGTATCCTACTTCATCTATTATCAATAATTTGTATTTTGAATAATGTTTTAGTCTGTTTTCTAATCTATTTTCTAAATGGGCTTTCTTTAAATTTAATATTAAATCATGACAACTAATAAAATATGTTGAATATCTTGACTTCGTTGCTTCAATTCCTATTCCAGTGTACTAAATAGCTCGTACCTCGCTATGGACCGAATGAATAAAATTGAAAAAATATAAAACCTCATGTATAATATAA
>CALXFH010000022.1 GCA_944387555.1 uncultured Clostridia bacterium | reverse complement strand
TCAAATAAAAAAATGAGGTCTCAAATAAAAAAATGAGGTCTCAAATAAAAAAATGAGGTCTCAAATAAAAAAATGAGGTCTCAAATAAAAAAATGAGACTTCTTTTTTATTGGAAAGGAGAATATATGAGATTTTATGAGTTTATACAAGAACTACAAAGAGCTAACAAAAATAAAGTAGTTTTAGTAAAAACAGGAGCATTTTTTAATAGCTGTGGTAGAGATGCGATTATATTAGAAAAAGTTTTTAATTTAAAAAGAACATGTTTTTCAAAAGGTGTTTGTAAGGTAGGCATGCCTGTTAATTATGTCAGAGAAAATATTTTAAAGATAAAAGAAAAATTAGAAGAAAATAATTTAGGGATTGTTATATATGATGAAATGGAAAATGGAAACGTTATTTTTAATAATAAAAAATATGGAATATTATTTGAAATGGAGGGAAATAATATAGAAGAAAAAAGAGAAAATAAAAATTGTATTAATTGTAAAAATAATGTTTATTTTAAAAGAGAACAATTTAAAGAAATGGTTAAAGATAATAAATTAAATAAAGAAAAAAATAAAGAAGAATATACTTTAAAAAGAGAAGATTTTATTTTAATTATACAAATACTAGAAACAGTACTAAAAAGTTTTAAAAAGAGATATGAGTTAGAAGAAAAACAAAATGAAGAAATTAAACCAGAAAAAGAAAATAATATAAATATGACAGAAAATAAAAAAGAAGATTAGTCATCTTCTAGTTTATCTATATTAAATATAGGAGAGTTAAAGAAGTCTTGTAAAGAAATATTTAAACCTCTACATATTCTCATAACTGTTAAAACTGTTAAGTTTGTATTAGGTCTTGCATTTATATTTGCTAGTGTTGATTGTGTTATACCAGACATTATACAAAGTTTATTTATACTTATTTTTCTTTCGTTACATAATTCATAAATTCTGTCTTTTATAGCAGTACTTAAATACATATTATCACCAAGAAAAGTATAGCAAATATATTTTCAAAAGATTAACTCTACAGGGTTGACAAAGCAAAAAATTATTGATAATATTATTTTAGAAAAAATTAGAATAAGGTATTTACAAATAATCTAAAAAACAATATAATATACACATAAGTTATTTATAAATACTATAAAAAGAAAAGGAGAGGAAACAAATGAAAAAAGAACGAGGAATTACATTAATTGCACTAGTAATAACTATAATTGTTTTACTTATTTTAGCAGGTGTATCAATTGCAATGCTAACGGGACAAAATGGAATACTAACTCAAGCACAAAGAGCAAGTGAACAAACAGATATAGGAAAAGAGAAAGAAGAAATTGCTTTAGCATACAATGGAGCAGTATTAAAAAAGACACAAGAAGGTGGAGGAGCTGTTACAGCAGATGATTTAAAAGACCAATTTGACTCAAATGGTGTAAAAAATGTAATAGCAAGTGGAAGTAATCCAATAACAGTAACATTTACAGATAGTGGAAGAAAATATGAAATAGACAGTAATGGAAATATAACTCAAGTAGGAACAGGAGGAGAAACAACAACAGCAAAATCATTGGTACAAGCATTTAAAGATGGAGACATAAAAGTAGGAGATTATATATCATATAACCCAATAGCAACAGGAGATACAGGAAGTGAAGATAAATATACTTATGAAAGTTTACAAGCAAGTAATGGTTATGGAAATCAAACTTATTCAGTAAAAAATGATACAGAAAAAGTAAATTGGATAGTATTAGGATTAAGTGATGATGGAAATAATTTATTAATAACAACAGGAAGTCCAATAAGGAAAGAAGGAACAAATAACCCATCAAGTGATGACCCATATTTTTATTTGAAAGGTTCAGCAGGATATATAAATGCAGAAACAGAATTAAAAAATATATCAAAAATATATGGAAATGGAGATCTTGCAGATAGCGAAAAAACAAGAAGCATAACAATTGAGGATATAAATAAACTAACAGGATTTAATCCAGATGAAGATTATACAAATGGACAAGGAGAAATATATGAGTATGGAAACAATATAACAGTACAAGGAAATGGTGATGGAACATACAAATATAGTGGCTTAAATGAAGCTAAAGGAACTTTTACAAATAACCATAGGAATAGTGGATTTCAATATATAGATGATAGTAACCAATTAAAAACAATAGCCACAACCGATACTTCAACAACAGCTAATTTAACAGAGACATATTACTATTACACAGCTGATACTAATATGGTAAGTGAAGATATCTATAATAAATTTTTTAATACAGGAGATAAATATTACTGGTTAGCTTCTCGTGCTGTGGATGTTTACTCTAATTGCGCTAGCTTCTATGTGCGCGTTGTGGACGGTGGCGATGTCGGTGCTGGCCTTTTGTTCAACTCTGATGGCTACGGGCTCGGCCACGGCTATGGTGTTCGCCCGGTAGTTTATCTAAAGTCTGGAATCACAGTAGATGATGTGAAAATGCTTGGAGAGTAACAAGAGCCATCTTGGGAGTGATAGATAAAAAAATAGGATAAAATATCTCCATAAGGCCTTAGGTCTTATGGAGATTCGAGAAAGTTATAAGTAGGAGAAACAAAAGAATGAGTGTAGGAACAATAATCAAAAGTGTAAAGCAAATACACAAAGAAGATATAGTATTGGTTCAAATGGGAAAATTCTATTATGCGTATGGAAAAGATGCATATATATTATCGGATTTATTTGGATATAAATTAAATGAATTTGAAACAAATATATATTCAGTAGGGTTTCCAAGTAATTCATATTCTAAAGTAATAAGTAGATTAGAACAATTAAAAATTAATTATTTAATTTTAGATAAAAGAAATAACTATGATGTTTTAGAATTTCAAAATTATAAGAATTTAAATAATTATAATGAATATTTTGAAAAAGCAAAAAAGGAAAATTTGATAAAAATAAGAATTCAAAAGATTAATGAGTATTTATTAAAAAATATAAATAGTGCTCATATTAAAGAAAAAATTTATGAAATTGAGAAAATATTAAAAAATGATAAGTAAAATAAAAGAAGAAAAATTTAAAGTAATTCAATTCATAAGAGAACTAATTGTTTATATAGATAGAAATTTAGATAATTTTCCTAAAAAAGATATAGAAATAAAAAATAGGTTGAGAAATAGTAGTTATGATTTATTAAATTTAGCATATTTAGCTAATATAACTAAGAATAAAGATAAAAAAACAGAGTTGCTAGAAGAGATTATTTCAAAGATAAAAGTAATAGATTTTCTACTTAATTTATGTTATGACAAAGAAATAATAAACAGTAAAAAATATGTGAAATTTGGAAATAAAATGGATGATATTTTAAAATACACATTAGGATGGATAAAAGCAGTAGGGCATGGTTGAGGAACTTAGAGGCGGTTTTGAAGTTAGTCTCATCTTAGCTTCTCGTGCTGTGAATGTTAACTCTAATAACGCTAACTTCAATGTGCGCAATGTGAACAATGGCAATGTCGATGCTAACAATTTGTTCAACTCTAATGGCAACGAGAACAACAACAACTATGGTGTTCGCCCGTAGCTTCTATAAACTGTGGTTATACAATTAATGATTGTATAAGAGATAATATAGAAACAAACTATGTCCTTTCGTACTTGTTTGGTAGGATAAACAAAAAATAGATAAATATATTTGTTAGTAAACAATAGTTGAAAGGGAGTATATTTTAGAACTATTTTTCCAGTAGCATTTTGCTACTGTTTTATTTTATATTTTATTAGGAGTAACTATGAAAAGAAAAAATAATTTGTATGAAAACACATATAAGATGGAAAATATATTAGAAGCATATAATGAAGTATGTAGAAATACTAAAAATGAAAGGAAGGTAAGAAATTATAGAGAATATAAATGTATCTATATATCAAGAATATATGAAACATTGAAAAATAGAACATATGAAGTAGGACCATATAATGTATTTACAATATATGAACCTAAAGAAAGAAGGATAGTAAGTCAAGGACTTCATGATAAGGTAATAAATCATCTAGTAAGTAGAGAAATATTGTTACCATCAATTATTCCTTGCCTTATTGATGAAAATATTGCAAGTAGGAAGGGGATGGGAACTAAAAAAGGTTATGAATTATTACAAGAATATCATAGAAAATGTAAATTAAAATATGGAGAATATTATATTTTAAAATGTGATATAAGTAAATTTTTTGCAAGCATAGACCAAGAAAGATTGAAAGAAAAATTGAAAAGAAGAATAAAAGATAAAGATGCATTAGACATAGTGTTTAAAATAATTGATAGTGAAGAACAAGGGCTTGGTATTGGAAATATGACAAGTCAGATTTTAGCTATATTTTATTTAAATGATATGGATCATTTTATAAAAGAAGACTTAAATATAAAATATTATGTACGTTATCAAGATGATTTTATACTATTTCATCCATCAAAAGAATATTTAAAATATTGTTTTGAAGAAATAAAGAAATTTGTAAAAAAAGAAAAATTGAAATTAAATAAAAAGAGTAGATTATATAAAGCTACAAATAACTTTATATTTTTAGGAAGAAATAAAGAAGGTAAATATGCAAAATATAGAAATGTAAAAAGAAGGTTAAGAAAAAGAAAATTTTTGTATGAACAGGGAAAAATAGATTTAGCAAGTCTAACTAGTAGTTTAATATCCTATAAATATTTGTGTAATAGAGAAATAAAAATATGAGACAGTTTGGGGAGAAGGGGCTTATTTGTTTTCAATTTAGAAAATGAGACAAAGGCACATCCCCATCTGCCTCAAGCATCTTTTTCAATATCAATTAATTCATCAATAGTACAGTCTAGATATTTACAAAGTTCTTCTAAGTATTTAAAAGAAATAGAAGAAGTTTCACCATGAATAACACGGTTTAAATTCCTAGATGTAATATTCATGTTTTGACATAACCAATATTTAGATTTGTTTTTCTTTTTTAATAATTTCTCAATATTAAAATGAACCATATCTCCTTACCTCTTGGTAAATATTATAAAATATTATAACTAGATATTTAAGATATTTGAAAATACCACATTTCAAGGGTTTAACTTAATTTGATAATAAAAACAAGACAAAAACGTCACCTAATTATATAATATTAATCATCTTATTTTTGTCGAAAAGTGCGATTAATAGTTTTAAAATAAAATTATTAATAATTAAAATAAAACTTGAAAAAATCTAATAAAAAGTATAAAATTAGTTATCATAAAATTAGGTGGTGTTAAAATGAAAGTATTATTAACAGGAGCATCTTCTGGAATAGGAAAAGATATGGCAAAAATGCTAAATAAAAAAGGTTATGATTTAGTATTAGTTGCAAGAGATGAAGAAAAATTAAATTCTGTAAAAACTGAATTACAAAAAGAAAATAGTGGAAATAAAATAGAAATAATTTCAATGGATCTATCTATAGAAGAAAATTGCTTAAAATTATGTAATGATGTAAAAGATGTAGATATTCTAATAAATAATGCAGGATTTGGAGATTGTGGAGCTTTTTCTAAAACAGATTTAGAAAAAGAAATAAAAATGATAAAAACAAATATAGTAGCATATCACATATTAATGAAAGAATATTTAAAACAAATGAAAGAAAGAGGTAGTGGAAAAATACTTAATGTTGCATCAATTGCAGGATTTATGCCAGGACCATTAATGGCAACATACTATGCGACTAAAGCTTATATTGTAAGATTATCAGAAGCAGTAAGAGAAGAACTAAAAAAAGAAAAATCAAATGTAAAAATAAGTATTTTATGCCCAGGTCCAGTTGAAACGAACTTCAACAATGTAGCAAATGTAAAGTTTAAATTAAGAGAAGCAAATAGCTTTGATGTTGCAAAATATGCAATTAAGAAAATGGGAAAAGGTAAATTTTATATAGTACCTGGTTTAGATGTAAAATTAGCAAGATTAGGTGCAAAGATATTTCCAGCAAATATAGTAAGTAAAGTAACATATAGAGTTCAAAAAAGAAAATTAAATGGATAAAAATAAAATAAGATTTTATACTTTTTAAGTGTAAAATCTTATTTTTATATATTAGGAAAGTATTTTGTTTTAAGCTTAAACAAAAAATAAAATTTTATCAAAAAGTACTTGCGAAAATTTGTTTTATATGATATAAATATTGTATTGGAATTTTAAAATTAATAGATTAGAGAAAATGAAAAAATAGAAATTTAAAATAAAAAGAAAGGAGAAGAACAATATGGAAAAAGATTTAGTAAATAGAACTGAAAAAGATTTTGAGAGTATCAAACATATTGATGAAAATGGTGTAGAATTTTGGTATGCAAGAGAACTAATGACAATGCTAGAATATAAACAATGGAGACGTTTTGAACAGGTAATAGAAAAAGCAAAAGAAGCTTGTGAAAATAGCAATATAAGTGTAGATGACCATTTTGCCAACGTTGGCAAAATCGTGAAGGCGGGAGTAACTAGTAAAAATATTGGAGATATAAAATTAACTAGATATGCATGCTATCTAATTGCACAAAATGGAGATAGTAGAAAAAAAGCAATTGCAATGGCACAAACTTATTTTGCAGTACAAACTAGAAAACAAGAAATAACAAGAAAAGAATATGAAAATTTAAGTGAAGATGAAAAAAGATTGTATACTAGAAAAAATGTAAAAGATAAAAATAAATATCTATTTGACACAGCAAAAGCAGCAGGAGTGAGAAACTATGGAAAATTTAATAATTATGGATATAGAGGATTATATAATGGAGAGACAGCTAAAGATATAGCAAATAGAAAAGGAATATCTCCAAAAGAAGATATATTGGATTATATGAGTAGTACAGAACTTGCTGCTAACTTGTTTAGGATTACACAAACTGATGAAGTTTTAAAAAATAAAAATATTAATAATGAAAATGATGCTTGTATTACACATCATACTGTAGGACAAGCAGTTAGACAAACAATAAAAAGAATTGGAGGAACAATGCCAGAAGATTTACCAACACCCCAAAAGAGTACAAAAGAAATAGAAAAAGAAAAAAATAAAATTTTAAAGAGATAAAAAATACGAAGGTTTTTCCTTCGTATTTTAAATTTTTTATGAATTTACTATTTTTAACACTTCCGCTAATTTCATTCCAGTTTTTTCTGCTATTTCCGAAGCAGACATATTATTTTTAAATAAAGCTTTTATTATTCCTTGTCTGCCTTCTTTTTTGCCACGCCTTTCTCCAATTTTTTCTCCTTGTTCTTTGTAATAATTATTTTCACTAACTCTGTCCATTTCCCATTTGTCTCTTAAATCTTGAAGCCTTCTTGCTTCAGCATCTCCTGTTAAATATTCTAATTCATCTTTAGCTTCTTTAAAAATTACATCTTTTTTAACTGCCATATCAATTAACCTCCTATCATTATTTATAAAAGCTAACCAGAAATTTGTAAAATCATTTGTGTCAATTAAATTAAGATTAGCTAATTTTTGAAACTTTGGTAATTCTATAAAATACCATTCTAAGTCTTTAATAACTTCATGTTCTCTATGTTTATCTAATACTATTGCTGTTTTTGATATGTATTCTTTATGTTCTTTATATAAAACATAGTCTAATATATTAATCATAATAACTTTTTTTATTTTTTTATAATCAGTTCCGTCTAGCAACATCTCTAGAAATTATTTTTGAACTATAATATTTTGTTCTGTCTTCAATGTTAAATTCATTTCTTCTTTGCATTTCTATGTTAATAATAGTATTATCATTAATTTCTACTAAAATGTCTAGACTTCCACCTTTTTCATATTCAAAAAGCTTTTCTAAAGCAACTTCTTGGAATACTTTAATTTTATAAATTTTAATGTTTAAAAGTAGACTAAGAAAGTTTTTTAAGAAAATTTCATTACGTTTTCTACCCCAGAATGTTTTAAAAAGTACATCCTTTTTTATTCCATGTTGATCCAAATTATTTCTCCTTTCTTAATTATAACAAGCAAAGCAAACAAATGCAACACTTATTAATAAAAATTTATATATTTATTCTTGTTATACTTAAAATAAGACTTATAAATAATTTTTAAATAAAAATAATAAATAAGCCCCAATTTTACTTATAATTTTTATAGACTTTTCTGGAAATTTTTTCGATTTAAATTACAATTCACCTTTGTACAATACAAAGTCTTATTAAAAGAATAAAGAATATATAATATATAGCATATTTTACATAAAAAGTAAACGATTTTTATTATTTTTTATAAAAAATTATATAAATTTTAAAATAATATTGACAGACAAAGGAAAATTATGGTAAACTAAAAATGTATTAGGAGTGTACCTAAAGAATACCTTGAGCGGTACAGAGTAACAATAGTTACTTACACTAGAAAAGTAAGAAAGCCTTACTTGAGGAGTCTTAAACAAGATTTTTCAAGTGAGGCTTTTTAGATTTTAAGGGGGGATGAAGTTATGGAGAATGTAAAAGAAATATTAGAAAGTTACTATTCAAGTGGAAAAGAAGAAAATAGATTAGTAAAAGATAAAGCACATCAAGTGGAATTTTTAACAACTGTAAGGTATATAGATAAATATTTGAAAACAGGAGATAAGATATTAGAAATAGGAGCTGGAACAGGTAGATATTCTCTTTATTATGCTAAAAAAGGGTATGAAGTGGAAGCTATAGAATTAACGAAATCTAATATAAAAGAATTTAAGAAACATATAGAGAGTAATATGAAAATAGGTATTCATGAAGGAAATGCATTAGATTTAAGTATGTATGATGATAATACATTTGATATAACATTACTTTTAGGACCAGTTTACCATTTGTTTAGTGTAGAGGAGAAAAAGAAAGCAATAGGAGAAGCAATAAGAGTAACAAAGCCACATGGAAAAATATTTATTGCTTATATAACAAATGATACAGTAATAATATCTTATGGTTTAAGAAAGGGAAATTTATTAAAATTAAAAGATGTTTGTGATGAAAATTATAGAGTAAAAGAAATTCCAGAAGAAATATTTTCTGTAAATTATATTGATGAATTTGATAATATGATGAAAGAATTCCAAGTAAAAAAGCTTTGTGAAGTAGCAGTTGATGGAATATCTGAGAGTCTATCTGATTATATAAATAAATTATCAGAAGAAGAATATAAAGTATGGCTTGATTACCATTTTAAGAATTGTGAAAGAAAAGACTTAATGGGCTATAGTAGCCATGTATTGTATATATGTGAAAAAAATTAGGAGTTGATAAAAATGGCAAAATTAGTATTACTTACAGGGCCACAGGCAGTAGGAAAAATGACAGTAGGGCAAGAACTCGCTAAGATAACAGGTTTAAAATTATTCCATAATCATATGACAATAGATTTAGTATCGAACTTTTTTAGTTACAGTACAGATGAAGGAAGAAATTTAGTAAATGATATTAGAATGTTAGTTTTAGAGGCTATTGCTAAAAGTGATTTAGAAGGAATAATATTTACCTTTGTAATGGCATATGAATGTGAAGATGATTGGAAATTAACTAAAGAAATAGAAGATATATTTAAAAACAATGGTGGGGAAGTATATTATATAGAATTACAAGCACCATTAGAAGTAAGATTAGAAAGGAATAAAACAGAAAATAGAAGAAAACATAAGTTATCTAAAAGAGATGTAGCTTTTAGTGAAAAATTATTATTAAGAGCAGAAGGAAAACACAGAATGGAATCTATGGAAGGAGAAGTAAAAGAAAAGAATTATTTAAAAATTGATAATACAAATATTTCGGCAAAAGAAGTAGCAAAAATGATAAAAGAAAAATTTAATTTATAAGAGGTGGTTTTTATGATTAGATATTATGAAGAAAAAGATATAGAGCAAGTTGCAAAAATAATTACTGATGATTGGAAAATAGCTTATAGAGGTATTATAGATGATGAATATTTAGATAGTTTAAATTATAAAGATAGAGAAGAAAGAATAAGAAGTAAATACCAAAAACAAAAATCAATAGTATATGTAGAAGAAGGAGTTGTAAAAGGATATTCTAGATTTGGAATAAATAGAGATGAAGAAAAAAATTTAGGAGAATTATATGCATTGTATATAAAACCAGATGAAAGAGGAAAAGGAATAGGGGGAAGATTATTAAAAGAGACAGCAAGAATATTGAAAAAAAGAGGTTATAAAGAAATGATTTTATGGTGCCTAGAAAAAAATAAAAATGGAAGAAGTTTTTACGAAAAAATGGAAGGAAAACTTTATAATAAAAGAAATATAGAAATAGGAAATAAAGAATATGGAGAAGTTTGTTATAAATATAATTTAGAGGAAGTGATTAAGTGAACATTAGAAATGTAAGAAAAGAAGACAAGAATGAAGTGGTAAAAATATTATTACAAATACAAGAATTACATAGAAAAGAAAGAGCAGATATTTTTAAGAAAGTAAGTAATGAAGATGTAGAAAAAGAATTTGATAATTTATTAGAAAATAATGAAAAAATAATAGTAGTAGTAGATGAAAAAGACAAAGTAAGAGGTTTAGCTGAGGTAAGTATTAGAAAAATAGAAAACAGTGTAAACATGAAAAATAGTAAAGTAATGTACATACGAAAAATAGGAGTTGACGAGGAGTTTAGAAGAAAAGGGATAGGAAAGCTATTAATTGAAGAGGTGAAAAAAGAAGCCAAAAAATTTGATTGTAGTAGAGTAGAATTAAGTTGTTGTATTTTTAATAAAGATGCAATTAAATTCTATGAAGCACAAGGAATGAGTGTACAAAGATTAAATATGGAAATGAAAATATAAGGAGGAAGTAAGATGTATTTTAAAAAATTAGTAGGAGAACATATATATCTATCACCAGTATGTGTAGAAGATGTGGAAAAGTATACTAGGTGGCTAAATGATTTTGAAACAACTGATTATACAGGAAGAAGTAGCCAAATTTATACTAAAGAAAATGAAAGAAAATGGTTAGAAGAAGGAATTCAAAATAAAGAAAATCAAATATTTGGAATAGTAGACTTAGAAAATGATAATTTACTTGGTAATTGTGGACTTCATAAGATTAATTCAGTAAACAGAACAGCAGTACTTGGAATATTTATAGGAGAAAAAGAAGAAAGAAGCAAGGGCTATGGAACAGAAACAATTAAACTACTGCTAGATTATGGTTTTAATTATTTGAATTTACACGAAATACAATTAGATGTAATGGCTTTTAATGAAAGAGCAATTAGATGTTATGAAAAAGCAGGGTTTAAAGAATATGGAAGAAGAAGAGAATCTGAATATATAAATGGTAAATATTATGATTTGATAAGTATGGACATTTTAAAATCAGAATTTAAAGAAAATTATATAAAAAATAAGAATATATAAGGGGAGAGTATAATGTATTTTAGAAAATTAGTAGGAAAACATATATATTTATCGCCAGTATGTGTAGAAGATGTGGAAAAATATACTAAATGGATGAATGATTTTGAAGCAACAGATTATATAGGACAAAGTACAAATATTTATACAATAGAAAAAGAAAGAAAGTTTTTAGAAAACTGTTCAGAAAAAGAAGATGTAACATTAGGAATTGTAAAATTAGACAATGATAAACTAATTGGAAATTGTGGACTTCATGGAATAAATACAGTTGCAAGAAATGCAACACTTGGAATATTTATAGGAGAAAAAGAAGAAAGAAGTAAAGGATATGGTGTAGAAGTAATTAAATTACTATTAGATTATGGTTTTAATTATCTAAATTTACATGAAATTAATTTGGATGTTTACTCATTTAATGAAAGAGCAATAAGGTGTTATGAAAAAGTAGGATTTAAAGAATATGGAAGAAGAAGAGAATGTGTATATGTTAATGGTAAATATTATGATGTAATAAGTATGGATATTCTAAAATCTGAATTTAAAGAAAACTATATAAAAAATAAAAACATATAAGGGAGTTTTCCTTTATATGTTTTGTTTAATATTTTATTTTTTGTTCCTTTATAAATTAGAAAAAACTTTTCCTAAAGAGTCATTAATAACAAGGTTTGCAATATTATCAAAAGGAGTAATAGATTTATTAATAAGTATTAAATTATTACCTTTAAAATATCTAATTAAGCCACTTGCAGGGTAAACAGTAAGAGAAGTTCCACCAATAATTAAAGTATCACAAGCTGAAATTGCTTTTATAGAAGCGGTATAAATTTCTTCGTCCAAAGGCTCTTCGTATAAAACAACATCTGGTTTAATAATTCCACCACATTCACAATAAGGAATACCTTTAGAATTAAAAACAAAATCAGCATCAAAAAATTTATGACATTTTATGCAATAATTTCTCATGACACTTCCATGTAATTCATAAACAGTTTTTGAGCCTGCTTTTTGGTGTAGGCCATCAATGTTTTGTGTTACAATGGCTTTAAGTTTTCCTTGTTTTTCTAATTCAGCTAGTTTTATATGTGTAATATTTGGTTTAAATTTCAGAGAATTCATTTTATCTCTATAAAATTTAAAAAATTCTTCAGTGTTTTCTGAGAAGAAATGATGGCTTAAAATTTCTTCTGGTGGGAATTTGTATTTTTGATTATATAATCCACCTTTGCTACGAAAATCAGGAATACCGCTTTCTGTAGAAACACCAGCACCTCCAAAGAAAACAATGTTATTACTTGTATTTATTATATTTTTAAATCTTTCTATTTTTTCATCCATAAAATCACCTAAAAGTATTATATACTAATTGAAAGAAATATTAAATAGAAGAATAAATTTTTGGATTATATTTTAATGTTTTATTTAATAATTCTATTGACAAAACCAAACAAACATTCTATAATAAAATCGGTGATAATATGGAAAAACAAATATTACACGTGGATGTTAATAATGCATTTTTAAGTTGGACAGCAGTTGAGATGTTAAAAAATGGAGCGGATATTGATATAAGAGAAATCCCTGCAATTATTGGAGGAGACGAAACAAAAAGGTCTGGAATAGTTTTGGCTAAAAGTATGAAAGCAAAAGAATGTGGAGTAAAAACAGCAGACACAATATACCAGGCAAAACTAAAATGTCCAGGGGTAAAGATATATCAATCTAACTTTAAAATATATAGAAAGTATTCAGATAGTTTATTTAAATTACTTTCAGAATATACTGATAAAATAGAAAGATTTAGTATAGATGAATGCTTTTTAGATATGACAGATTATTTAATGAAAGATACATTGCTAAATAAAGCTTATGAAATAAATAGAAGAGTAAAAGAAGAATTAGGTTTTACTGTAAATGTTGGAGTAGCACATAATAAACTTCTAGCTAAAATGGCATCTGACTTTACAAAACCAGATAGAGTGCATACATTATTTGAAGATGAAATAGAAACTAAAATGTGGCCACTTCCCGTATCAGAATTATTTATGTTAGGAAAGAAAACAGTTCCAAAACTTTTAAACATGCAAATACGTACAATAGGAGACTTAGCAAAAGCAAATAAAGACTTATTACATAAAAAGTTTGGAAAACATGGAATAATGATGTGGGAATATGCAAATGGAATAGATAATTCAGAAGTACATTTCGAAAAAGAAAAACCAAAAGGGATAGGAAATTCTGTTACGCTTCCAGAAAATATAACAGAAATAGAAAAATTAGAAGAAATTGTCTTAGCATTGGCAGAGCAAGTATCTTTTAGACTTAGAAAATATGATATGCTAGCTAAAACAGTTAATGTGCAATTAAGAACAAAAGACTTCCAAGATACATCACATCAAAAGAAACTACCAGAAGCAACTGCATCAACAAAGGAAATATCAAAAACAGCAAAAGAGTTATTAAATGAAATGTTTCATAAACCAATGGCAATAAGATTAGTTGGGTTAAGAGTTGATAATTTAGTAGAAAAAGATCAGATGCAATTATCATTATTTAGTGATAAAAATAATGAAAAACAAGAAAAATTAGATAAAGTAGTAGATAGCTTGAAAAATAAATATGGATATAATAAAATAACAAGAGCAGGAAAGATGAATGCAGGAGATTATTTGAATTTAAAAGATATTAAGAAATAAGAGGAAGATTTATGATAGAAATACAATATGAAGGAAAAGATATACCTTACACATTACAAAGGTCAAGAATAAAAAATCTATATATCTATATAAGAAATGGAAAAGTAATTGTAAAAGCACCAATGAGACTTTCTGATAAATATATAGAAGAGTTTTTAAACAAAAAATCAAAATGGATTTATGAAAATTTAGAAAAAAGTAAGGAAAAAGCAAATAAAGAAAAAGAAGAGAAAATAGAGAAAAAAGATGTAGAAAGACTACAAAAAATAGTAAAAGAAAATATTTATAAATATTCTAAGATATTAGGTAAAAGCCCAAAGAAAGTAAGAATTAGAGATTTGAAATATGCATGGGGAAGTTGTTCAAGTAATCAAAATATATCAATAAACCTAAAGCTTGCTAACAAAGATGAAAGAGCAATTGAATATGTGGTTTTACATGAAATGTGCCATTTGATACATATGAATCATTCTAAAAGCTTTTGGAATTTAGTAGAAAAAAATATGCCCCAATATAAAGAATATAAGAAATTACTTGCTTAAAAGTATAAGTTAGTTTATAATAAAATAAATTTTATTTAGGAGAATTTATAATGTGGAAAAGAAAAGACCTAAAAAACAAAGCAAGAAAGGTTGTTAAAAAGAATTATTGGACAGCAATGGTTGTATGCTTTTTGCTAGCGTTATTTACAAGTGAATTTGGAACTTCTATAATATTGATATGGCAAGGAGAAGACACAATAGACCCTAATTATGTTGTAAGGCAAGAAAATATTGTAGGAAATAATGAGGTTGCAGAAGAAAAAGTACAAGAAATTAAGGAAAGAGAAGAAAAGTTAGAAGAGAAAAAATCTCTGCTAAGTACAACAGAGTTAGGAATACTAAAGTTAGTAGAGGCAAATGTAAACAACATAATAAAATCAGAAAAATATATATTTAGAATATGGGATGCAATAGAATTATTTGGATTAAATGAGACAGGATTAGGAGTAGGACTTATTTTAATTGCTATTATTGCAATTGTATATATAGTTTTACTTGCAGAACCATTAAGAGTAGCTGGTAGAAAATACTTTATAGAAGCAAGTAAAGATGAAAATACTAAAATGGGAGTTATGAATGAAGTATTTAAGAAAGGTAGTTGGAAAAATGTTACACTAGTTATGCTAGCTAAAAATGTTTATAATATATTATGGTTTGCAACGATTATAGGTGGATTTGTAAAATATTATGAATATAGAATGATACCATATATATTAGCTGATAATCCTGAAATTGAAATAAAAGACGCATTTAGACTTTCAAAAGAGATGATGAAACATAATAAATGGAGAACTTTTGTCTTAGATGTATCATTTGTATTATGGCATATATTATCTTTATTTACTCTAGGATTTTTAAATATTTTATATGTAAATCCATATAGAGCAGCAACTGTAACAGAATTATATATAACTTTAAAAAATAATATAACGGAAGAAAACAAAAATGATATAAAAGAAATAGAGGAATAGAAAGAAAGTAGTAGTAATATAGAAATTACTACTATTTTTGATTAATATAATTTTATAGAAAAATAAATAATTTTAAGAATAAATTTGTAATTAATTATATTATAACACTTAAAAAGCGCGAAATTTGTAGAATCTTGCGGTGAAAAGTTCTTGCAAAATGGATTTTTTAATAGTATTATAAAAAAGTGCGAACAAAAGAGGAGGGATAAATTTGAATATTTTCTTCGGAGGTACTTTTATAAAAAAAGAAGAGTTGCAAGAAGCTGGGATAGAATATCCTATAAAATTAGAGTATTATAAAATAATTAATGAAGATGAATTTACTAAAAACAATAAGGCAAAATATGGTATAAAAGTAGTTAAAACAGAATATTCAGAAAATAATACAAACATAGAAGATGAAACAATAAAATATTTAACAAACAGTGAGCAGAAAATTGATGAAATATTAAATACTTTAAAACAAAATGAAGTAACACCAATTGCTACAAAAGATGTTATTTCGGATATATCAAAAAGCTCATTTATTTTCTAGCAAAACAAAAATTCTAATAAAAAGCTTGCAAAATGCTAAAAATTAAGCTAAAATAACTTATGATATAAAACAGGTAAAAAAAGGAAATTATAAGGAGGCATATATGGCTGATAAATTAATAATAGTAGAATCACCAGCTAAAGCCAATACAATAAAGAAATTCTTGGGAGGTAGCACAAAGGTAGTTGCATCAATGGGACATGTAAGAGATCTACCAAAATCAAAATTAGGTGTTGATATTGAACATGATTTTGAGCCAGAATATATAAATATTAGAGGAAAAGGAGATTTAATAAAATCTTTAAAAAAGGACGCAAGTAAAGCTAAAAAGATTTATCTTGCAACTGACCCTGACCGTGAAGGAGAAGCAATAGCTTGGCATTTAGCAACAATATTAAAAGATGATAAAGATAAAATAGTAAGAGTAACATTTAATGAAATAACAAAAGGAGCAGTAAAAAAGGCAATTAAAGAGCCAAGAAGCATAGATATAAACTTAGTGGATGCACAACAAGCAAGACGTGTATTAGATAGAATAGTTGGTTATAAAATAAGCCCGCTTTTATGGAAAAAAGTAAGAAGAGGCTTATCAGCAGGACGTGTGCAATCGGTTGCGGTAAAACTTATAGTAGATAGAGAAGAAGAAATAGAAAAATTTGTACCAGAGGAATATTGGAATATATTTGTGGATTTAGAAGATGAAAAATCTAAGAAACAATTTGAAGCAAGATTTTATGGAAAAGATGGTAAAAAACAAGAAATACATAATAAAGAAGAAGCAGATGAAATACTAAAAAATATAGATAAAGCAAAATATGTGGTACAGGAAGTAAAGAAAGGTGAAAAGAAAAGAAATGCAGCACCACCTTTTACAACAAGTACTATGCAACAAGAGGCTTCCAGAAAATTAGGATTTACTTTAAAGAAAACTATGTCAATTGCACAAATGCTATATGAAGGAATAAAGATAGAAGATAGAGGAACAGTAGGTTTGATTACTTATATGAGAACAGACTCAACAAGAATTTCAGAAGAAGCAAGAAAAGCAGCTAAAGAACATATTGTTGGGACTTATGGAGAGGAATATTACAAAAATAGATATTATAAGACAAGTAAAGATTCTCAAGATGCCCATGAGGCAATAAGACCTACTTATGCAGATTTAGAACCAGATAGTATAAAGGATTCTTTAACAAAAGATCAATATAAACTATATAAATTAATTTATAATAGGTTTATGGCAAGTCAAATGGCATCTGCTGTGTATAACACAATGGCAGTTACAATAGATGCAAATAATTATACATTTAAAGCAAATGGACAAAACTTGAAATTTAAAGGTTTTATGACTTTATATGTTGAAGGTGAAGAAAATAAGGAAGAAGAAAAAGGAATGCTTCCTAATTTAGAAGAAAATCAAGAAGTAAAGAAAGTTAAGGTTAATCCAAAACAAAGCTTTACAGAACCACCTCCAAGATATACAGAAGCAAGTTTAGTAAAAGCTTTAGAGGAAAAAGGAATAGGTAGACCAAGTACATATTCACCAACTATTACTACTATTTTAGAAAGACATTATATTGAGAAAGAACAAAGACAACTTGTTCCTACAGAATTAGGAAAAGTAGTAAATAAACTATTAACAGAAAACTTTAGTGATATAATTAATGTCGAATTTACTGCAAAAATTGAAAATGAGTTTGATGAAATTGCAGAAGGTAAAGAACCATGGAAAAAGATGATAAGAGAGTTCTATGGACCATTTGAGAAGGAATTGGAAAAGGTTGAAAAAGATTTAGAGCATGTTGAAATAGAAGAAGAAGTTTCTGATGTTCGTTGTGAGAAATGTGGAAGAATGATGGTTTATAAATATGGTAGATATGGTAAATTCTTAGCTTGCCCAGGTTATCCTGAATGTAAGAATACAAAACCAATTATTGAATATATAGACGTTCCTTGCCCTAATTGTGGTGGAAAAGTTATTGTTAAAAAATCAAAAAAAGGAAGAAAATTTTATATTTGTGAAAATAATCCAAAATCTTGTAATTATATTTCTTGGAATAAACCTAAACCAGGAGAAAAATGGGAGCCAAAAGAAGAAGAGACTGTAAAAAAGGCATAAAAAAGAAATGAAAAATACACCATAACACTTGACATTATGGTGTATTTTTGGTATCATTTTATAAGTCGTTGCATAATATATAGAATAAGAATTATAAAAAATGCAGGTATAGTTTAATGGTAAAATAAAACCTTGCCAAGGTTTAGTTGCGGGTTCAATTCCCACTACCTGCTCCATATGGCGAGTTAGCCAAGCGGTAAGGCACGAGTCTGCAAAACTCTGATGATCGGTTCGACTCCGATACTCGCCTCCACTGAAAAAATCTTGTAACTATTTTAAATACTGGGTTACAAGATTTTTTATATTTATAAACGATATTTATAAATAAAATTTTACATGTTCGCTTATTTTTTATTTAGAAATATTATATAGTTTAAACTAGAAAATGAGAATAAGCAGAGTTGGTTGCTACCTTTGACTTTTTGATGTATACATACTTGTTCCACAGCTATTTGTTGTGAGATTGACAGCGGAGGTGGTGCTATGGTAGAAGCAATATTATTAACAATCATCAAACTACTTTTCTTCGGATTAGTAGGAGCAACTATCATAAATTTTGCCTTGGTCATCGTCATCGTGTATTTACTTTCGTAGGCAATAAAAAATAACCATTCTGCTTTGCACGGTCGAATGGTTATTATTCTTCACGGCAACCACTTTGTGGTTTCTTTATTTCCTATACTTATTATACGCAGATTTATAGGAAAAGTCAAACAATTTTTTAAATAAAAGCAAAAGCATAAGCAAGCAGATGCGGTTTACATATTTGATAAATACACAAAAATATGGTAAAATAAATAGTATAGCAACATGCTATTTGCAGAATATCCGGAAGTAACCGAAAGGAGCATAATTATGAATGTCCGGAAAAATTTAGTAGTAGCAGAAGAGTATAGAAGCGATTTCAAAAACTATAAGAATCCAGTGGTACCGGATGGGTATCGACATATTGTAGGTACTGATTGGAAGACTGGTTTCATGGTTGAAAGAAAAAAAGATGGAAGCAAATTTACTTTTGTACCTGTAGGATATCTGAAGCCTAATGGCACACTTAAAGATATGCAATTTAATGAGAAATTTGGTAGGAGAAAATGGTATCCCGATGATCCTGAAGAACTTGGTGAGGAACCAATTACGGGGATAGAAAATCTTCTATGGTTACAAAATCAAAGTATTAGAGAGCATGGAGGATTTTATATTTCTAGCTATCCAATTTCGGTATCTGAGTTTTTAAAGCCATCATCAGGCGTTTACAGTAGATATTGCACAATGATCAATTTTAACCGTGCCAAATATATTGCTGAAAGCTTTGAAAATACTCCTCAGATTAGTAGCCATCTTCTTTTCGGAGCAGAATATGATTCTATGCTTGAATGGCTTGTAGAAACAGAAGCAATTTGTTTAGAAGATATTACCAAACCCAACTATGATGATAATAGCACTGTAAATAACATTTATGGTTTGAGTGACATTGGCATTTGGACGCAAGAAAGGGATACAAATGGTAATAGCTTTAAAGTAGGAGTTAGAGGAGCTATAGAAAATGTTGCTGGAACTAAAAATGCGTTAGCTTGGAGGCAAGCATTCAATAAATATATGAAGAGACCAGATATTGGTTTTCGAATTGCTCTCTATATATCTTAGGTAGCTACTAAAAATCAAGACCCTAGCTTTTGCTAGGGTCTTGGTTTACTAATTTAACTCTTTAAAGAATTGATATTCTGTTCCAGAAGTATTCTTACTTCTATAAGTATATCCATCATATATTCCATTTAAATCAACGTCAAGTTTCATATTATATGCAAATTTTTGATTTAAGTTATTAACAATGTGAATTGTAAAATTCAAAGTATAATTAATATCATCTAAATTTACGCCAGCTTCTTGCAAAACTTTTCCGTTGAAAGAAATAGTACTTGAATCACTAGAAACTGAATAATTTGTTAATAACTCTTTGTTCAAATATCCTAGAGATATTGGGTTAGAACAATCTGTATAAAATGTTGGTTCATCATAATTATGATTTTCATTTTCTTCATTAGTATTTACTATATTAAAATCAATTCTACCATTTTCTGGGCTAGTAATATCTTGGTATTTACCAAAATTTAATGGGTTTTTATAATTTAATATTTTCGTACCGTTTTCAGATTTTGATGTCATAGAAATATTATCAATATATAATTCTTTAACAGTATTTTCATCAGTTAAATCAGAAACCGTTTGGCTATTATCTAAGTAAATAGAAATGTCAGTATATTGTGAGATAGACATATCGCTTAAAGACTGATTTTCTGAGTTATCAACAGCATTAGCACTATTATATAACAATATTCTTTGTACACTAAAGATAGGGCTTTCATTCTCTTCTGCTATTTCTACCATTTGATTTGCATAATTATTTCTAGCAAATGCTTTAGCAAATACGAAATGATAATATATTAATAATAATATGATTGCTAAAACAATTAAAATAACAAAAGCCAATTTTACATTTTTTATTTTAAATTTAAATTTTTTCATAGAGTGTATTCCGTCCTTTCTTTTGTTTAGTGTACTATTTTTATGAATTTAGTCTATTATATAACATTTCCATGTAACTATATACTTTTTCATGCCAAGAACTATCTGATGCATATCTAGTGTTTACACCTTCAACAGTAGGCCCATTATAATACCAACCTTCAGCAGTTTCTCCATCATAGATTTTTGTTCCTGCAGGGTTTAAATAATATTTAACTAAAGACTTAGCTACTGTTTCAATTCCATCTGCATAGCTTGTAAAGTCTTGAGATGACTCATAAGGTGATTCATCATAAGCTCCATATCCAAATAGATTGTTTTTATCGTTTGCAATATTTGAAGTTCCCCAAGCACTTTCATGTATAGCTATAGAAGCTAAGAATATACCATTTATATTATATTTCTTTTCCATGTTATAGAATACTTGGTAATTATTTTCAAATATCTTATTTTTATCATTTGGAAGTCCTGTAAATATTTTCTTATAATCATTTAAAGTTAGGCCACTAGTCTTATTTAGTTCCATTCCAATATTAACTTTAAGTAAAATTCTTTGAATTCTATTTTTCTCAACAATGTTAGGTGTAGTTGTAGCTGAAGTTAAGTTAGAAGTTTTAATATAGCCTTCAACTCCATCGAATGAAACTTTAGCCCATTCTTCAGAAGGAAGTTCTAATAATTTAACATCTATACTTGCTTTTACATCTGCAACATCAGAAGATGTATCATTTGCTTCAGATTTTAATTTATCGTCACTTACAAGATACATTGTATCTCCAATATGTACTTTATGTTTTGCTAAGAATTCAGAAGTACCTAAAGAAATTATTTTAGGTGTTGGTTGAACTAAATTTGTTCTTGCTAAAATAGTTTCTTCAACAAATTCACCATTTTCATAAGTTTTTACAACTGTAACTTGGTCTTTTCCAAGTACACCTTCTTGCTCGGTAACTTCTTCACCTTTTGGTAATGAAGGATTATCATTATATGTAGTTTCAAACTCAACATCACGTTCTTCAGTTGCTTGCTCTTTTACTCTATCCATACCAGCATTTTCAGAAACGATGCTTTGCATGTTTAATCTGTGTCTATTTAATTCATAAGCTTCTACTTCTTGTGAAGTTTCAGTGCTTGCATAACTTTCCGTAAAAGCAAGATTTTTAGGGAAAAATAATGCCATAGAAACAACTAAAATTCCACATCCTGTTAAAATATGAGACAGCTTCAAATCATTTGACTTATTTGAGCTTGTCCTATCTTTTGTACGGAAATTAGAAGCAAATACATTAGAGTTGTTTTTTACTCTAGTAACCTTAGTTTTAGGCATATGTTTTTTAGCTTTTTTAGTTTGCTTTGCATATGCTGCCTGAGCTTGTGGATTATTTCTTATTTCCTGAAGCTCTTTAAACACATCAGATAAATTTCTATTATCATAGTTAAAAGAATTTTTATCATCTAACATAGCTTTACTCTCTTTCCTTAATAAAATAATACACATTTATTATATAATAACAATCGACTTCTGTCCACACCTTTTTACAAAAAAACTGATATTAGAAAAAATTACTATTTACTTGCAAAATTCTTAAAATAGTATATAATATAGATATTAAGGAAAATAAAGGAGAAAGAAGGTGAAAAAAGGGTGAAATTAGAAGAATTAGAAAAAAATATAGGATATACTTTTAATAATAAAGAATTATTAAAACAAGCATTAAGACATACATCATTTGCAAATGAAAGAAATTTACCAAGTAATGAAAAATTAGAATTTTTGGGAGATAGTATTTTAGAGTTTATAACAAGTAAGTATATTTATAAAAATTATCCAAACCTAAGAGAAGGAGAAATGACTAAAGTTAGAGCAACAGTAGTATGTGGAAATAGTTTATCAGAAGTTGCAAAATTGCATAATTTTGGTGATTTCTTATACTTAGGAAAATCTGAACAAAAAACAGGAAGAGAAAGCAAAGCAATTTTAGAAGATAGTGTAGAAGCAATGATAGCTGCAATATATTTGGATGGAGGATTAGAACCAGCAGAAAAATTTATAATAGAAAATCTAAAATTAGATATAGAAGATGCAACAAAACATGTAGGAGATAAAGATTATAAAACAGTATTACAAGAGAAGCTTCAAGAACATGGTGATGTTAAAATAGAGTATAAAACAATAGGAGAAAGTGGACCAGACCATGATAAAAGATTTGTAGCAGATGTAGAAGTAAACGGAAAATTCTTAGCAAAAGGAAAGGGGAAAAGTAAAAAAGAAGCACAAATGCAAGCAGCCAAAAAGGCTTTAGAAAATTTAAATTAGAAGAGAGGTAATCTATGAAAAAACAGTACATAATACCAATATTTGTACCACATCTAGGATGCCCAAATGATTGTATATTTTGTAATCAAAAATCCATAAGTGGTCAAAAAAATGAGATGACGAAAGATAAAGCAAAAGAAATTATAGAGAATTACCTAAAAAGTATTAAAAAAGGAAATGAAGATGCACAGGTAGAAATTGCATTTTTTGGAGGAAGTTTTACAGCAATAGATGAAGAAAAACAAGAAGAATTATTGAAAGTAGCGTATCAATATGTAAAAAATGGAGACGTAGAAGGTATTAGAATTTCAACAAGACCAGATGCTATTAGTAAACCAATTTTAAAAAGGCTAAAAAAATATGGAGTAAAAACAATAGAATTAGGTGTTCAATCTGCAAATAACTATATTTTAAATAGAATAAATAGAGGACATACATTTGAAGATGTAAAAAAAGCATCTAAAATGATTAGATGGCATGGATTTAGATTAGGACATCAAATGATGGTAGGACTTCCTGAAAGTACAAGACTAGATGAAATAAACACAGCAAAACAATTAATAAAACTAAAACCTAAAATGGTAAGAATTTATCCAACATTAGTAATAAAAAATACAAAACTAGAAAAAGAATATGAAGAAGGAACATATAAACCACTATCTGTTGTACAAACAGTAGAAATTTGTAAAGATTTAGTAAGAATGTTTGTAGATAAAAAAATAGATGTAATAAGAGTAGGCTTACAAACAACAGATGAAATATCAGACCCAAATAATAAAGATAGTGAAGTAGTTGCAGGGCCATTCCATCCAGCATTAAGACAATTAGTAGAGTCAGCAATGTGGTATGATGCAATAGTTGGAAAAATAAAGAAATTAAATGTAAAAGTAAAAGAGGTTGAAGTTACAGTAAATCCAATAGATGCAAATAATGTAATAGGACATAAAAAAGAAAATGTATTAAAATTAAAAGATACATATGATGTGGATTTAGTTTTAAAACAAGATAAAAAAGTAAAACAAGGAAAATCAAAAATAGAAGTAACTAAAACATATACAGATTAAAATAAATAAAAAAGGAATAAATCACCTATATTTTACCAATAATAAAATAAAGGTGATTTTTTATGGATTTAGTAAATGAAAAGAGTGAAGAAAAAAAGCTAAAAATAAGAAAAGTAATCTTAGAAATAATAGGAACAATACTTGGTTCTTTTGTAATGGCATTAGGAGTATCATTGTTTTTACTTCCTAATCAACTGTCATCAGGAGGAGTAGCAGGTATTGCAACTATAACCTATTATTTATTAAAAATACCAATGGGAACAATGATATTATTAATAAATATTCCATTGTTTTTAGTATCAATATTAAAAATAGGAAAATACTTTTTTGTAAAATCAATGATAGGAACAGTAACATTATCATTTTTTATAGATTTTTTAGACAAATTTAAGCCTCTAACAGAAGATAGATTCTTAGCTTGTGTGTATGGTGGAATTATATTAGGAATAGGAACAGCAATTTTATTAAAAGTAAACTCATCAACAGGAGGAAGTGACTTAGTAAGTTATTTAGCAAAAAAATATAAACCAACAGTACAGTCGGGAAATATTATAGTTATTATAGATATTATAATAGTAACTTTAAATATGATATGCTTTAGAGAAATAGAAATAGGACTTTATTCTGCAATTGCAATTTATTTAATGGGAAAAATGATAGACATTTTATTTGAAGGAATAGATTTTACAAAATTAATGATTATAATTTCAGATAAAAATGAAGAGATATATGAACAAATAAAAGACAAAGTAGAAAGAGGAACAACAGGACTTTATGGAAAAGGTATGTACACAGGAAAAGAAAAGCTAATTCTTATGTGTGCAGCATATAGAAATGATGTTGCTAAAATAAAGATGATAGCAAGAAAAGTAGACCCAAGAAGTTTTATAGTTATAACAAATTCAAGAGAAGTAGTAGGGCAAGGATTTGAGAAATGAGACAAATTAGGGACGGGGCTTTTTTGTCTCGTTTTCATTTATCAGTATAATTTACAATAGATTAAAGAATTCCTTAAGCAGGGAATTGGAGTAAGTTTTTAGATTTAAGCTTATGCTTACCAGCAATTTGGCTACCCTTAATTTCCCTACGCCAAATTGCTTAATCTAAAAACTTACTTATAACTTTATATAATTTAAAAAGAAAGATGATAAGTAATTAAAAAATTTTACTTATCTTTTTGCTTTAAGTGTATATTAATTTTATTGTCTTTTCTTTAAATCATATGTTTTTATTGTATAAGTTCCACTATTATTTGCTTTTACTTCAATAGATATTAAAGAGTTTTTATCATCTTCATCACATTTTTAGAAATACTTATATGGATTTAAATATTATTGAAAAATAATTATAAATATTGTAAAATAAAAGTGGTGATAATATGAAAGAGCAAATATATGAAGTAGAAAATTTAGATTCATTTGAATTAAAAGATATCTTTGATTGTGGACAATGCTTTAGATGGAATGAACAAGAAGACGGAAGTTATACAGGAGTATTTAAAGGTAATGTCCTAAATGTAAAAAAAGAGGGAAATAAAGTAACATTTAAAGGAATATGTAATGGAGATATAAAAGAAGTAGTAGAAGATTATTTTGATTTAAATAGAGATTATGAAAAAATAAAAGAAACTTTAAGTAAAATAGATGATAATATGAAAAAAAGTGTTGAATATGGTAAAGGAATACGAATATTAAATCAAGACTTATGGGAAACAATAATATCTTTTATAATATCTGCAAATAACAATATTCCAAGAATAAAAGGAATAATAGAAAGATTATCTAAAAATTATGGAAAAGAAATAGACTATAATGGAGAAAAATATTATACATTTCCAACTGCAGAAGAATTAAAAGATGTAAGTGTAGAAAGATATAGAGAATTAGGATTAGGCTTTAGAGATATAAGACTTTATGAAACAACTAAAATGGTATTAAATGGAGAAGTAGATTTAGATGAATTAAGAAATAATCCAAATACTATGGAAGTAAGAGATAGATTACTAACATTATCAGGAGTAGGGCCTAAAGTTGCAGATTGTATATTATTATTCTCAGACTTAAAAAGATTTGAAGTATTTCCAATAGATGTATGGGTAAGAAGAGTTATGAACGACTTATATATAAAAAATGAAGATGAAACAAAAGTAAATAAAAAGCAAATAGAAAAAATAGCGAAAGAAAAATTCGGAGACCTAGCAGGACTAGCACAACAATATTTATTTTATTGGAGAAGAGAAGCATAAATGTCAAATGTCCCATTGGGGACATTTTCTTTTGGGACATTTTAAAAAAGATAAGTGAAAACTAAAATCACTTATCTTTCTTTTTTATATCTACTAATTTCCTTAAATGATTACAAATTTCTTCATCTGTCATATTTAATGCCGAAACAATTTTAGCATAGGTATCTACTTTAGGAATAGTTATATCATTTTCAATTCTAAAAATAGTTTTTCTATCTAAACCGGTTTTTTCTGATAATTTTTCTTGTGTGATTTTAGCTCGCTTTCTATATTCTTGTAACATAAACCCACCTTCAATAAATAAATTATAATTAATTTTATAATAAAATATCTCATAAGTCATTGACATACATGCCCCATTCCGCTATAATTTATTTTAAAGAGGCATATATGCCTCAAAAATATAAGGAGGATAAAATGGGAGCAACAAAAGAAAAAGGAATTACATTAATAGCTTTAGTAATTACAATAATTGTTTTACTAATATTAGCTGGAGTTTCAATTGCAATGTTAACAGGACAAAATGGAATACTTACACAAGCAGC
>CALXFH010000021.1 GCA_944387555.1 uncultured Clostridia bacterium | reverse complement strand
ATAATATATACAAAAATATCCCAGTTAGCATATAGCTAATTAGGATATTTTTTATTACTTAAGTCTGAACAGTAACATAAAATGAATATAATTTTAAATAAAAAATGGAGTTTGCTTGACAAATTTCATTTTTTGCCGTAATATAATAAAAGATTTTTTAAAAAGAAAAGGACAATTTGCCTAAAGAGAGGAGAAATGAACAATGGATGAGAAAAAAGAAGTAATATTAACACAAGAAGGATATGATAAATTAGAGGAAGAGTTAAATTATTTAAAAACAGAAAAAAGAGCTGAAATAGCAGATAGAATAAAAGTAGCATTAGGATTTGGTGATTTATCTGAAAACTCAGAATATGATGAGGCTAAAACTGCACAAGCAGAAAATGAAACAAGAATTGTAGAGCTTGAAGATAAATTAAGACATGCAAAAATAATAGACCAAAAAGATATTAATACAGATACTGTTCAAGTAGGAAATATTGTTAGAGTTTTAGATATGGAATTTGATGAAAAAGTTGAATACCAAATTGTTGGTTCTACAGAAGTAAATTTAGCAGAAAATAAAATTTCTAATGAATCACCTTTAGGAGCTGCTTTACTTGGAGCTAAGAAAAATAATGTGGTTGAAGTAAATGCACCTGGTGGAGTTATGAAATATAAAATACTATCAATCAAAAAATAATATTGTTTTCTGGGACGGAAAAAAGCAACAAAAAATATCCTTAAACCTAAATTAGGTAATAAGGATATTTTTTAATTTATATTTAATGTTGCTATTTTTTTTGCCCCGTCCAGGAAAACAACATTAATCTAGTTCTAAGCTACTATCTAAAGCAAGTTTAATCATGTTATTTAAACCTGTTTGTCTTTCTTCAGAAGTTGCAACCTCTTTAATATATTTAGAGTCTACAACACTCATTAAACAGCTTGCTTTTTTGTTTAGCATTTTAGCAGTATAGAATAGTGCAAAAGCTTCCATTTCAGCTCCGATAGGATTAAAGTCAGCAGGTACTCTTTCTAAAAATTTATTTACATCTGTCATATAAACATCAAAGCAGTCTGTACATACTGTGTTTCCTTTTACAATTTTAGTATTTGTTTCATTAGCTGTTTTCTCAATAATAGAATTTAATTTACTATTTCCTTCTACAATATGACAATTATCATTATTTAGTGTTAAAGCAAAGTTAGACTCACTAAATACTTTTTCTGTTAAAATAATATCAAATAATTTTAATTCTGGTTTATATGCTCCACAAGAGCCTATTCTTATTATATTTTCTACTTCATAAAATTTATATAATTCGTAAGCATATATTCCCATACTTGGCATACCCATTCCAGATGCCATAACAGTTACATCTTTTCCTTTATATTTTCCAGTAAAAGCATACATTCCTCTTACTTGATTTACTAATTTATAATCTTCTAAAAAGTTTTCAGCAATATATTTAGCACGAAGTGGGTCTCCTGGCATAATTACAGTTTTTGCAATATCACCTAAATTTGCTTCATTATGTGGTGTTGACATACTAATTCCTCCTTTAAATCTTTTGATTTTATATACGTAGTATATCAATAAATATTAAAAATTAAAAGTAAAATATGAAAAAGTCTTGTAAAAATTATTAATAAGTGGTAAACTAATAATAGATTGAAAAAAAACCAAATTTTTTGGCGGATTTTTAATCTTTTTTTATTTGGTTTTGTTTTTTATTTTGGAAAGGGGAAAGAAATGAATACAAAGTACATATTTGTAACAGGAGGAGTAGTATCAGGATTAGGAAAGGGAATAACAGCAGCGTCACTTGGTAGGCTATTAAAAAATAGAGGATATAAGGTAACAATACAAAAATTTGACCCTTATATAAATGTAGACCCAGGAACAATGAATCCATATGAACATGGAGAGGTATTTGTAACAGATGATGGAGCAGAAACAGATTTAGACTTAGGACATTATGAGAGATTTATAGATGAAAATCTTACACATAATTCAAGTGTAACAATGGGAAAAGTATATTCTTCTGTAATAGAAAAAGAAAGAAAAGGGGAGTACTTAGGAAAAACAGTACAAGTAATACCACATATAACAAATGAGATAAAGGAAAGAATATATGGATTTGAAAATACTGATACTGATATAGTAATAACAGAAATAGGTGGAACAGTAGGAGATATAGAAGGTTTATCTATAATAGAAGCAATAAGACAAGTAGGAATAGAAAAAAATCCAGAAGATGTATTATATATACATGTAACATTACTTCCATATATACATGGTTCAAATGAAATAAAATCAAAACCAACTCAGCATTCAGTAAAAGAATTACAAAGTTTGGGAATAAAGCCAAACATATTAGTTTGTAGAACAGAATTAGATATACCAGAAAGCGTAAGGGATAAATTATCACTATTTTGTAATGTAAGAAAATCAAGCGTAATTCAAAATAAAACAGCTGATTGTTTATATGCAGTACCTTTAATGTTAGAAGAAGAAGGCTTAGCAAGAGAGGTATGTAATCATTTAAAATTAGATAATTATGTGCCAAATAATATAGAATGGCAAGAAATGATAGAAAAAATAAGAAAAATAGATAAAAATAATAAAGTAAGAGTAGCAATCGTAGGAAAATATATAAAATTAGAAGACTCATATATATCAGTAATAGAAAGTTTACATCATGCAGGTTTTGCAAATAATGTAAATGTAGAAGTAGACTTGGTAGATGCAGAAAAAGTAAATGAAGAAACATCAAAAGATATTTTATCTAAATATGATGGAATAATAGTACCAGGTGGATTTGGAACGAGAGGAATAGAAGGAAAAATAGCAACAATTAAATATGCAAGAGAAAACAAAGTACCATTTTTAGGGATATGCCTTGGTATGCAGATGGCAGTTGTAGAATTTGCAAGAGATGTACTTGGCCTAAAAGATGCAAATTCTGCTGAATTTGATGAGAAAACTAAAAATCCGGTAATACATATAATGGAAGAACAAAAGAAAGTAAACAAAAAAGGTGGAACGATGAGATTAGGAGCATATCCTTGCATAATAAAAGAAGGAACTTTAGCCAACAAGGTATATGGTAAAAAAGAAATATCAGAAAGACATAGACATAGATATGAATTTAATAATGATTATAGAGAAAAATTAGAAAAAGCAGGATTAACAGTTTCTGGAACATCTCCAGATGGAAATTTAGTAGAAATAGTTGAAATAAAAGACCATCCATACTTTATTGCGGGACAATTCCATCCAGAGTTAAAATCAAGACCAAATCGCCCAGCACCTTTATTTGTGGGATTAGTAAAAGCTTGTATTGAAAATAAATAAAATAGATTTGGAGAAAAATATGGAAAGAATAAAGAAAATGAGAAGACCAGAATTTATGATTTTTACTGATAAAGATGGAACATTAAATTTAGCTGATAGACAATTGAATTCTATAATAAGATTAATTAGCTCAATGGGTGGAATGGTTGTGCCAGTAACAGGAAGAACAGTAGGAGATATTAAAGAAGACTTTAAAAAAAGAAAAATAGCTCTTCCAAAATTAATTGTAGGTGACAATGGAGCAAATGTTTATTGGACAGAAACGGATGAATTTATTATTAGAAAAACTTTAGCTCCTGAAAAAATAGAACAAATAATTGGAGAATATTTAAAAATAGGAGGAGAGCCTAATTTAATAAGATATACAGACGGAGAAAATATATATGCATCTGGTGAAGATAGAGTAAAAGCTTATTATTCTAAAAGTAAAGTTGCAAAAATATTGGAGAATGTAGAAGATGAAATATTGCAAGCAGATGATATAACTAAAATAACTTTAGCAGGAACAAGAAAGCAAATGGAAGATATGTCAGCATATGTTTCAAATTTAGGATTCTGGACAGATTTGGATAGAACTAAATTTCCTTTAGCAACAAGTGAAAATTATAGACTAGATATAGCTCAAAAAGGAATAAATAAAGGTGAAGCTGTAAAAGCAATTGTGAGCTATTTTAAACCACGATATGGTTATATATGTGTTGGAAATGGAAATAACGATTTAGCTATGTTTAAACAAGCAATTGACAATGGTATGGAAGCAGATATAATGGGCGATGCAGACCAAGAATTAATAGAAAATTTAAAAAGCTATTCAAGAAAAAAGAAAAAAGGAAAAGTTTTTGTAATTCCTAGAGATAAAAACAAGGCAAATAGGATAATATTAAGGAGAGCTAAATTGTTCCAACAATATATTAGAAATAAAAGGAAAATGCCAACAAAAAGAAAAAGAATAATACAAAGTGAAGAAGCTAAAAGAAGCTTTAGAAATGTAAAAATACGAGGAAATAGAAGAAAAAACGGAAGAATAATAACAGATGATGGTGCAAGATAGAATTTAAATTTAAAAAAATTTTTAAAATACTATTGACAAAAAAGGAAAAAACCTTTATAATCTATAATTGTCAGGAGGAAATGCAGGTGTAGTTCAATGGTAGAACCTCAGCCTTCCAAGCTGATGACGTGGGTTCGATTCCCACTACCTGCTCCAAAATCCTGACAATTAGTTTTATATATGCAGGTGTAGTTCAATGGTAGAACCTCAGCCTTCCAAGCTGATGACGTGAGTTCGATTCTCACTACCTGCTCCATTTTTATTTTAAAATTTAAAATATATTATTATAAATTTTTATTCGGTTTATATTCAAAAAATATCCAATTTAGTTAAATAAATTTAATATATAATTGTTGAGACATACTATATCGACAATCTAAACCTTTATTGTCTTGTAATTATTGTATATTTATATCTTTATATTTAATTTCCTATAAATAAATTATATTAGAATAGTTCTTTACTCATAGCTTTTTATCAAGCATATTTTTTATAATTCTAAAAAACATCAAAAAAGAAATATAAAATATTAAAAATAAAAGATAGGAGGAAAAATGAAAGAAGAAACAGAAATTTTAGAATTTAAAACATCAACAGCTGAACTGCCTGCTGCACTAAATTCAATAGTGGCAATACTAAATAAACATGGAAAAGGAACAGTATATTTTGGAATAAAAAATAATGGGGAAATTGTAGGACAACAAATTGGAGAAGGAACTGTAAGGGATGTAACAAGAACAATATCAGAAAATATAGAACCTAAAATATACCCAGATGTAAGAAGAATTAGTATAAAAGGGAAAGATTGCATTAGGGTTGAATTTCAAGGAAAAGAAGTTCCATATTTGTCTTATGGTAGAGCATATATGAGAGTTGGAGATGAAGATAGGCAATTATCACAAAAAGAAATTAGAAATTTAATAATTAATTCAACAGATTTAGATGCAAAATGGGAAAAAGAAGCTACAGAATATAGTTATGATGAAGTAGATGAAGAATTATTAAAAAGATGTATAAAACAGGGAAATGAAAGTAAAAGAATAAATTATGAGTATACAAATAAAAAAGATATATTAAATAGATTAGGATTAATAAATAAAGAAGGAAAGCTATTAAATGTTGGAAATGCTTTGTTTGGAAAAAATGCAAATATAGTATTAAAAATGGCAATGTTTGCTACAGATACGAATTTAACTTTTTTAGATATTTCAAGAAAAGAAGGAAATATATTAGAACTTGGAGCTGTAGGAGAAACTTATGTAAAAGAGCACATAAATTGGACAGTTAATTTTGAGTCAGGTAAATTGGAAAGGGTGGAAATACCAGAAATTCCTATAGTATCTATTCGTGAAGCTATAATGAATTCTTTATGTCATAAATCTATGATAAGTAAACAAGATATAGAAATTGCAATATATAGAAATAGAATTGAAATATATAATCCAGGACAATTTCCAGAAGACTATACACCAGAAGATTATATAGAAGGAAAAGGAAAATCAATTTTAAGAAATAAATTAATTGGTCAAACTTTGTTTTTATCTCACGAAGTTGAAACATTTGGAACAGGTATAAGGAGAATATTTGAGGAATGTAAGAAAAATGATGTAAAAGTAGAATTTAAAATGGATAAATTAGGTTTTACAGTTATATTTTACAGAAAAACAAATGAAGAACTTAAGTATGTTGCAACAAAAGTTCCAAATAAAAATATAACAATGAATTTAGAGAATGGCACTGTAAATGGCACTGTAAATGGCACTGTAAAAAGTACAAAAAAAATAATAATAAATACCTTAAAATTAAATCCTAATATTACTCAAAATCAAATAACAAAAATAACATCAATCCCATTAAGAACAGTAAAAAGAATAATGAAAGAGTTAAAAGAACAAAAAATAATTGAAAGAATAGGTTCAGATAAAAAAGGATATTGGAAAATAAATTACTAATTTTAAAGAATTTATCACGAAAATTGTTACTTAAAGAATGAAAATTCCAGTAAAATTGATATAATAGGCGACTAATTAGAAAAATTAGTCGTCAGTTTTTCATTTTAATATTAAAAATTATTCTAAAAGTATCAATATGCTTGTAAAATTTCGTAAATTAGTGTAAAATACGTTTAGATTGTAAATAATAAATAGGAGTGATTAAACAATGCGATTCGTAACAGATGAAGAATCAAAAAAAGAGTACAAAGAATTTTTAGAAAATCATGAAAGATGTAACTTTCAACAATCATTGGAATGGGCGGAAGTAAAAAAGCCAAACTGGAAACCAGAAGTAGTCTTAGCAGAAGATGAAGATGGAAATATAATAGGCTCAATATGTGTGTGGATACGTAAAATGCCTATATTTGGAAATATGATATATTCACCAAGAGGACCAGTATGCGATATACATGATATAGGAGTTATGAAACAGTTAACAGATGGAATAAAAGAATTAGGAAAAAAATATAATGCCTTTGTATTTAGAAATGAGCCAGATATATTGAGTTCAGATGAAACATATAGAGAAGTAGTTACAAGTTTAGGATATAAAATAAAAGACGATGCAAAAGATTTTAAAGATGAAATTCAACCAAGATATGTATTTAGATTAGACATAAAAGGAAAAACAGAAGAAGAAGTAATGAAAGGTTTTAAACAAAAATGGAGATATAATGTACGTTTAGCTACAAGAAAAGGTGTTACAGTAAAAGATGGAACGAAAGAAGACTTAAAAGATTTTTATAACATTATGGTTGAAACTGGAAAAAGAGATGGATTTATAATAAGACCATTAGAATATTTTGAAAAAATGTATGATTGCTTAGGAGACCATATGAAAGTATTAATGGCATACTATGATGGTAAACCAATATCAGGAGTAATCCCTATCTTTTATGGAAATAAAACATGGTACTTGTACGGTGCAAGTAGTAATGAACATAGAAATCTTATGCCAAATTATTTACTACAATGGGAAATGATAAAAATGGCAATTGCAAGAGGTGATGATGTTTATGACTTTAGAGGAGTATCAGGAGTAGTAGATGAACATCATCCACAATACGGATTATATAGATTTAAACAAGGATTTGGAGCAACATTTACAGAATTTGTTGGAGAAGTATATCTTCCATTTAAACCACTAAGATATAAATTATATAAATTCTCTGAAAAAGCATTTAGAACATTAAGACAGTTAAAAAGAAAATTATCTAAATAAAGGAGAGTCTTAAGTTTGAATACTTTAGTAATTAATAAAGATGATTTAAGACATAATATAGAAAAGATAAAAGAATTTAGCTTAAAAAGTGGACAGGATGATAATGGTAATTCTTTAAAGGTAATTGCTGTTGTAAAAGCTAATGGATATGGATTAGGGATAGTAGAATTTACAAAATTTTTAATAGAAAATGGAATATCAAGTTTTGCAGTATCAACAAAAGAAGAAGCTATTTCTTTAAGAGAAGCAGGAATTAAAGAAGAGATACTTATGTTATCAGCTAGTAGCATAAAAGAAGACTTAAAAGAATTAGTAGAAAATGATGTAATATTAACACTAGGGTCTAAAGAAGATGCAGAAGCAATTGAAAGTTTAGGTAAAGACCTAGGAAAAGAAATAAAAGTACATTTAAAAATAGATACTGGATTTGGTAGATATGGATTTATCTATTCTAAAAGAGATGAATTAATAGAAATAATAAAAAATTTAAAACATGTAAAAATAGAAGGAACATACACACATTTTTCAGTAAGCTTTTTTAATGAAAAATATACTAAATTACAATTTGAAAGATTTATAGATGTAATAGAAGTATTAAAAATGAATGAAATAGATCCAGGAATTTTACATGTATGTAATTCGGCAGCATTTTTAAAATATCCATATATGCACTTAAATGCAGTAAGAATAGGATCAGCATTTCTTCGGAAGATTACCGTTTAAGGATTATTTAGGATTAAAGAAAATAGCATATATAGAAAGTAAAGTTACAGAAATAAAGGAATTACCAAAAGGATTTAATATAGGTTATTCTAATTCATATAAGACGAAGAAGAAAACAAAAATTGCAGTTGTACCATGTCGGCTATATGTCAGGGTATAATGTAAAAGCAGAAGATGATTTATTTAGATTTGTAGATAAATTAAGATTTATAAAAAATGATATAAAAAACTTGTTCAAGAAAGAAGCTCTTTATGTTAAAATTAATGACGAAAATTATAAAGTACTCGGACGAGTTGGAGCATATCATATTGTCGCAGATATAACAGACACAGATGTAAAAATTGGAGATAAAGTTATATTGGAAGTAAATCCAAAGTTTGTAGATTCTAGCATAAGAAGGGAGTACAGGTAATGGAAGAAGAAAAGAAAACAAAAGAAGTAAAAGAAGAAAAAAATGAAAATCAAAAAAATAATGATGAAAACGAATTAAACATGGGATTTTTCAAAAAAGTATGGTATTCAATTACTAAAATTGAAAAATATCCTAATATGGCGGCACAAGGATTAGGAAAAGCAATAAGCTATTTAGCAAAGATAGTTGCAATATTAACAATTATAATTTGTTTAGGAATGATATATCAAACGCATAATTTACTTGTGGAAGGAGTAGAATATTTACAAAATAGTTTCCCAGAGTTTTCTTATAAAGATGGAACTTTAAGTGTAGAATCAGAAGAACCGATAACAATATCAGCAGAAGACTCAGTTGCAGGTGAGACAATTATTGATACAAAAACTGAAGATGAAACTGTAATTAATGATTATATAAATAAAGTAACAAATGCAGGTGGAGGAGTTATAGTTCTTAAGGACAGAGTGGTTGTAAAAAATGCAGCTATTTCAGGAACAATTAGTTATTCATATAAAGATACTTTAGAACCAATGAAAATTACAGAATTTAATAAACAAACTGTAATAGATTTTGTGCATAGTAGTAGAATTATATCATTATATGTAAGTGTATTTTTAACAATATTTATTTATGCATTTGTAATGTATTTCTTAAGTATACTTTCAGATGCAATACTTCTTAGCTTCTTTGGATTTTTCACAGCTTGGCTTGCAAAAATAAAAATGAGATATGTTGCAATATTTAATATGTCTGTATATGCACTTACTTTATCTATTATATTAAATATGATATATATTGGAATAAATATATTTATTCCGTTTGAGATGGAATACTTCCAAGTAATGTATGCTGCAGTAGCTGCTATATACTTGGTTGCAGCAATATTTATATTAAAAAGTGATTTTGTAAAGAAACAAGCAGAACTAATGAAAATAGCAGAAGCACAGGAAATAATTAAAAAACAAATGGAAGAAAAAGAAAGGGAAGAGGAAGAAAAAAGAGCAAGAGAAGAACAAAAAAGAAAAGAGAAGGAAGAAGAAGAAAAAGAAAAGAAAAAACAAGAAAAAGAAGAAAAAAAGGGAGGCCAAGAACCAGAAGGCTCTGGCGCATAGAAATAAAAATTAAAGGGAGAAGGAGGAAAAATGAGCAAAGAAAAGAGAAATAATAAAGAACAAAGTAAAGACAAAAAAGGAAGAAATCAGCTAATATTAATTCTAGTATTACTTATTTTATTAGCAGTATTAATTGGATTAACTGTATATTTAATGAATAATAAATCTAAAGAAGATGAAAATACTTTAGCATATACAGATTTAATCCATGAGATTAATAATCAGAATGTAGAAAGTATAGAATTAACAACAGGAAGTACTACTACAAAGGTTAAATTAAAAAATGAAGAAGAAGAAAAAACAACAATTGTACCAAATGTAGAGAGTTTTATGGATTTATTACAAACAAAAGTAGAAGAGGGAAATGATATAGAATTAATACAAAAACCAAAAAGCATTATTTCACAAATACCAAGTTTAGTAATATCTTTCTTACCAACAGCTATTATGCTTGCATTATTTATAATGTTATTTAAAATGCAAGGAATTGGTGAAAAAGGAAAAGTATATGATGACACAGAAAGAAAAACAAAAGTAAGATTTGATGACGTTGCAGGTTTAGATGAAGAAAAACAAGAAATGATGGAAATAGTTGATTTCTTAAAAAGACCAGAGAAGTATACTAAAATGGGTGCAAGAGTGCCTAAAGGAGTTTTACTTTATGGAAAACCAGGTACCGGAAAAACTTTAATTGCAAAAGCAATTGCAGGTGAAGCTGATGTACCATTTATTTCAATGAGTGGTTCAGAATTTATAGAAATGTTTGCAGGACTTGGGGCATCACGTGTTAGAAAATTATTTGAAAAAGCAAGAAAATTAGCTCCTTGTATTGTATTTATAGATGAAATAGATGCAATTGGATCTAGAAGAACATCAAATAGTGGAGCTGAAACTGAAAATAACCAAACATTAAATCAATTACTAGTTGAAATGGATGGATTTGGTTCAGAAGAAACAATTATAGTTTTAGCAGCAACAAATAGACCTGAAATGCTTGATAAAGCACTTTTAAGACCTGGTAGATTTGATAGAAGAATTACAATACCAGTACCAGATTTAAAAGGAAGATTAGAAATACTTAAAATCCACAGTAAAGATAAAAAATTAGCAGACGATGTGAACTTAGAAAGTATTGCAGAAGATACAGCTGGATTTACTGGTGCAGAACTTGAAAATATCTTAAATGAAGCAGCAATTACAGCAACTAAAAATAAACATGAAGATATTGAAAACGAAGATATTGAAGAAGCTGTAAAGAAAGTAACAGTTGGATTAGAGAAGAGAGAAAGAAAATATTCAGATAAAGATAAAAAGTTAACCGCTTACCATGAAGCAGGACATGCTGTAGTTAGTAGATACTTACCAACTCAAACTAATGTAAAAGAAATATCTATTATACCAAGAGGAGTTGCTGGCGGATATACAATGTATAAATCTGATGAAGATAAATATTATATATCTAAAACAGAAATGCAGGAAAAATTGGTAGCATTACTCGGTGGTAGAGCAGCAGAAAAATTAGTTTTAAATGATATTTCAACAGGTGCAAGTAATGATATAGAAGTTGCAACAGGTATTGCAAGAGATATGGTAACAAAATATGGAATGAGTGATAAATTAGGTCCAATAGATTTCCAAGGAAAAGAACCATATGAAATGCAAATGTTTGGTGAAAACATTGGTGATAAAATAGGAGAAGAAGTAAAAGAACTAATAAATGCAGCATATAATAGAGCAATTTCATTATTACAAGAGCATAGAGATAAGTTAGATGCAATTGCTGAGACTTTATTACAAAAAGAAAAGATTAATGAAGAAGAATTTGATAAATTCTTTGAAGAATAAATATTAGGAGTGATTTTATATCACTCTTTTTTTAAATAAAAATTTTAATCTATTGACAAGTTTCGACAAACTTTTTGAAATCTGTGTGCTATAATAATATTGTTTTATTGCAATAAGATATTTTTAAGAAAAAATTTTTTTCAAAAGAATTTTATTCGGATATTTTCAATTACTTTGTTACAAATAAATATGAACGGTGTGTATAAATTTGTAAAATAATTAAGAAATTTAAATAAAGAAAATATTATAGAAAATTTATATCTATTATTTTGCTTTTTATTCTAAATTAATTATTAAATTAAATTTTATCTATAAAATTCGATGTATCTATTGAAAAAATATAATGAGGATGTTAAAATAAAGGAGGAATTATATGACAAATAAATTGCCTTTAACATCTGATTATGTCTTTAAAAGAATTTTTGGGCAGGAAGAAAATAAAAGTGCCTTAAAAGATTTTTTAGAAAGTATATTAGATGTTGAAATATATAAAATAGAAATAAATAATCCAGAAATACCAAAAAATTATTATGATAGTAAATTTGGAATTTTGGACTTAAAGGTGACATTAAATACTAGAATAGTTGTGGATGTAGAAATACAAATGCAAAACCAACGTAACATAGAGCAAAGGATGCCGTATTATATGTCTAGCAATTATGCAAATACTATAAAAGAGGGAGATCCATATTCAGAGTGTAAAAAGTCAATTGTAATAAGTATTTTAAATTTTAATTACTATAAAAGAAATGAATATCATTCTATAGCAAGAATGAAATTTGAAGAGCCAAAACCAGAAGAAGTAGTAGATATGGGGTATGAAGAAGAAGATATTTATGCAACTGAATATTTAGAAATGCATATAATAGAATTACCAAAATTTAAAAAGAAAAATCCAGAAATGCATACAAAAATAGCACAATGGTTGTGGTTATTTGTAGGGAGTGATGAGCAAGTGAAAAAAGCAAGTAAAGTTAATAAAGAAGTGGAGAAAATAAACAAAAAATTAGCTTCTATGAGCTTAAGTAACGAAGAAAGAAATAACTACGAGTTTAGGTTAAAAGCGATAAGAGATGAGGCAGATGCAATAGAATATGCAACTAAGCAAGGGCTTAAACAAGGACTTGAACAGGGAGAAGAAAGGAAGGCTAAAGAAATTGTAAGAAAAATGTTACAAAAGAATACAAGTATAGAAGATATAATGGACTTTACAGGATTAACAAAAGAAGAAATAGAAAAAATAAAAAGAGAAATATAAGATAATTAATAAATTGTTTTAAATGGTGCCAAAATAAAAATTGGCACTATTTTTGTGGAAATTATAGGAATTTTGTGGTATTATATTTGTGTATAGTGGAGGTGAGGTTATGACAATAAGAGAAACAATAAGAAAAGGAATGATAATGCTAAAAAATAATAATATAACAGAACCAAATATAAAAGCAAGGTTAGTAATGCAATATGTGCTAAATAAGCCAAGAGAATATTTAATGGTATATGATAAAGATGTATTAATGTTAAGACAAGAAGTAAATTACTTTAAAGCAATAAAAAAATTGTGCCAAGGAATACCTTTACAACATATAACACATAGGCAAGAATTCATGAAGATGACATTTTACGTAGATGAAAATGTATTAATACCAAGACAAGATACAGAAACCTTAGTTGAAGAAGTAATAAAGATTGCAAAAAAAATAAATGCTAAAAAGTTTTTAGACTTATGTACAGGAAGTGGAGCAATTGCTGTATCACTTGCAAAATATATTGATAGAAGTTTTGTTACAGCAGTAGATATATCAAGAAAAGCATTAAACGTAGCAAAATTAAATGCTAAAAATAATGAAGTAGAAGATAGAATAACATTTGTAGAATCTGATTTATTTAAAAACTTAAAAAAAGAAAAATATGATATGATAGTGTCAAACCCACCATATATAAAAAGAGAAGTATTAAAAAAACTAGATAAAGAAGTACAAAAAGAACCACATATTGCTTTAGATGGAGGATATGATGGTTTAGACTTTTATAGAAAAATAATAAATGAGGCAGATGAATATTTGAAATTCCATGGATATCTATGCTTTGAGATAGGATATGACCAAAAAGAAGATGTAGAAGAATTAATAAAAGAACAAGGAAAATATATAGATATCTATTGTAAAAAAGATTTATGTGATAATGATAGAGTAATAGTAGCTAAATTAAATTAGGCTGTTTTTCAGGACGGGGTCAAAAAACAGCACAATGATTAAGGAGTGAGAAGGTTGTCTTTTTCTTCAGAAGTAAAACAAGAGTTAAATAAGAATAGTAATTTAGTAAATAAAGAGGAAGTAAAAAATGAATTAATAGGATATTTAATTTCTGGGAATGTGGAAATAGATGCAAAAAAACATATAAGGTTTTCAACAGAAAGTGACTATAATATTAATAGATTTTCTAAATTACTTGACAATTTAAATATAAACCATAATATAGAGGTAGTAGGTAAGAATTTTGTAATAACATTGAATAAAAAGGATATTCAAGATTTAGTAGAGATAGAGAATAATTTAATTTATTTGAAAGAAGGCTATGTAGAAGGACTAAAGGAGGAATACCTAAGAGCAATAATAAGAGGAGTATTTATGGGTTCCGGATCAATTAATGATCCAAATAAAAAATATCATTTAGAAATTAGTTTTAATACAGAAAAGAATTTAAACAATGTAATTCTAATTTTAAAGATTTTAGATATAAATACAAAGAAAATGATAGTAGAAAATAAAAAATCATTATATATAAAAGAAGGAGAAGAAATTTCTAAATTTCTAGCTTTAATTGGTGCTGCTAAAGCTGTTATGAGTTTTGAAGATATTCGTATACAAAAAGAAATGAGAGGAAAAGTAAATAGAATTGTAAATTGTGAAACAGCAAATTTAAATAAAACTATAAATGCTTCAATAGAACAGATAGCAGCAATAAAGAAATTAAAGGAAAATGGAAAGTTTAATAAATTAAGTGATAATTTAAAAGAAATTGCAAATTTAAGATTAGAAAATCCAGATATGGCACTTTCTGATTTAGGAAAAAAATTAGATAAACCACTTGGAAAATCAGGTGTAAATTATAGACTAAAAAAGATAATGGAGATAGCAAATGAGTAATAACTTTGGAATATATATACATATACCTTTTTGTAAAAGAAAATGTAGTTATTGTGATTTTATTTCTTTTTGTAATAAAGATAATTTAATAGAAAGTTATATAGATGCATTAAAGAAAGAAATAGAAGAATTTGATTTTACTAAAAATATTGTTACAACAATTTATATAGGAGGAGGTACTCCTTCTTATATTAATGAAAATTATATAAAAGAAATATTAGATTTATTAAAAGAAAAGTTAGTTAATAATAAAGTATCTTGGCAAGATTTAGAAATTACAATTGAAGTAAATCCGGGAACTGTAAATAAACAAAAATTAGAAACATATAAAGAATCCGGAGTAAATAGATTAAGTATTGGACTTCAAAGTACAAATAATAGGCTATTAAAACAAATTGGAAGAATTCACACATATGAAGAGTTTTTAGATACTTATAATTTAGCAAAAGGGGCCCGGATTTGATAATATTAATATAGATTTAATGATAGCACTTCCAAACCAAAATATTAATGATATAAAGGAAAGTTTAGAAAAAATAGTAGACTTAAATCCTAATCATATTAGTGTGTATTCATTAATAGTAGAAAATGGAACTTTAATTTCTAAATGGTTAGATGAAGGAAAAATAGAGCTTCCTTCTGAGGAAGAAGAAAGAAGAATGTATTGGTATGTTAAAGATTTTTTAGAACTTCATGGATATAATCATTATGAAATTTCTAATTTTTCTAAGAAGGAAAAAGAATCAAAACACAACTTAAATTGCTGGAATCAAGAAGAATATATCGGATTTGGATTAGCTTCACATTCATATATTAATGGTATTAGATTTTGCAATACAGAAAATTTAGAAGAATATATAAAAAACATAGAGAATAATAATTTAGATAAAAATAGAGAAATAGAAGAAGAACAAACAAAAGAAGATAAAGAAAAAGAATTTATGATGTTAGGTTTTAGAAAAATAGAAGGTGTTGATATTTCTAAGTTTAAAGAAAAATACCAAGATAATCCATTGTATTTGTTTAGAAAAGAACTTGATAAATTAGTATCAGAAGGATTAATTGAAGTAGATCTAAATAATATAAAGTTAACAAATAAAGGCTTAGACTTAGCAAATCTTGTATTTGAAGAATTTATATAAAGAGTATAATATTAAATTAAAATAAAAAAGAAAAAATGTTCGCAAAAACTATTGACAATTTTAAAAATTGGAAGTAGAATAAAAGCGAACATTTTTTTAGTAGGAGGAATTAAAATGATATCTACTTTACACATAAAGAATATAGGAATAATTGAAGATTTAAATATAGATTTAAACAAAGGGTTAAATGTATTAACAGGGGAAACAGGAGCAGGAAAAACTTTAATAATTGACTCTTTACAAATAATATCAGGTGGAAGATTTTCTAAAGATATGATAAGAAGAGGAGCTTCTAATTCATTTGTAGAACTTTGTATGTATGCCCCACAATCAGAAAAGGCAGAAGATGGAAATATAATAGTATCTAGAGAAATAAGTTCTAATGGCAAAAATATGTGTAAAATAAATGGAAGAATGGTTACTGTAAATGAACTAAGAGAATTTATGAAAGAGTTTATAGAAATACATGGACAAAATGATAATCAAAATCTTTTAGATAGTAAAAAACATTTAAGCTATTTAGATAGTTATTCTGAAGAGAAAATATCTTCTTTAAAACAAGAATATAAAAATTATTATTTAGAATATAAGAATGTATTAAAAGAACTAAAAGATAATTTAGGTGATGAAAAAGAAAAACAAAGAAAAATTGATTTATTACAATATCAAATAAATGAAATAGAAGAAGCGGATTTAAAAATAAATGAAGAAGATGAATTAGAAGAACAAAGAAGAGTAATGATGAATAGTGAGAAAATATCAGATAGTTTAAATACAGCAAATAACTTAATTGAAGAAAATGGAATAGATAATATTAGTATGGCAATAAGGGCTTTAGAAAAAATAGAAACAATTGATAAAAAATATGAAGAGGCTTCAAGTAGTTTAAAAAATATTTATTATGAATTACAAGAAATTGCAAGAGATATAAGTTCTTATAAAGATGATACTTATTTTGATGAAGAAGAAAGAAATAATGTTGAAGAAAGATTAGATTTAATTCATTCTTTAAAAAGAAAATATGGAAATACTATAGAAGAAATTTTACAATATAAAGATGAAATAAAAGAAGAATTAGAAAAAATAGAAAACTTAGAAGAATATAATATAAAATTAAGAAAGAGAAGAGATGAATTAGAAGAAAAATTAAATACATTAGCAAATAAAATGCATGAAATAAGAATAGTATCTTCTAAAAAATTAGTAGAAGATATTAATAAAGAATTAGAAGATTTAGAAATGAAAAATGCTAAAATAAATATAAAAGTAGATTATACCGACAATGAATTCTTTAAAGATGGAAAAGATATTGTTAAATTTTATATTATTACAAATGTAGGTGAAGCTGAAAAAGAATTATCAAAAATTGCATCAGGAGGAGAAATGTCTAGAATAATGCTTGCAATAAAGAAAGTTCTAGCAGAATTTGATAATTCTGATATACTTGTTTTTGATGAAATAGATACGGGGATTAGTGGAAAAGCAGCAAATAGTGTTGCAAATAAATTAAAAGCAATTTCTAAAAAACATCAAGTTCTATGTATATCACATTTACCAAATATAGCAGCAATGGCAGATTATAATTATTTTATTAGTAAAAATATTGTAGAAGATAGAACAAGAACTGAGATTAAATTATTAAAAGAAACAGAAGTAATTGAAGAATTAGCAAGAATATCATCAGGTGAAGTAAATGAAGTTACTTTAAAATATGCAAGAGAGTTAAGAAATAAAAAAGCTTCTTAAGAATAACCTTCTTAAATATGGATAAAATACTAGAAGTATTTAGAAATATTTAAGGAGGTTTTTTATGAAAGAGTTTTTAAAAATAGAAGATGTAAGAGCAATAGAAATTTTAGACTCAAGAGGAAATCCAACTGTGCAAGTAGAGGTATTAACAGAAAATGGTTTTGTGGGAAAAGCAGCAGTACCATCAGGAGCGTCAACAGGAAGTTTTGAAGCAGTAGAATTAAGAGATGGAGATAAAACAAGATATTCTGGTAAAGGTGTAGAGAAAGCAGTTCAAAATGTAAATAAGAAAATATCTCAAAAAATTATAGGAATGAATGTATTTGACCAAAGAACTATAGATGAAGAGATGATAAAACTAGATGATACACCTAATAAATCAAATCTTGGTGCAAATGCTATTTTAGGAGTATCATTAGCTGTAGCCAAAGCAGCATCAGAGGCATTGGGATTAGAATTATATCGTTATATAGGAGGTATTTATGGAACTGAAATGCCTGTACCTATGATGAATATTTTAAATGGCGGAAAACATTCTGATAATAATATAAGTATTCAAGAATTTATGATTATGCCAGTTGGAGATATAACATTTAGTGAAAGATTACGAAGAGGAGCAGAAATATACCATACATTAAAAAGTGTATTAAAAGAAAAAGGATATAGTGTAGGAGTTGGAGATGAAGGAGGTTTTGCTCCTAACTTAGATAATGAAGAACAAGCATTAGATGTAATTATAGAAGCAACAAAAAAAGCAGGATATGAGCCTGGAAAAGACATAATGCTTGCTTTAGATATCGCGAGTACAGAAATGTTTGATGAAGCTAAAAAGATAAATAAAAATGGTTATTATTTTTGGAAAACAAAAGAATTTAAGGAAAAAGATGAAATGATAGATTATATTGTTTCTTTATGTGAAAAATATCCAATTTATTCAATAGAAGATGGTTTAGCAGAAGAAGATTGGGAAGGCTGGAAAGTTTTAACTGAAAAATTAGGAAATAAAGTTCAATTAGTGGGAGATGACTTATTTGTAACAAATCCTACAAGATTAAGAAGAGGAATTAAAGAAAATACAGCAAATGCGATTCTAATTAAACCAAACCAAATAGGAACATTAACAGAAACATTAGATACTATAAAGCTTGCTAAAGAAAATGGATATAATACAATAATTTCACATCGTTCAGGAGAAACTGAAGATACTACAATTGCAGATATAGCAGTCGGAGTAAATGCAGGGCAAATAAAAACAGGAGCACCTTGTAGAACTGATAGAGTTTCTAAGTATAATAGATTATTGTATATAGAACAAGAATTATAATGCTGTTTTTTGACCCCGTCCCAAAAAAAGCAAACAAAAAAATAGACCTTAAATTTAAGGCCTATTTTTTTGTTTATTTAACATCTTTAAATGAATTTAATTTTATAATAGAGAATATTAATAATCCAGCTGCTACAACTACTAAAGTTACTAACATAGTTGTTCCTGCTTTTGGTAATTCTGCAGGTGGTTCTGTAAGTTTTAATACTGGTGTCACATCAGATGTTTTTGCTTGGTCTGTACCGTTAAAGTCTTTGTAAGTAATATCTACTTTTTCGTTTGTATCTAATAATTTATTTACAATACTACTATCAAAATCTTGTTTTAATTTTAAAGTATATTGAACAGTTGCAGTTTCACCACTAGCTAATTCTGGAATAGTCCATGTAATTGAATTATCTGTAGTATCTACTTGTGCTGAAATAGTTCCAATATTTGCATTTGATACATATGCAAAATCAAAGTTATCTATAATTTCTTTTGGAAAATAATCTTTAATTACTATATCTGTATAAGATTGTGATACTGGTAATAATGAATTATAGATATCATTTGTAATTGTTTGTTCTACTTCATCGTCTGTAACGTAATAGAAGTTTCCTACTGTTGGGTTTTCTTCTGTTCCGAATATTTCGTTTATAATTTGACCATATGTTTTACTATCTTCGTTTCCTGTTCCTTCTAGGTTTTCATTATTAATTCCTGTAAGCATTGTTGTAATGTTAATTCCTTGACCATCTAACTCTTGTAATTTTGCTTTAGTTGTATTAATTACATCATTTGAATAATAAGGATTATTGTGTCCTAAAGCTATATTTGGTACGCCATCTGTTAAAACAATCATATATTTATTATTATCTGTTTCTGTAAATTGTTCACTTGCTAAAGTGATACCAGCATCTAAGTCTGTTCTTGGGCCATCTGCTTCTATATTATCAATTGCAGAATTCAATGTATTAGCATCAGAGCTTAAGTTTGATACTAGATTTGCATCTGCTGCTGTTGCTTCTTGAGAAACGTCTGTATTACTTGAGAAACTAACTATTCCTACTTGTAAATTATCATTTCCTTCTAATAGGTTAGAAACTAAAGTTTTAGCTGATTCAAATATTAAATCTTTTCTAGTTGGTGATTGGTCATCACCTTCAACAGTATGTTCATTCATACTATTTGAATTATCAAGTACTAACATAAGTTCACCTGTTGGTTTTGCTGCTTGTTCATTATTTACTACTTGTAATTGAAGTGTAACTTCTTTATTTGCTAAGTCTTTACTAACTAATTTTTTCTCAAAAGATGCATTGTCTCCAAGTTCAATTGTACAAACTGGCTCTTCTACAACTTCCATTTGTACTGTACTATAAGAAGCCATAGAAATATTTGCTACTAAAATTAAAATTAAAAATAAACCTAAAAAAATCTTTTTCTTCATATAAAAATCCTCTCCTTACTATATTGTTTACACATATTTCATATTTTATCACAAATAAAAAAATAAACAAGGGAAAATATAAAATTTTCACAATTGTAATATAATTGTAAAATAAAGCAACAAGATTTTGTAAGAAATTAACAGAAAACTCTTGAATTACTGTAAAAATTATGGTAAAATATAAAAGTATGAAAAATAGAGAAACCAATTAAAAAGCAAAGTATATATATTTTTAAGTGCACAAGAGAAAAATGGTCATAGGCTGGAAGCCATTTAGCATAGATATATAGAAATTTCACTTTTTAGGTCTTTTTTTGAAATAATAGTAGGGAAAAGCGGTTGCACCGTTAAAACTATAATGAGGTTAGTAAAAACTAATAAATTTAGGTGGTACCACGGAAAAGATTATACCATTTCGTCCTAAAAAGTAGGAGAAATGGTTTTTTTGATGTTAAATTTTAAATAAAATTTAATAAGGATGTGATTAAATGTTAAAACAAAGGATTGTGGAAGATTATTTTGATTCTAAAACATATAGTAATCAAGAAATATTACAAAAAATAGAAGAAACAAAAAAAGAATATCATAAAAAAATAATAGATGTAGATATAAATATAAATGAGTTTGGCGTTTTTGTTGTTACATACTATTTTAAAGTTAGTAACAACATATTCCATAAAATATTTATAAAGATAAAACATAGAAAAAAGAAAAATGAAACAAAGTTGTTACAAGAAGAAAGTTTTTCTTTTGATAAAAAATCAAGGGAAGAAAGAAAACAAGAAAAAATAAAAAGAAGAATGGAAAAATATTCAGGTAACAAATATGGTGTATATAAAGAAACAAGAACATATAAACCATATTAAAATATATACATAATTTAAAAGTAAATAAAAGAAAAAGGAGAAGAGAACATGAAAGAAGAGATTGCAAAAATCAAAGAAAATTCCATAAAAGAAATGGAAAGTTGTAAAGATTTAAAAACTTTAGATGAAGTAAGAGTAAAGTATTTAGGAAAAAAAGGAGAGCTAACTTTAGTTTTAAGAGGAATGGGAAAATTAGCTCCAGAAGAAAGACCAGTAATTGGTAGTTTAGTAAATGAGGTAAGAGATGAATTAAATTCTTTATTAGAGCAAAAAGAAAAAGAGTTAAAATCTCAAGAATTACAAAGAAAATTAGAAACAGAAAATATAGATGTTACAGAGCCAAGTAAAAAAATACATTTAGGTTCTCTACATCCAATAACACAAATAATAGAAGAAGTAGAAGAAATATTCTTAGGTATGGGATATGAAATTGCAGATGGTCCAGAGGTAGAAAAAGCAACATACAATTTTGATAAATTAAATACACCACCAGATCATCCAGCAAGAGATGTTCAAGATACTTTTTATATTACTGATGATATAGTTTTAAGAAGTCAAACATCACCAGTACAAGCAAGAGTAATGGAGGAGAAGAAACCACCAATTAAAATAATTTGCCCTGGTGCAGTTTATCGTTCTGATAGTGTTGACGCAACACATTCACCAGTATTCCATCAAATAGAAGGTTTAGTTGTTGATAAACATATCTCAATGACAGATTTAAAAGGAACATTAGAGATGTTCGCTAAAAAATGTTTAGGAGAAAATACTAAAATACGTTTTAGACCACATCATTTCCCATTTACAGAGCCAAGTGCAGAAGCAGATGTTTCATGCTTCGTATGTGGAGGAAAAGGATGCAAGGTTTGTAAAGGAGAAGGATGGATAGAACTTTTAGGATGTGGAATGGTTCATCCAAATGTATTTAAAAATTGTGGAATAGATCCAGATGAATATACAGGTTTTGCATTTGGATTTGGTGTAGAAAGAATTGCAATGGCAAAATTTGGAATAGAAGATATGAGATTATTATTTGAAAATGATGTAAGATTTTTAAAACAATTTTAGACTAAGATTAGTCAAGTAATTATAAATAATAGAGGATAAATGGTCAAAAATTTGATATTTATGAAGGAGGTTTTAAATTTGGGTCTTTTTAATAAAAAGCCAAAGAAGAATAAATTATATTCATTACAAGATGCAATGAGTTTTGTAAGTAAACATGAAGGATATTCAGTAGTTCAAGAAGAAGGAGGATATAAAGTTATTCCAGATGAGATAGCAGATATGCATATTGAGAGATATAAAACAAGAATGAGAGATAGAGATAGATTTAAAGAAGGAATAACAGGATTTACTCCAAATGTAACTACAAATAATCAAAATCAAACTTATCAATATAGAGCTTATGATGAGGAAAGATAAAAAAGGAAAGGAAGAAAATAAATGAAAGCAAGTGTGGAATGGTTAAAAGAATATAGTGATATAGATGTTGATACTGTTAGATTAGGAGACATTCTTACAATGACAGGGTCAAAAGTAGAAGAAATCATCGAAAAGGGTAATGACATAAAAAATGTTGTAGTAGGAAAAATATTAGAAATAAAGAAACATCCAAATGCAGATAAATTAGTAGTAACTAAAGTAGATGTAGGAAATGAAATAGTACAAATAGTTACAGGAGCTAAAAACATTAATGAAAATGATATTATACCAGTTGCAAAAGATGGTGCAGAACTTCCAGGAGGAAAGAAAATTGTAAAAAGTCCTTTAAGAGGAATAGACTCTTGTGGAATGATGTGTTCTGTTGGAGAACTTGGTTTAGATATTAAAGATTATCCAGATCAAATAGAAGATGGAATAATGATACTTCCTGCATCTTACGAAAAAGATTTAGGAAAAGATATTGTAGATGTATTAAATTTAAGAGAAGATATAATAGATTTTGAAATAACACCTAATAGACCTGATTGTTTATCAATTGAAGGATTAGGAAGAGAAACAGCAGCTTCACTTGGTAAAGAATTTAAAAATCCAAGAAAGAATTTAGATGAATTAGAAGTAGAAAATAAAAAAGAAATAGAAGGTTTAAAAGTAGATATTACAGCACCAGATTTATGCTATAGATATATTGCAAGAGTAGTTAAAAATGTTAAAATTGGACCATCACCAGAATGGATGCAAAGAAGATTAAAAGCATGTGGTGTAAGAAGTATTAATAATATAGTAGATATAACAAACTATGTAATGTTAGAACTTGGTCAACCTATGCATGCTTTTGATATTAATTCTATTGAAGGAAAACATATTACAGTAAGAAGAGCAAAAAATGGTGAAAAGATTACAACATTAGATGGAGTAGAAAGAGAATTAGATGAAAATAATCTAGTTATAGCAGATGAGAAAAAGCCAGTTGCAATAGCAGGTGTAATGGGTGGACAAAACTCAGAAATAGAAGAAGGAACTCAAACAGTAGTATTTGAGTCAGCAGTATTTTATGGTGGAAGTGTAAGAAAAACAGCAAAGAAAGTAGGGCTAAGAACAGAGGCTTCTTCTAGATATGAAAAAGGACTATCATCAGAAAATGCAATTCGTGCAATAAATAGAGCTGTAGAATTAGTAGTAGAATTAGGTGCAGGTGAAGAAGTCCCTGGAAAAGTTGATGTATATCCAACTAAACAAAAAATAAACAAAATAAAATTAGATGTAGATAGAATAAATGATTTACTTGGAACTAATATTTCTAAAGAAGAAATGATTTCTATCTTAGAAAAATTAGATATAAAAGTAGAAAATGACTATGCAATAGCTCCATATTTTAGAATGGACTTAGAGTTTGTAGCAGATATAGCAGAGGAAATTGCAAGATATTATGGATATGATAAATTAGATACAACATTAATAAAAGCAGCAACAACATTAGGTGTAAGAACAAAAGAACAAAAAATAGAAAAGAAAATAGAAGATGTATTAGTAAATAATGGTCTTTCTGAGATTTATACATATGGATTTGTTGGAGAAAAAGATTTAGAAAAATCAAAAATTCGTAAAGAATTAGTAGATAATGCAATAGAGATTTCAAATCCATTAAGTGATGAATATAAATTAATGAGACCTACAACCATTCCAAGTATGATGCAAATCTTAGCATTAAATAATAATAGAAAAAATCAAAATGTTAAATTGTTTGATATTTCAAGAAATTATAGAAATATAAATGGAGAAGTAGAAAAAGGAGAAGTACCTTTACAAGAAAATATTTTAACAATTGGAATGTATGGAGATGATGTGGATTTCTATACATTAAAAGGGTTAATAGAAAACGTGTTAGAAGCATCTAATGTAAATCATTATGATATTATAAAAGAAAAAGAAAATAGTTCATATCACCCAGGAAGATGTGCTAATATAAAAGTAGGTTTAGATGTAATTGCAACAATAGGAGAAGTACATCCAGAAGTTTTAATGAATTATGATATTAATAAAAGATGTTATTTAGCAGAATTAAATATATCAAAGGTAGTTAAATATTCTAAACAAAATAAGAAATACCAAGAAGTACCAAAATTCCCAGCAGTTGAAAGAGATATTGCAATTATTGTAGATGAAGAAGTAGAAGTTGGAAGCATAGAACAAGCAATTACTAAAAAAGCTAAAAGATTATTAAAAGGTAAAAAAGGCTTAGAGAAAATAAAACTATTTGATATTTATAGAGATGAAAAAATAGGAAAAGGTAAGAAGAGCATTGCTTATAGTTTAATATTTAGAGATAAAACAAAAAGTTTATCAGATGATGAAATTAATCCTGTTATGGAAGAAATCACAAAAGAACTAGAAGAAAAATTTGGAGCAACTTTAAGAAAATAATAAAAAAGGCTAGACAAATTAAAAAAGTTGTAATAAAATGTTGATAAATAATTAAAGGAGAACAAAGGAGAAGATAAATATGGAAGATACAAAAAAAGAAGAAGTAGAAGTAAAGCAAGAAAATACTAGCGAAATGAAAAAAGTTGAAAAAGCAAAATTGGGTCCAGCAGCTACAGTATTACTTACAATAGTTGCAGCACTTGGAATAATTATTTTAATAGCATTAATATATGCAATATTTAAAGTATTATAATATAGTTGACATTAAATAAAATGTAAAGAAAATTTCTTTTAATTAGAAGTTTTCTTTATTTTTTTTGACTATAAAGAATTTTAGTGGTAAAATACAAATGTGTCTCGAGAAAGGAGTACATTATGTTGGAAAGAGTAGAAGTCTTTGAGCTTCGGGACAAGTATCAGGGAAAGAAATTATCCGGATATGATGTTGACGAAAAGACAGGAGCAGTAGTTGTTTATCCTTTAGATGCTGTATATCATGATGGTATATATTATTCTATGGAAGAGGGAGGTCCAATTTCTTTTGAAAACTATGTATTATATGTAAGGCAGTATATAAAAGATAGACCATTACAAGTTCCGGGAACTGGGGTTATTGTATATAGAACCAATTCTCAAGGTAAACAAGAAGTATTGTTACAACTTAGAAGAGATTTTGATCAATATGGCCTTCCTGGAGGTGGAATTGAGATAGGAGAAACTTATCAAGAGTGTGCTGTGAATGAACTCCTTCAGGAAACAGCATATATTGCCAATGAAGAAGATTTGGAATTGGTAAATGTATATGCAGGTCCTAAACATGTGACAAGGTATCCTAGTGGTGATATTGTTTTCCATACTGTTGTTGCATTTAAAGTTGATGCTGATAAATGCAAGAAGGCTCCACATATGTTTGATATGAAAGAGACTAAAAAAATTGTATGGGTAACAATTGCTCAAATCGAAGACTTGTTAAAACAAGGAAAAGTCTTTCCAAACAATATCCCCATATTAGAGGATGTTGTTAAAAATGCACCTTTGTAAAGGTACGGTTAGGGAAATTAATGATTTTATTAATTTCCCTAGTTTTTTTATTAAAAAAATTTCCACCTAGTCGACAAACTTCGACAGACTTTTTAAGTTTTATATGATAAAATATCGTCATAATAATTGTACAATTGTTATTTTTAAATCTAGAATTTTATTCAAAAGATTTTTTTTCTTATAAAAATCATTACAAAATTTAAAATTTAAAATAGTTTAATAAAATTTTACCCTAAGGGTTGCTTTTTGCGTGCCTTTTTGGTAAAATGGAAAGGAAGAAATTAATGGTAAAAAAAGAAATTGATTTACTTCCAATAAAAAATGATTATGTCTTTAAAAGAACTTTTGCGTACAAAGGAAATGAAGATGTATTATTGGACTTATTGGAAGCAATACTAGAAAGAAAAATAGTAAAAGTAACAGTAAAAAATCCAGAAATGTTAGCAGAGAAAGAAAATGGTAAAAAGTTTATATTAGACATTAAAACAGAGTTAGATGATGGAACAATAGTTGATATTGAAATGCAAACAGCGGACGAGAAAAACATAGAGGAAAGAAGCACGGCATATATATCAAAGATGATATCAGAACAATTACAAGCAGGAGAAAAATATACAAAATTAAATAAAGCTATATTTATAGGAATCTTAGATTTTAATTATTATAAAAGAAATAGCTATCATAATATAGCAAGGTTAAGATTTGATAAAATAAAAGAAGATAACTATGTATATATGGGATATAGCAAGCAAGATGAAATAGCATCAAGATATATAGAAATGCATTACATAGAGCTTCCAAAATATTTTAAGAAAAATCCAAAAATAAAAACAAAACTAGATGAATGGTTATATTTATTTTCAGGAGATAAGGAGAAAATGGAAATGGTTAAAAGAAAAAATAAGAAGGTGAAAAAAGCTATGGATACATTAGAAAGGATAAGTTTAGACCCTAAAGAAAGGGAAATATATGAGGCTATTCAAACAGAAGAATTTCTCCAAAGAGTAAGTGAAAATAATATTAGAGAAGAAGGCGAAAAAGTTGGATTTGCTAAAGGCAAGGATGTTGGAATTATAGAAGGGAGAGAAGAAGGAAAAAGAAAAAAAGAAGAGGAATTTGTTAAAGAAATGTTAAAAAATAATTTTACAATTGAGCAAATAAAAAGTATTACTAAATTAACAGAAGATGAAATAAATGAATTAAAAAGAGAAATATAAAAATTATAATTTGTAATATTAGGAAAATCAACAATTTTTGTTACTGTTCAGACTTAAGTAATAAAAAATATCCTAATTAGCTATATGCTAACTGGGATATTTTTGTATATA
>CALXFH010000020.1 GCA_944387555.1 uncultured Clostridia bacterium | reverse complement strand
ACTTCTATTTTTATACATTTAGGGTGAAATATTCGTTTATAAACTTTTAAGGTGATTTTATCATAAATTAAATACATTAAAGAAAAATGAAAATTTGACACATATTTATTATAGTGTTATAATATTACCTGATGAAAAAATACGGAGGGATAGATATGAAAAGAATAGTAACATTAAATACAAGAAATTTAGAAGAAAGTAAATTACACGGAGGATGTGGAGAATGCCAAACATCATGCCAATCAGCATGTAAAACATCTTGCGGTGTAGCAAATCAAAAATGTGAAAATGTAAATAAATAATTAATTTAAGATTGCCGGCTTAGGTCGGCAATTTATTTCAGTAAAAATGAATTTACATAAATGAAATATAGTAATATGAGGAGTAGAGAAATGATACATCAATATAAATTAAATGGATATAATATTGTTTTAGATACATATAGTGGAGGAGTTCACTGTGTAGATGACTTAAGTTATGACATAATAGGACTAATGGATAAAGGAACTGAACGTGAAGAAATTAAAAAAGAAATGCTTGAGAAATATTCTGGATTAAAAGAAGCTGATCTTGAAGAAACATTAGGTGAAATAGATAATTTAATTGAAAATGGTCAATTGTTTACAGAGGATAACTTTAAAGGTCAAAATCTTGATTTAAAGAAGAGAGATTCTGTAATAAAAGCACTATGTTTACACGTAGCTCATACTTGTAACTTGAACTGTGAATACTGTTTTGCAGGACAAGGAAAATATCATGGGGAAGATGCAATAATGAGCTTTGAAGTAGGAAAAGCAGCATTAGATTTTTTAGTAAAGAATTCAGGAACAAGAAAAAATCTAGAGGTAGACTTCTTTGGTGGAGAACCTTTAGTTAATTTTGATGTTGTAAAACAGTTAGTAGCATATGCAAGAAGCATAGAAAAAGAAACAGGAAAACATTTTAGATTTACACTAACAACAAATGGAGTTTTACTTGATGATGATGTAATAGATTTCTTAAATAAAGAAATGAATAATGTTGTATTAAGTCTTGATGGAAGAAAAGAAGTAAATGATGCTAAAAGAAAAAGATTAGATGGAAAAGGAAGTTATGATATTATTGTTCCTAAATTCCAAAACTTTGTTAAAAAAAGAGGAGACAAAGAATATTACATGAGAGGAACTTTTACACGTAACAATTTAGACTTTACAAACGATATCTTCCATATGTTAGATTTAGGATTTAAAGAATTATCAATGGAACCAGTTGTATCAAAACCGGATACTGATTATGCATTAAGAGAAGAAGATTTAGATACAATATATGAGCAATATGAAATCTTAGCAAAAGAAATGATAAAAAGAAGAAGAGAAGGAAATCCATTTACATTTTATCACTATATGATAGATTTAACAGGAGGACCTTGTATCTATAAAAGAATAACAGGTTGTGGTTCTGGAACAGAATATTTAGCAGTAACACCAAATGGAGATTTCTATCCATGTCATCAATTTGTAGGAGATAAAAACTTCTTAATGGGAAATGTAAGAGATGGAATAACAAATACAAAATTAAGAGATGAATTTAAACTATGTAATGTATATTCTAGAAAAGAATGTGAAAATTGCTGGGCAAAACTATATTGTAGTGGTGGATGTGCAGCAAATAGTTTCCATACAACAGGAAGCATAAATGGAGTATATGAATATGGTTGTAAATTATTTAAGAAAAGAATTGAATGTGCAATCATGGTAAAAATAGCAGAAGCAATGGATGAAATGGAAGAAGAGGAGAAAGATACTGTTGGGTAATTTACAAGAAAAATTAGAAGAATATTATAATAAAGATTATCTACCAATGCACATGCCAGGACATAAAAGAAATATAAAATTACTTGGAGAAAAGCTACCTTATAAAATAGATATAACAGAAATAGATGGTTTTGATGATTTACATCATGCAAGTGGAATAATTAAAAATATAGAAAATAAAGCAAAAAGAATTTATGAAAGTAAAAGAAGTTTTATCTTAGTAAATGGAAGTACTTGTGGAATTTTAGCAGGAATAAGAAGCGTTGTAAACTTTGGCGATAAAGTCTTAGTTGCTAGAAACTGTCATAAATCAGTATATAATGCAATAGAGATAAATGGTTTAAATCCAATATATATGTTACCTAAAATTGGTGAAGATGGAATTGATAGAAATATAGATAGTAATGAAGTAGAAGAGAAATTAAAGAAAAACAAAGATATAAAACTAGTAATATTAACATCACCAACTTATGAAGGTGTAATTAGTGATGTATCTTCTATAGTCTCAATTGCTCATAAATATAATGTGCCAGTTTTAGTAGATGAAGCACATGGTGCGCATTTAAGATTTATGGAAAATATTTGTGATAAAGAAGCATTAAGTGCAGGTGCAGATATAGTAATTCAAAGTCTTCATAAAACACTTCCAGCACTTACTGGAACTGCTTTATTACATATACAAGGTGATTTAGTAAAAGAAGAAAATGTAGCAAGAGAATTATCTATCTTTGAAACAAGTAGTCCTTCTTATATATTAATGTCATCAATAGAGGAATGTTTAGATATTATAGAAAGTAAAGGAAAAGAATTATTTAAAGAATACCAAGATAATTTAAAATATTTCTATAATGAAGCAAAGAAGTTTAAAAATCTTAAGATATTAGGAAATGAAATAGAAAACAAAGATTATTATGATTTTGGTAAAATAGTTATAAAAACTAATAAAACAAATATTACAGGAAAAGAATTAGCTGATATTTTAAGAAATGATTATAAAATAGAACTAGAGATGTCATCTATAAATTATGCTCTAGCAATGACAAGTATATGTGATAGTAAAGAAAACTTTAAAAGATTATTAGATGCTTTAATAGATATAGATAACAAATTAGAAAAGGAAAATAAAAGCAAAGAAGAACTAAATATAAAATTGCAATTACCTAAAAAAGAAATAAGTATTTTAGAAGCAATAAAAAATAACAATTCAGAGTTTAAAAATTATAATGAATTAGAAGGAAGAATATCAAAAGAATATGTATGGGTATATCCACCAGGAATACCTTTAATTACACCAGGGGAAGTAATAAGTAAAGAACTTATTAAAAAAATTGAAGAATTTATAGATGCAAATATAGAAATTAGAACTACTTTTGATAAATTTCCTAAAATAGAAGTTATAAAATAAAAGCATAAAAATAAGAGGCTTGAAGCCTCTTATTTGTTTTTTGGATTAACATATAAAGTTTTGTAATTTGTGTAAATAACCATACCAGGTTTAGATCCTTTTGGTTTCTTTACGTATCTTACTTCACAAGTGTCAACTGGAACATTAGAAGAAAATCTAGCTTTGCTGTGGTATGCAGTAATTTCAGCGCATTTGGTTAGTATATCTTCTGTAGGTACTTGGTTATTTAAAAAAAGAACAGCATGGCTACCATGAATGTCTTTAGTGTGAAACCATATATCATGTTTGTTTGCAAACTTAAGAGTTAGGTAGTCATTTTCTTTGTTGTTTCTTCCAACTAGAAGAGTAAAGTTATCTATTTTATATTTTAATGGGTTAAAGTTTGTGTTCTTGTTTTTAGTAAGGTTAGATTTTTTAATTTTGTTTTGTTTTTTATTTGTTTTTAAATTTCTAGTTTTTTCTTTAAAAATATCATTCTCAGAAATTTCATCTAGAATTTCAGCAATTTCTTCTATAGAAGTTGCAGACTCTAGTTCATAAACAACACTTTCAATATAATTAAGTTCTTGCATAGTTTCTTTCTTTTGAATAGTTACAACTTCTAAAGCATTTTTAAGTTTATTATATTTTTTAAAATATCTTTTTGCATTAATACTTGGTAAATATCTTTCATCTAAAGGAATAGTAATCTTTTTATTTTCATCATAATAGTTTTCAAGTTCTATGCTTTTTAAGTTTTTATTAGGTATTCTATAAAGGTTAGCAGTAATAAGCTCACCATAAAGCCTAAAGTTTTCCATATTGTCACATTCTTTAAGTTTATTATTAATAGAAATAAGTCTTTTATTATATTTCTTTAAAGTAGCTAAAATTAGTTTAAGAACATTGTTTCTATTTGTTTTTAATTCCTCAGAAGTCTCTTTGTTATAATAAAAATCATCTAAAGCAAAATTAATAGAAAAACTTTCTTCATTGGAGTCGTCCGGAATTAGGAAGTAGTCATTGTTCTTTAGTTCTACTTTTAATTTTAAAGAGTCAGTTCTATAAATAATATCTTTTAAGTAGTTATAAATATCTTTACTTGTATTTAAGTTATTTTCATTTATTATAAAAGAAACATATTTCTTACTAATACCATTATAAGTATCACTAATAATTTTAGGTAATAACTCTTTATTTGTTGTTCCTTCATTTTTTTCTATTTCACATTTAAAATCTTCAAGTGTTTCGGATAAGAAGTCTTTTTTATTGATAGCTGGATATGTATATTTAATATGAGGAATAACAATGCGAGTTGCGTTTTCATTATTAATATGACGCATACTATCAATAATAATATTTTGGTCATCTAAAAGAATAATATTACAATGTTTTCCCATAAGCTCGATGATTAGTTTTTTGTTAATAATATCATCTACATCATCAAAACCCTCAAACTCAATTGTTACAATTCTTTCTAATGAATTAGTAATAATATTTTTAATTCTAAGCCCAATTAAATGTTTTCTTAAAACCATACAAAAATTAGGTGCGACTTTTGGATTTCTCTTAGAATGAGTAGTAAGATTTATTCTATAATTTTGTGGGTTTATACAAATATTTAAAGCATAATTCAAACCATCTAAATAAAAACCTAAAACAACAGTATTTGAATCAGGCTGAAAAACTTTATCAATTCTAGCTCCAGAAAGTAAATTTAATTCTGTAGCAACTGCTTTTGTTATAATTCCATCAAATGCCATAATATAAGTCTCCTTTTTGTTTTTTTTAAAAACATAAAAATTATATCACAAAAATAAGAAAAAATCTATTGTAAATAAAAGTATTAAAGTATATAATGTAAAAAAACAAATAGAGGAAGTAAATGGTAGATTTAAATGAATTAAGTATAGAAGAAAAAGTAGGACAAATGTTAATGGTAGGTCTTGGAAATAAAGAATATATAAAAAATGTAGAAAATCTTATAACAAAATATAAGATAGGAGGAGTTCTTCTATATAAAAGAGATTATAAAAATTATGAAGAATTGAATAAATTGGTAAATAGATTACGTGCTTTAGGAAGAAAAAATAAAATTCCATTGTTTATAGCAATAGACCAAGAAGGTGGAAGAGTAAATAGAATGCCAGATGAGTTTGGAAATTTACCTTCTGCAAATACTTTGGCAAATAAAGGGCTAGTAGAAGAAGCAAGTCAAGTTACAGGTGAAATGCTAAGAAAAACAGGATTTAACTTTAACTTTGCACCAGTACTTGATATAAAAAGATTTAAAAATAACCAAGCAATAGGAGATAGGTCATTTAGTAGTGATGTAGAAGTGGTTTCTAAATGTGGAATTACATATATAAATAAAATGAAAGAATACAATGTAGTGCCTGTAATTAAACACTATCCAGGTCATGGCGCAACCAAAAAAGACTCACATTTAACACTTCCAGTAATAGAAGAGACAAACGAAAATCTAGAAAAAGAAGATTTAGTACCATTTAAAAAGGCTATAGAAAATGGAGCAGATTGTTTACTTGTAGGACATTTAAGAATAAAACATGTTACACATGGTTATCCTGCCTCAATGTCAAAAAGCTTTGTTAGGAAATATATAAGAAAGAAAAATAGATTTAATGGCATAGTTATTACAGATGATATAAGAATGAAAGCAGTACGAATATTATATGGAACAAAAAGAGCATTAATAAAGGCATTTAAAGCTGGAAATGATATAGTTTTATTTAAATATATTCCAGGAGATGAAGCTTTAATTGATAAGATACTAAATGAAGCAAAGAAAGGAAAAATAAATATAGCTAAAATAAATAGAAGCGTAAGAAGAGTTTTAAAAGTAAAAGAAAAATATCAAATAGAAAATGAGGAAATACCTTATTTAGAAGATTTACCAAAAGATATTAATATTAAGATAAATGATATAAAAAATAAAGTGAAGGGGGATGTAGATGAAAAAAATTAAAAGGTTAGGAATTGTTTTATTGTTTTTAGTTTTATTTCTGATTATAGGAAATAAAAGTGATGCAGCATCTAGCAGTTTAGAATTAAATAATTTAAACTTTGATGCTAAAATTCTAGAAAATGGAGATATGCAAGTTACTGAAACTTGGAATATTGATATAGAAGATACAAATACTTTATATAAAACATTTAAAACAGATAGTAGTAAATATTTAGGGATTAAAGATGTAAAAGTAAAAGAAGTAACTAATGGAATAAATAAAGAGTTTACAGAAACATCAAGACTTATGTATCATGTAACTAAAGACTATTATTATGGATTAATAAATGATGACGGTAATTTTGAAATTGCATGGGGAGTAGGTTTAGATGATAAAGAAGACACTAGAACTTATGAAATTTCTTATACTGTAGAAGGGGCAGTAGGAAGATATTCAGATTATAATCAGCTTTATTGGCAATTTGTAGGTGAAGATTTTGAAATAGATGCTAAAAAGATTACAGGAACAATAACACTTCCAAAAGCAGTAGATGATAAAGACGAAATAAGAGTATGGGGTCATACTGCTGGGCTAAATGGAGAAATATATGTAACTGCTAATAATAAAATAGAATTTACAATAAATGATTTTAAAGCAGGAACATATGTGGAAATAAGAACATTATTCCCATTAGATGTTTTAAGTGGAGAAGTGCAAAGAACATATAATCATCCTATTTTAGATGATGTGTTAGAAGAAGAAAGTGTTTGGGCAGAAGAAGCAAATAGACTAAGAAATCAAAGAATGATGTATGTAGTAATTTTTTATATTGCAATTATCGTAATTGGTGTGCTTCTTATAATTAATATAATAAGAAAAATAAAATTAATAATAACAAGGAAAAGAAAAAAGCCAAGCGAAGAAATAATTTATTTTAGAGAAATACCAAGAGCTGATAGCTCACCTGCAGAGGCACTATATTTGGAAAAAGAAGTAAAATTAGATTTACAACAAAATGATATAGGAAAAATCTTTTCTGCTACATTATTAGAGTTGGCTTTGAAAAAATTAATAGAAATACAAAGTAAGAAAAACGAAAAAGGAAAAGATGAGATTAGTATAAAATTATTAGATAGAGAAGGATTACTTGGATTAGAAAATAAAGATGAAAGAGCAATCGGAGAATTCTTATTATCAGCTTTTAATAAGCAAAAAGATGGAGAACTTACTGTAAAGGAATTAGAAAAATATATTAAAAATGCATCAACAACTAAAATATTAAATTTACAAGAAAAAGTAAAAGAAGAAGCTAAGAAAAAATTAATTGATAAAAACTTAATTAATAAAGAAGAAAAAGAAAAATACGCAAAAGAATCTAGCATGCAAGTATTGTTCTTAACATTATTTATATTTTGTGTAATTGGATCAATTGCAGTTGTAGATTGGCTTGGAAACTTAGCTATTATTGGGTGCGTTGCTTTTCTAATTATAATGCTTTTAAATCTAATTGCAACAGGAATAGCAATAGCTAAAATAGATATATTTACACAAGAAGGAATAGATGAAATTGCAAAATGGAAAGGTCTTAAAAAGTATATGGAAGAATTCTCATTACTTGATAAAAGAGAAGTTCCAGAAATTGCAATTTGGGAGAAATTTCTAGTATTTGCTACAGCATTTGGTATTGCAGATAAGGTGTTAAAACAATTAAAAATAGTTTATCCAGATTTAGAAAATACTATAAATGTAAATACTTATCCTTATATGTATTTAATGGTACATACGGATTTTTCTAGAAGTTTTTCAAACGCGATTAGTACATCAATGTCAACAGCATATTCATCTGCCTCAGGAGGAGGCGGAGGCTTCTCTGGTGGCGGCCGGTGGTGGCCGGAGGCCGGAGGAGGTGGAGGAGGAAGATAACCTTCCTTCTAACAAAATTATTATATTAAAAGAAAGGATTAAAAAATGGAAGACGATAAAATTAAAAGAATTTATGAAATATTAGATAATATACCAGTAACTAAAAAAAATAAAAGTGTGATAGAAGAAATAAGACAAGAGTTATTAAATAAAGATTATATGAAAGCATATAAGAAAATAGACGAATTAAGCAAAATGCAAAATGAAGAAGATGATGAGGAGAAAGTAGAAGAAGAACCAGAAGAACAAGACTATGATGGAGTTTATCCTAAAGAATTAAGTAATGTAGAACTAGAACGTACATTTATAGGGCTATTACTAAATGATCCAAAACTTATTGTTAAATATTATTTTCCATTTGAAGAATGTTATTTTGAAGATGCAGATAGTTTAAATGTTTATAAAAGCGTTTTATTTACCGAAGGTGGAGCATATAGCTCTGAAGATGCAAAAAGAAATTTCAATTTTGCAAGAGATAATGAACAAGTATATAACTTTAAAACCGAGTTAAAATCTAGTGTTAGAAATAAAAATTATGATGTGGAAAAAATTTATATAGAATTAAGAAAGCTCTTTGTTTTAAGAAAAGCTTACTTAGCGATTCCAATTAAAAATATACAAGACAAAGTAGTTGAAATAACACAATACAAACTTTATGATAAAATGTCAGTTGAAGAAGTAAAAAGTGCAATTGAACAAGTAAATGCAACTGAAAAATTCAAACGTGCAGTTTTAAATAAGAATCTTACAACATTCTTAGAGTCAGGAGATAATAATCTAAGAAATGGATTGCCACTTCCTTTCCCAATACTTACAAGTGTATTTAAGGGAATAAGAAAAGGTGAAACTACAGCATTTGCAATGCCTTCAAATGCTGGTAAGAGTAGATTTACAATTGATGTTGCAGCACATGTGGCATTAGTTCATAAAAAGAAAGTTTTAATAATTTCAAACGAAATGTCAGAAGAAAAAATGAAATTATGTTTAATAACAACAATAATAAATAACAAAGCAATTCAAGAATTACATGGTATACATTTAAGTAAAACAGAAGGAGAATTATTAGAGTTTAAATTTAGAGCTGATGATCCTAAGAAAGTAGAAACAGATGATGAAGGATTTATTTTAAGAAAACCTAATGAAAAACAAGGGGATTTTGTAAAAAGGTTAACGAAAGAGTCTGAAGAATTTAGAAAGACAATAGAAGTTACTGATTGGGCAAATAAAGAAATTAAAAATGCAATTTATTTTATTAATATAACAGACCATACAAATGATGAATTGCAAAAAGTTATTATGAACTATTATTACAAAGAGCAAATAGAATATGTATTTTACGATACATTAAAAACTGATACAGCAAATATTGGTATAGGAGAAGAATTAAAAAAGACTGCAACGATACTTTCTAATTTAGCTCAAAACTTTAATATGTATATTTTTTCAACATTACAATTAGCAGAGAGTAATACTTTACCAGTAAACTTGAATGTAAATGATTTAGCAGTAAGCAGGACAGTAAAGGAGGTATTAGATACACTTTGTTTAATGAAACAAATAAATAGAGATACTCTTAAAGATTATGAATATTCTTTAAATGAAGTAGATACTAAATTCTTTAATCTTAAAAAATTTGATGACCCAGATGTTAGATATTATGCATGCGTAGTTGATAAAAACAGGGCAGGTGCTAAACCAACTTTATTATTTAGATTAAACTTAGCATATAATGTCTGGGAAGAACTTGGATATTTACGTTTAAAACAAAATCCAGAAGGAGAGGAATAATATTGAGTAAATTAGATGATTTTATAAAACTTTTAGTAGGAAATTTTGATAATTCAGAGCAATATGACAAATTAAAAGATACAGGATTTCCATTTGCAAGACATGTAAATACTGTTTGTAATAGAAAGATAAAAAACTTACCAAATGATTTTAAAGGAGTATTTGTTTTAGAAGAAAGCTATTATACAGTAAATGATAGAACAAATGCATCTTCACATTTATTTCTTTTTACAGAAGAGGAAGAAGGTATAAAACTTACTTCATATGAAATACCAAAAGAATACGGAAGAAATGTTACTTATAGTGATATAGAAGAAATAGATTACTTAAGTTTACATGTTTCAGAAAAATTCACACCAGCTATATATAAATTAAATAATGGAGTATGGGAAGGTGGAAGTGAGAGTATGTTTACTCCAGTTCTAAAATTCAAGTTATTTGAAAGATTTTCTGAAGAAATGTTAGAAGTTTCTGAAACAATGGAGATGAATGGTAAAAGAACATTTGGTTATGATGAGCCAATTATATATAGGAGAATTAAATAATGTTTAATAAAAAAGCTTCTTTCTTACTGAAGGAAGTTTTTTAAATGCTTGCTTTTTTAAAAAATATATGGTATTATAAGAAAGATTTTATTTTTAAAGTTTATTTCATGTAGTTTTTATATATTTATTAATTTTTTTAAAATAAAATTAAAATCGTTTTTATGAAATATTTCCTATATTAAACTTCATATTATTTAATTCAAATTTCAAATTTTCAAAATTTAGTATTGACTAAAGATAAAGTTAATAGTAAAATTATAATACCAAAGATGATAAAAATACTTTTATAATAAAAATAAAATACAAATTAGCTTTTACCGTTTTGGGTAAAGGCAGAAAGGAGAAAGGGTATGGAAGAAAAACTCTTTAATTTATTAACTGATATGGCTTCTGACATTAAAGAAATGAAAGGCGATATTTCAACAATGAAAGGTAATATTGCAAGCATACAAGAAGAACAAAAAGAAGTAAAAGTTAATATTACAAATATGCAAAAGGAACTAGAAAAAGTAAAAAAAGGACAAAATGCAATGAGAAAAGTTGTTAATTCTTTAAAAAGTTCACAATCTGTAATTGTTAATAATCTATTATTCGTAAGAGATATTCAAGAAAAAATGCAAGGAGATTTAAGTATAACTAAAGAAAATGTAACAAAAATATTAGAAGCACAAAACGAAAAAAGCGATGTATTAAAACTAAAATTAGTAAAATAATATAATAACTGTAAGAAATAAACTAAAAAATAAAATCATATTTGTTTAATTAACAAAATAAAACTTCTTTCATAATATATAGAAATGAAAGGAGTTTATTTTTATGAATTATGAATTATTAGAAAATGGAAATGTAAGGATAGGTGAAAAAGCACCTGATTTTGAAGCTATATCAACATTTGGAAAAGTAAGCTTAAAAGATTATGAAGGAAAGTGGCTTGTATTATTCTCACATCCAGGAGATTTTACACCAGTGTGCACGACGGAGATGATTGCGTTTACTAGGGCACATACATATTTTAAAGAAATAAATACAGAATTGTTAGGATTAAGTGTAGATAGTAATAGCTCACATTTAGCTTGGGTATATGATATTTATTGTAGAACAGGTATAAAAGTATCTTTTCCAATAATAGCAGATAGAAATGCATTGATTGCAAGAAGATATGGAATGATATCTAATGAAATGAGTACAACAGAAACTGTAAGAAACGTCTATATAATAGATGATAAACAAATTGTAAGGACAATATTAATATATCCAATGAATGTAGGAAGATTTATACCAGAAATATTAAGAACAGTAAGAGCACTGCAGATGGCAGACTGTATGGGAGGAGCAACTGCAGCAAATTGGATGCCAAATCAGCCTGTAATAGTACCAATTCCTCAAACGTATGAAGAGCTAGAAAAAAGGGTAGAATATATAAATAAGAACAGAAACGGAATTAATTGGTATTTAAGTTTTAAACAACCAAGTGAAAAATGTATAGGAAATAGTAAAAATAATAATGAAGGAGAAGAAAAATGTTAAATGGATTAATTGGAAATACTCCAATGATAAAAATTGAATGTAAATATAAGAATAAGGAAATAAATATATTTGCTAAATTAGAATATTATAATCTAACAGGAAGTATAAAAGATAGAGTAGCATATTATATGATAAATGAAGCAAAAAAAAGAGGTAAGTTAAAAGAAAGGCAAGCAATAATAGAGGCTACAAGTGGAAATACAGGAATTTCGCTTGCGTCAATAAGTGCATATTATAAACATCCTGTATATATTTTTATGCCAGATTGGGCAAGTAAAGAAAGAGTAGAATTAATGAAAAGTTATGGTGCAAATATAATATTAATTTCTAAAGAAGAAGGCGGATTTATAAAATGTGTAGAAGAAGCAAAAAAACTAGCAAGAGAAAAGGAAGGATTTTTAGCAAATCAATTTGGAAATAAAGATAATTATAAAGCACATTTTGAAACAACAGGAAAAGAGATAGTAGAAGAATTAAAAGAAAGAGAAGAAACAATAGGAGGCTTTGTTTCAGGAGTTGGAACAGGTGGAACTTTAATGGGAATAGGAGACAGATTAAAACAGGAGTATAAAAATATTGAAGTAGTAGCATTAGAGCCAGATAAGATGCCAATAATATCTAAAGGAGAAATAATAAGCCAGCATAAAATAGAAGGAATAGGAGATGACTTCGTTCCAGATTTGTTAGATAAAGAAAAAATAGATGAAATAATTTTGGTAAATGATGATGATGCAATAAATATGTCAAGAAAATTAGCAAAAGAATTAGGTTTGGGAGTAGGGATTTCATCAGGAGCAAATTTAATAGCAGCAGTAGAACTTGCATATAAAATAGACAAAAATATTGTAACAGTATTTGCAGATGATAATAAAAAATATCTATCAACTGATTTAAGTAAAGAAATAGATAACAGTAAGAATTTTAAATCAAATGAAATAGAGTTAATAAAATATGAATGAGAATTTTAGGGACGGGGCTTTTTTGTATCATTTTGTAAAATATTGGAAAAGTGAGACAAAAAAGGCCTGTCCCTATTTGTCTCAAAAAGCACTTGACATATTTAAAATAAAGAAATAAAATAACAAAGTAGAAAAAGTTAAAAAAGAAATTAAAAAAGGAGGAATTATTATGTTAGTTACAACTAAGGACATGTTTGAAAAATCAATGAAAGAAGGATATGCAATAGGTGCATTTAATGTAAATAATATGGAAATAATACAAGGAATTATGGATGCAGCTGCAGAAGCTAAATCACCAGTTATATTACAAGCATCTTCTAGTGCAATAAAATATGCAAGAATAGGATATTTAATGAAAATGGTAGAAGCAGCAGTTGAAGAACATCCAGAAGTTCCAGTTGCAATTCACTTAGACCACGGACCAGATTTTGAAACAGCTAAAATGTGTATTGATAATGGATTTACATCTGTTATGATAGATGGTTCAAAATACGATTTTGAAGAAAATGTAAGACTTACAAAACAAGTAGTAGATTATGCTCATTCAAAAGGTGTTGTGGTAGAAGCTGAACTTGGAAAATTAGCAGGAATAGAAGATGATGTAAATGTAGATGCAAGTGATGCTATGTATACAGATCCAGACCAAGCTGAAGAATTTGTTAGAAGAACAGGATGTGATTCTTTAGCAATTGCAATTGGTACAAGCCATGGAGCATATAAATTTAAAGGAGAGGCAAAACTTAGATTTGACATTTTAAAAGAAATTAAAGAAAAAATACCAAATACTCCAATAGTATTACATGGAGCATCAACAGTTATTCCAGAGTTAGTAGATATGTGTAATAAATATGGTGGAAATATACCAGGAGCAAAAGGTGTACCTGATGAAATATTACATGAAGCAAGTGTATCTGGAGTATCAAAAATAAATGTAGATACAGACTTAAGATTAGCAATGACAGCTGGTATTAGAAAAGTATTTGCAGAAGAACCAAATGTATTTGACCCAAGAAAATATTTAGGACCAGCAAGAGATTTAATTAAAGAAACTGTAAAACATAAAATGGTAGATGTTTTTGGTTCAAGTAATAAAATATAAAAAATAAGAATAATAAAATAGAACAGTATTAAACAAGCAAAATGTGATATAGAAGGACTTTGTCTTTCTATATCATAATTTGTATATGGGGGATGAATATGAAAAAAATAAAAATAATATTAATATTTATTATTGAATTATTAATAGTTTCTTTAACGAATAATGTATTTGCAGACGATGAAACCACAAAATTACTATACCAAGATATAACAATAAATGAAGATGGTTCAATAACGGTAAAAGAAGCTGCATGGCTTAATGGTGAGTATAATGGTAGATTAAGAGAAATAGATTTTAAGAATACTTATGCGACTACTTTTACAGGAATATATAGTAACTTTGCAGGAAACACAGATATTTATAATGGAACTGGAATGAAAGATATTAAGGTATATGATATATCACAAGAAAACTTTAATTCAATTGATGATATTGGAAATATAGAAACTATATATGAAGAAGTAAATAGTGCTTCAAATGGAAAATATGGAGTTTATGAACTTACAGAAGGTAGTTCTGGTACAGATTTTAAGATTTATTGTCCAAATGATAAAAATAAAGTTATTTGTATAGAGTATACTATTAGCGATGCAGTAGTTGTACATAATGATGTTGCAGAACTATATTGGAATGTTTTAGGAGAATATTTTGAAGAAGATATACAAGATTTTAAAGTTTTAATACATCTACCAGGAGATGATAATGATGTTAGAATATGGACTCATGGACCACTAACAGGAAGAAATGAAATTTTAGATTCTAAGACATTATATTTTGAAGATACAAATGTTGACAATTATACACCAGAAACTGTAAGAGTTATGTTTAATAAAGACATAGTTCCTTTGGCTACTAAAAAGTCTAATGTAGATGGAAGAGAAAATATTTTAAAATATGAAGAAATGATGGCAGATACAGCAAATCGTGATAGAGAAAGTAAAAAATTAGAATTAGAAAATGAAGCAAGTGAGGCTGTGCTTGATTTAGAAGAAAATCCAAGTATGTATAATTATAATTATGCATTAGAATTAGTAAATGAGCTAGATGAAACAAGCGAGGAAAAACAAAACTTTTTAGATAGAATTGAAAACACCAAAGATTTAGTAAATGAAGATTGGAAAGAAGATTTAAAATATAGTTTGGAAAGTTTAAAAGATAATAATTATATGTTTTTAACTAGAAGTAGATTAGATGACTTTAAAGAAGAAATAGAAGAAGGTTTTGATGAAGAAACAAAACAGAAATATCTAGATATATATGAAAAATTAGAAGAAATATTAGAAGCAAAACAAGCAAGAACAAGAACAATTCTGACAACTATTGTTGTAATTACAAATACTGTTTTAGGTGTTATTGCTATATATATACTTATAAAAATAATAAATGAAAAACATAAATTTAAAGGACGTTATTATAGAGAATTTCCAAGTGATGATAATCCAAATGTTTTAGAGTATTTAATGAAGAGAAAAAGTAGCAATATAGGATTTTCAGCTACTATATTAAATTTAATTAATAAAAAAGTTATATCTTATGAAAAAAATCCTAATAATGAAGATATAGTATTAATTCGTAAAAATGAGAATTACACAGGAACAAGTGCAGAAGCAGTAGTATTAGATGTATTATTTAATATGGTTGGAAAAGAAAATAGGTGTAATTTGAAAGATTTAAGAAATTATGGAGAGTCTACTACTAGGGCAAAAAGGTTAATTGGAAAAATTGACGAGTTCAAAAAAGTAACTAAAGAAGAAACTGGGTGGAAAGAATATTTTAAAGAGAACACTGCATCAATTGTATTTAAAATTTTTGTAATTATAAATTATGTGTTTAGTATGTGTATGGCATTTGGAGTATTTTATGGATTAAGTGGTTACGGAATACAAGTTTTGTTATATTTACTAGGAGTAACTATAATTAATAGTATCTATTTTATTATAGGTGTAAAAGATAAAAATAGAACTCTTAAAGGAAAAGAAGAATATTCAAAATGGCTTGCACATAAAAGATTTTTAAAAGATTTTAGTAATTTTGATGAAAAAGATTTACCTGAAATTACATTATGGGAGAAATATCTAGTTACAGCAACAGTATTAGGCTGTGCTGATAAAGTAGAAAAGAAAATGAAAATGTATATAACAGATACAAGCAATATAGACACTAATTTATTAATATATCAAAGCATAAATTTAGGAATAACAAGAGAATTAAATAAAAGCGTACGAACAGCAATAAGCAATAGCACATCTAGTATTAGTTCATCATCATATAGTTCAGGTGGAGGCTTTGGAGGCGGATCATCTGGTGGTGGCGGACGGCGGAGGCCGGAGGCGGCGGTGGAGGTCGTTTCTAGAATACTTAAAATAAAAAAATACAGAGGTTAATTAATTTAATCTATGTATTTTTGTTTCATAGCTTGATTTATTCTACGTTCTGCGTCTTTTTTTGCAATATCTTGACGTTTATCATATAGTTTTTTACCTTTACCAATTCCTAATTCTACTTTAACAAGACTTCCTTTAAAATAAAGGCTTATTGGAACTAAGCTATAACCTTTTTGTTTTGTTAAGCCTATTAATTTATTTATTTCTCTTTTATTCAATAAAAGTTTTCTATCCCTTAAAGGATCTTTATTAAAAATATTTCCATGCTCGTATGGACTAATATGCATTCCAACAATATAAACTTCACCATTTTTTATTATTGCGTAACTATCTTTTAAGTTAGCTTTCCCATTTCTTATAGATTTTATTTCTGTACCAGAAAGTACAATTCCTGCTTCTAATTTATCTTCAATTGTATAATTGTGATATGCAGTTGGATTTTTTGAAATTAATTTTGTATTCATTATTATTTCTCCTAAAATTTATTTTACAATAAATATTATATCATAAAATAAAAAAGAATGCACTTTAAATTTAATTAAAGTGCATTAAAAGAGAAAGAGAAACTAATCATCATATCTAGATGATTTTACTTGGTTACCATAGTACCAAACAAGAGCTACTATTGCTATTGCTGCAATTCCCATAATAAGCCAAGTCCACATAGTTGCATTCATTCCCATAAATGTTGCAGCTCCTGCATCTGTAGAAGTTCTAGTTGCTACATATCCATCATTATTCATATTGTCATTTGTGTCTTTAGTTTCACCTGTAGCATTTCTAACGGAATTAGTAGCAGAATTTGCACCATTTTCTACACCTTGAGTCATGTCTTTAGCAGTGTTAGAAACTCCACCAGCAGCATTTTCTACAGCATTTTCAGCGCCACCTACAGCATTTCTTACACCATTTACAGCATCTTGTACCATATTAGAAGCGTCATTTGCAAAACAAAAACTAAAAGAAAAAATAATTGATGCAAGTAAAATACAAGTACTAACTATAAATTTCTTATACATAAAAGGTTCCTCCTATTAAAAAAATTATAGACAATATTTTCCATAACAAATTTATATGAAAAATAAATTCTAATATTATTATTTTAATTTTTTTATAAAATATACATTAAAAACAAAAAAATAAAAGCTCTATTTGAAAATAAAGCTTTTAAAATATTTTAAAATTTTTTATTTTTTTAATCTAATTAAAATTGCAATAGCAAGAAGTACAAGTAAAACTCCAATTACAATTAAAAGAATATTTAATATATTAGCTAATCCTAAATCACTTTCTGGTAATGCATTAGTTACTGTTGCTGAAGTATCTCTTGTTGAGTTTGAGGTAGATGAATTTGTGGTACTATTACTTGAAGAGTTAGTATTACTTGTATTTGTATTGTTAGATGAATTAGAAGCTATATTACTTGTATTATTTGAAGTCGCATCATTAGTAACATTTGTATCTGCGCCAGATGCATTTGTATTAGTTTCCACTGTATTACCAGACATATTAGAAGTTAAATCAGTACTTAAATTCAAATCAACAGCATAACAAGTATTTACTAAAAATACAAAAGTTATAATACTTACAATCAATATAATAAATTTTAAATTTTTTAATTTTAACATTTTAAACCTCCTAATTGAAATAAAGATATTTCACATCTTTTGTTTTTACAAAATATATAATATCACAAAGGTTAAATACTGTCTAGTAAATTTGTAAAAAAATAGAAAGAAAATTTAAAAAACTCTTTTAAAATTATGTAAATTGTGATAATATATAGAAAACCTTTTTTGGCTATCAGGTAACAAGTGTTACTTTGTATATACCGTAAAGAAAGACAACAGATAGGAGAAAGGAAGAAAGATGTTTAAAAATGAATCAATGTTCTTGAATGGAAATAAAGTAAATGCAGGAACTATTATTGGGTTTGAGGTAGTAAGAAATAGAAGTTATTTTAGCCCAAAATCTCGGAATGGTTATACAGATACATTTTTCTCTACGAATGAAATTGATGACGATTTTTTGCCTTGGGTATATATTGGTACAACTATTCATAAAGGAAAGAAGTGTGTTGCATTTTTATCGTTAAAACCACAATTTCATGTACCTTTACAAGGAGCTGCAGGATATGTGAATGCAAAAGATACCATAGATAATGTTTCTAGTCTTCTTAAGTTAAACAATATGTTTGATATTTCAAATATAACGATGCCAGAGACAATACATATTTTTGGATTATCGCAAATTCAAATAGAAGAATTAGATCCCAAACTATTTGTTTATGGTAAATCTGATTATTCGCCTGAAAGTTTCCTTAAAGGAGAGTTTGAAAAAGAAGGAAAAATAGAAAGTGCATCAGCTTCTTGGATATGTGATTTAGAAGATGAAAGTGGACTTTTACCAGACAAGCCATATTGGATATCTTCTTTTTCCAAAAATATTGTATCAAAGCGTGAGATACATTTTTGTATAAGTGCTTATATAGATAAGGCTATATCTCCAAATTGTACTTTGTTCTCAAGTAATGGAGAAGAAAGCTTGGGTTTCTTTGGAGTTAGACCAATTGCTTATTTCCAATGCAAAGAGCAGGATGAAGAAAAGAAGACATTTAGCTCGGCAACAGAGTATATTGAAGAGCAAATCGAACGATATGGAATAGGAGTAAGAGCATTTTAAACATCAAAGAAGGTTCTAATTTAGAGCCTTCTTTTTAAATTAATTATTAATTATTACTATTTTTCCTTGACACTATCTATGACAATAGGGTATTATTTTGTCATGAAGAAAGGAGAAAGAAATGATAAAAGTAGATAATTTAAAAAAGAAATTTGTGCGTTACAAAAATAAAAAAGAAAAAGAAGAATTTTATGCAGACAATGGAATATCTTTTGAAGCAAATGAAGGAGAAATAATTGGAATATTAGGACCAAATGGAGCAGGAAAAACCACTCTTTTAAGAATGATTGCAGGTATATTAGAACCAACAGAAGGAGAGATTTCATTTGATGGACTAAATTATAAAAATAATGAAATAGAAATAAAACAGCAAATTGCATATCTATCAGGAAACACCAAACTATATGATACTTTATCTTGCTATGAATTACTAAAAATGTGTGCTGATATTTATGGAGTAGCAGAAGAGGAAGCAGAGGAGAGAATAAAAGAAATATCTAAAATATTAAATATGGATAATTTCTTATATAATAAAATAGGAAATTTATCAACTGGACAAACACAGAGAGTAAACATTGCAAGATGTTTGGTACATAATCCTAAATATTATATATTAGATGAAGCAACAACAGGATTAGATATAATATCTAGTCAAATTATTTTAGATTTTATGAAAGAAGAAAAGAAAAAGAATAAAACAATTTTGTATTCAACACATTATATGGAAGAGGCAGAAAATATTTGTGATAGAGTAATTATGATAAATAAAGGGGTCGTAATAAATGAAGGGACACCAGAAGAAATAAGAAATAGGACAAATACATCAAATCTTAGAGATGCCTTCTTTACAATGATAGGAGGTGTTTTGGATGAAGAATAATTTGTTTAATATATTAAAAAAAGAACTAAGAGAACTATTTAGAGATAAAAAATCTTTAGCGATGATGTTAGTAATTCCAATATTTATACCATTATTAATAATTGGTATGTCTGCATTGTTTGAATCACAAGTAAGTAAAGATGTAGAAGAATATAATAAAATTGGATTTAGTTATGAGTTAAGCACAGAAGAGCAAGAATTAGCAAAAACAATGAATATAGAAGTAATTTCAGGAACAGAAGAAGAACTAAAACAAAAATATGATAATGGAGAAATTTATTTATATGTAACAAAAGAGAATAATAAATATGTATTAAATACAGGAACAAATGATAATGATACTTATGCTCAAAATCTAGTACAAGCTTATTTTGAAGCTTATAAGGAGTATTTACAAACAAGCTATTTAGCAAATAACAATATAAATCCAGATGAGGTATTAAATATAATAACAGTAGAAGAAAACATATTTGAAGAAGATAATTATTTTGCAAACTATATTAAAAATTATGCATTTTTATTTATAATTATGGCAATAACAGTATCTGCAACATATCCTGCAACAGATACAACGGCAGGAGAAAAGGAAAGAGGAACATTAGAGACATTACTTACATTTCCAATAAAAAGTAAAGATATAATTGTAGGAAAATTCTTAGGAGTTTCAATATCTTCAATTATAACAGGATTAATTAGTTTAGTCTTAGCAGTAATATCACTTGTAATTACTAAGAACATGTTTAGTATTTATGAAGGAATAGATATAATGTTCTCACCTATAAGTTTGTTATTTGCAGTTGTTGTTATAATTGCATACTCATTCTTTATAAGTGGACTTTGTATTGCAATAGCAAGTACATCAAAAACATTTAAAGAAGCACAAAGTGCATTAACACCACTTACATTTATATCATTCTTCCCAGGAATGATAGCATTTATGGTAGGAGTACAAGCAAGCCCAATACTTTCTATAATTCCATTTTTAAACTTTACTGTAATATTCACAGATATAAGCAATGGAAAAATAGATTTACTAAATATTGCTTTAATGGCAATTTCTACAATTATATATATAACAATAGTACTTAAAGTTATTATTAAACAATATAAATCAGAAAAAGTATTGTTTTAACTGTTTTGCTGTTTTTGACATTTAATCCAAGTGATTTTAAATTAGGAAAAGAGTTTTATTAAAGTAAAAACAAATTTTAATAATAAACCCCAAGTAACATTAGTTATTTGGGGTTAATTATAACTTTCTATAAAAAGAATTTTTGCAATAAAAGGAGTTACTTCATCAATGTTATACCAACCAGAAGATTTGCTATCATTTTTGCCACCATTAGGGTTAGATACATAAACTTTATTGTTATTGTCACAAGCAAGAAGAACTAAATAATGTGAAGCAGTAGTCCATCTGTTATCATGTGGTTTGTTCCAAACACAAACAAGAACGGGTCTATTAGTTTTTAAGTGCTCTAAAATATAATTATTGGAAAAATAAGATGTATCATATAAAAAATCACTGTTTTTTATTCCGTAATAATTTTTTAAAACATTTCCAAAATCATTTCCGTCAAGTACTGGATAAAATTCTTCTCTTAAATCTTCAGGAGTAACGTTTTTGCCATAACCACTAGCAATAATAGATAAAGCAGTAATACCACAACCATTTTCTTCCATAGTACCACCCCAATAGCTGTTTTGAGACCAAGAACTATCACCATTTTGTTTGAATTCTTTATAAGTCTTTTTATTTTCATCTATAGTTGTAAAAGTAGTAAAATAACCATCTTTACCATTAACCGCTTCTTGTCCAATTCCAGAATAATCATCATTTTTAGAATTAGACAAAGGTAAAAAGACTTTGGTAGTCAAAGTATAATTTAAAGTGTATAATAAATAAATTCCAAACAGTATAATAATTATAATAAATAAAACAAATTTTAAATTTAATTTTTTCTTTTTATTTCTTTTAATATTTCCATTCATATAAATTACCCTGAAATATTTATAGCAAATAAAAAATAAAAGTTCTTAAAGAAAATCTAACAAAATTCTTAACATTTTCTTACGATTTATAAAAATAGATTTAAAATAACTATTTATATGTTATAATCTATTAGGTAAAAGAGGGGAAGGATAGAATGAACATATTAGTATTAGATGATGAAAAAGAAATAGCAGATTTGGTTGAGGTTTATCTTAAAAATGAAAACTATAATGTTTATAAATTTTATAATTCAGAAGATGCAATAAAATGTATTGATGAAGAAAAATTAGATATGGCAATACTAGATATAATGATAAATGGAAAAAATGGATTTGAAATATGTAAATATATACGTGATAAGGGATTAAAATTCCCAATTATAATGCTAACTGCAAAAATAGAAGATAATGATAAAATAAAAGGCTTAACTCTAGGAGCAGATGATTATGTAACAAAACCTTTTAATCCATTAGAATTAGTTGCAAGAGTAAAGTCACAATTTAGAAGATACACATTATATAATGATGCACAAGATAAAAAAGATATAATAGAAATAAATGGACTTACAATAGAAAAACAAGAACATAAATGCTTGTTATATGATAAAGAAATAGACCTAACACCACTAGAATTTGAAATATTACTTTATCTTGCAAATAACAGGGGAAAAGTAATAAGTTCAGAAGAGTTATTTGAAAAAGTTTGGAAAGAAAAGTATTTTGATAGTAATAATACAGTTATGGTACATATTAGAAGAATAAGAGAAAAACTTCGGAGAAGATACTAAAAAGCCAAAGTTTATAAAAACTGTATGGGGAGTTGGATATAAAATAGAGTAGGAGGTATGGATTATGGTTACAATTTATAGTCTTTTATGTGCATTTTTACCATGCTTAATTTATTTGATTTTTAAAGATAGGAAAGAAAAGAAATTTTATTTGATATTTATTTTACTTTTTATTTTATATATATGGATGGTTTATACTGTAACAGGAGCAGGAGGGTTAACTGATATTATCTATGCACCTGAAGGAAGAATAAATAAACCAAATGTTAATCTTATACCATTTAGTACAGGAATAAGCTTTTCATTTTATTTAAATATAATTATGTGCATACCACTAGGTTTTTTACTTCCGTTTATTTGGAAAAATTATAGAAAATTATATAAAACAACAGTAGTAGGATTTTGCTTTTCTTTATTAATAGAGTTGTCACAATTAATTACAACAAGAGCAACTGATGTAGATGACTTAATTGCAAATACAGTGGGAACAGTATTAGGATATTTTGTATGGATAATATTTAGTAAAATATTTAAGAAATATAAAAATGGTATAAATGGAACAAAAGCGCCAATAGTTTATATACTTTTAAGCTTTATAGGAATGTTTTTCTTATACTTTCCATTTTGGTTTGCTTTTAATATAGAGCCATTATTTATTAACTAAAAAATTAATGGAGGATTTAAATTGAATATTAATGAATTAACTAAAAGAAAAATAAAATTATTTGTATCTTTACTTGGTAATCTAACAGTTGCAGTAATTGTTTCTATTATAGTATATTTCATACTTGCTTTATTTTTTGAAAATACTTTATCAGTATTAGTAGAAAGATTAAATTATGATTTATATAGCTGGATTGTTTATAATAGGGATATAGTTGTTTATATTTATATTGCAATAGTTTTAGCGGTAATAATATATAGATTTATTTCAAAATACGTAGATAGCATAAATGAAGTATATAAATCTTTAGATTTGATATTAAAAGAAGATAATGAAACAATAAAACTTCCAAGTGAGGTAAATGAGTTCTCAGAAAAGTTAAATGATATAAAATATGATTATATATTAAGTAAGAAGAATGCAAAAGAAGCAGAAGATAAGAAAAATGATTTAATTATGTATATGGCTCATGACTTAAAAACACCTCTTACTTCTATTATAGGTTATTTAACACTTTTAACAGATGAAAAAGAAATACCAAGGAATTTACAAGAAAAATATATGAAAATAGCTTTAGATAAAGCATTAAGAGTTGAAGAACTTACAAATGAGTTTTTTGATATTACAAGATATAATTTAAGCACAATGCCAATAAATAAACAAAATATTAATCTATCTTATTTATTAGAGCAATTAGCGGATGAATGTTTCCCAATGCTTGAAGAAAAACATTTGAAGTGCAACTTAGAAGCGGAAGAGAAGGTTATGTATTTAGGCGATGGGGATAAGCTTGCAAGAGCATTTGGAAATTTACTTAAAAATGCAATAAGTTATAGTTTTGAAAATACAACCATATATATAAATTTAGAAGAAAAAGAAAATGAAATATTTATTTCTTTTAGAAATAAAGGAGAAAAAATACCAGAATATAAATTAGACAAGATATTTGATAAATTTTATAGAGGAGATCAATCAAGAACTAGCTCAACAGGAGGAGCTGGTTTAGGGTTAGCAATAACTAAAGAAATAATTGAACTTCATAATGGAAAAATTACAGTTAAAAATTATGATGAATATATAGAGTTTGATGTTAGACTTAATATAGAATAAATTATATTTAACATAAAACAAGAAAATAGTAACAAACTAGTTGTTATAGAACTTTAATAGTGGTATAATAAAAGTGTTGAGGTTAAAGGAGGCATTAAGATGAAAAAGATAAAAATGTTACCAATATTAATAATAATGATGTTTGTTATGCAGGTTTTATTGCCTGTAATTTCAAATGCAGCAGAAGGAACTTTAAATGTTGAATTGAAAAGGGAAGGAAATACAGTAAATATAACAGCGACAGATACACAGTATAATATTGAAGAAGTAAAATATGTACATAAACTAATTGATAAAAGCAATATAAGCTATTTTGAAGAAAATAATAGTGATGTATATACGTTAGATATAACACCATCATCAAGAGTGGAAACATCTTTTGAAATTGATGGATATGGAGATTATACTATATATGTAAGAAATTCACATGGAGATAGATATTTAAAAATGCTTACAGTACATGACCCAGGAGAAGCACCTAATCTAACATTAATTCAAGATGAAGAAAATCCACTTTTATTAACAATACAAGCAACAAGCAAAAATAGTATTATTTCAACATTAAAGATAGCTAAAAAAGATGATATAAATCAAGAAATTAACTTTGATACAGAAGGAACAGATTTAGAATTTACTAAAAGCAATAATGTTAGTTTAGTATATACAGCAACAGAAGATGGATTATATGCGGTTTATGCGAAAGATGAAAATGGTGCAAGTATGACAAGCCAAGTATATTTATCAAAAGAAGGAACACCAATAAGTGTAGAAATTACAGATTTAGGAAATAGAAAAATTAATATAAAAGTAGCAGATGCTATTTGTAATATTACATCAATAAAAGTTGCAAAAGCATCAGAAATATCTGGATTTGATGATTTTCAGACAAAAGGAGAAAATATAAAATTTACTGAAGGAAAAACTGTAGATGTAGATTATACACTACAAGAAGATGGAACATATAAATTTCTTATAGAGGATGAAGCAGGATTTAGAATAATGGCAAGTGAAAGAATTATAGCATCTGGAAAAAAACCAATGGCAATAACAATAACTCAAGATGAGGAAAAACCTGGTAATTTAACAATCACGGGAACAGATACAGTAAGTAATATTGTAGAATTAAAAGTTGCAATTGGAGAAAATATAACTTTAGACTATTTAAAAAACAATGGCGAGGAATTAAGTATAACACCAGGAAGAACAGTAACAGCAAATTATAATGTAAATGAAAATTGTCTTTTAAATGTATATATAGAAGATGAAGATGGATATGGCTATATGGTAAAAAAGACAATTATAACTACAAGTGAACCTACTGAAAATCAACCACCACAAATAACATTGTTACAAAATCAAAGTAATCCAAGACAAATAGATGTAACAGTAAGCGATATAGACTCAAATAACATAGAAACAATAAAATGGGCAAAAGGAAGCCATGATGCAGAATATTTTGAAGATAATGGAACAAGAATAGGCCAAGGAAAAGCTGGGCAAATTGTTAAAACTGAATTTACAATAGATAGCATTGGTACATATACAGTATTTGCAAAAGATGAAGAAGGAGCAAGTACAGTAAAAGAAATAAATATATTAAGTATAGACAAAGTGGAAGAACCAGATACAACAGCTCCTATAATTAATGGAGTAACAGATAAAGGTATTTATAAAAATTCTGTAACTCCAAATGTTACAGATGAAAATCTATCAAGTGTAACATTAACAAAAAATGGAACGGTTGTAAATAATTATCAAAATGGAAGTACTATTTCAGAAGAAGGTAGTTATGTATTAACAGCAAGAGATGAAGCTGGAAATGAAACTAAAATAAGCTTTACAATAGATTTAACAGCACCAGAAGTAGAAATAACACAAGAAAATACAGACAATAAAAATGTAGTAGTAACACTAAATTTAACAGATAATTTATCAGGAGTAGATATATTAAAAATAGCAGAAGGAGAACAAAATATAAGCTATTTTGAAAATGGTGGACAACAAATTAATATTATAAAAGATGGAAATTCTGCAATAGGTGTACTAAACGTAACTGTAAATAAAACTTTTACAGCTTATGTAAAAGATGTAGCAGGAAATGAGAAGGTCCAAACATTTGAAGTAACTACAATAGAAGATGAAGAACCAACCCCTGAGCCTACACCAGATACAACAGCACCTACTATTAATATTGAAAAAGAAATTTCACAAGATAAGAAGTCTGTAAATGTAACAATAAATGTAGTGGATACAGAGTCACAAATAAAATTAGTTAAAATGGCAAGCGGAGAAAGAGATATTGTTTATTTTGAGAATAATGGAACAGAACTAGATATGAAAAAAGGAGATAAAACTTCTACTTCTCTTGTAAATATAACTAAAAATGGAACATATACAGTATATGCAGAAGATGAATCAGGAAATAAAACTATTGAAACAGTTGAAGTAACAGAAATAGAAGAACAAGAACCTGAACCAGAACCAGGAGATACAACTCCACCAACAATTACAGGTGTGGAAAACGGAAAAACATATAAAAATTATGTAATACCAACTATATCTGATGAAAATCTAGCAAGTGTGGTATTAACTAGAAATGGTAATATTGTAGAAGGTTATACAAATGGAGATAGAATTAGTGAAAATGGTAATTATGTATTAACAGCTATAGATAAAACTGGAAATAAAACAGAGGTAAGTTTTACAATTAAGATTGAAGAAGATAAAAATGAAACTAATGATACAAATACATCTGGTAATACAAATACTGGAAACACTAATACTAACACAAATACAGGAAATACCAATAATAATGCAGGAAACAATACAAATACTAGTAACAATGTAGGTGGAAATAATACTAATACAGGTATAGATAGTACTAATACAAATAATAATAGTAATAATAACAATAATAATCAAAATGGAAGCAATACACCAAGCGGAAGCATAGATAATGGCAATAGTAATAGTGGAAACAGAGGAACAAGTGGAAGTATGCAAAACTCTCAAAGCAGTAGTACTGCAAATAATAAATTACCATATACAGGAACAAGAAATGTAATTATAATTGCAATAATAGCATTAATTGGAATTGCAACATATTGTTATATAAAATATAGAAAATTATCATAATAATTAGGAAAAGAAGATAAATGATTTTTGAAGTGAACCCAAATTATTAGACAAAATTAGTTTAATAAGGAGGGTTCATTTTATGTCTAAATATTCAAATGAA